>JBMFIG010000017.1:0-33170 GCA_049976425.1 Thermoproteus sp.
CGCCTAACCCTCGTGATGCCTAACGGCACGAGTATAGCCGTGGAGGCTAGGACGGAGGTTATCTAGGTAGAGGCGGGCGGCTTCTGGGTAACAATACCGCCGGCGTCTGTGAGGCCCAGCTACGAAATAACTATCGTCAGGGGAAATAACACGTTGGCGGCCTTGATGGAAGTCGCGGAGAATCTGCTTAAACAGATGTTGCATAGGCCACAGCCGCCGTGGCCGCACGAGATAAATACAGCGAACTTTACACTGATAAAAGCGAGAGTAATAGTTTTTCGTTGGCCTACAAAAATACCGCCGCCCGCCTACATGCCTCCGCCGCAGTCATGGTCTGTACTGAACATCACCACAAACCGTACCGGCAACTCCACTAAAGATCCCACGTGGGCTTTATCTACATTCGCCAAGATCAACTCAAGCAACGCGGTCTGCGGCTATATATTCCCTCTAAACGGTAGCGATCTGGTAGTACCCATCAGCGACTATGTCGGCGTGCCGCTGACGATATTCCAGGATTTCGAAAACAACGGGCGGATCGTAGGATTCCTCATGCCGCAAGTCGTCGCCCAGCTATGGCCTCCCGCACTAGTGGAGAACGTATGGGCTTCCGGAATCGGCGAGCCCCTCAGCGTAGCCAGCACGTCCCTCACGAGTCCGGTTGATTGGCTCGCGTCGGGCGTCGCCTTGTGTATATCGCAACTGGATAGCGGCAACGGCAACTACCAGATAACGCTAACGGCGGCTGTGAACGGGAATAACTACACCATCGCGACTATCTACGAGAACCCGGTCACCGGAGGATACTATATATCGATATCGTTAGGTCCAGGCGTCCAGGGATTTGCTAACCCGGTTACTGCGGTGAACGTCCGTCCGGTGCCTTTCTCCGTATCCTTTCCATACAACGCATCGTCGATCTTCTACCCCTCGATCGCCTTCGAGATCAACGATACCTCTTCCTCGTTCTTCGGCAACAACACGGGCTTCGCCCTGGATTTCCAGATGGGCGATAGCCCCTACGACGTCGGCGAGTGGCCGCTCTACTACTCCATCAGCGAGGATCTGCCTACGTGCCAGAACGTCTGGGGCACGAGCTATGTGGGCAACACGTGGCCGCCCACCAACACGGTGTGGGGCGCCAGCGGCTCGACCGTCCTCTACTACTACGGATCGTCTTACGACGGAGCGGTGGGGTCGACGAGCTTGTTGCAGTCGAAGGGCTACGCGAATGTGGTGGACATCTCGTGCAACTACGTGGACACGGACCTCAGCTCCTTGAACGTGCTTAAAGGCATAACCTAATCTTCTCAACTCCACCGACGGTTCTCGCGGTCGCCGAGCACGCGGCGACGTCCCGCGTTGGAAAGACGGCGGAGCTCTCAGCTTATCGATACGTTGAATCGGTAACCGAAAACGCGTCTATCGCGTCGATTCGACGTAGGGCCTCAGCGGATTTCTCCGTCACGCGCCCTAGCGCCTGGGCGCGTCGCGCCGCGAGGCATATTAATTAAACCCCTCGTGAGGAGCGTCGTGGGAGAGGAGACCCAGCAAATTGAGGAGGAGACCTTGACCGAGATAGAGATCCAGATCCTCCAAGGCCTCGAGAGGCTTGGGGGTAGCTACCAACAGAGGAACCTGTGGAAGTACATAGGCATAGATAGCAAGACGGGGCTGCCGATACTCGGCAGGTTGGAGAAGCGCGGGTTGATAAAAAAGGAGAGGGTGGGCGGCGAGAGGAGGGGGGTCTACATAGTTAGGCTGACCGAGAAGGCCTACAAGATGTTGTCGGAGCTCAGAGAGAAGGCCGAGGAGATAGCCAGATTCGACGTGAGCAAGCTCAGCGACGAGCTGAGGGCGCTTCTCTCGATCCCCTGCACCTTCTGCCCCTATATAGAGAGATGCGGCTTCAGCTTCGTGGATCCCCTCCACTGCGAGCTCCTCACAAGATGGTCCATGTCTCTGGAGGGAAATGAGCGAGAGGATTAGGTCGTTCATCGCGATCGACGTGGCGGCGAAGGCGGTAGTCGACGCAGTGCTGGCGTTGCAGAGAGGGCTTATGGAGACCGGCGCCGATCTGAAGCCGGTGGAGCCCCACAACCTCCACCTAACCCTCATATTCCTCGGGGAGCAACCGAGGCGGAACTTAGACGAGATAGCCAGGAGGCTGGAGGGGCTCTCCCACAAGCGCTTCGCCATCGAGTTGAGGGGCGTGGGCGCGTTTCCGAACCCCTCGAGCCCTAGGGTGGTCTGGATAGACGTAGGCAGAGGGAGGGAGGAGCTGGTCAGGCTGGCGCAGGACGTGAGGGCGCTCACGCGGGAGTTCGCCGAGGAGGACGAGGAGTTCACCCCGCACCTCACGGTGGCGAGGGTCAAGGGCCCGAGAAACCGCGATAGGCTGGCCGCCTTCATCGAGGCCCACCGCTCGGACTACTTCGGGGAGGTCGAGGTGGCCGAGGTCAAGCTCAAGAGGTCTACCCTGACGCCGCGAGGCCCTATATACAACGATCTCTACGTGAAGAGGCTCGCCTAGATGGCCGTTGAGGAGGTTTTGAGGGAGGCCGCGGGGCTCGTAACGCCGCCGCGCGAGCTGGAGGATAAGGTGCGCCGCATATCGGAGCAGTTCAGGGAATATGTAGGCGGGCTCCTCTCCAGGCTGGGCGTCGAGGGATCGGTTGAGCTGGTCGGCTCCTCGGCCAGAGGCACTTGGCTACCCGATGGAATAGACGTGGACGTCTTCGTGGTCTTGCCCAGGAAATACCCCAAGGGCTTCCTCGACGAGCTGGTGGGGAGGCTTAGGGCCGAGATGGAGAAGGACGGCGTATCCGTGGAGACGCGCTACGCAGAGCATCCCTATCTGGTCGCCCACAGCGAGGGCGTCGAGGTCGACGTGGTCCCCTGCTTCGAGATGAGGCCCGGCGAGCCGGTCCTCACGGCGGCCGACAGATCGCCGCTCCACCACAAGTACCTCTTGTCGAGGCTTGACGACAAGCTCAAGCTAGACGTCCGCCTCTTGAAGAGGTTCATGAAGACCGTAGGCGTATACGGCGCCGAGGTCAAGGTAGAGGGCTTCTCGGGCTATCTAACAGAGCTGTTAGTCGCCCACTACGGCTCCTTCCTCTCCGTGCTGGAGGCGGCGGCCAGATGGAGGCCGTACAAGACCGTGGTGGATCCCGAGGGGTATTACCAAGATCCGAGGAAGGCGGTCCGTAAGTTCAGAAGCCCCCTAGTTGTCGTCGACCCGGTGGATCCCAACAGAAACGTCGCGGCGGCGGTCTCCACGACCTCGATGGCCACATTCGTCCTAGCCGCCAGGAGGTTCCTCCAAAGGCCCTCCATTTCCTATTTCTCCCCGCAGGCCGCCGGGGAGGCGCTCCCCGTGCCTGCCGTGGTCCTCCGGTTCTCCTACCCCCAGAAGCCGCCCGACGTGGTGTGGGGCATGTTCAAGAGATATGCCAGGGCCCTCGCCAACAAGCTGGACGAGTGCGGGTTCAAGGTATTGAGGTTCGGCGTGGACAGCGACGAGAGGACCTTCGTCGACGTAGCCTTCTTGGTCGAGTCGACGGCCCTCCCCGAGTACGAGCTACACGAGGGGCCTCCGGTCTTCAGCGAGGCCGCGGACAAGTTCGTGGAGAAGTACGCCGGCTCCGACGTCGTGGGTCCCTTCGTCGCTGAGTCGAGGATCTACGTGATAAGGAGGAGGAAGATCAGAGAGATAGGCGAGTGTCTCGACAAGGCCCTCAAGGAGCTGGGTCTGAGGCCTCAGGAGATCAAGAAGGGGACGTACCCGCCGCTCTCCTCGAAGAACCCCTGGATTAGCTGACAGTTGAACTTATATTTTCGGAGTTCTCGATACCCATGGACGTGTACACCCTCAAGTTCTACAAGAAGGCCGCCGACTTCATCGCCGAGCTGGATAGAGAAATAAGCGAGCTCGAGGAGTCGGTCAAGGCGTTGGGAGCCGAGGTCGAGCAGCTCAAGGCGGTTGCCGAGAAGTACTCGCGGCTCCAAGCCTTGTTGAAGAAGTTCAAGCCGGGGGAGGGCGGGCAGACAACCATAGAGGTGACCGGGCTCGGCATATATATCGATCCCAGCCCCCTCGTCAAATACGACATATACAGCCAGTCCTACGCCCACATGCTCGACGTGCTCTCGGTCTTGAAGAAGGTGAGGGAGGTCGCCAACGCGGTGATCACCGAGGGTGGCCTCGAGTCGGCGCCTATAGCGGTGCAGTACAAACAAGGGATACCGGTGAAGCTAATTCTGACCTAGGAGCCTCCTCAACGACTCGCCCGTTATAATTATCGAGGCGTTCTTCTCGACCCCCAGCCTCCGGGCCAACACGTCGCATTTAGCTCTGAAGAGGAGCAGGGCCGGCTTGCCCGCGCCCCACTCCAGATAGGCCTCGGCGTTCGCTATGCCCTTAGCCAAGATGAAGCCGTCGCCGAGCCACCTAATCGGCGATATGTTGCCCGGAGTGGCCAGAAAGCCCTTCGAGGAGTCCGCCACCACGTCTATCTCGTAGGGCTCGGAGCGGGCGACCGGGATCGGCGTGATCCCGTTCCTTCTCAAGGCCTCCATGACGACGTAGTCTATCTGCGCCTCGCCCTCGTTGTCTATGACGTAGTACAGCCTCTCGGGCAACTGGACGCGCTCCTCTATGGCCGGCTCGTCCCATATGGCCAACTCCAGCTTCCTCGGCCTATACCCCAAGACGTTGGAGTCTATTATATTGGCCGCCGCCGCTATGCGCAACGCCAGCCTTAAGTCCCAGCCGGCCTCCTCGAGCTTCCTCTCGACAACGGCGGCGACCTCTCGCCCGATCTCCGCCAGCCTTTTCTTGTAGTCGCCGTATGGATCCGGCGATTCGAGCATGGAGGCGACTGCCTTGAAGCTCTCGGCGAACGCCTCGCTCCTGCTCCCTTTCTCCAGCGCCTGCGATAGATAGACCAAAAGCCTGGGGAGGAGCGGGGCGCCGCCGAGCTTGACTACGTCAGACGTGCGGGAGTGGACCAGACAGAGCTTGCACTCATCTTCGAGCCACATTGTTGAGGACCTCGGCGACCTTGATTATGTCGTCCCTGGTCACGTCGCCCATAACGCCTACGCGCACAACCTTGTCCTTGAGATGCCCCATCCCGGCGCTGGCCACGTAGCCGGCCTCCCTCAAGGCCTTGAGGGCCGACTTGACGTCGTCGCAGTAGAACGCGGCCACCGTGTTGCTGCGGTGCTGGGGCCTCGGCACGGCGCCCAGCTTAACGTTGCCGTACAGCAAGTCCATGCGCTCCTTATGGATCTCGGCGTATCTCTCCAGCCCGAGGCCCAGTATGTACTCCAGCGAGGCCTCGAGGCTGTATATCACAGATATCGGCGGCGTGTAGGGGGTGTCCAGCGTCGACGGGACCTTCAGATAGCCTCTTAAGTCCATCGCAGGCGGCACGCCGGACTTGGCCCTAGGCTCTGCGTTGAGGTACAGTATGGCGGCCCCCGGCGGGGCCATGAAGGCCTTGTGGGACGCCGTCGCCACGACGTCTATCCCAGGCGGCAACGGCTCCGCCGGCATGCCCGACACGCTGTCCACCAAGAGAAGCGCGCCGTGGGACTTCGCCACGTCGGCGACTTTCGCGAGGTCCTTATACGCTATGCCCATGCTGGTCTCGTTGTGGACCAAGGCCACGGCGGTTACCGGGCCGATCCTCCTCAGCTTGTCGTCGAGCTCGTCGGGGGCCGGCGGGGCCTCCACCTCCCACTCGACGACCTCCGCACCTCTGCTCCTCAAGGAGGCGGCGAGCCTTCTGCCGAACTCCCCGAAGATCACGGCGAGCACCCTCTCGCCGGGGTTCACGTAGTTGTAGACCATGGTGTCCACGGCCAGAGTGCCCGTCCCCGGCATTATCACGGGGATCCCGCCGTACACCTTAGACATCTTCTCCAACACCGACTTGAGCGTCTGCTTGAACTCCTCAGATCTGTGGAAGGCCGGCTGTCTGTAGGCCGCCTTCAGCACGAAGTCGGGCAGCTGTATGGGGCCTGGAGTCAAGTACTTCATATTCTCTTGACCGCCTCGAGGATGTTTAGGGCCAGCTCCTCGGCCAGCCTATCGTACGCCTCGTACGTCTCCGAGCCGACGTGGGGAGTCACTATGACCTTCTCGTGCGATAGGAGCTTGAGCAACTTCTCGCTCCTCGGAGGCTCCTCCGGCAACACGTCCAACGCGACGCCCCAGAGCCTGTCTATGTGTTTGGCCAACGCGTCCACGTCTACGACCTCGCCCCTGCTGGTGTTTATCAACATGGCGCCGTCTTTCAACAGGGAGAGCCTGTCGTCGTCCATCAGCCTGTAGGTGCTCGGGGTGAGCGGGACGTGCAGGCTCACCACGTCGCTCTCGGCGAGGAGCCTCTCTAGCGGGACTTGCCTAGCCCCTATCTTGGCCGCCTCGGCCGAGACGTCTATCACGTCGCTGGCGACGACCTCCATCCCGAGCGCCCGGGCGTATTGGGCGACGGTCCTCCCTATCCTCCCGAAGCCCACCACGCCGAGCTTCTTGCCGTAGAGCTCCCTCCCCACGTACTTCCCCTTGGGCCAGCCGCCCGCCTTCACCTCCCTGTCAAGAATCGGTATGCGTCTGGCGAGGGCTATCATGAGGCCTAGGGTCAGCTCCGCCGCGCTCCTCGTGGGGGCGTTCGGGGCGTTTATCACGGCTATCCCGCGCTTTATGGCGTAGTCCACCGCTATGTTGTCCAGCCCGACGCCGTAGCGGGCGACTATCTTGAGCCGGGCCCCCCTATCGATAACCTCCTTGTCGACCTTTGTCCTGCTCCTCACAACGAGGATCTCGTACCCCTCGACAACTTTCAAGAGCTCCTCTCGGGGGATGCCCGGCCGGTAGTCCACCTCGAGTCCGCCTCCTCTGAGCCTCTCCAGGAGCTTGTCGCTGGTCTGGTCAGCCACGAGGACCCGCATTGGGCCTCACGGACGTACGGTATATAAACATTCGCCGGTCCTCCATGCGTGTTTCCTTAAATTTGGAAAGTAACTTTTCTTATGTCGTGTGATGAAAATACGGTCTTCCGACGATGACGATGAGACCGACTTCTGAGGGTTAAAACATTTTAACCTTGTTCTACTCCCTATCGATGGGCATGTCGGACTCTATATACAATGTGCTTAAGACTTTGGTCGATATATACTCCAGGGAGAATATACCTGTCAAGTCCAAGGAAATCGCCGAGGCGTTGAAGGTCCACGAGGGCTATATAAGGAATATAATGTCCGTGCTCAAGTCGATGGGCCTCGTCATCAGCAAGGCGGGGCCCCACGGCGGCTATGTGCCCACGTCGAAGGCCTACGACATAATAAGCAAGCAGACGCTGTCCGTCCCCATATACCACAACAACACGGCGATAGGCTACGCCCTCGATATATCCCTAATCGGCCTGCTCACCGAGAGGCCTCTGGCCTCCATGAGGGTGCTCGGCGATTTGTCGCCCTACGTCCAGAAGGAGGTGAGGGTCGGGCCTCTGCCGAGCGGGATAGTGATCATGGGCAAGTTGATCAAGGCGGATCTCGAGTCCTTGATGGAGGTCGACTCGGTGGTCTCGATACCGCATGTGCCTGTCAGCGAGATAATGACCAGGAAGCCCGTGACCGCGAGGCCCGACGACCCTCTAGACAAGTATATCGATATTTTGTCTAAGAGGAGATACAGGGGGATACCGGTCGTCGACGAGCAGGGGAGGCCTGTGGGCCTCCTGATGTCGTCCAGGGTGGTCGAGGCGCTCGCCCGGTGCGCCGGGAATATAAAGGTCGGCGACGTGATGATCTCGAACCCGCCCGTCATCAACGCATCCGACGACATATACGACGTAATAAGCGCCATGCTGGCCAACAACATAGGCCGTCTGTTGGTGGTGGACGACGAAGGCAAGCTGGTGGGGATCGTGACGAGGACGGACATATTGAGCAGAATAGCGTCTCTCGAGTCTATCGCTTAGCCGCGCCGCACAACCTCGCAGCCGTATTCATACCTCTCTATCCTCTTGCGGCGGAGGTAGCCGGCTGTGTACATGGACGCCTCGCACAACGCCTCCTCCGCGTCGCCCGTCCTAAGAAAACGCGCGGAGAACACGGCGAGGAACACGTCGCCGCTCCCCGTCGTGTCCTCCACGTCGAGGCCGGCGCTCGGGGCATAGTAGAGGCGGCCGTCGACCGACATATACGCGCCGCCGTCGCCCAGAGTATACACGACGATTCTCCACTTGGAGTTGTACCCGGCCAACCGCCGCGGATCCAACGCCACGTCGTCGTCGGAGAAGTGCAGTATATCGGCGGCTGGGGCATCACGCCCAGATCTGATAAAGCCCTGCAGATCCACGGCTGAGACGTCGGCGTAGATCTCCACCGCGTCTATCTCGTCGAACACGGGGTTGAGGACGACCAGAGGCCCCTCGACGACTCCCGATATCTTGACCGACGGCCTTCTCACGGCGGCGCTCCTCCGCGGCCGGGATCTGTAGTCCAGCTCGAAGACCGAGGTGGCGTCGCCTTGAATGAGGCGGGGCTCAACGCCTATCTTCCTCAGCTCGCCCTCTATGAAGTCCCTCTCGTCGGGCCCCACGACCCCTATCGCGACGGGCCTCAAGCCGAGGGCGGCGAAGGCCAAGCCCATGTAGTACGGAGGGCCCCCGATGCGGCGCGTGGAGCCCTCGCTGGTCACCACGTAGTCGACGGTGGGGTTGCCCACTATATACGCGTCCACGGGGCGAAGCATATTTTTAATTTAATTAACGTTACCATGCGCCGCCGTACTGCCGCGGTCAGAGGACACGGTTGGAGGGATCAATTCGGCTCCCCGCTCCCTCCGGTGTATCTCACCGCCGTGTTCGAGCAGGTGGGGGAGGCGAGGAAGAGCGATAGGGGGGTCGATCTGAAGTACGCGAGGGAGGAGAACCCCACCGTCAGAGCTTTCGAGAGGGTGATGGCCTCGCTCGAGGCGGGGGCCGACGCCCTCGCGTTCAACAGCGGGATGGCCTCGATATCTACCCTCTCCGTCTATCTGCTCAACAAGGGCGACCTCCTCCTGACCACGAAGGAGGCCTACGGGGCAACTCTGAAGTTCTTCTCGACGCTTGAGGATAAGTTCGGCGTGAGGTTGCTCAAGGCGTATCCGGCCACGGAGGCGGTGGTCGAGGCCGTGAAGGCCGCTAGGCCTAAGGTCGTCTTCGTCGAGACGATGACAAACCCCACCCTGAAGGTGCTGGATATGCCCGAGGTGGTGAAGGCGGCGAAAGATCTCGGCGCTGTCGTTGTGGTCGACAACACGTTCGCCACGCCGGTGTTGGCGAATCCGCTGTCCTTCGGCGCCGACTACGTGGTGCATTCGGCCACGAAGTACATAGCCGGCCACAACGACGTGGTCGGCGGCGTCGTGGTGACGCGGGACGTCGACGTAGATCTGTGGACGTACAGGGCGATGTTGGGGGGCATCATGCAGCCCTTCGAGGCGTTCCTCTGCATGCGCGGCGCCAAGACGCTGTTCCCGCGCTTCGAGCTACAGAGCAAGAACGCCAAGGCCGTCGCGGAGTTCCTCGCAGAGCACAGCAAGGTCAAGGAGGTCTTGTATCCGGGCCTGCCGACCCATAGAGACCACGAGATCGCCAGGAAGCTCTTCGGCGGGCTTTACGGAGGGGTCCTCTCCTTTAGGATAAAGGGCGGGAGGCCCGAGGTGGAGAGGGTCTTGTCCTCGTTCAAGCTGATAACGCCGAGCCCGAGCCTCGGCGGCGCCGAGACCATAGCGACCTACCCCATACTAAGCGCGGCCTCGCCCATACCTCCCGAGGACAGAGAGGAGCTCGGGATCACCGAGGACCTCATAAGGCTGTCGGTCGGCTTGGAGGACGTCGACGACATAATAGAGGATCTGGACCAGGCCCTGAACTCCATATAGTTTTTGCCGAGACGTCATTGTTTTAATCGGCTAAAATAACTTAGGCCATGCGGGTGGTAAGGACTGGCTTGCCGGTGACGGAACTCCTCAACGAGCTCAGGAAAGATCTCCAGAACGAGAAGCTGGAGTACATGCAGAGGATACCGGCGCCGAGAGCGGGCGAGAGGTATAGGGACGTGGTGGCCGAGCTGTTTACGAAATACGGCGCGGCGGCGGTATATATTATGCTCAAGACGCCCGAGGGCGAGAAGAGGTATACCGTGCTGGCCCGCTACGACTGGTCCTTCGGAGGCTTTGCCGAGGGCTGGATCGTCGAGGGCGACACGGTGAGGGTGTTTGAGCCCATCGGCGTCAGTCTGGGCCAATTCTCGGCGACTCTTGAGGAGTTCGGCGACCTCTTCTGGAAGACAGAGCAGATGCTGGCCAGTAGAAAGGTGGAGCAGGCCGGCAGGGAGCCTTACTGAAGCTTGAGGACCGGCGCCGACTCCCCTACAGGCATCACGTAGTCGAGGATCGTCCTTTTGACCTCCTCGCCGCTTTTGAGAGCCACAGTCGAGAGTCTTCTCTTCAGAGTCCAGTTGATCTCGACAACGGCGCCCATGAAGCCCACGTTGCTTCCGTCGAACACCATAGACTGAACGCCTAGTTTGAAGGGGATGTGTTGCCTCACCGACCTGCCCGATATGGAGTAGACGACCGAGTCGAAGGTCTTGAACCTAAGCCCGACGTCTGCCGGCAGAATTAAGTTCCTCCCGTCGTGGAAATGCAACTGTATCCTGTTGCCCGACACGTAGTTCTTGCCCTCGATCCTCAGAAGCTTCAGATCGGCCTCGTCGCTGGGTATCTGGACCGGCTTTATGTAGCTGACCGGATCGGGCACCAGCCTGTAGACCTCGCCCGTGGGCACAACCTCGACCACATCCATGACGCCTACGGGGAACTTATACTCTCTCCTAACCCTCCCGTCGACCTTTATGTAGCCCCTCGCCACTATGTAGCGGGCCTCCCTTAAGGTCTTGGCGTAGCGGAGGACGTCTCTGACCAACACGGCGAGAGGCATCGATCTGCGGAGGCTGTGGGGACCGGGAGCCGGCTTGACGGCCCACACTCCGCCCACCTTCCTCGGTATCGGCCACCACGCCGGCGAGACAGCGCGTCGAAGATGCGGCATGGCCCCTCCCATCCAAGCCCTTTATAAGCTTTCCTTGGAAGGGCTACGCCTATGTGCTGGTCAGCTCGAGAACCGCCGGTAGAGTATCGGCGCAGCTACGCCGACGGCGAATCCCACGGCCGCCAGAGCTAGATCGCGTATCCAGATATTCTCGCCTATCTCGCCGGCGAGCGACACGTCGTTCAGCACTATCAATAGCGCTATTAGGATCGAGAGCGCGCTGAGAGCGTAGACCAACACGCCCTTAAGCGTCATGGAATGCGGGATGTACGCAGTATTTAATGGTTTCTTAATAATACCCCAGAAACCTAAATTTAGCGGTTCTCCAACTACTGTGGAGATAGGCCGAGGCGTCGGGAGAGTTGTGGCCTCAGCAATAGGCTCCGCCAGCAGGAGAGTCTGGATCTCGTCGCCCTGGATAGGGCCCGGCTACGTCAGTATGTTGGTCGACAGAGCGCTCGCTGGGGTCGACGTGCGCGTCGTGACTATGGATCTGCCCGACAACGCCGGGAGGGACCTGGCCCGCGCCGCCGACCTCTACGGCTCCGACAAGCTGAGGGAGGCGGGCGCCAAGATAGCGTATTGGAGGAGGAGGCACAATTCGAGCCGCATAGCCGCGTTGAGGGACGCCGCCCTCCTGACGTTGTTGGCTCTGGCGTCCGTGCTAGTAGCCGGACGCCTTGCCCAGTACTCCCAACTGCTCTACCTGGTCGCGGCGACGCTTGCGGCCGTGGCGGCGGCCGTCGCAGTCTATAGGCTGAGGGCGTCGCGGAGGGCGGAAGCCGAGCTACTGGCCGCAGAGGCCGAGTTCGAGAGGCTGAGCAGAGAGCTGGCTACCTCTAGGGAGGCCATCCGCAGAAATCTGAAGGCCCTCGTGGTGCCTCCCGCCGCGGCCTTCGTTCACGCCAAGCTCTACATAGTGGACGGCAAGGCCTGGGCATCCTCGGCGAATTTGACCGACAGCGGGGTCGAGAAGAACGTCGAGCTGTTGGTGGAGGTAGACGTGGCCGAGGCAGAGCGCGCCTTCGAGCAACTGTGGTCTACGCTGGCGGCGGAGCTCAGTCGCCTATCTTGATGAAGGTGCCGGGGTAGTCCACGGATCCCCTTCCGGCCGACACCAGTATGAGCTTGTGCCTCGCCGCCAGCTCCGAGAAGAGCTTCCTGGTCTCCGCTGTCTCCGCCAGCTCGAAATCGCTGAGCACCACGACGACAGATCTACGTTGCGCCTTGGTCAAGACATATTTGATAGCCTCGTCGGGTATGGTGCCTCCGCCGCCTCTCAAGCCCTTCTTGATCTTCTCTATGTCGGACGGCCGTCTCAGCTCCACGGGCTCGTAGGCCCTGGCGTCCCAAGGTATCACGAAGACCTTGGAGGCGCCGGCCCTCAACAGACCGTAGACCTCCGATGCGAACCTCCTCAGCTTCTCGTCGTCTATAGATGCGGATGTGTCGAGCAGGACGTATATATCCACCGCGTTCGGCCCCATGCCCACCTTGGAGGGGTACCACTCGGACTTGCGGGAGGTCCTGGACCAACGCTTGCGTAGATCCCTCAAGCTCTCCACGGCCTCCTCCAGCTCGACCCTCAAGAGCCTCCTCCAGTCGAGCGACGGCCTATCCACGTCGGCTATATGCCTGACGTGTCCGAAAGGCGACGTGCCGGGCTCTCTGTAGGATCTAATACGCCGCGCCTTCCTCTCCAAGATCCTCCTGACTTCGCCCGGGTCGCGGGCCTGCCTTATCTCCTCTGAGCCCGGGTTCATGGTCACGTAGTTGGAAACCTGCCTCTCGCCCTCGGCTATCCTGGAAGACTGTCTGTAGAGCTTGAAGAGCTGTCTCCGTGAGAGGCCCGACAGCTTCGCCGCCAGCTCCTCCGCCGACATCTTCAAGGCGGCGGTCCTGGACACCCCGACGTGCCCGGCCCTAAGCATGTCCCAAGGCACCTCGAACCCCCCAGCCTCGAGCTTCTCGTTAATGACCACGTCCGCCGCCACGTTGAACGCCATGGCCTCCTCCGCCTTGCCCATCTTCATGAGATCTCTAGCCCTCTCCAGATGGCCTAGGTAGGCGTGTAGGACCTCGTGCATGAGTATCGCCGCTCTGTTCTCGGCGGTCAGCGATTGCTGGAAGAAGCGGTCCCCCACCAGTATCATGTTCCCGGTGAACATCGCGTACGCGTTCTTGGGGACCTCCTTGGAGTACCCTATGGGGAAGGACATGACGAGGAAGTAATAGGTGGGATCCCTCAACATGAGATATTCCTTGATCTTCTGGAACTCCTCGCCTATGCGGCTCAACTCCACGTAGATCTAGGATTCCGCTACTTAAATTAAGCGCCTAGCAACTACAGCCGGATCCCCGAGCGCCGACCTCCGCGTCCGGCGCGATCCTAGGGCTCTACGGACCTGCGCACTGACTACCTCCACAGATTTACGGCCGCCTTTCTCACCTTTAGAGGCAACTTGCTCGCGAAGTCCTCGAGCAGTTCGCGCCTCATGCCGACCCTCTCCTTGAAGGTCCTCACGGCGGTTGTGAGTATGTAGGCGTAGAACTCCCTTTCCTCTTCGGCTAGATGCTCCAGCAGAGCCAGGTCTATGGAGCCTCCCGAGAGGTACCTATCGACGAGGGCCTTGGCGTATAGGGACGCCGCTATGAGCTTCTGCTCTAGGTCAAATTTTCTCCACAGCTCTAGAGGCTTTTCGAAAAAATTCCTTGGGGACTCTCGACATGTAGAAGTTGAGGAATCTAGAGCCTGTGGCGCGGCCCACGTTGCCGTAGACAACCTCCGCGACTAGGTCTTCGTCCGCCTTGATGCCGCCGAGTATGTGTAGCTGGACCGCCAAGCGCGTCCAGGACCTCGGGGTGGGGTAGGCCTCCAGCCCCTCCGGCTCCTTGGGGGGCTCGAAGAGGAACGAGGGCCCTTCCTTGAGGAACTCGCAGACGGCTCTCTCCCACGCGTCGCCGTATCTCCTGTCCATGTAGGCGCACCACTCGTCGACTGTCGGCGGCTCTACGTTGAGGACAGTAAGCCTGTTAAGTAGAGGAGCCGGGAGAGGCTCGGCGTCGACGCTCATCGAGGGAGGGTTGCCGGCCAGCACCACTATGACGTCGGGCGAGAGCCGCCAGCTCCAGCCCGCCTTGCCTTCCTGGACTAGGCTGTAGAAGAAGACCCTCTGGTCGGCCCTCTTCACGTTGGTCATCTCGTCGATGAAGAAGAGGCCTCTGCACTTGGACAATATCTTCAGCCGCACCGGCGTGAGGAAGTCTATGACGTCGCCGCTGGCGAGGGGCTTGGGTATCGAGACGTCCTCGGGGAATATATGCGGCGCGGCCACCCTCAGATAGACGAAGTACCCCTCGCAGTCCTCGGCCAGCTTGTGGGCGGCCCTCTCGTCGAGGAGATCTAGGTCGACGAAGGTCCTGCCCTCCTTCTTGGCGAGCTCCCTGGCGTACTGCTCGGTGATCTCCGTCTTGCCTATCCCGGGGCCGCCTAGGAGGAGGGTTCTGTTGAGGGTCTCCGGGGGGAGGCTCAATATCTGCGTGATCCTGACCACGTAGGCACCATTTTCTCTATATAAATCGTTACGCGGCGTCCTAGAGGATGGCGGAGAGTATCAACGATGCGGTGTACAACACAGAATACACGGCGTGGACTGCCAGGGCCGACGCGAAGCCGCCCTTCTCGTAGGCATAGGCGAGGATAAGCCCCAGCAGGAAGTAGAGAGTCGCGACGAGGGCCTCCGTCGCCGTGTCCGGCGCGGTGAGCAGGAGGGAATAGGCCAGCGACGAGACCACATAGGCCAACGCCCTGTTCCTCGCCGACAGTTGTTGGAACAAAACTCCTCTGAAGATCGACTCGGAGACGACGGGCTCCTCCAACACGAATACGACCACGATTATGGGCAACAAGCCGCTCTTGTAGAGGTCTTGAGTCTCCGCCGCGGCTTCGCCGGAGGCTAGAAACGGCGACAGGAATGCCGTGGCCATGAACCACACGAAGAACAGCAGGAGCGCGTTGTAGAGGCCGCGGCTCGAGTACTTGAGCCGCACCCACCTGAACGATACGAAGAAGGCCGTCTCCAACGTAGCGAGCCCGTACACGGAGGCCCAGGTAGGGAGGAATGCGGAGGCTACGTCCAACGCGGCTAGGAGCGCCATATATGCCAGCGCTAGGTAGAGGGCGCCTCTATCGGTCATACCACGAGCTCGTCGAGGTCCTCGGGGTATTTGGTGAGCAACCTGTAGCCGTCCTCCGTTATCAACACTGTGTCGGAGTGCCTAAACCCGCCGAGCCCCTTGACGTATATCCCCGGCTCGATCGTGACGACCATGCCAGGCCTCAAGACCTCGTCGGATCCCACGTCCAGATAGGGCCTTTCGTGGAAGCCCAGCCCTATGCCGTGGCCGGTGTGGTGTCTCAGCTTCCCCGAGAGGCCCAGCCGCTCCGCCCTCGCCCTCACGGCCTTGTCCACTTCGGCTGCCGATACGCCGGGCCTCAAGGCGTCGAGCGCGGCGTGTCTGAGCTCCAACATGGCCTCGAAGTACCTCCTCACCTCCTGGCCGGCCCCTCCGAGCACCAAGGTCCTCTCCAGCTCGCTGTAGTAGCCGCCGACCTCTGGGCCCGCCCCGATCCCCACGACGTCTCCCTTTCTGAACGGGCGGGGGGCCGATATGGAGTGGGGGTAGTAGCTGTACTCGCCTATCTGTCCCCTAAAGCCGACGAAGCCGGGCACCGACTCCCTCGTGGGCATATAGCCCTCGCCGAAGGCCCTCTTCATCTCCCTGCTCAGCTCCAGGCTGGCCTCCAAGGCGACCTCCCAGTCGTACTTGCCCTCCGCCATGAGGCCCCTAGCTATCTCGATGCCTCTGGCGGCCCACCTCCCGCTCTCCTCTATGAGGGCGACCTCCTCGGCGTCTTTGACGAGGCGCATGTCCTCGACCAGGCGGGGCTCCACCGACACCTTCAACTGGCCCAGGAGATCCGCCAGAGCCGGCCCGCTGTACCCCCAGCCGCCTGCGGCGCCCGCGCGGTTCTCCAACGCCAGCGACGTTATGCCCCACCGCTTGGCCAACTCCTCTATCCTCTCGGCGATGAACTTTACGGGGTGGATCTCCCCCGGGTAGTCGAAGTAGTAGTGCTCCTCGACGGGGAGCTCGGACCTCAACGAGAAGTGCTCGTACTCCACCATGGGCGCGAACAACGCCAGCTCTCCGCGCGTTGTGACTAGCAGAGCCAGAGGGCGCTCGGTCTGTAGGAAGAAGTAGTTGGTGAGGTAGAATATGTTCTCGGGGTTAGTCAGATAGTAGGCGTCGTAGCCCAGCCCCGACAGCCGCCTGCCCAGCTCGGCGATCCTCCTCAACAAGACCTCCTTCCCCACCTTGAGCATTAATAGAACGAATTCACGATAATATATGCCATCGGTCGTGGCGCTGGGGCACCTCCTCATGGACATACAGCTCTACCTAGCCGATAGGCCCGACGCAGGCGAGGCGGCGCTCGTCGGCGAGCTCCGCTACGGCGGTGGCGGCTCCGCCTCCAACTTCGCCGTTGCCGCCAGAAGGCTCGGCCTCGCCTCGGCCATAATAACCTCGGTCGGCTTCGACGGCTTCGGCAGAGTCCTCCTCGAGGAGTTGATGAGGGAAGGCGTCGACATCTCGAGGGTCAAGATAGTGATAGGCCAACAGACGGGCACCTCGTTCCTTCTGGTCTACCCCAGCGGGGACGTCAAGGTGTTCGAGTACGTGGGCGCCTCCGAGGCCGTGGAGCCCAAGGACTTGTCGGACGCCGCGCTCAAGGGCTTCGACCATCTACATATCACTATGTATAGGCTGGACACCGCCGTCCACGCGGCCAGGCTTGCCAAGAAGCTCGGCCTCTCGGTGAGCGTGGATCCCGGGAGGATATGGTCCGCGAGAGGCCTCGACCACTTAAGGGACCTGCTGGCGGAGGCGGACTACCTCCTCCTAAACGAGTCGGAGTTCCGGGCCCTCCTCCGCGGCGATGCGGGCAAGGCGTTCGGGCTAGGCATCGACATGGTAGTTGTCAAGCGGGGGCCGCAGGGGGCGACCGCGTATCTGCGGAGCGGCGAGGTCCTCGAGGCGCGGGGATTCAAGGTGGAGGCGGTCGACACGACCGGGGCGGGCGACGCGTTCGACGCGGCGTTTCTGGCGGCGCTCCTAGAGGGGCGCGGCGTGGACTACGCCTTGAGGTTCGCCAACGCAACAGGCGCCTTGAAGACGACGAGGAAGGGGGCCAGGTCTTCGCCTACCAGGGAGGAGGTCGAGAAGTTCCTTGCGACAAGAAATATATAGACTGGAGTCGGATATTGTGTGAGGCTGGCCCTAGGCTTCTATCGTTTTTTCCTGGAGCGCGGCGGCTTCCTGATATTCCTCGCCCTGGCCGCCTTCGCGTGGGCCAAGGGCCTCTACGCCCTCTCCGCCGCCGTGTTGGCCGGCCTGGTTGCGTCTTGGGTAGTCGCCTGGCGCGCCACCACGCTCAACGTGGTCTACTGCAATATAGAGGGCCAGAGGCTGACCCACATAAGCATACGGGGCGGCTCGGTCAGTCTGAGGTACGGTAACTCTGCCTTCTCGGTGAGGGGCTACGGAAACGCCCTGGCGGCGTTTGAGTGCGCGTCGCGGAAGGCCCCGGAGCTCATCGACGCCGTGTATAAATTTGTCGAGCCCAAGCTCCTCGACGCCGATCTCAGAGGCGCGTGTATATACGCCTATTTGGTCGGGCCCAATAAGGACATGGACCTATACATATGTGAGGGCGGCGTTGATATAGGGCTGTCGCTGAGGGGCGCGTGTCCGGTGATAATCGCCGCCCCGAGGATCTTGGAGGATCTGGGCGCCACCATAATCAAGAGGACCTACAGCGGGGCCATATTCGCCTCAGCGTTCTTCAGACATCCGGAGGACGCGGTGAAATTTATAACCAGCATCGCCGAGTTCTGTAAGCCGGGCAAGGCTTGTGAAGGGCTCACAGCCAAGGAGTGCCTCGCGTTGTACAGGCTCTTGTTCTCGTAGCGTAGGTGTTTAATTAGCGGGGGTGTTCGGGCCTCCGTGAAGTTGGCGGTAGCGGCCCACAGCACGGACTCCGAGGCGCTCATCCCCAAGATAGAGGGCTTCTTCGAGGAGCTCGCGGCCTGCGCCAGGCCCACTGTGCTGGTTGGAGGCTATTGGGGGCTTATGAAACGCGTGGTGGACGCCGCGTTGAGGAGGGGCCTCGCCGTGGTGGCCCTCCTCCCCATAGAGAGGGAGGACGTGGAGCTTCCCGAAGGCGTCATAGGTATTAAGACGGGTTGCGAGTACAGATGCCGTAGCGTCATGTTGATCCGCTCGGCAGACGTCGTGGCGGCGTTCGGAGGGGCGGCGGGCACCATGATCGAGGTCTTCATGGGATACGCCATGGGGAAGCCCGTGTTCGTCTTGACGAACACAGGCCTCGCCTCGGACAACTTAAGGAAGGCCTTCCCAGACTACATAGACGAGAGGAGGACGGCCGCCGTCAGATATTTCGAAGATCCCCGCGAGATGGCGCGGGAGATCTGCAGATCGCGGGCTGGCGGGAAGGTAGTCGAGGTCGGATAGCCGCCGCGCGGGCCGCCTCCAGGTTCTAGCCAGCTCCGGCCGACGGACGCGCTGGCAACGGCGACTATACTAGCCGCCGTGCGCCCTCTGCCCGCTACGACCTCGCCAGATAAATTATGTGGGGGGCCTCGGGCAGTATAATGCCGAGGCCTGTCTCGACGGCGTTTGGCGACCCTGGCAGGACGACCACGAGCTTGCCGTTGGAGACGCCGGCGAGCGCTCTGGACATAATGGCCGCCGTGCCCACCTCCTGGTAGCTCCTCAGCCTGAAGACGTCGCCGAAGCCCTCCAGCTCCTTCTCGAGGAGCGGCCTAACGGCCTCGACGGTTACGTCCGTGCGCGCCACGCCGGTGCCCCCCGTGAACACGATTACGTCTACGTCGGGCCTCCGCAATAGATCCATGAGGATCCCCCTTATCATCACCACGTCGTCTTTGACCAGCGATCTGCCGACCACCTTGTAGCCCGCTTGCGAGATCAAGGCGACGGCCCTATCGCCGGACTCGTCCGTGTAGCTCTTGCCGGAGGCCATGGCCTCGTAGCGCGAGGTGCTCACCGTGACGACCCAGAAGGATAGCTCCCTCGGGCCGCGCGATCTGTGCTCCTCGTGGGGCTTCACGACCAACTACACATGGAGCTTTTTAAGGGCTCCCTCGACCTGGACAACACGCCGGCCCCAACTCGCCAGCGGCATCTATATCTCCACCACCGGACTTCTACGCGTTATCATGTCTATGTACACCTCGGCCGCGTTGGTCAAGTAGTCGACCACCCTATCGGCGTGTAGCATGGTTATCTCGTCCCTCGCCAGTTGCCTCAGGAGGAAGCGGACCTTGTCGGTGGTCTCTATGAACGCGAAGACAGACCTCACATCGTCGACGGACGACGTCTTGACGAACTCGGCCACGGCGCCTCTCAAGGCCTCCACGAGCTCCCTAGGCGGCTCCAGCCTCGCCAGCTCGACTATGTGGTCGGCGGCCCTCTCGACGTATCTGGCCAGCTGGACGTGGCTGGCGCAGAGCCCCGTGGGGTATTTATGGCACAGCCTCTCTATCATGTGCCTATATCTGTCCACCTCGTCGTCGACGCTTTCGAGCAACGAGGGGTCGACCTTCGGGGCGGTTATCAGGTGGTCTATCATGAAGGCGAGGGTGGAGATCATCCTCGATATCAGCTTCTCCCTATCGAACTTGACGTCCTCCACTCTGAAGACTATGTAGTCGGGCCCCTCCTCCATGGGGAGCATGTAGAGCCCCCTCGCCACCGACATTATCCTGTGCCTGAGCCCGAGATCCAGCCCCTTGACCTCCAGCCTGACCTCGTCGTAGCCCGACACCAACGCGGCCATGAGTAGCTTGACCACCACGTCGATGTTGGGGCTAGACACCCTCGCCGTGAAGCTCCTCGGCTTCGCCGGCTTGACCACCACCACGTCCTCCTCCCACATGACGTTGACCTCGCTCCTCTCGCCGACGGAGTTCTTCTCGCACCAGGCCTTGGGCAGGAAGACCGCGTAGGATTCCCTTATCCTAAAGATACGGCGAGTCTCCATGTACTTGTTTAAGCTAGATAAATTTTGCTATTATGGGCTACCCTTCTGGGCCGCCTTCGAGAACTCGGTGAGCGCGTTGATGAGCATTCTGAGCATCAAGTGGGTCCGCTCGATGCTCTTCTCCATAGCCGCCACGACCTCGAGCTCCAGTTGGGTCTTGGCAGAGGCGCGCAACGACTTCATGAGGGCCATATGGGCCTCGTAGCGCTCGCACATCTCGTTGAGGCGGGACACCACCTCGTCAACGTCCAGCTTCTCTCCATCGTGGGGGAGATCGGGGATGTCGAGCGCCTCGAGCAGCCTAACCCTTAGGTGGATCTCCCTGATAATTCCGTCGAGGAACGCGGCCATGTACTCGTCCTCCACGGCGCCTCTAAGCTTCAGCAATTCGGTGAGGTGCCCGAGCTCGCCCGCCAACAGCCTCTCCATGCCGTACGCGATTCCCCGAGATAAATATTTGGCCTACGCCGTATTCTCATTAAATATAATTATGGAAACGCATAAAAAGAAAAGGCTATAGATATGATCATGTCGGTGGCGCAGTTCGCCTCGACCGACGTCGTCAAGGCGACGCCCGATATAACCATAAAGGATGCGGCTAAGATCCTCAGAGAGCATAACATAGGCCTCCTGGTGCTGGTCGACAGAGAGGACCAGTCCAAGGTCGTTGGCGTCGTCTCCGAGCGCGACATTGTGAGGGCGGTGGCGGAGGGCATAGATCCCTCGAGGCCTGCATTGGACATAGCGACGAGGTCCGTGATCTCTGTCGAGGCCGACGACCCGTTGAATAAAGCCGCCGAGCTCATGAGGAGGCACAACATACGCCACGTGGTGGTCCTGAAGGACGGCAAGCTCTACGGCGTGCTCTCGATAAGGGACCTCGTCTATGAGGACCACGCGTTGAGGGTCATAGCGGGCTACGAGGAGTGGACCTTCGAGAAGGGGATGAGCGCTTGATCACCTCCTCAGAAGGGCCGCGACGAGCCTCGCGGCGGCTCCCGGCCTCTTCGCGAGGGCGAGGAACAGCCCACGCGCCGAGAGCTCCTCCTCTATGTAGTCGCGGAGGAGAGCGTCGTCGGCCAGAAGAGAGATAGACCCTCCTCTGGCCGCCAGCCTTGCCGCAAGCGACAGGAGCCTCTTCTGGAGCTCTATCTGATCGACGATACGCTTCACCCTCCTCCTATATTCATCCAGAGGCCTCCGCGTCCTAAGCGCCTCGGCCAAGGCCAGCGCCGAGAGCACGCCGGGCCTAATCCCCTCGCCCGTCAACGGGTAGACCAAGCCGGCGGCCTCGCCGATTTTGTAGGACCCCTCGACGCCTAGGTCTATCTGCGGCATAACGGTCAGAGGGGCCCCCCTCAACAGCCTTATCCTGCCGCCTAGCCGCGCGGCGAACTCCTTCACCAGAGGCGTGGGGTCGCGGACTCCGAGGAAGCCCCCTCCGACGTTGTAGACCCCGCCGTGGGGGAAGATCCAGAAGAACCCAGTCAGGCCGGGGGGATATATGAAGTCGGCCGTCTCGTCCTCCCCCCTCATCCCCTCCACGTAGGCCATCGCCACTATCAGCTTCTCGCCCCTGCTGGCATACGGCCCCCTGGCGTCGACAGCCACGCCGTCCTCCAACCCCTCCGCCTCTATGGCAGACCGCAACGACTCGACCCAAGCCGCCTTGTCTAAGATGTACCACCTCGGCTTGCTGTAGGAGACCTCGCCTATTAGCCTATCCCCCGAGAAGAACCTGTACCTCCTGACCCTATCCACTACGTACTCCCTCCCGACCATCGGGGTCTCCACGGGGACGGCCTCCCCGCAGGCCTTGAAGTAGTGCCCGCTTCTCTCCACGACAGCGGCCTTCCCCAAGGCGGCGCCGAGAGCGGCTCCCGACGGGCCCAGCCCGAGTATCTTGACCACGTAGGCCTCAGCCCGGCCGTATATATAGTTGCCCAAAGGCGCCGCCCGCGCGTCAGGCGGAGAGAAGAGATAAATACAACGGCATCTATAGATCTATGTTCAAACGCATCCTCGTCGCCTACGACGGCTCCCAACACGCGAGGAGGGCCCTCGAGGTGGCTATAGACCTCGCCAAGAAGTACGGGGCTAAGATATACGTGGCGGAGGTCGTCGACACGGCGACTATACTGGGGCTCTCCATGGGCCCCGTGCCCCCCGACATCATAGACTCCATGAGGGAGAAGGCCAAGGCGGATCTGGCCGATGCCAAGGCCAAGGCGGAGGCGGAGGGAGTCCAGGCGGAGACGGCGATGCTCGAGGGCGATCCCGCGACGGCCATAGTCGAATACGCGGACAAGATAGGGGCGGATCTCATAGTGACCGGCAGCAGGGGCCTCTCCAGCATAAAGCGGGTGTTCCTCGGTAGCGTCTCCACGGGCGTGGTGACCCACGCTAAGAAGCCGGTGCTGGTCGTCAAGTGACCGGTGATGAGGAACCGGGCTCCAAGCGGTGAGGAGTTGATAGGCCGCTGAACCCATATAAAGCTTTTCCCACCACGCCACGTGTACGTCTTCGACCTCGACGGGACTCTGGTGGACTCCGTCGACGCCCACGTCAGGGCTTGGATAGACGCGCTCGCCGCCCTAGGGGTCAAGGCCAGCGAGGAGGAGGTGAGGCCTCTCATGGGGCTCCCCGCGGCGGAGATAGCGAGGAGGCTCGCGCCGGGCAGGGCGCGGGAGCTCGCCGAGCTGAAGATCAAGTACTTCCTGGAGCGGCATATAGACGAGGTGGTGCCCTACCCGGACGTCGACGTACTGCCGGCGCTCCCCCGCCCCATAGCGGTGGTGACATCGTCCAGCGGCGTGCTCGCGAGGGCGGTTCTGAGGAGGGCCGGCATCGCCGTGGATTACGTCTTAGGCGGCGACGAGGTGGAGCGGGGGAAGCCGCACCCCGACCCCCTCATAGCTGTGTCCCGCGTCTTCGGAGTGCCGACGAGCTCCATGGTGGTCGTAGGGGACAGCGTCTACGACGTGGAGATGGCGCTCGCGGCCGGCGCGCGCCCTATATGTATAGCCAGATCGTCTCCTCCGTGCAGGCCGGACGTCCGCGTCATCAAGAGCTTGAGGGAGCTCTTGAACTCCCGGCGCTGAGGAGGACCCGGCACCGGTCCTACGTCGATCGGATGTTCAGCTTCACTGCTGGCGTTCGGCTATCCAGCCTAGCTGCGTCTTGACCATGCCCTGCGTCCTCCTCGCGGCGAGCTCCTTCAGCGTCTGGAAGAGCTGCGCGTCGCCGCATATGAGGCGCCCTTCGTAGAAGGCGTCTACGAAGATCGTGTTGAAGCGCGCGATCTCCCCCGCTGCCGCCTGGGGAGTCGCGTAGTGTACCTGCGCCAGATCGTTGGGAGGCTCCCCGGGCGGGGCGTCTCCGAGGACCGCGAGATCCCAATCGCTGTCTATTCTGGCGCCTCCTCTGGCCCGGGAGCCGAAGAGGACCACCGTGTACCCCCTCGCACATAGGCTCTTGATCCACTCCTCTATCTCGGCGTGGGATTCAAGCAGTATCCTTCTGAACACTATTCCAGACAACTTCTAGACATTTTATACATTCCTCTGCATCTTCCCGATCGTGCTCCAGCATCCTCGCGTCGGGGTACCTACTGCCTACGTACTGCTCCGTGAGGTACTTCGCGCATCTGACGACCTCGGCATCTAGGCCGCGCCCCAGCGACTCGTAGAGGAGCTTGACGAGGTGGTACACGGAGTGGGTATAGGGCCGCGAGCCGATCGCCTCGATCAGCCTCCCCTTCAGCAGAAACTCGGCCGCCTGCTGGGCAAATAGGCAAGCCTCCGGGTAGTAGCCTCTCTGGAGGAACTCGACGGCGAGGGCTCTGTAGCGCTCCGCCCTGGAGAGCCAGCGGTCGGCCACACAGAAGCGGCGCCTTGAATATAAAAAGCTCTGCCGGAACGGCGCCCCGCCCGGCATCGGGAATATTTTTAGTGGAGGGTTATTCTATGGAGCTCGTCCGTAGGTATATACAGGGCAACCACCTGATCACGACGTACGTCCTCGACGTGGGAGGGGTCAAAGTCGCCGTGGATCCCGGGCCGCCGAACTCCTTCACGCCGGTCGACGCCGACTATATAATCTGTACGCATATCCACAACGACCACTGCGGCGCCGCCGGCCACGCAGGCAAGCCGGTCTACGTACACGAGAGGTACGTGGGGCACGTGGCCAACCCGGCCCGCCTCTGGCAGGCGACCAGGGAGACCCTCGGCCCAATTGCCGACCTCTTCGGCGAGCCGAAGGGGGCGGCCGACGTGAGGCCTTTGAGGGACGGGGAGAGGCTGTTCGACGCCATAGACGTGTACTTCACGCCGGGCCACGCGCCGCACCACGTCATGTTCTACTACAGAGACGGCGGCGTCTTGTTCACGGGCGACGGCGCCGGCGTCTACGTGCCGGAGATAGGGGCCGTGTTCCCCACGACCCCTCCGCCGTTTAGGTTCGACCTATACGTGGAGTCGCTTAGGAAGGTCGCCTCGATAGGCGCCAAGATGCTCTGCTTCCCCCACTTCGCCTGCACCGAGGACGTCGATCTCTTGAGGAGGCACTTGGAGCAGATAAAGGCGTGGCGCGAGGCCGCGCTGGCGGTCAAGGGCAGAGGCGGAGGGCCCGAGGAGCTTGCGGCCGAGCTGAGGAGGACGGACGAGGCGGCGGCCAAGATAGCTGAGAAGGGCGGCCTCCTCTACAGCTTCTTCCTCTGGCAGACCTTGCTGGGCCTGCTACAGAGCTGATTAACTCCGTCGGCCGGCCGAGAGCTCGTAGGCCAGGGCGATCCCCAACAGCTTCTCGTCGTCGGAGGAGGCTAGCTGTAGCCCCACGGGCAGGCCGGAGGACGGCGCCGGGACAGACACAGCGGGGAGGCCCGTCAGGTTGAAGAGCTCGGTGAAGGCCAACAGCTTCGGCCTAACCGCTATGGAGTCGGCCTCCTCTATCCTCGGCGCGGCGATCGCGGTAGTGGGAGTCGCCAGGGCGTCGTACCTCTTGAGGAGCGAGGCGAAGTAGGCCTTGGCCTCCCTCTGCACCTCAAGCGCCTTTATGTAGGCTACCGCCGGGAGGGCCGCCCCGACGCGTAGGAGGGACGCCACGTCGCGCCCCATGGACTGGCCGTAGGACTTGAGGTAGCCCCAGTTGACCGCGGCCGCCTCTGCGAGGAGTATGGCGGCTCTTGCGTAGGAGAAGCGCCTGGCGTCCACGTCCACCTCGAACCGCTCGCCCCCCGCCTCCTCCAGTATAGAGACGGCGCGCCAGAAGGCCTTATCCACGTAGTCGTCGGCCTCGGCCACGCCCCTCAACACAGCGAAGCGGAAGCGGGCAAGGGGCTCCGCCTTGACGCCCCTCAACACCTCCATGAGGTACGCCACGTCCGAGACCGTCTTGGCGAGGAGGCCTACGTGGTCGAGGGTAGGCGCGAGCGGTCTGACGCCGTCGGTAGGCAGGGAGCCGTAGGCCGGTTTGTAGCCCACGACCCCGCACAACGCCGCCGGGATCCTCACGGAACCTCCCGTGTCGGTCCCGAGAGCTATGTGGGCTATGTCGGCCGCCACGGCGCCTGCGGATCCCCCCGAGGAGCCGCCGGTGATCCTGGAGGGGTCGTGTGGATTCCTCGTGGGGCCGAAGTGGGGATTTAAGTTGGTGGCGCCCAGCGCCAGCTCGTGCATGTTGGTCTTGCCGAGCACCAAGGCCCCCTCGGCCTCCAACATCCTCACCACGGCGGCCGTCCTATCGGGCACCGACTTGGCGTAGGGCGCCCCGTTCGTCGTGGGGAGCCCCGCCACGTCGATATTGTCCTTCACCGCCAGCACCAGACCGAAGAGGCGGCCCCCGCGCCTAAGCCCCGCGAGGTGCTCCGCCTTCTCGGGAAGCGCCTTGTCGAGCGCCAGGAAGTAGTTGTTGCGGTCGGACTCGGCCTTCTTGAGGGCCTCCTCGGCGTCTTTCCTCGCCGATGTGGGATCCGCCAGATTCCTCTCCACGATCTCCCTTATCATAACAAGCCGAGGCCTCTAAGGATCGACTCAACTTGTCTCTCCACCTCCTCTGTCGCCTCGCCCAGCCCCAGCTCCCTCACTATTTCCTTGACGTACCTCATACAGTTGGCGGCATGTGGAGGCGTAAAAAAGCTTTTCCGCTATCCAGTTGGCCTGGTTCGATATGTAGTCCACCTTCTTCCTGAGCTCGAAGTCGCGCGGCTCGAGGCCCAACATGTCCAGGTACAGCCTCTCCACCGCCGCGCGTAGGGACTCAGCCGCCTTCAGATCCTTCCTCACGAGCTCCTCGTTGGCCTTCCTCCCCAGCTCCCCCGCCACGTCGGCGACGCCCATTAGATACGTCATGACGTCCACGCCGACCTCCTCGCGGCTCGGGAGCCTGCCCTCCTTGAGGAACACCCAGAGGGAGTACGCCTCGACGTACTCCTGCAGGCCTTGGGCCCCGTTGTTGTAGAACATGGGGTACCTCGATATCAGATCTCTCAACTCCGCCGCGGCGGCCGACATCTCCTTCAGATGCCTCTCGGCGGCCCCGACGTCGCCTCTAATGAGCGAGTAGATCACCGATTTGCTGAGCCTGGTGACTCTTATAGAGGTCTGTATAACCCTCTCCCTAACCTCTTCGTACTCCCTCAGCTCCTTATATAGTCTTTCCACGTCGAGCACGGCACCCCCTCGGCCCACTATATAAAAACTATTCCCAACTGCCGCAAGCCGCCGTCCTCCGCCGGTCGGCGAGGCCGGACCCGCTACAGAGCGGGGCCGGCGGTTGCGGAGATCGTCACCAATACTGGGGATACCTCAACACCACGACGAACGCTAACGGGACATGTTGGAATTGGTACTTCTTGGCCAGCTCGTCGAGGCCCTTTATCTGGATCTTGGCGGCGGCGTCCGAGCCCAGCTTGGTCACCGTGTACTTCACCGTGGAGGATTCAAACTCTTGGTACACGGCCACGTACCCCTTGCTCACGAGGCCCTCTATGACCGGGAGGAGCTGGGGCATATTCAGCCGCCTCCCCGGCGGAGGAATCTCGTCGATCTTCGCCTCCTCCCGCAGAAGCACCATAGCCGCTATTATGGACTTGAGGTCCAGGACGCCGAACTTCGAGAGTATGGCCAGCACAACTTCCTCGAGGTTCATAGCAACAACAGAGGCATTACTAGGGCTAGAGGTATGGGCAACGCGGGGGCGTAGCCGAAGCGCCTCAGCAACAGCCTCACGGTGAGCAGAAAGCCCGTGTATATTAAGACGACACCTAGAGCTGTGGCGGCGAGCGAGGGGAGCAAGCCGTAGCGCGAGAATTTAATCCCGATGAAGGTAAGCGCCGCGGCGTAGGCGAAGAAGTCGCCGGTCCCCACGGAGACCTCGCCTACCTTGGCCATGAGGCCCAACAGAGGCGGCTCCCTAGGCGCCTCGGGCCCGGGTCCGCGGAGGGCGCCCTCCTTGGCCTTCTTGACTATCTTGCCTAGAAGACCCCAGTAGACCATCACCAGGTCGTAGACGGGGAGTATCACCAGAAGGGCGAGGACTGTCAGTGGAGGCAGTATCCACACGACCATCGTCCCCGCAAATGCGCTGAACACCGCGATCGCCGGGTCCAGCCGGGCCTTAAGTATGGCGTATATCATCGCAGGCGCGACGGCGAAAGGCGCGTAGAACAAGGCCTCCGCCGCCGCGTCGGGCAGAAGGCCGCACGCGTAGTACTTGAGATCGTACGCCCAGAAGACGCCGAGGATGACGAGGAACCATATAGCCGCAATAAATATCTTGAAGAATTTCTTATACCTCATGATTAAATATATAAAGACAGTGGCAACGACGGCAAGAGAGACGAACAAGGTCGTGTTATACGCGGCGGCCGGAGCCGTGTTCGAGGAGGAGTAGGGAGCCGCTGGCAGGACCTGCTCGGAGGCTTGGGAAGGGGCCGCGAGGTAGGGCAAGGTCCCCAGCAACGCGGCGGCGAACAGCAAGGCGACGAACGCGTACGTCCTCACGGCACTACCCAATGCCATATTTAAAAATCGACCCCGGGCCCTACGGTATGACCTCCGTCGAGTCGAGGATCGGCTCGTAGTCTAGATCTTCCCGTCTGACGACTCCCCGGGTCAGCAGATCCTCGAGAATCCCCTTCCCCTCCTCCAATATCCTTATAGTGGCCTTCGTGATCTCGCAGACCGCGTCGAAGCCCTCCTCGCCCCAGTACTTCTCGTAGTGAGTATAGAGACAACGCCCCCCGCAAATATGCCTGTATTCGCACCTGGAACACCTATCGTCGAGCTTGAAGTCCACCTTGACGACGCCCCTCTTAATGTCGCCGACTGTGGCCCAGCGCTCCGAGACGGCTATGGGGCAGGCCAGGATCCTGCCGTCGGTATTTACGGCGAACGCGCGCCTCCCCGCCCCGCAAGGGATCCAGTCGTACGGCCTCAACAACATGGCGCGGTATATGCCGAGGAACGGGACGATGCCCAACAGCCTGCCCCTAGAGGCCTCGGCGAGGAACCAGTCGCGGAGCCTAGCGATGCCGGGGAGGTAGCTCGAACGGCCCCACTCCAGAAACTCGCGGGGGCCCCACTCGTCTGTCCACACAGCGTTGAGCTGCCAGTGGACTTTGTCGAAGCCCAAAGACAGCAGATGCAACACGTCGCGGTATATATCGCTCGCGCGCCCCACCGCCATCCTCGCCACTACCTCGCACCGGCACCCAACCTCTTCCTTCAGCCATCTCAACGTCCTCAAGACCGCCCTATAGACCCCCCGCCCCCTGTAGCGGTCGGTCACCTCCTCCACTCCGTCAATAGAGAGGAGGACAACGTCGAACCTACGCCAGTACTCAGGCGGTAGCCTCCTCGCCAGAAGCCCGTTGGTCTGTATGCCGAAGCGCTTGGCCTTGACGGAGTCCATCACCTTCATGATGTAGGCGGGGTTGAGGAGAGGCTCGCCGCCGTAGAAGAAGACGACGGGCTCGGGATCTCTCCGGAGCAACGCCCTCAGATCCTCAAGATCGTAATGCACAGACCAAGGCGAGTGGCGCGGGTCGAACGAGCCCCCGCAGTAGCTACACCTCAAGTTGCAACGGCCTGTGGTCAGGAGGAACCAGAGCACTGCAAGGCCGATATACTTTATTAAAGGAAACACTCGCCGTGTCATGAACCGGGAGGTCTGGAAGATATCGTTCTCCGCCTTCTTCGCCGACCTCGGCTACCAAGGCGCCATCGCGTTGTTGCCCCTGCTGTTGGTGGCGGCCCTCAGACTGCCCATATATGTCTACGGCATAATAGAGGCTCTCAACTACGGCGGGGGCGCGTTGATGGGCTTGCTGGGCGGCTACGCGGCGGATAGGTACGGCAGAAAGAGAGTCGCCGTCCTCGGCAACTCGTTGATATCCCTCATGTCGTTCACCGCGCTCGCCAACTCGCCTGTGCTGTCCCCCATCCTCTTCCTTGCTGGGTGGTGGTCCCGCAACTTCAGAACGCCGGCTAGGAGAGCCATGCTGGCCGAGGTAACAGACGAGGCGGAGAGGAAGAGGGCCTTCGGCATACTGCACGCCCTCGACATAGGCGGCGGCGTCGGGTCCGTGGCGGTGATGGCCGCCCTATTGCTGGCAGGCTACAGCTTCACGACGGCCTACCTCGTGACCCTCCCCTTCTTCATAACGTCGACGGCGTTGTTGGCCTCCGTCCGGGCAGGCGAGAGGAAGGGAGCCGCGAAGCCCCAGGCGCCTGGCCTAAAGGTCACCGCGCTGGCCCTCGCCTCTGCCCTCTTCGGCTTCACATATTACAGCTTCGGCTTCCCCATACTCAGCATATTCCTACACACCCGCTCCGATGTGATCTCCATAGCGGCCTACGGCCTCTACCTCGCCGTCTCCGCAGTCGTGGGGCTCGCCGTCGGCTTCGCCAAATCGACGGGCTACAAGACCCTGGCCTTCGCCGGCTACGCCGTAGCGGCCGTCGCGAGCCTCCTCTTCGGGCTGGGAGGCCCTCTGGCGCTCTACTTGGCGGCCGCCGCGCTGTTGGGCCTATCCATAGGCGTCGTCGAGACGCTGGAGCCCTACATAGTCGCCTCCATATCGAGGGAAGAGGAATGGGGCGTCTCCATGGGCGCCCTCACGGCCGGGAGAAGCCTCGGGCTCTTCATATCCAACATAGCCATGGGCTTCCTATTCTCTATCGGCGAGCTCTACGCGTACCTATACGCCTTCGCCGCGGCCTTAGTAGCGGCTCTAATAGTGCTGACAGTAGTCGCCCGGTAAACCCCGTTTTTTCAGACTAAAGGGCAGTCAAGATCTTGATAGAACAGACCGCGGAGGCGACACTAGCGATGAGCCGATTAGAGAACCGCGGGTCTCGATAGGCGGCGCTACAGGTTAGTAGTCGAAGAGCAAAAGGCCATTGTCACCCCCTTAAAAGCTACGGCCCCCATCTCTCTTCCATTATCTCACAGAAAGAGCGGCGGAGTTACATGAGAAGGAGAAGGGAGCGGACTTCGGCTTTCCTCACAGGGCGGATTTTGTCGCGGCCGTCGATGCGATCTTCAAGCCGCGTAGCCTAGCCGCTGGAGGCTGAGAGAAGAGAATGGCGGTGGTTAGATGAGCTGGAGCTCGATCTTGACTGTGTCGGGAACCTTGATCGTCATCAGTCTCCTTATCACCTTGTCGTTGGCCTCCACGTCTATAAGCCTCTTGTGTATGCGGAGCTCCCAGTGCTCGAAGGTGTGGTACCCCTCGCCCGAGGGGGCCTTCCTGGTCACCACCATAAGCCTCTTGGTGGGGAGGGGCACGGGACCGCTCACATCTACGCCCATCTTCCTAGCGATGTCGACGATCTCTCTGGCCACGTTCTCCAGGTCTGAGTAGTTGGTGCCGTAAAGCCTAATCCTCACCCGCCTCCGCGCGATCATGCTCATGGCCCTCCGTCAACCAGCCGATTTATAAATTTTCCCGCCGCACTTAGGGCAACCGCGAACGCCCCTTATCAGATGCTCCGTTCACCCGGCCTTGCCCAGGCTGGCGTGGCGAGCTTGAGGAGTCTTGAATAGCTGGAACACACGACGCATAGGGCGTGACGCCGCTATGAGGTGGCCGAACACCTACCTAGGCGAACTCGCCTCCGGAGATCCTCCGCATATTTCGGCACCACCATAGAGATCTCTCGCTCTTTTATACGCTATTTTGATCACTGTCGTGCGGAGAACGGCGCATGAGCTCGAGGCCCTAAAACGATGAAGAGCCCGAGACGGCTCCAGCTCTAAAATGGATTACTTCTGCTGTATCTGGGCCGGCTTGACCTCTATGACTTGGCCCGCTGCTATGGTTCTGCCCATATCGCGGAGCGCGAAGCGGCCAAGCGCCGGGAACTCGCTGAACTTCTCCACGACGACGGGCTTCAGCGGCTTCAGCCTGACCATGGCCACGTCGCCCTGTTTGATGAACTGAGGCTTCTGCTCTATGGTCTGGCCTGTCCTCGGGTCGAGCTTCGACACGAGCTCGGTTATCTGGACAGGCACGGTGGCGGTGTGGACGTGCATGACCGGCGCGTAGCCGGGGCCTATGGCGGTCGGGTGCCAGAGCACTATGATGCGAGCCACAATCTCCTCGGCAACGGTCGGCGGGTTCTCCACCTTGCCCAGGACATCGCCGCGCCTCACGTCGTCCTTCTCTATACCGCGGAGGTTCACGCCTATGTTGTCGCCCGGCTTAGCCTCCTCGAGCTTCATGTGGTGTGTCTCCAACGAGCGGACGTCGCCAGCCTTGCCGGCTGGCATCACTATGACCTTGTCGCCAGGCCTAATCACGCCTGTCTCCACCCTCCCCACAACCACGGTGCCGGCGCCGGTGATCGAGAAGACGTCCTGTATCGGAAGCCTCAGAGGCTTCTCTATGGGCCTCTGCGGCGGCTCGAGAGCGTCGAAAGCCTCAAGGAGGGTCGGCCCGTTGTACCAAGGCATGTTAGGCGACTTCGCCTTGATATTGTCGCCCTTTACGGCGCTGACCGGTATTATGGGGACCTTGTTCGGGTCGTAGCCCAGGAGCTTCAACATCTTAACTATCTCGGCCTTTATCTGGTCGAACCTCTTCTGGTCGTAGTTGACGACGTCCATCTTGTTGACGGCGATTATCAGCTGGTTCACGCCCAGCGTCTTGGCGAGGAACAAGTGCTCCCTCCCCTGGCCCTGCGGGCCTATCGCGGTCTCGAACTCGCCCGGCCTGGCAGATATAACTAGCATCGCCGCATCGGCCTGGCTGGTGCCGACGATCATGTTCTTGACGAAGTCGCGGTGGCCTGGCAAGTCGATTATGGTCAGGAAATACTTGTTTGTCTCGAAGCCGACGTGAGTGGCCTCGATGGTGACGCCGCGTTCGCGCTCCTCCTTGAATCTGTCCAAAATCCAGGCGAACGCGAAGTCCTCCTTGCCCATCTTCTTGGCCATTTCCTCGATCTCTTTGAAGCCTTTCTCATCGACGTAGCCGGTCTCGTAGAGCAACCTCCCGGTGAGAGTCGACTTTCCATTATCTACGTGTCCGATTACGGCTAGGTTCAAGTGGGGCTTCTGCAACGCCGAGGGCTTGGGGTTCAGTATTATCGACGGCATGGCGACTCTAAAGTGGCTATATTTAAAACTTTATACCACCCGCCCCACGCCTATTGGCGGAGCAGTCCAGATATCGTCTGCTATCACGGCGGCGTCTGGGAGGAGGTATAGGCGAATCTCGACCGCCTTAATATTCGCGCAGCCTGCTACGTGAGAGCTCTACGTAGCGAATCGACCTACTGTCCTACATACGCTACGTGCGGCCGGCCAGGCGCCGGCTGAGGCGTGTGTCTTGATGTAAAACACCAGCCTATCTCGTGGGGCCTCGACTGGGGTAGGCTTGAGGAGGTTGTGGAGAGGGC
>JBMFIG010000018.1:0-30659 GCA_049976425.1 Thermoproteus sp.
CGGTGGTGCTGGTGCCTTGGGGCGCCGACAATAGAACCAACGCTGTGCTGTCCGCTCTGTACAGCGGCGCTCTTTCGCCTCAACAATATCTAAACGGATACGTTAACGTCAGCGCCAAGATAAACACGACGGCTATACAACAGGCTAGAAGCTACGCGTTGACCCTCGCCCAGAGCTTGGGATCCTACACGGCCTATCCGGGCATTCCCCAAGTGCCGACGTCGCCGCCTATAATATACGCATATTTAGTATGGAGAGGTTGCGCGTATCCCGTCTACGAACCCTACGAGCCGCTGAGAGACGCCAACTATTCCGACTGGGCTTACTGGGTCGGCAACGCAATAGTCAACCTCCCCAACCTGGCAGGCCAGCCCGGCTGTACTTGGTAGCCAACAGCACAAAATAAAAATCTCAACATGCCAAATCGGCAGTGCCGCAACGCGAATATCCCGAGCATCCTCTCGTTGGCGTGGGCGCAGTTGTTTTCAAGGATGGGCGCATTCTGCTAATAAGGAGGGGGGCGCCGCCAGGTAGGGGCAAATGGTCTATACCCGGCGGGTTGATCGAGCTCGGCGAATCTCCGGAGGAGGCGGTCAGTAGAGAGCTATTTGAGGAAACCGGCTTAAGAGGCGCGGTGAAGGGCCTTTTTGGAGTATACCAGTACGTCGAGAGGGATGAGGTGGGGAGGATTCGGTATCACTACATATTGCTGGATTATGTAGTAGATGCCGAGGAGGGGACTCCGCGGCCCAGCACAGATGCCGAGGACGCGCGTTTCTTCGCCCTCTCAGACGCCTTGAGGCTGGACTTAACGGAGACCACGAGGGGTCTGCTCGCCGATCTGGCCAATTTCGGCCCCAGACCGCTTACGAGATGCAACTAGAGTTCGAGAAGGCTAGGAGGAGGCTTGTTGAGGGGCTAATCTCTGAGGGCATTTTGAGGAGCGAGAACGTGATAGAGGCCATGCTCAAAGTGCCCCGAGAGGAATTCGTGTTGCCCGAGTATAGGCTTTCCGCATATGTGGACAACCCGCTACCTCTCCTCGGCGACGCGACCATATCGGCTCCCCACATGGTGGCGATGTTATGCGAGGCCGTGAGGCCCCGCGAAGGCATGAGGATATTGGAGGTGGGCACAGGCTCGGGCTATCAAGCCGCCGTATGCGCCGAGGCGATTAAGAGGAAGGGGAAGGTCTTCACCATAGAGGTGGAGTGGCCGCTCGCCATATTCGCGGCCCAGAACATAGAACGGCTGGGCTACGCCGATGTGGTCGAGGTCTACTACGGAGACGGCACTTTGGGAATACCCGAAAAAGCTCCTTTCGACGCCATATTGGTAACGGCTGCGGCAGAACGCGTGCCGGCCGCGTTGCAAGACCAGCTCGCTCTCGGCGGCCGTCTAGTGATACCGCTGGAGGAGCGGCTGGGCCAGACGCTTTATTTATATATAAAGTCCGAAAAGGGCTGGACCAGAGAGCGGCTGGCCTATGTAGCGTTTGTCAAGCTCAAGGAGCGCCGAGTGTAGGTCGATTGGCAAAAATGGCAAGCCTCCGCCCTTCAGGGCGGGGAGGAGGCCAGCGACTAGGGCTCGAGGCGGTATCTATCTCTTGGGTAGAGGACGGCCTCTCTCACGTTCTTCAAGCCTAGCAGAGACATCAACAGCCTATTGAACCCCATGCCGAAGCCGGCGTGCGGAGGCATGCCCCAGTCGAACACCGACAGATGGCTTTCGAACGCGGCGGGGTCCAGACCCCGCTCGCGCATCTCCCTCTCCAGATCCTCCCGCCTGTGTATACGCGTCGCGCCGGACACCACCTCTATCCCGTCGAGGATCAGGTCGTACGACTCCGTCTTCTTAGGATCTCCGTCTATTCGTTTCGTGTAAAACGGGCGTAGCGACGACGGGAAGTTTATTATGAAATAGAGCGGGCCGTAGAATTTGGTCAAAGCCTTTTGCATCTCCACGGTCAGATCGTCGCCCCACCTCACGTTGTATCCCAGAGCCCTCAGCCGCTCGACTGCCTCGTCGTAATCCACCCGAGGGATCTTGTCGACCTTCTCCAAGACCGGCCTTATGCCGACCTTCTCAAGCTTGTCGCGCCTGGAGTTCACCACCGAGGCAATAGACCGCATGATCTCCTCAAGCACGTCCATTATGTCGTTGTAGTCCATGAAGGCGCCCTCGCCGTCTATGGAGATGAACTCGTTCAGGTGGTAGTCGGTGTTGTGTTTCTCCGCCCTGTAGGCGGGCGCTATCTCGAAGACCCTCTCCAGCGATGCCGTGAGCTGCTCCTTGTATAGCTGGGGGCTCTGCGCCAGATAGGCCACCCTTTCGAAGTATAGGACCGTGAACAGCTCGGCGCCTCCCTCGGTGCTCGTCGCTATTATCTTGGGCGTGAACACCTCGACGAACTTATGGCGGTACAGCACCTCGCGAACGGCTTTCAGAATCTCGGACGCCGTCGTGAAGATGGCGAGGTTCTTGGGGCTTTTGAGGTCGGCGGCGCGGTACTTGAGCCTGGTCGGAAGGTCGGAAGTCCCCTCCCAGAGATCCACCGGCAACGGCTTCGCCTTGGCCAGCACCCACATCTCCTGGGGGAATATCTCCACGCCAGATCTAGCTATCTTGCTTGCCTCGACGATGCCTCTAACCACAACGACGTCCTCCTTATTGAGATGCGGTATCTTGGAAAGGAGGTCGTCGGGCGTCCTCCCGGCCTTGAACGTCAATTGCACGAAACCCTCTCGGTCTCGCAACACCACGAACTTGACCCTCCCCAAATCGCGTATCTCCCACACCCAACCGGCGACGACGACTTCTCGGCCGTTTAGCTCCGGCGTTATCTCGCTGGTAAAATGCGTCTTGCGGGGGACCACGGAGGTTGAGACTCCACCATATATTAGCCTTTCCGTCTTGTACGAACAAATTTTATTTAAATTAATTAGATTTTAAAATATTATTATATATTATATTTTAATTTCTTTCTCTTTAATAACATCTATTTTTATAGTAGATCCAACGATTCTGTTCAATATTTCTTGGAGCTTTTCGGGTCGCACGGGCAGTCGTCTGATCTCTCTGGAGGGTATCTTGACAACGGTCTCGCTGGTGCCGTCAGGCAACCAAGACGTCGAGATCGTGAGCAACCTAGCGGGAGACACCAACTGGGCTATTATCTCGTTGGCGCTTCCCTTCTCCACTATCTTAGCGTTCTTCCCCAAAGCGGCTGTGAGGTCCTTCTCCAACTGCATCTGCGCGCCTTTCGGCAACTTCTTAAAGCCTCTGAGCACGACGACTATAAAGGCATCGGTTTCATACGCCTTTACATATTCCACGTCGTTGAGATTATACTTCTTCTCTAGTTTCATCAAGGCGTCGACGACGTCTACATCTAGCCAGCTGTACTCGCCGCTATCTATCAGACCTTGGCACTTGGCGCACAGCACCCTGGTCCTGATACAGAAGTCGCAAAACGGCTTCTTCATCAAGCGTTGGATTCGTTATGATATTTAAATTTCTTAAAACGCCGTTATTGAGATGCTGGTTTCTTCCTCCTTTCGATGACCTCTTGGCGTCTCTTATCCGAAGTATCGATGTTTGTTATCATCACTTTACTTGGATGTATGGGATAGTATATGGTCTCGCCTCTGCTGTTTGTCCTAGTCGCATTCTCTACATATATACGGACTCTTCGGAGATCCACCCTAACGACCTTGCCGCTGACTCCTCTAAAATCCCCCCGCATTATCACGACGGTATCTCCTACCCTTACGGGAAGCCGAGCCACGCCTAGCTTTCTCCTGAGATCGGGAGCTAGCTTGGCGGTGAGGAGCTTCCGCCTTATATGAAGCGGGGCCTCCGCCAGAGCCTTCCTCTGCTTCCTCGGCTGGCTACTAGCAGTGGGCATCGGCCCACTCCTATCAACGCTATTTATATACTTTAAGATCGGCGAAGACCGCGCCATCGGTTTCGTCGCGTTGACCGAAGCCCGCTTCTATCGAGACGTTGCTGAGGCCCTTAGCCGCTCCTCGGCGCTCTTCATGCCGCCTAACGTGTCCTCCAGAGACTTGGCGATGATCTTGATGTTTTCTATGGCGGAGTTGAGTCTCCGCGGCAACTCGTCCAAGAGCTTTCGCGTCTGTTCGGTATCCACGAGAATTTTTATGGGAAATAAATTGATGACGTGCGCGTCAAGTTCCTGGGAGGCGCTGGGGAGGTGGGGAGAGCCGCCGTGTTGATCAAGACAGCCACGGGCTCTGTGTTGTTCGACTACGGCGTAAACTTCGACCCGCAGGGGAGGCCTATCTTCCCCGAGCACGTGAGGCCTAAAGACCTCATCGCCGTCGTGTTGAGCCACGCGCATCTGGATCACAGCGGCGCGTTGCCGTCGCTCTACGTCTCCGTGAAAATACCCATCTACGCGACTCCGCTCACCATGGAGCTCAGCGACGTGATGTACACGGATATGATAAAGCTATCGGGCTACTATCTGCCGTATACTCACGAAGAGGTCAAGGCGACTATGGAGAGCGCTATCCCGTTAACCTACGGCGAGCCCGTCGAGCTGGCCCCTGACGTGACGCTCACGGTTTACAACGCAGGCCACGTCCCCGGTAGCGCCATCTCGGTGCTCGATGCTGAGGGCAAAACCGTGGTGTTCACCGGCGACTTCAACCTAAGGGACACGGCGCTTTTAAAAGGCGCGGACGTCTACAATCTGCCCCGCGAGCCGGACGTAGTCGTTATGGAGGCCACCTACGCCGCCGCCGACCATCCCCCTCGACAAGACCTCGAGCGGGATTTTGTCAACACCGTGAGGGAGGTGGTCGAGGGGGGCGGCACCGTCTTGATACCGTCGTTCGCGTTGGGGCGCGCGCAAGAGATCCTCCTAACTCTTGTGAAACACGAGGTAGGCCCTATATACGTCGACGGGCTGGCCAGACAGGTAAACACAATAGTGGGCAAGTATCCGCATCTCCTCAACGACTACGACCTATACAGAAAGGCGTTGGAAGTTGCGGTGGAGATCCCGAGCGCCTATGTCAGGAAGAGGGCTGTGGGCCAGGAGCCCTCGATAATCATATCGCCGGCTGGCATGTTGAAGGGAGGGGCGTCTCTCTACTACTTCAAGAAGCTGGCCGGCGATTCGAGGAACGCCATAATACTGCCCTCTTTCCAGGCCCCCGATACGCCGGGCTTCGAGGTGCTCTCCAAGGGCGAGGCCTTCGTGGACGGCACCGCTATAAAGGTAAAGGCTAGGGTAGAGTGGTTCGACTTCTCGGCGCATTCCGGCAGGTCAGAACTAGTGGAATTCGTAGAGCGCTTCGGCGCGCAATCTAGAATCGTGTTGTTCCACACTGAGCCGTCATCAGCCCTCCAGTTCGCCAAATGGATGCAGGCGAGGGGGAGGGACAACATATACGTGCCCCTCGCCGCTGGCGAGGAGCTGGAGCTCTAGGAGTTTTTAAGCAGAACGCCAATACGTGAAGATACGTATATGGATAAAGAGGAAGTGCGACGAGTTCGGCCTCTGCGAATACGTCGAGGTGCCGCTAGCCCGCGCCGTGCGCATCGCCGACAAGATTAGGCTGGAGGACGTGTATATTATAATCGACGACGTGGATCCGCGGCTATTTGAGGATTTAACCTAGATAGATACATGTGCGAGCTCTACTGGGAGCTCGTAGAGAGGGGGATAGAGGTCTTGGGCGGGCCCGCCGGCTGGGCCAAGGCGTTCGATTGCGGCCTAGACCTAGAGTGCGATTGCGACGTGGTGATCGCTGAGTCGGATATGTGGAAGGTTCCCTTCTCCCGTTGCATCTGGACCATAGACGAAGTCGGCTTCTCGCATAGGCGCGTCTGGATAGGCGGGATTCCGCACATATCGCTGGACGATCTGCCGAAGGTTAAAAGCCCTTATACCCAAGCCGTCCTCGACTGTATTAGGGATGCGCTTCGTAGACGCGCAGACGGCGGCCGTCCTCGGCAGGTAGTATAAAGGTGACCTTGTAGACGTCGCCGAAATATATCCCGGCCAGATCCTCGCCTAGATGGAACTCGCCGTCTATCCCATGTACTGCGCACTTCTCGCAGTTAGATCTCGCATATTCTATCAAGTCTCTGAAGGCCTTCAACAAATCCTTGGGCCCTCCTCTGATCACGAACAAGACTGTGCCGTGGTCGCCGTGGAAGTGAGGGTGGGCGTCGGCCTTATACGTCTTAACGGCGTAGTCCATAAGATCGCCCACCTCCCGCGCAAACTCCTGATCGCTAGGCAAAAGTCCGTGGACGTGCTCCTCCTCGCCGGCGTGCTCCTCGCCCTCGTCCTCCACGGCGGCGACAAGCGTGAAGTTCAAAAGGAGCTCGAGCTGGTCGGTAGCGGCGATTCTGACTAGGTCGTTCTCTATCTTCTTCCATTCCTCAAGCCCTAATTTGAGCTTGCCAATACCCTGCACACGAGCTCTTGTTCACCCCTTTAAAAAGTTATAATACGGAGAGGCAATTCGGTTATCTGATGCAGGAAGGCGAATGGACGACATGAGGCGAGCCTCGGAATAGGAATCATAGGGAAAGCTCATCGCGATCTAGCCGCCTCCAAATCACTTAATACCAGCTCTCTACTCGACTTTCGGCCGCTCCCTATACAGCCTCAACACCTTCTCGAGCACCTCCGACGGCGTCTCGCCGAGTACGGCTATCATAGGCTCCTTGCCCCAGTCGCCTAAGTCCACTATTATGTCGGGCACGCCGCCCGTTTGCCTAACGGCCTCCTCGACGATCCACTGCATGGATCCGCCCTCCCGCTCCTTAACCTCCTTAGGCTCGTTGCGTCTATCGATCACGGCTATTTTATAGCCCGCGGCCTTAGCCCTCTGGAGGAGGTCGTCGTCCAGCTTGAAGTTAGCCGCGGCCCGTATACGTTGGTCGTGTCTAAGCGCCGCCAAGATCTTCCTCGCCACGTGGTCGCTCGCGCCGAAGGTGGGCGGGCCCGACGGCTTGGCCTTGCCCATATACCTCACGATCCTGCCCGGCACGGCCGCCACGTCCTCTCTGCCTCTTGCGTATCGGGGATCTACGGCGTAGCCCAAGTTGCTCTGCACCTCGGGTATCAACGACCCGAAGAGCTCCGCGTTGTCCTCCACTATCTTCAACGCCCTCGACATCTCCTCGTATACGCGCCACCTCTCGGCGGGTATCTCGACCCACGCCGTCGGGTTAACCGGCCAGTGGCCTCTGCCCTTAGGCACTCCGTACTTTATAGCGACATATATCAACTCCTTTGCGGTCTTTATGGCCTCTAAAGGCTCCTGTCCCTTGGCGAGCCCCGCGGCTATCGCCGCGGAGAACGAACACCCCGTGCCGTGGGTCGCGCGGGGGTCGAGCCGGGGCGTCTTGAGCTCGTGGAACGTTCCGCCTATATAGACCACGTCGACAGCGTCCTGGACGTCTAGGTGGCCGCCCTTAACTATCACGATCTCGCTACCCAGCTCCTTGTGTATAAGCTCGGCGGCCTTCTTCGCGTCGTCGAGCCCCGATATCTTAATCCCGGCGAGCCGCTCCGCCTCGTACCTATTGGGCGTTACGACCTTGGCTATCGGCAGAAGTCTTTTGGCGAGGGCCTCCATGGCGTCCTCGGCTATCAACGGCGCGCCGGACTTCGCAACCATGACCGGGTCGACGACGAGCTGGAAACCGAGCTTCCCCACAGTCGAGGCGACCTCCTCTATGATCTCCTTTGTGCCCAACATGCCCGTCTTGCCCGCATCGATCCCCATATCGTCCCACACAGCCATGATCTGGGCCCTCACCATATCGCGCGGCATGCACTGCACAGCCCTCACCTCGTAGGTGTTCTGGGCAGTCACGCAGGTAAGCGCGGTGGTCCCGTGAACTCCGAGAGCGGCGAAGGTCTTAATGTCTGCGTGTATGCCCGCGCCGCCGCCAGAGTCGAGACCGGCTATGGTTATGGCCGTCCTCCACGACATAAATTCCTTTTTGGACCTAGACTTAAAAATTATAGCTGAACAGCTCTACGTATAGCCTAGGCCGTATGGGGCCGTCGCTAGGCGGGTAGAGATCTCCCTTGACCGCTATGGGGCCTTCCAAGACCTCACGCGCCCGCCTAAGCTCCTCCAGAAAGCCTGGATCGATCTGCCCCAGCTCGGCCTTAGCTCTCGCGAGATCGTAGGCGGCTTCGTAGGTCGCCAGAGCAACGGATCTTCTATCCATGAGATCCGTCTCGTAGTTTAACATGAGGTACCAAGGCTTCTGTAGTAGAAGACCGGCGTGGTCCTCCAGAGTCTTGGCGAGGAGCCTATATCCGAACTTCTCCGGCATCTCGAAGGCCGGACTTCCGGGATCCACGAATGGGGCCAACGGCGCCACGAAGGCGTTGGCCCTCCCGGCGGTCGCTCTATATAACTCTATATAGAAACGCCCCAACGGCCTGCCCGGCCTCTGGCCGGGCAACCCTATCATGAAGTAGTAGTCTACTCTTTCGAAAATAGATGCCGATTTGGCGAATTTAAACAGCTGGCTGTTCGTGTAAGGCCTACCGAACCTCATCCTTGTATCCTCGTCGGGATCTTCAGGCGATATCTGTAGGAGCACCCTATCGCCCGCGCGTCTGTATACCTTCAACAGATCTTCAGCCGGAGGCGTGAAGAATTCGAAAATGAGCTCCACGTCAGCCTTCTCTCCGTGTAGTAGCCCGACCAGCTCCTCTACATAGCGCCTCCCCAATATCTGCAGATCGCCTACGAAGAACACCGGCGCTTTCAGCCTCTCGGCGACCTCCCTGAACTCCTCGAAGACCGCAAGCGGGCTCTTGACGCCGAGACATATCCTCCCGAGACGTCTGTACGCGTAGCTACTGCCGCCGCAGGTTATACAGTTGAACCTACACCCCTTATAGGAAATCACGGCGGCGATGGGGTTCTTGAGGAAGTCGGCCCAAGGCAACGCGGGAACTACGCCGCTCCTCGCAAAGACCTTTGCCAACACGTCGTACTTAGGCCTATATCCGTCGAGTCTACACGGCGCGTATATCCCGTTTATCTTGGGGCTACGATCTCTGTACGCTAGGTTCGGCACGTCGGAGAGAGGTCTACGGCCGTACAGAGCTTGATAGAGCCCGTAGAGCGCCGGCTCTGCCGTATCGCCGAGTATTACGTAGTCCACCCAAGGATATCTCTCCAAGATCTCTCGCCAGTAGTAGGTCGCCGAAAGTCCGCCGAGCACCACCGGCGCGTCGTGTATCCTCTTCACGATCTCCGCTATCTTCAACGCGCCGTGTGCATGGACTAGCCAATGTAGATCTATGGCGTACACCGCCGCCTTCAACGATTTAAGGAAGCGGACTACGTCGAACCGCTCGTCCAACAACATCAGCGCCGCGAGATTGAATATGCCTACCCTCACGCCGCGCTCTTCTAGGTACGAGGCCAGCGATAGGAAGCCGGCCGGATACATGTCGAAGACCGGACGCGACGGCACCACGTCGCTGATAGGCGCGGCGATGGGATAGCCGAGTTTTCTAAAATCGTACACGCTCGGCGGATGTATCAAAGCCACATCGTACACGATAATAGCATGGCCGATGTTATTTTACCCTAATTATATCGGTCCGAGAAATAGGGTCACCGCCCCGACGTTAGGGACAAACTTAAAATAACTTTAAATGGTAGGGCTATGCCGGGGATTCCGTGAGCTACAATGCATTGAGAGTAGAGGAAGAGGTCCGAAAGTTCTGGGACTTGCGCGGGATTGAGGATAGGTGGAGGTCCTTCGACCCCAACGGCAAGAGGTTCACGTTCCTAGAGGGGCCGCCCACCACGAACGGCTTTCCCCACGTAGGGCATATAAGGGGGAGGACATACAAGGACGTAGTTCTGAGGTTCTGGAGATCTAGGGGCTACTCCGTCTGGGCCCAAGGCGGCTGGGACATGCAAGGCCTGCCGGTCGAGCTGGAGGTCGAGCAGAGACAGGGTCTCAAGAGCAAGAAGGATATAGAGAAGTTCGGGGTTGCTAAATTCGCCGAGGAGTGCAACAAGCTCGTCGACTACTATCTGGCCTTCTGGGAGGAGTGGGGCACGAGGCGGCTGGGGCTCTGGCTCGATCTGAAAAACGCCTACCAGACGAGGAGCCCGCGGTACATAGAATACGCCTGGAGGCTCATAAAGAGGGCGCACGAGCGCGGGCTACTCGCCGAGGATTATAAGGTCTTGTGGTTCTGTCCCCGTTGCGAGACCTCGCTGAGCGACCACGAGGTCGACCTCGGATACGCGGAGAGGGAGGACCCGTCTATTTACGTCAAGTTCAAGGTAGAGGGGAGGGAGGACGAATATCTGGTCATCTGGACCACGACGCCTTGGACCATAGTCGACAACGAGGCGGTCGCCGTCCATCCGGAGTACGACTACGCCAAGGTGGAGGTCTCCGTCGGGGGCAAGCGGGAGTATTGGTGGCTCGCCGAGAGGCTGGTGCCGCAACTTATGCAGACGTTCGGCGTCAAGGAGTGGCGCGTGGTCGAGACCAAGAAAGGCGCCGAGCTCGCTGGCACCCGCTACCTACACCCGTTGGCCGACCTAGTCCCCGAGAGGGCGACGCGTCCGCACCAGGTATTCGCGGCGGAGTTCGTGACTCTGGAGCAGGGCACCGGGCTTGTCCACATAGCGCCCGGCCACGGACCCGAAGACTTCGAGCTGGCGCAGAGGTACGGCATAAGGATAACCAACAGCGTTGAGATAAACGGCGTGTACAACGAGCTCGGGGGGAAGTACGCAGGGATGTACGTGTTCGACGTAGACAAGAAGGTCGTCGAGGATCTGAAAGAGCGCGGCTTGTTGGTCTACAAGACGTCTATCAAACACGAGTACCCGCACTGTTGGCGTTGCGGCACCAAGCTAGTGTTGAGGGCGGACCGCCAGTGGTTCATCAAGATGTCGAAGATAAGGGAGGAGATGTACGAGGAGCTGAAGAAGGTCAAGATATATCCGGAGAAGTTGCGGTATCGATTCGACGACTTCGTGAAGAACGCCAGGGATTGGAACATAAGCAGGAGCAGGTTCTGGGGCACGCCGCTTCCCATATGGCGTTGCCAGAAAGACGGCAGGATCTTGGTGATCGGTAGCATAGACGAGCTCAAGTCGCTCGCCAAGAAGCTCCCGCCCGTAGACGACTTCTGGCTCGTGCACCGCCCTTGGATAGACCAAGTAGAGATATCGACGCCCGACTGCGATAGATGGGTCAGAGAGCCCTACGTGGCGGACGTGTGGATGGACTCGGGCATAGCCTGGATAGCCGCGGTGGACGGGGAGAGGAATAGGGACTTATGGGAGGCCCTCTACCCCTTCACTTGGGTGACCGAGGCCATAGACCAGACCCGCGGCTGGTTCTACTCGTTGCTGGCCACGTCAATGGTATACACAGGGAGGGCCCCGTACAAGTCGATATTGATAACGGGACATATACTCGATAAGGAGGGCCAGAAGATGTCCAAGAGCAAGGGCAACGTGGTGTGGGCCAAGGATCTCTTGAGCAAATACGGCGCCGATCCCACGAGGCTCTATCTCTTAACGAAGGCAGCTCCCTGGGAGGCTCTCAACTTCGACCCCGACGAGATAAAATACGCCGTCAGCCAGCTCAACATATTGTGGAACGTCGTCAAGTTCGCCGACACCTATATGTCCCTCGACGGGTTCGACCCGAGACGGCACAAGCTGGAGGAGCTTTTCGGCAAGGCGTTGGACGAGGATAGGTGGCTCCTGTCGGCCGCCTCCTCGTTGGCGCGGAGCGTGGCGGAGCACATGGAGGCTTTCGAGATACACGAGGCGGCCAAGGCTTGGGTGGACTTCGTCGTGGAGACGCTCAGCCACAGATACGTCAGACTCCTCAGGAGGAGGGTGTGGAGCGAGGAGCCCAGAGAGGACAAGTATGCGGCGTACGCCGTGTTGTTCAAGGTCTTGAAGGACGTGTTGATAATAGGCGGGATCTTCGTCCCCCACATAGCCGAATACCTCTGGCAGAACTTCGTGAGGAAGTACGAGCCGGATGCGGCCGAGTCCGTGCATCTGGCCCAGTACCCCGAGCCCGGGCCCGTCGACGAGGAGTTGTTGAAGGCCTTCGACGAGATATTCAAGGTGTTCTCCATAGCGGCTGAGGCCAGAAACAAGGCGGGCATAAAGCTGAGGTGGCCTGTGTCTAAGATCTTCGTCAAGGGCTCAACTAAGGCTATCAAGTACCCCGATCTTCTGGCCTATCTAGCCAACGCGAAGTCCGTCGAGGAAGGGGGCTGTCCCGAGGGCTGGATAGCCCACGAGGAGGAGGGCTTAGCTGTGTGCGTGCCCGGCAAGCTGGAGCCCGAGCTGTACTACGAGGCGTTAGCCAGAGAGCTGGTGAGGCGCATACAAGTGATGAGGAAGGAGGCCGGCCTCTCGGTCAGCGATTATATAGAGGTATATATCGACACGCCTCATGAGGACTTGAGAAAGGCAGTGGAGCTGAACGGTAACTACATAGCCAACGAGGTGAGGGCAGTCAAGCTGAGCCTCGGCGGGAGGCTCGAGGGCGCCTACAGCAAGGAGTGGGATATAGAGGACATGAAAGCCAAAATATACCTCAGAAAAGCCGCCTAGCCTTTATTTGTAAAGCTTAAGGCGGCCCGTGACGGCGTCGACGAGCTCGTCGGGGCCAGGACCCACGCAGAGCGCGGTGACCGTGCCCGGCGGTAGTTCCGTAAGACCCGCATCTCTGATAACCTCTGCGGGAAGGCCCAGCGACTGCGCTTTGCTCTCGAGCTCGAATATCTCCTCCTGGCTGTAGGCCGCAAGCACCACCTTTTTCTGGCCTTCGGCAAGCCAGTCCTCTGCCCATTTCCTCCATCTGCCCGAGTTGAGCGCCTTCAAGGTGCACTCCACGGCCGCGTGGCCGACCTGAGCTGCCGCCTTGCCGCAAGACATGGAGAGGTCCGCCCTGACCACTATGGTCATCTTCATCAGGTCTGGCGGATCAGGGTCTTAACAAAGTTGTTGGCTCTGATCAGCACACGCCTCATCTCGTCGCGCGATAGCCTTTTCAGAGCCTCCGCGTATTCGAGCCAAGCGTAGTCGTCGTGCTCCCTAGACAGCTTGACGCTATCGCTGGAGGCCTTCGCCAAATACATGGTTATCTCCTTATATATGGTCCTGCCGCCTCTCGAGAATCTTATAATTACGCGGTCCTCGAAACCGGGAATCAGCTCGACCTTCAACCGCGTCTCCTCGTATATCTCCCGCAGAGCGGCCACGGCCTCCGTCTCCTTCTCCTTTATAAGGCCGTGGGGGAAGTCCCAGCCAAATCTATTATGTAGCACTAGGTAGAGCGGCTTCTCCCGCATTAGGTACACTATAGCGCCGGCGGCCCTCTCGTTGAAACGCACAGAGTAGATCTCCATTGATGTTTAAAAGTTGTATCGACCCCTGGGCTTTGAAGCGGATGGGCGAGGACGTCTAGAGCGCCGCGCCTATATGATCATTATTGCGTATATCACCATGGGCACTATAACTACCACCAGAGCCACCGTTAGCCAGTTTATGTACTTCATACCTCTCTCGGTCTCAGTCAAATCGGATAGGAAGCGGCGGAAGCCCAATATCCCGTGGGTGCTCCACGCGGCGGCTATAGTGGCCTCGAGGAACTTGAGCGTAGGGTTGACCTTGGCCACGCCCTCGGGATATACCGTTATGGGGTTGGAGCTGAGCACCTCCGACAGCGGGACGTACATGGGCAACAACACGAGGAATACCACCCCTATCATTATTACCACGTACAGCGCGAGCGACAGGAATATGAGCCTGATCGTGCCCTCGCTCATGGCCTAAACACAGCGCCGAAGGCTACCAGATAGGGCAGATATATCAACGCCGCGACCGCCACCACTATCATGAGGATGTTGTAGACCAGATGGCTCCTAGATCTGCGCAGGCCGGGGACGTTCCTTATAGGGCTCCTCAGAGGCCAGCCCCTTATGATGCCGAACTCTATGAGCATTATCCTGAAGCCGTTCACCCCATGGAAGGCGAGGAACACCAGGAACAACGCCGCCAAGACCTTGCCCGGCACCGTCATGTCGAAACTGGACACCGAGGCCGGGCTGACGAACGCGTCGAAGAGAACCCTGTAAAAGACCAGATAGAAGAACATATAGAGACCGCTGACCCGCTGTATGGTGAAGTACAGGCGTTCGTAGTTCAACAGCCTAAACCACTCCCCCACGCCTTTGCCGGCCTTCATATTCTCGACGCTGCCTTCTACATTTATATATGAGCTACGGCGGTTGCTCATAGCCTCTTCGCCCGCCTCATCAAGGCCGCCTTGATCAACTGTATCGCGAATCCGGGATCCACGCCTCTCGGACACACCGCAGAGCACGTATAGGCCAGGTGGCACGACCAGACGCCCTCCTCCGTGTCGACTATCTTGGCGCGTATGGGCCAGCCCTGATCTCTACTGTCGGCGCTCCATCTATACGCGGCCGCCAGCGCCATCGGGCCCAGGAACCTCGGGTTGGTCGCCACGACGGGACACGCCGCCATACAGAGGCCGCACTCTATGCAGTACGCGAAGTTGTAGTACTTATCCAGCTCCTCCGGCTTCTGCCCGATCTCCTTATCCGACTCGTAGATCTCCTTGAGATCGCGTATGATGTACGGCTTCACCTTCCTCAACTTCTCGAAGTTGGGCTCTGTATCGACTACCAAGTCCTTTATCACTCTGTGGTTCCACATCGGCTCTACGGTTATCACGTCGTCCTTTATCTCGGTGAGGAGGGTCTGGCAAGCGAGCCGCGGAACTCCGTTTATCACCATGCCGCAGGAGCCGCATATGGCCATGCGGCAAGAGTAGCGGACGGCCAGCGTCGGGTCCTGCTCCTCCTTGATCTTCAAGAGGACGTCCAGGACCGTGACTCTGCGCGACTCGACATCGACCTTGTATTCCTGCCACCAGCTCTTCTTGCCGTCGAAACGTTTTACTCTGACCGTCAGAGCTGGCATGGCCTAGTACTTTCTCTCCTCGAACTTAGTCCATCTAGTTATCCTCACCGGTATGTACGAGAGCTGTAGCTGGCCTCCGTTGAAGAACGCGAGTGTGTGTTTGAGCCAGTTCACGTCGTCGCGCTTGGGGTAGTCCAGCCTATAGTGGGCGCCTCTGGACTCTTGTCTAGCCAGCGCGCCGTATGCGATCGCCAGAGCTACGTCTATCATCCCGTCTAGTTCTAACGCGTCTTTGAGGTTCTGGTTATATACTCTACTCCCGTCCTCCACCCTTATGTTGGCGAAGTCCTCCCTTATCTTCAGAAGCTTCGGAACGCCCTCCTTCATGACGGATTCTTGCCTAAACGGGCCGAAGTGTTGCTCCATGGTGTCCTGCAACCTCCCCTTGAGCTCGTAGAGCGAGACCCCGCCGGTCTCCTTATGTAGGAGCTTGTCGAATATCCTGGACTCCTCTCCCTGCGCGATCTTTATATACTTCTCATCGGCTGAAGGCCCCGGCGCCTCCATGGCGTATTTCGCGGCGGCTTCTCCTGTTAGTCTTCCCCATACGGAGCATTCGCTTAGGGCGTTGGAGCCGAGCCTATTGGCGCCATGGACGTTCACAGCCGCGGCCTCGCCAGCAGCCCACAGACCTCTAACCCAAGAACCATCAGGAGCAAGAACACGGCCGTACGTATCAGTATGGATCCCGCCCATAGTGTAGTGGACGGCTGGCCTGACGGGGATAGGCTCCTCCAATGGGTCTATGCCCACGTATTTATGGGCCAGCTCTCTTATGAACGGTATCTTCTGGTTCAAGACGTCCTCGCCCAGATGCCGCAGATCCAGCCCGACGTACCCCATGCCGCTCTCCTCGTGGACGAACCCCCTGCCTTCGGCTATCTCGGTCAGGATGGCCCTCGACACTATGTCGCGGGGCGCCAGCTCCATCCTCTGGGGGGCGTAGCGTTTCATGAAACGCTCCCCCTCCTTGTTTATCAGATAGCCGCCCTCGCCTCTGGCGGCCTCGCTGACCAGTATGCCGCTCGGCACAAGCGCCGTCGGGTGCCACTGCACGAACTCCATATCCTTGAGGGCAAGCCCAGCCCTGAGGGCGTATCCCAACATCTCGCCCGTGGTGGAGTGCGCAGTTGTCGTGAATCTGTAAAGCCTGCCCGCTCCGCCGGTAGCTATTATGGCGGCCTTCGCCAGAAAGAGCTTCAGCTCGCCTGTCTTGAGATCTATGGCGGTGACGCCTTTGAACTCACCATTTTCTATTATTAATTTAGTTACAAAATATTCATGATATTGCTTTATATTATCAAATCTTAATATATTCTGATATAAGGTAGACATAATAAAGAAGCCGGTCTTATCGGCGGCGAATGTGGTCCTCGGCACCGACATGCCGCCAAAGGGCCTCTGATACATCCTGCCGTCTGGCAACCTGCTCCACGGCACGCCTATCCTCTCCAAGAACCTGATCTCCGCCGGCGCTAGCTGGACCAGCAACTCTACCGCGTCTTGATCAGCCAGATAGTCGGAGCCCTTTACCGTGTCGTAGGCGTGGAGATCCAAACTGTCGTTGTTCTTGTCGGGATAAAGCACGGCCGACATGCCGCCCTCGGCAGAGACGGAGTGAGACCGCATGACCTGCACTTTGCTCAGTATCGCGATGTCCAGCTTGTTGGAGACGTAGGCGGCCTGCAAAGCGGCCCTCAAGCCGGCGATGCCCGAACCGATTATCAACAAATCGTGCTTTAAAATCTCCATGGCTCATCCTTCACGGACTATATATATAATTATTTTAAGGCGGAAGCCGTGCTGGACTGCGCCCGTCGTTAATACACCAGATCGCGAGCCTTACACCATAAGCCCGGAGCGCCAGCTAGAGAGGCCGTAGATTCCCGAGAGACGCCGGGTCACGCCTCGCGGGCATTGCTCTGTAATTTTTTAAAGAAATATCAAGATGAGTCCGTGAATTCGGGATACCTAGTGGTCTCTGTGAGCGATAGAGGCGGGACCGATGCTTGCGAAGGGCAGAAGATCGCGCGATGTTGCGTGGGCAACATATGCGTTGATGCGCCGGTAGATGCCGACGTGAAGTCTGGCAGGTACGCCCTCTCAGAGGCCGTGGAGAACCCGTCCCTACGCTTCTGCGTAGAGGCTATCAGGGCGAGGGCGCTGACGGCCGCCAAGTCCGCCTTCTCGTGCCATCCCCACGAGAGCGAGAGATGCGTCAACAGATTCGCCGAATATATAGCTCTGCTCTATGGCGGGCCTGTGCTTCTGGTGGGCTACAGCGAGCGCGTCGTCGACGTGCTGGGCTCGATAACGCCGGAGCTATACGTCTACGACCCGGTAAGAGTTGCCACGAAGCCCGTGGATCTCGTCGACGATAATAGCCTACCCAAGGTACTGACTAAGATAGGGGTTGTGGTGATAGCGCCAGGCGCCGCGAGCTCAGTCGACGTGAAGTCGCTGGTTGAGATGGCCAAACGTGCGGGCAAGCCCGTCGTGGCGTATGGAGTCAGCTTCGCAGGTCTGGCGCGGCAACTCGGCATCCTCCACTTCTGCCCCTACGGGAGGAAATAACCGGACTGAGGGGGTCAGCTCTGGTATTTCTCGTCAGAGATCCGCAATACCAGCCCACATCACCGTCTAGACCTAGACGTGTTTTTATCAAGATATCGATGCCGTAAAGGGCAACGAATAGCCGTTGGCGATCAACATCCCCTGCGCTGTGGCGGCCTGCGGGCGCGGGCACACAGCATCTATCTCGGCCACGGTTCCCTGTCGTATGTACGGGTTATTTGTTAAGTTACACTTAGCGCCGGAGAGGTACACGGCATCTATATAGACGGGGTTGGGCCCCGGGTTCACCACGACCAGCCTCAACGTGCCGTTCTCGTAATACAGCATAGCAGCTCTTATAGTCACTATCGTGTTCGATGTGGACGTGAAGGTGGTATAGGCAAACCAGAAGAAGGCGAAGGCGAGCGCCAGCGTGAAGATCAGCAAAAGGAGGAGTGCCAGAGAGTTCATCAGTCGGCGCGGGGGGCCAGTATCATCGTGAAGGTGCCGGTTGCGAACTCGTAGGTGAGCTTCAGAGGCTTGGCGTCGCCGAGCTCCGCCTTAACTCTTTTGCTGATGCCCTTAAGCTTCCCAGACACGTTCCTGATAAGCTCCACCGAGTACTTCGCCTTTACCGTCCCCTGCGCGTTTACGTCGTACAACGACTCGCTGTCGCGGCCGAACTCGCTGACGGCCCCTCTACCTCCCTCGCCCTCTGCGCTGAACACTACAGAGTCTTGGGACACTTGTATGGCCACCGCGTCGGAGACGCTTTCGGCCAACGCCATCATGTCGTCGAAAGTGGCCGAGTCCATCTCGAACGAGGCCTCGTATTCTATATTTATCTCGGGGACCTCCTCCTCGGCCAACTGGACTATCGGGAACGAGAACCTCCGCGATATGCCAGCCTCGCGTCCCTTCTTGGGGTACACCATCATGACGAACCGCTTCCTCTCCTCGTCCACGCCTATCTCCAGCTTCTCCGCGGCGCCGACGCGCTTCAGCGCCTCCTTCACCGAGGACAATATTAGGCCTATCTTCACGTCGTGGTCGACCGAATACTCCTCGAGGCCGCCCGCCGTGAAGTCCAGCTGGAGCAGTGCAACCTTGCTGGGATCGAGCGCCTTCATGGATATGCCGTCCGTCGTGAAGCTCAGTGTGATCTCGGGCAACATAGAGATCAACGCCTCGAAGGCGTAGCGGGGCTCCTTGCCCTTGGGGAAAAGAGCACGGGCAACTAGGCTCATGCTCACTAAAAGCCCTTAATATTAAAAAGAATTCGTGAATTGGTGATGACCACCCTGATCGCCGACCAGTGACGTGTGGTATTACTTCTGAGTTATCGACTAAAGGCCGACGCACCTTGGACTCGCGCGCCGTGCAGATTCGTATGATATCCAGCGCGGGCCTCTACGCCTACCCGTTGCGCTAGGGCACGAAGGGCAGGAACGTCACGGGCAACAGAGGCTCCTTTACCTGTGACTTCACCACGACGCCCTCCTTGGGCACTATCTCGAACTCGTAGAGGCCCGGCTGGACGGGCGACCAACGCATCTTCCTAATGAATAACACGCGCTTGAAATTGCCCTCGCGGGTCCTCGCTATTCCCGTCACGAGGACTCCCGTGGCGAGGAACTCCTCGACGCCGTAGCGGCTTATCGCCGTGGATCCGCTGGGGATCTCGGTGGTGACTATATTGGTCGTGCCTATCTCCCTCTCGATGCCCATCACCAACACGCGTATGTACTCGCGGAGTACCTGTATATCTTTGTCTAGGGTGACTAAAGGCGCTATCGGATCTATGACCAGCCTCTGCGCGTTGAGCGCCACCACGTAGTCCCTCAACGAGGCGATGAGGGATTTGGCTATGGCCGTGGGATCCTTCTCCCTCAGACGCTCGATGAGGTCCATCTCGGGCACGAGCACCTCTATGAGGCCCTTGGCCCTGAGCTCCTCCAGATCCCAGCCGAACCTCTTAGCGCCCATCACTAACTGCTCGTAGGTCTCGTCCACTGAGACGTATATCCCCGGCTCGCCGAACTTCAAAGCACCCTGTAGCAGAAACGTGAGCGATATGAGGGTCTTGCCCGTGCCGGTCTCGCCGGAGATGAGGTAGGTGCGCCCTCTTATGAAGCCGCCTCCCAGGAGCTGGTCCAGCCCCTCTATGCCGGTCGGCGTCGTCTCGTAGAACAAGTTGTCGGCCATCTTAGGAGGCTCGTATGAAACTACGCCAGGCGAGGCCATATAGCGATACTACTGCCCGTATATATTTTCATTCCCCCAAAAAACCTCCGCCGTCGCAATACCCTTTTAAAGTGACGCGCGGCCACGTACGTGCTGGCCGAGCGCCTTACGCGCCTCAAGCCGTTGAGGATCCTCGTGACTATAGAGTCCGGAGACCCCCAGCTGAATAGAGGCGCCGCCGAGTTCCTGGCGAGGGCTTTGAAGGGGCCGTTGGACGTCGAGGCGGGCGGGCTGAGCATCACGCTGACCTTCCGCTGGAGCCTCGCGTCGAAGGTCGCCGAGATGATAAACTCGGAGGGCGACTCAGTCCTCGACTTCGAGGTGGCCGACGACGCGGTGACCATAGTAACCAAGAAGGGGCTCGTGGTCACCATACGCGTGGACGTGAGGAGCAACGGCTACGTCAGCGAGGTGGAGGGGACCGTGTCGGTCGATAAGGCGCCTTTCGAGATCGACGAGAGCTAGCCGCTGGCGCCTCGCCGCGCAGAGCCTCGGCACGGCGCCTCACCACCTCGCCGGGTTGTGAGGATTGTACTCCACAAATCTTTATTTGTTTGTGGAATACACTCCACAATGCTGGACGTATTGAGCCGCGAATACTTGGAGTCTATTAGGAATGTGCGCGAGATCCCTCGACGTTTTAAGTTGCCCCAATCCCAGTTCGACATAGTCGCCGTGGTCGGGCCTAGAAGAGTGGGGAAGACCTTTCTGTTTCTGAAGACGGCTTGGGAGCTACTGGAGAGGGGCGAGCAGGTCTTGTACGCGTCGTTCGAGCATCTGTGGGTCAACTCGCTCGACGAGAGGAGGCTGGCCGAGGAGGTGAGGAGGATCTACCCCAGAGGGACCGTCCATCTATTCCTCGACGAGGCGCAGGCTTGGCCCCGCTGGGATTATAGGCTCAGATGGCTCCACGACGTTAAGGACTTTAGGCTCTACGTAACCGGCTCCACCTCGGAGCTTTCGGCGGAGCGGATACCCGCGAGGCTGAGAGGTCGCTATATATCCCGCCTATTGTTGCCGCTCTCCTTCTGCGAAGTCGCCGGCATGTCGGCGGTCCAGACGTTTAGGGACGCGGGGCTGGCCAGACGGCTTTTTCAAGAATACGCCAGGTGGGGCGGCTTTCCCGAGATCTGGCTGGAGAGATCGTTGGACAAGGTCAGATCGCTTGTGGACACTGTATTCTACAGAGATATTGTAGAGAGGCGGCGCGTGCGCGACGTCGAGGCGCTGGAGGCTCTGCTCAAGCTCGTGCTCGAGAACTACGCCAACCCGATTACGTGGAGATCTCTGGCCAGGTCCTTGGACGTAGACGCGAAGACTGCGGCGGCGTATATACGCTATATGGAGGAGGCCTACTTCCTCTTCGTCGTGGAGAGGTTCGGCCCGGCTAAGAGGAGGATCAAGGCGCCGAGGAAGATATATCTGGTCGATCCGGTATTCGCCTCGTTGTCCAAAAGCGGATTGGACATGGGGAGGAGGCTGGAGAACTTGGTCTTCATAGAGTTGTTGAGAAGAGCTGTCGAGAGAGGGGGAAGGCTGTACTACGTGGATCTGGACGGCGGCGAGGTGGATCTCGCCTATGTGGAGGACGGCGCAGTGGAGCTCTACGAGGTGGCCTACGAACCGGACGAAAAACACGCGAGGAAGCTACGGGAGGCCGCGGGGAGGCTGGGCGCCGCGTCCTACACGCTGATTAGCTGGGACTCGGAAGACCACGGCGCCATTCCCGCCTGGAAATGGATGCTCGCCAGTTGCGGGGATCGGACCACTTCGGCGGACGGAGGAGTGGAGGCTAGGCCTTCTTGATCCGTCTGCCGTCGCCGACGACCCAGTAATCGCCGTCGTTTCTACGCTCCAGCTTGAATATGGGGACCTCGTGCTTGACCCTCTCGAGCGCTTGTCTGGCCACCGAGAACGAGACGTCTCTGTTTATCCCGGCGACCATCACGTAGATCGTGTGGTCGCCCGGCTTGAGCGCCCCCACTCTGTGGTATATCCTCGCGTCGAGGACTCCGTCGACCGAACGGGCCCACTGCTCTATCTCCGCTATCTTCTGGCTGGCGTAGGGCTCGTACGCCTCGTAGTCGAGCTCGCCCACCTCGGCGTCGCCGACGCGCCCCTTGACGAAGCCGACGAAGATCACCACGCTGCCGGCGCCTCTAGGCGCCGTCCTCGCTATAATGTCCTCCACCTCTTTGCCTATGTCGATCTCGCCGGAGATCAGCCCGCCTCCGCCCGACACCGGCGGCATTATCGCCACCTCGTCCCCCTCTCTGAGGAGGTAGTTCTCAGTGGCGTTGCGCCCGTTGACGAGGAAGATCACGTCGTCTCTATACGCGAGGGCCTTGGGGTAGGTCTTGAAGAACCAGTCGACGAGCTCGCCGAGCGTGTAGTCGTCCGGCACGTCGAGCTCCTCGGCTATCTTCCCCGTTATGTCGCGGAGCGCCGAGAAGTACTTGACCCGGATCTTCACGGAGGGTTGCGGTTCTGGCGTTTTAAGCCTATCGGCATTCCGCAGTGTCCCTTTTCGCTATAAGCTATCCCCAATATTTTTAAGCAAAGCCCTTCGCCTTACCGATGTCGTCTAAGTTCGACGTGGTTGTGGTAGGCGCCGGTCCCGCAGGCCTCGCCGCCGCCTATAAGCTGGCCTCCGCCGGCTTTAAGGTTTTGGTCATAGAGAGGGGGAGGGAGCCGGGCTCTAAACAGGTATACGGAGGGAGGATCTACGCCTACTGGCTCGACAAATACCTGCCCGAGTTCAGGAAAGACGCGCCGGCCGACCGGTGGGTGCGCAAGGAGCGCGTGTCCCTTATGTCGGACGACTCCGTCACCACTATAGAGTTCGAGGTGATCAAGCCGGAGAAGTCGAGCTTCGTCGCGCCCCTCGTCGCGTTCACCTCCTGGCTCGGCAAGCTGGCCACGTCGGCAGGGGCCAAGATAGTCACCGAGGTCGTCGTGGACGAACTGCTCAGAGACGAGAGGGGGAGGTTCGTGGGCGTGAGGTCGGGGCAGGACAAGATATACGCCGACTATATAATCGACGCCGAGGGGGTCAACAGGTTGCTCCTCGAGAGGGCCGGGATCGTGCAGAGGCTTAAGCCGGAGTACGTGGCGGTGGGCGCCAAGGAAGTCCTCAAGTTCGAGAACAGAAAGATTATGGAGGACAGGCTCGGGCTGTCCGAGGACGAAGGCCTCGCGTGGGCCTTCGCCGGATGGCCGACGGAATATCTGCCGGGAGGCGCCTTCCTCTACACCTATAAGGACGCCGTGGCCCTCGGCGTGGTGATCTACCTGACGTCCTGGCGCCAGCTCACGACGCCCGTCTACGACTTGGCCGAGAGGCTCCGCACCCACCCGTATATAGCCAAGCTGGTCGCCGGCGCCAATCTGCAGGAATACTCGGCGCATCTGACGCCGGTGGCCGGGATATCCATGGCGCCGCCCAGGTTCTCGTACGACGGACTGCTTATCGTGGGCGACGCGGCCGGCTTCTTGATGCACGCCGGCGTCTTGATCAGAGGAGTCGACTTCGCGGTGGCCTCCGGCGTGCTGGCCGCCGAGACTATTAAGGAGGCCGGGCGGCCCGACGCTCTGTCCCGCTACGACGACAAGCTGAGGAGTAGCTTCATCCTCAGAGACCTCCTGGCGTTTAAGAACGCCGATAAGGTCCTCTCCGGCCGGTTCGCCTTCGACGACATGCCCAAGCTGGTCAACGCGTTCATGCGCAACTACTTCACTGTCGAGGACAGGCCGCCGACCGTCGCCTCAGCCCTCAAGACGACTCTAGGCGAGAGGGGAGACTCCCTAATGAAGATACTGATAAATACGATGTACGCGTTGGCATACCTATGAGCGCCCAACAAGCCGTCAAGTTCTTGACCATAGAGGAACGGCTCAACGTAAACGCGTGGGACACCGATATATACAGGCCCCACATAAAGATAAAGGACCCCGAGAAGTGCAGGCTCTGCGAGAAGAAGCCCTGCACCTACATGTGCCCCGCCAAATGCTACGTGCAACAAGGCGACATAGTGGTGCTGAGCACCGAGGCTTGTCTAGAATGCGGGACCTGCCGCGTGGTGTGTCCCTACGAGAACATAGACTGGAACTACCCCCGCTCCGGCATGGGCGTCTGGTACAGATTTTCGTAGAGCGGCGACTCTTTATAAATTGAAAACGCGATCCACGTATGGACGCGGACAAGGAGAGGATAGCGAAGATGTCGCGGGATCCGAGGGTGGTGGAGGCCCTCCGAGCCATAGGCGGGTTTCTCTGGTACTACACAGAGCTGTACCCCTACAGGACTATATACACGCTGACCGTGTGCAGAGGCGCGCTATGCGTATATATCGCCGGCGAGGACATGATGGACATGAAGATACCGGTGGAGAGGTATCTGGAGTTCGAGGACGATGGGGAGCGGCTTAGGCAACTGGCGAGATCCCTCGAGATGCTGGCCGCGTTCTCAGAGAAAGCGCAGTGGGACTCTCCTCGATAGGCGGGCCAGAAGGGCCCTTGCCAGAGCCAGCTTCCTGGCCTTTATGGAATCGCGCCGCTTCACGGGCACGTCCGGGTAGAATCCGCTCACGGTTATCTCCTGCGCGCCCATGGCGTAGGCCAGATACGCCGCCCTATCGCCGTCGGTGAAGCCCCCCACGTTCGCCGTGCCCGGCGGAGGCGGGACCTGGACCGTGAAAACCCTACGGGGAGGCGCCGATTGAAGCCTCTCCACGTTGTCGCCGTGGGCGTGTACGACCGCCAGAGAGCCGAGCCCCGCCGACTCCGGCTCGAAGTCGAGATCGGTCACCACCACGTCGGGCTTGACGCCCGCCGCGACGAGGCGCCGGGCGGTGAACCCCTCGACGGCCACCACGACGGACCCCTCGGCGAGCTTCTCGAAAGGCGGCATGTAGATCACGGGGCGCGACCAATCGAGCCGCCTCAACGCTTCGAGAGGAAGCCCGCCGAGCCTAGACGCGGCGAGCGCCGCCTCGATATCGCGGGAGTAGGAGAGCTCCGGCAGAAGCGATCTGGCCAGGGACATCGCGTACTGCCACTCCAGAGGGTCGACGAGCCACATCTAGCCGTTCCTGACCACAGTCAGAAGCTTGTAGTTGGCCGGCGTAGGCGCGTACCAGAGGACGCCGCATCCCGGCCGCGTGAGGTTGACGGCCTTCAGACCGGGCGCCGCCGGGGACGGGACAATGCACGAGGACCCCCCGATCACGCCGTCGAAGTTCGTGGCGTATATCCTCACGCCTGCGAACGAGGCGTTGAGACTGTAGGCGAACGACGAGACCCGGTAGAGGCTCGCCGCGAACGACCCGCGATACGCCGTGAAGTTCAGCACCACGTAGAGCGAGACGGTGCCCGGCCTAGTGGAGTTGTTGACCAGCGCTATGGAGTAGGAGTACGCGTCGAAGTTGGGGAACTGCGTCGGGAGGAACAGCTTGTAGCTGATGGACCTCACGCCCGGCGTCAACGACGAGGACACCAGATCGGCCACCTGCGAGGCCACGTAACGCGCCATCAGCCTGGCGGTGGTGGCCGCCTCTTGCTGGAAGGCTTGGTAGGACAGAAGCCACACGAGGTATGAGGCGAGGAGGTACGCGGCGGCCATGAATCCGAAGAGGATAGCCGCCTCGATCGCCGATATGCCTCTCATTTCCAGATAAGGGTTATGTTGTTCCAGACTATGTAGACGTTCTTGATATTGTTGAACGAGACGGTCTTGGAGCCCAGCCTGCTCTGCACCACTACGTTGACGCTTCCGCCGCAACTAATCGAGGTGGAGTTCAGCGGACCTACCACGTAGGCGAGGACGCCGCCGGTGCCTTGTTGCGCGAAGGAGGCCGAGATCGTGTAGAGGTACAGCGAGTTGGTCCCGTTGACGAAGACGACGCGGCTGTAGAGCCTCACGGTCCTCGGGTAAGTCGAGTTTACGGCCACCACAGGCTCGCCTATAGGCACTGCGAGGGAGCCGTTGAGGCCTCTAAGCATCGAGCTACCGAACTCGACGTAGGTCGAGTTGTAGCCGATCACGGCCTCTCTGAACACGTAGGTCGAGTTGTCGTTGCCGCACCGTACCGTCACGTAGAGCCTGGGCGTCCTCACGTAGAACGAGCCGAAGTACGAATTGGGCAACTGGTACATCCTCTGGACGCCGGTCATGCCGAAGTCGGTCTCCAGCGAGTCCGCCAACGCCGTCAGGAAAGCCATAACGTTCTTGGCCTCGAGGCTCGCCTCTATCTGGAATATGTTCTGGACTATGTAGGGCACAGCGGCGAATATTATGGCGAGGGACACCGACAGAAGAATGGCCACCTCCAGAGCCTCCAAGCCCCTCATATGGTCTGATAAATTTGTCCGTCCAATATAAAGTAAGGCAGAGGCCAGGTGTAGGGAATCACGTCGACGCCGAATCTATAATTGCCGGACAGATATCCCACGACTAGGTACTGGAAGCTCCACATAGGGCCGTTGCACGACTGCAGATTGGTACATGGAGGACTTGTCGTGAGCAACGCCGAGCTGTATGCGGTGTTGGGCCAGCCGTTGTACCACCACGAACTGAACGTGTTCAGCCCGCCGCTGGTGGCCGTAATTATATGGTAATTTGCGAACTGTGGAGTTAGAGCGAGTACGAAATACGCCTCGAGGCCGTTACCATAATTGGTCCACACGTTCTGGTCGCCGCAGACGCTGGCGTATTGGTTCCACCAATCGTACCAGCCAGGTATGCCTTGGATATATCCGTTGTATATCTCGAGCATCTTACCGGCCAATGTACGCACTCCACTACATTGATACTGCGGATTTGTTGTATTCGCCAAATAGATATAGTTGAGGACTTGGCGGAGGGTTTGCCCATTCTCTTTAGCCTCGTTAATTGCATTGGTCATGTTCACGATCACGGCGAATCCGGACGGATAGTTGAGGAGCGATATTGGGGGGTTGAAGGCGTATGGGCTGTTCGTCAACGGCACGTAGAGATCCACCACCGACGCCATAGAGCTCGGGCTCCCGTCTGGACACAGCTCCAGAAGAGTCCCCCTATACGCGAACCAGCCAGGGCTCTGCTGTATCCTGAGCCACACGTCGCCCCAATAGGCGACTGAGTACGTCAACGGGCCGCTCCAGCCGCCCTTCGAGAACACATAGAACGCCGGCGGCTTCTTGGCGGAGAAGCCCAGAGCGGTCAGTATAGAGGGCGGTATAACCACCACGAGGTGGTCGCCGAGATAGTTAGACGGGAAGTACAGCTGTAACAGACGGCAACTGGACGAGTTGAGGGAGATGGGGGCGATATATTTCTGTTCCCATGCCGGCGCGTACGACGTCGGGAAGCCGCTCTGGACCTGCGACAGGTACGTGGAGTAGAACGTCACGTTGACTGCGCTGGCCGGCGGGACCATCACCAAGGTCCAGCTACCGCCGTTACCGGCCACATCTAATCTGGCTCCGAAGACGCCGTCGTTGGGCGTGACCGACTGCACTATCGGTCTGCCGGACTGCCAGGGGAAGTAGAACACCGCGTCCATGTTGCCCACGTTGATGAGGTAAAGCGAGGCGCCGCTCCAGAGGTAGTAGACCTGCGGATGCACGGCGGTTAGGTTATTCGCCGCAAGCGAGGCGCCCAGCACTTGCACGACGGGCGTCGACGTGGAATGCCTAGGCGAGAGGAACGTGATGTTGAAGAGAGCCGTATCGACGCCGTTAAAGTAGCCGTAGTACGTCGCCAGAGTCTGGTTGCACATATTCACGACCCCACATGTGTAGTTGTAGAGGACCCCGCCGTAGTTGGTATATAGCGTGAAGGAAGACCCCAGAGCCCCTCTGGGGATGCTCGCGTTCACCAAGACGCCGTAGGTGTAGCGCACGTAGGTGGCGTTGTAGGGGCCCGCCACGACGTACTTAACGGAAGCGCTTACGGACAGCCTCTGGGTTATGTTGAGGCCGGTCACCAACGCCAGCGATATGTTCCCCAGCAACTTGACTAAGGACGATGCATAGGATCGGCCCCAAGCCAGCACGACCGGCCGCGGCGAGTTTACGACAGGCGCCGATCCCAAAGTAGTCAACACGGCCGACGGCTCCGGATAGACCCAAGGCCTGACCGCTAGGAAGTCGTAGACGGCCGCGTCGGTCCAGCTCGATGTCGACGATTGCGGGGAGTTCTCCGTGTCGGTGCCCAGCACTATGTTGAAGCTCGGCGGCAACGACGTAGAGATCCACTGGCTTACATACGGCGTCATAGGCCCCGTGGAGTTCGAGAGGAACTTATAGACGGCGAGGTACGTCTGGCCCGCCATATTGCCCTGGAGTATCTGCGATATGGACAAGACGTACCAGCGGCCGGCGCTCATGGAGACGTAAGATCCGCCGTATTGCCAGGAATAGGTCTGCCAGGGGCCTGTCATATAGCCCCGCGGCTGGTAGGACCAGACGAAGGTCGCAGGATAGCTCTCCGGTTGCACGGCCACCATGTCAGCGCACCAGGGGAACGTCGACCCGTCGTAGCCGCCCCAGTACAAAGACAGATAGCCCATCTTTTCGGCCCCTATCTGGGTCACGTTGACGAGCACCCTCACCTGGAAGCCGGGCCAATCTGACGGCACCGTGAAGCCGTTCCATATCTGGTAGCCCACGTCGTAGGTGCCCGCCGGGTACACCGCCCCTAGGAGGAGGCCCGTGGTGCTGTTGCCGTAGACGGAAGTTGTGACTAGTTGCTCGATTGGGGTCGGCGTCTTCTCGGGCCCTACTTGATGACACGTGCTGTACGTTATTGAGCTGGGCCAGCTCGCCATAGCCGCGGCGTTGAAGAAGCCGTTGACCCCGCTGAAGTTATAGACGGCATAGGGGTTGTTGTTTAGGCTGGGCGATGCCGGCGTCTGGTAGGCGTATTGGTAGTTGGCCGAGTCGTAGCAGAAGTTGGGCCCCGTGGAGGGAGGCGTTATGCCGAACGCCTGCATCATGAGCGGGATGTTGAGGGTCAGGTAGACGCTGGAGGCGGGCTGGCTGTACAGGAGCACCATCACCTCGTCGGATACGCCGGGCGAGGCCAGGGAGCCTCTCGGCATCTTGAAGTCGAAGAGGCAGAAGGGGCATTTGAGGTACTCGGACCACCAGGGTAGCTGGACGAAGGCATCAGCCAGCATGGAGATGAACTGCTCAACCACTTTGGGGTTGTGGTAGTTACAGCCCTTGCTGACATAGTACTGTACCGCCTGCCTCAGCGCCGTGTTGTTGACCAGTATGAGGTAGAGCTTCTGCTTGAGCAGGCTGGCGTCGTAGCCGTTGCCCGATCTGGCTTGGTTGAGTATGTCGGCTATGGGTACGCTGTAGCTCTCGCCTACCGAAGTGGGCCTCCTCACGTCGGCCGAGTAGATTATCACGTAGTCGCTCTGGATCTGGCTGTAGGGCGTCACCACGAACCTATAGACCCTATAGGCGCCCGGCGCAGAGAGGGCGCCCATGTTCCACCAGTAGGAGAAGTTGAAGTCGTTGCTGAGAACGACGGCGGCCGGATAGGGCCCGAGCGTCCCGCCGAAGCCGCCTTGGTCGACCGCGTAGCTCCCCGCGACGAACGTGCCGAGGGGTATGAGGCTCTGCTCCACAGCCGATAGGGCGGAGGCCGTATACTGCGACGCCGTCTGCAACTGGAAGTATATATCGTTGGGGTGCGTCTGGAGGAGGTTGTTGTAGAGGCCGGCGTCCAGCGCGCCTGAGGATATCTTCGAGGCGGCGGACTGGGCCAGGAACGTGGCGTAGCCCGACAGTAGCTGGACCAGCTCGGGCCAGTTCTGGCTCATTATGCCGTAGGCGGGCCTCTGGATAGAGGCGACGGGGACTATGGTAGAGGAGACGTAGGCCATGTATATCACCGCCACGGCCACGACGACAGCCAGCGCCGTCAGGACTATCCACTGGCCCTTCATGGCCTCGCCACGTACAGCACTATCTTGACCTGGGTGCCGTCGGGGAGGACGGCGGAGATAGCGGCCGACGAGGAGGAGGCCGATCCTCCCCAGCCCGTGGGCCGGGCTACGGAGAGGAGCTTCTGGTTCCACGCCGCGCATACTAGGCAAGGCGGCGGGGAGCCGCCGGCCAGATACACCGTGAAGTTGTATATGTACGACTGCGGGATCAGCGAGTCGAGGGCCGACTTAACGGCGGCCGGATTGCCGGAGCATATCGCGGAGTCGAGCGCGTTGAGGAACGTGGGGCTTAGGGAAAGCTGGAGGAGGGTGTTGTAGGCCGTCTCGACGTCCTGCCTGCCCATGGTCGTCGATACGGGGCTTCTGGGCAGTAGCGTCATGGCGTAGATGGCCAGCGCCACCAACAACACGGCGAAGAGGAGCTCGAGGACCCACCTCATCTCACAGGCCCGGGATATTCGTAGACCGTCACGTTGACGAGGTAGGTCGTGGTGAGCGAGTTGAAGACGCCCCAGGCTGAGGCCGCGTAGACCTGAGGCGCGGTTGAGAAGCCCCATCTAAGCCACGTCTTTATATCCACGTCGGTGGCCGGCGGCGCGGGGAACAGCGGTATGGGGACGAGGGCAACCTTCGGTATATTTACTGAGTTAGAATTAGCCTCCACAGATACCAACGCGAGCAACGCGTCTGTCGGCAAATCAAGCCAACAAGCAGTACAACTAGGATTCTGACATAATCCACATGGCTGGACTTGCTGACTGCTTGGATTTAGTTCTATGTTCGAGCCGTAATTAACAAGGCCCTGGCTTGTATATAAAGTGATCTGCCTTATGCCCTCAGCGGGTCCACCACCAGGCGGATTGCCCGATGGGTTAGCCAGCCTTCCGTCGCA
>JBMFIG010000019.1:0-26148 GCA_049976425.1 Thermoproteus sp.
GGGAGGAGGAGTTCGTCCCCGAGAAGATAGTGGTCAGCGTGTTGAAGACCGGCGCGCCTCTGGACGTGGCCAGGAGGATAGCCAGGAAGGTGGAATGCGCGGTTTCCGACAGCGAGACGGTCACGGCCAAGGACATAGCCAAGATGATCTTGACAGAGCTCAAGAAGGCCAACGAGGAGTGGTACCGCAACTGGATTATCTTCGACAAGGCCGTAAAACGCAGGCATACCGATAAAGAACTACAAGTATAACCTTTAAGTATAACCTTTTTCGATTATACGGGCTCGTCTTCCGCGCGGCGGGGGATCGCGGATTTCGCAACAGGCCGGGTGGAGAGCTAGCCGATCTGGCCATACCACGCGGCGGGGCCGGCTCCCGGCAGGCGGCGGGGGAGGGCGTCCCTGCGGCGCGGTTTAACGGTTTTAAAGTGCCTCGGCCCTCTCTACGTGTCGCTTGCGGAGTTTCCCTGGCGCGATTTCGACGTGGAGTTCGCCGTGCTTTTCGGATCTAGGTCCGGCGGCAGGCGGATCAAGGGCGACTGGGATGTGGCGGTCTGGCTTAACGACGTGGGGAAATACGCCGACCTCCTCGCGGCTTTGGCCAAATTCCTCGGCGTGCGGGAGGAGGACGTGGATCTGGTGGCGCTCAACCACAGACTTCCTTGTAGCCTTATTGTGGAGATACTCCGCAGAAGGCCTATATACGTCAGGGATTGGGAGAGGTATCTCGATATAAGGTTCAGGCTACAGAACCCTTGTGTGGACTTCCTCATAGGGGCGGCGAGGCTGGGCCTCGAGGATCCGCTATGGCCGTCGTGAGCAGGCTCTTGAGGATAGTGGAGGAGCGGGCGGCTTTGCTCGACCGCATAGGGCCGGAGGAGCTGGGGGACTTCAAGGCCTACTTCTCCGCCGTGTACCTCCTTCAGACGCAGGCCCAGGCGTTGATAGATATGGCGCAGAGAGCCGCCGCGCTGAAGGGGCTGGAGGTCGGCGGCTATGTCGACGCCGGGGAGAAACTGCGCCTTCTAGGCGTGATAGACGACGAGGATCTCAAGCTCTACAAGGCCCTCATGGCCTTCAGGGATATAGCGGTGCGCCAGCACGCCGCGGTGGATATAGAGACTGTGAGGAAGGTGGTGGCCGGCCGGGAGTACAGAAAAATGGTGGACCTCGCGAGGAAGATCGCTAGGGCGGCGGTGGACCCCTGATCACCCCTGCAACAGCTTCTTGAGCACGTAGGGCAGTATACCGCCGTGTTTTATGTACTCCACCTCGGCCCAGGTGTATACGGCGGCTCTCGCCTTGACCTCGTCCACGCGTCCGTCCTTTCTGTGGATCCTCACGACCACCTCCTTGCCGGGCGCCAGATCCTTGAGGCCTATCACGTCTATGGTCTCGGACCCGTCGAGCTTCAGCGAGTCGACCGTGACGCCTTGCGGGAGCTGTATCGGCACTATCCCCACCATGGTGAGGTTGGAGCGGTGTATCCTCTCGAAGCTCTCCGCTATCACCGCCTTTATGCCCAACAGCTTAGGCCCCTTGGCGGCCCAGTCCCTGCTGGAGCCCGCGCCGTAGGTCTTGCCGGCCAGTATCACCAGCGGCGTGCCCTCCTGCTTGTACCTCTCGGCGGCTTCGAAGACCGTCATCTTGACGCCCTCCGGGTACTTTATGGTGTAGCCGCCCTCGAGGCCTCCGCCAATCTTGTTGGTGTAGCCCTTGCTCCAGAAAGTGCCCCTCACCATCACCATCCAGTTGCCTCTCCTGGCGCCGAATGTGTTGAAGTCCTTAGGTTGCACCCCCATCGACTCCAGGAACTTGCCGGCCGGGCTGTCCTTGGGGATCGAGCCCGCGGGCGATATGTGGTCGGTGGTTATGCTGTCGCCCAGTATCAAGAGAGGCCTGGCGTTGATTATGTCGCCGGAGATCGGCTTGCCCTCGAAGAGAGGCGACGGCTGTATGTAGGTGTCGTCGGGCCTCCACGGGTAGAGATCCCCTGAAGGCGCCTTGAGCTCGCCCCACTCGGGCACGAGCTCGCCGATCTTCGAGTACTTCTCCACGTACACCTTTGGGTCCATGGCCCTCGACACCGCCTCGTTGACCTCCTCCGGCGCGGGCCATATATCCTTCAGATAGACGGGCCTTCCGCCCTTCCCGTACCCGACAGGCTCCTTGGAGAGGTCCTTCCAGACGGAGCCCGCCAGCGCGTAGGCGACGACGAGCGGAGGCGAGGCTAGGTAGGCGGCCCTAATGTCGGGGTGTACCCTCCCCTCGAAGTTGCGGTTGCCCGAGAGGACCGCGGCCGCCATTATGTCGGCCTCCCTAATGGCCTTGGAGACGGGCTCGGGCAACGGGCCGGAGTTGCCTATACAGGTAGTGCAGCCGTACGCCACCACGTGGAAGCCCAGCTTCTCGAGGTACTGGAGCACCCCCGCCCTCCTCAAGATCTCATCGACGGCGCGGGAGCCCGGGGCGAAGCTCGTCTTGACGTAGGGAGGCACCTCGAGGCCCGCCTCGACGGCCTTTTTGGCCAGGAGGCCGGCCGCCACGAGCAGATAGGGGTTGGAGGTGTTGGTGCAGCTGGTAATGGCCGCTATGGCCACGTCGCCGTCGCCGAACTCCACCTTCCTCCCGCCTATCTCTATCTCCACCGCCTTCCTCTTCTCCCTCTTCTTCCTCTGGGCGAGGAACTCCACGAAGCTCTTCGGCACGTCGGCGAGGCCCCTCCTCTGCCACGGGAGGGTCGGCCCGGCCGCCGACGGCTCGACCGCCGATAGGTCGAAGTCCACGACCTGGCTGTACTCGGCCCCCTCCACCCCGCCGAAGACTCCCTGCTCCTCGTAGTACCTCTTCACCAAGGCCACGAGGTCCTCCGGCCTGCCCGTCGCCGCCAAGTAGTCCAGCGTGTTGCCGTCCACGGGGAACAAGCCCACCGTGGAGCCGTACTCGGGCGCCATATTCGCTATGGTGGCCCTATCGGGGACGGAGAGCTTGCGCACGCCCTCGCCGAAGAACTCCACGAAGGCGTCCACGACGTTCACCTTCCTCAAGGCCTCGGTCACCGCGAGCACTATGTCGGTGGCCGTCACGCCGGGCTTAGGCTCGCCGTACATCCTGACCCCGACGACTCTCGGCACCCTTATGGTTATCGGCTCTCCGAGCATGGCGGCCTCGGCCTCCACCCCGCCGACGCCCCAGCCCACGACGCCGAGCCCGTTTATCATCGTGGTGTGGCTGTCCATCCCCACCAAGGTCTCGAAGAAGGCCGTGTCGCCCTCGGTCCAGACCACCTTGGCGAGGTACTCCAGATTCACCTGGTGGATTATGCCGGTGCCGGGCGGGAAGACGCGGAAGTTCTTAAAGGCGTTTTGGGCCCACTTGAGGAAGACATACCTCTCCCTATTCCTCTCTATCTCTAGGCGTATGTTCATTGAGAGGGCTTGTGGGGAGGCCCAGTAGTCCACCTGCACCGAGTGGTCTATGATCAAGTCGACGGGGACGCGGGGGTTGACGACCTTTGGGTCGGCCCCGGACTTGACGGCTATGTCCCTCATCGTGGCTAGGTCCACTACTGCCGGCACGCCGGTGTAGTCCTGCATCACGACCCTCGTCACCTTCAACGCCACCTCGCCCTCGGGGTTCTTGGGATTCCAGCGGGCCAGCGCCTCGAGGTGTTCCTGCCCTATATCCCTCCCGTCGAAGTTGCGGAGCACGTTCTCCAAAAGGACCCTTATGCTGTACGGGAGCCTCTCGACGTCGTAGCCCTCGGCCTCCAGCGCTTTGACTCTATAGAACTTGTACGACCTCGCGCCGACCGACAACTTGGCCTCGGCCTTTGTATAAGGCATAGGTAGGCCCTAGGCCTATATTTTTAACTTATCTTTTCTCTACCCGCCCCAACTCTTTTCGACGGACTGCCGGCGTCCCACAGCTATATTTAGGAGGCCGCGTCTCTCCATGGACTTCTCAAGCCTTGTGGAGAAGGCGTCTAGGTCGGTGGTCGGGGTGGTCACCAAGGTGTCCGACGTCTGGGGCCTGGAGGAGGGGCGATCCTTCGGCACCGCCTTCTCGGCCGGCGGCGGCCTCTTCCTAACCGCCTTCCACGTCGTGGCCGGGGCCGACTCGGTTCTGTTGGTGACGCCCGAGGGCGAGATCGCGGAGGCGCGCCCAATCGCCGGAGATCCCAACGACGATCTGGCCCTCCTGGCGTCCGACCTCTCGGTGCCGGCGATCCCTCTAGGCTCGGCCCTGAGGCTCAAGGTCGGCGAGCCGGTCCTCGCCCTGGGCTATCCTCTGGCCATGTTGGATAGGCCCACGGCGACGTTCGGGATAGTCAGCGCCGTCGGGCGGAGCTTGAACGTAGGCGATAGGGTCTTCGAGTTCTTGATACAGACAGACGCAGCTATAAACCCCGGCAACTCGGGCGGCCCCCTGATAAACTCGGACGGGGAGGCCGTGGGCGTCAACTCGTCCATCATAGCGGGGGCGCAGGGCATAGGCTTCGCGGTCCCCATAGATCTGGCCAAGGTCATGATAGACATTGTGAAGAGGTACGGGCGGTACGTGAGGCCGGCGCTCGGCGTCTATGTGGCCGCGGTTAACAAGGCGATGGCGGCCGTCTACAAGTTGCCGACGGACAAAGGCCTCTTGGTGGCGGCGGTCCAGCCGGGCTCGTACGCCGACGAGGTTGGGCTGAGGCGCGGCGATATAATCGTCGCCGTCGACGGCAAGCCCGTGGAGAACGTGTTCCAGCTTAGGCTCGCAGTCTCCGAGGCCTTCGCGGAGGGCAGGACGCCGAGGCTGAGGATAATCAGAGGCGGGAAGCGCCTGGACCTCTAGGCGTCCTATCAAGCTTTTAACCTCGGCCTCCCATATACCTATGTCTGTCTGCGACGTCTTCAAGGCGCTAGACCTAGCGGCTAGGCGGGGCGAGGCGGCGGTCGTGGTCAAGGTCTTCGACGGCAAGAGGGCGTACGTGGACGCCGTCGTCGACGGGAGGCCTCTCCTGGGCCTCGCGCCAGACGCGGTGGTGCAAGCCGTCAAGGGGCTGAGGCCGGGCGAGAGGGCCGAGCTGAGGATCGGCGAGATGTCGGTCTCGGCCGAGGCCTTGTTGGTCAGGCCGACGATAATAGTCGTGGGCTTCGGCGAGGTGGCGCGCCGCGTGTCGGAGGTAGCCGCCGTTGCCGGATATTACGTGGCCGCAGTGGGCCACGAGGCGAGGGGCGCCTTCTACAGAGGCGATCTGCACGACCTGGAGAAGCTGGTCTCGGAGGGCTCTATCGTCGTCGTGGCGAACGAGGGGGGCCATCCCAGCGACGTGGACGTGGTGGAGGCGGCCATCAGGCGGGGCGCGGGCTACGTGGCGCTTCTTGCCAGCCAGAGGAGGGCCGCCCTAGTCATCAAGGAGCTCGAGAGGAGGGGCCTCTCCGGAGAGTCCGTGAGGTCGAGGCTTAGGTCGCCCGCCGGCCTCGACATAGGGGCGAAGACGGCAGGCGAGATAGCGGTCAGCATATTGGCCGAGGTGGTGATGTACCTACGCGGAGGCACCGGGAGGCCCATGAGGGAGGTCAAGGACCCCTACAGAGTCGTGGAGGAGGTCGCGGGCGAGGACCTCTCGCGGTACAGATGCGAGTGGAGGCCTCCGCCGACAGCCTAGGCGAGCTCTATCGACGTAACAAGCCGGGCGCGTCGGCCTTGCGAGGCGGTCTGGCAAGCGCTGTCGCCTGGATGTCGCATATTTGATGAGGCCGGCAGTGTACGTCGGCTGTGATAGGCCTCTGTATCCGCCGCCTATATATGTCTGGGCCGCTGGCCGGGCATGGACCCGAGGCGCAACGTCTGGGTCAAGATAATTAGGGGAAAGGCCCAGAAAGACGTCGAGGAGGCCTAACGCCTTCCTATAGCTATCTCCAAGAGGGCTCTGTGAAACGCCGACGTGGTGAGCTCCGGGTGGAACGCCGTGGCCAACATATGGCTTTCCTGCGCGGCGGCTATGGTTCTGCCTATCTTGGGATGCTCCACGTAGGCTAGAGGCTTGGCCGAGCCCCAAGCTCTCACTATGGCGGGAGCTCTGATGAACACGGCCTTCACGGCGCCGAACCCCTCAACGTCGAGATCCACCTCGTAGGAATCCTTCTGTCTGCCGAACGCGTTCCTTACTACAGCTATGTCCATGACGCCGAGGATGGGCTGGCCCGTCTCGCCGACGGCCGAATCCCTCACTTCCTTCGCCATGAATATAGCGCCGGCACAAGTGCCCAGGGTCGGGAGACCTTCCGCTACGGCCTCTCTCAATTTCTCAAGGAGACGCGTCCGCCTCGCCAATAGGCCTATTGCGGTCGACTCGCCGCCGGGTATGGCCAAAGCCTTTAGGCCGTCCAAGTGCTCCTCGGCCTTCACCCTAACTATGTCAAGATCTATTTTCAGCTCTTCGGCGGCTTTTCTAAAAGCGTATTCGTGCTCCTCGACATCGCCTTGTAGCGAGAGTACGCCCACCTTCATACCCCCCTCGTCTGCAGGAGTTCTTCGGGCTTTAACGTCTTCACGTCTATGCCGATCATGGAGGCCCTTTCGTTCACCATCTTCTGCGCCTCGACTACGGCCTCGGGATCGTCCCAGCGAGCCGTAGCGAGCACTATGGCCTCGGCCCTCTCCTTGGGATCCTGGCTCTTAAATATGCCGGATCCAACGAAGACGCCGTCGGCCCCCAGCCACATCATTAGGGCAGCGTCTGCGGGCGTCGTTATGCCGCCGGCCGCGAAGGTTATCACCGGCAACCTCCCCATCTCCGCCGTCAACGCCGCAAGCTCTAGGGGCACTTGGCACTGCCTCGCGTAGTCCCTTAGCTTCTCCTCCTCTCCAGCCCTTCTGGCCGCGTACAGCTCGTTTATAGCTCTATAGAGCGCCTTGAAGTGCTTCACGGCCTCGGCGACGTTGCCCGTGCCGGCCTCGCCCTTGGATCTGATCATTGAGGCGCCTTCGGAGATCCTCCTCAACGCCTCGCAGAGCTCCCTACAGCCGTTGACGAAGGGGACGGAGAACATCCACTTGTTTATGTGATGTTGTTCGTCCACCGGGGTCAAGACCTCCGACTCGTCTATTAGATCGACGCCTATCTGTTCCAGCAGAAACGCCTCGTAGTAATGGCCTATCCTCACCTTCGCAGATACCGGTATCGTGATGTGGGACATTACCTCCTCTACCACCTTGAGGTCGGCCATTCTGGCGACGCCTCCGGCCTTCCTCACGTCGTACGGCAACTTGTCCAACACCATGACGCCGACGGCGCCGGCGTCCTCGGCTATCTGGGCCTGCTCGACGTTGGTTACGTCCATTATTACGCCGTTCCTCAACATGGCGGGGAACCCTACCTTGACTTTGACCGTGCCGGCCCTCAGCCCGTCCGCGGAATAGGGCCTAGGCCATTGGAACCCCCTCTCCCTTAGCCTATCCCTCATCTCGGCCAGGCCGTAGAAGAAGTCCCTCAACCTCTCCAGGTACTCAAAACTAACAGCCACCGACATGTGTGCGGCCGAAGAAGCATCCTTTATGTCTTATGGAACGTTCAACATCTCGGCAATAATATTTTAATATAGGCTAAATAAGTTACTTATGGCAAAAACTATCGTCGAGGAGGCGAGGGAGGGGAGGATCCCCCAGGAGATCGGGCTAGCGGCGAGACGCGAGGGCGTAGACGAGAGGAAATTGGCCCGGAGGCTCGCCGAGGGCAGAGCTGTGTTGATGAGGAATATCAAGACGCCGGAAAAGGTCGCGGCGGTGGGGGCCGGCTTGTCTACCAAGGTGAATGTGAATCTGGGGACGTCCAGCGAAGTCGTGGATCTTAAGACAGAGCTCGAAAAAAGATAGCCAACAAATGGGGCGACACGCTTATGGATCTATCGGTGGGCGGCGACCTGGACGAGATAAGGAGGGCTGTGCTGGGCGAGAGCAGACTGCCTGTGGGGACCGTGCCGACATATCAAGCGTTTATAGATTCCTTCAAGAAGAAGGGCGGCGGCGCCTATTTCGACGAGGACGAGCTCTTCGACGTCGTGGAGAGACATCTTAAAGACGGCGTGGCCTTCATGACCATACACGCCGCGGTGACCAGGGATCTGGCGATCAAGGCCTTGAGAGGCGGGAGGATCATCCCCATAGTCTCGCGGGGAGGCGATATGATTATCGGCTGGATGTTGCATAACAACAGGGAGAATCCGTTTTACGCAAGATGGGACTACGTCCTGGAGCTCTTCAGAGAATACGACGCCGTGATATCCATCGGCGATGCTCTAAGGCCCGGCGCCACCGCCGACAGCCACGACGAGCTCCATATAGCCGAACTTTTGGAGACGGCCCGGCTGGTCAAGAGGGCCAGGAAGGCCGGCGTCCAGGTTATCGTGGAGGGGCCCGGCCACGTGCCCCTCGACGAAATAGTGTGGGACGTAAAGCTCATGAAGAGGCTCACAGACGGCGCCCCCTACTACGTGCTGGGCCCGTTGCCAACGGACGTGGCGGCCCCCTACGACCACATAGCCGGTGCTATCGGCGCCGCGCTGGCGGGGGCGGCCGGCGCGGATCTGTTATGCTACCTAACCCCGGCGGAGCACCTGGGCCTCCCCACGCCTAAACAAGTGGAGGAGGGCGCCGTAGCGTTTAGGGTAGCCGCCCATGTGGCGGACATCGTGAAGCTGGGTAAGAGGGCTAGGGCGTGGGACGATGAAGTGAGCAGATACAGAGGGAGGCTCATGTGGAGGGAGATGATATCCAGACTAATAGATCCCGAGAGGGCTTGGTCTATCTACACGCAGTACGGCGAGCCGAAAGTGAGGGGGTGCACCATGTGCGGCGGGTACTGTCCTATGCTCATGGTCCTGCAACAAGCCAAGAAAATAACTGGCTGATATGGCCGAGGCCTGGCTCTGGAGTACGTGGGTCAAGGCGGAGAGGCTTAGAGACGCCGATGTGGCCGTCGTGGCGGCATGTCTGCCGTTTGTCAACCCTAAGCTCTACGAGGAGATCTCTAGAGGGAAGGTGGTGCTCCTCGCATGTCCCGAAAGGGAGCACCCGGCCCTATATGGAAAGATAGCGAGCATGATAAGATCTTCGCGGCCCAGGTCGATCACCGTGGTATCTATAGAGGGGAGCCCCCACTGCTCTCTACTACATGCCTCCGTCAACGAGGCCGAGTATATCATGGACGAGGAGATCCCCAGAAGGCATTTCGTGGTCGTCGACGGGAAGGAGCTCGTAGAGATATCCCCCTCGACCGTCAGAGCTGCGAGATACCTATCCATAGTCGAGAAGTTGGTCAGAGAGAGGCCTGAGGCGCTTAAGGAGCTTGAGCTACACAGCTTGGAACATAGGAGCGCCTTAACGCGGGCCTCCAGACGACGGTAGACCCAGTCTATCTGAGGACAAACGGAGCGGATTTACTGGTTGCCGAAAAACCTCGCCCTTCAGGCCGGGAGGAGGTCAGGGCCGCTACGTAGGAGAGGTTAAAGATGCATTGGATAGCCAAGAGGACTATTTTCTCCGTAGCTCTCCTGTAATTATTAGTACCCCGCCTTTCCCTAAGCCGGCGGCCCCGCCCCTTGTGTACACGGCCGCCGAGGTTTTCATAGCCTTCATAAGCCCCATTCTGCTTGGCGGGATTCTCCGCTGGAGATCTGGGGGAGGCGTAGAGAGTTGTAGAGAAGACTTCAACGTCCGGCGCTGACAATAGCCGACGTGTCTGGCGGCATTAGTTTTAAAACAAGACATACGGCCAGCAGTGGAGTTTAGGATTAGGGGGTATAGGTGTCTTGAAGATTTCGTCGTAGACGTCGAGGATCTGTTGGTGATCCTTGGGCCTAATGGCGCTGGGAAGTCTTCCCTTCTTGAGGCCCTCTACCTGGCGGCTTCTGGCGGCGGGGCCTCTCCGCCGGGTCCCCAAACGCCCTTGAAAATTGTGCTGATGGCGCGGGGAGAGCCCTTCAGCCCGGATTTCGGCCGCGACCGCGCCGAGCTTAACGAGACTGTACTATCTAGAGTTGAGTGCACCCCGGGCGGCGACGCGGAGCTGAACAAGCTACTGCAGGGAATCTCCATACAGCTTTTTTTCGGATGGCTGGCCAAGTTGTCCGGGCTACCGGTGTCTGAATTCGCATATCGCGAGCTCGGTAGGCTTTACCTCTGCGGGCCGGACGGCGCCTCCGCCGCCGCGGTTTTCGCGAACTTCGTGGTGGACTGGCGTAAGGGCAATATTGGGGAGGCCTTGCTCGTAACGCCTAGGCTAGCCGCCGAGATGGACTACGTGGCGCCGCTCGTCGACAATATCGCTGTGGGGAACCCCGGCTGGTTTAGCCAAGTCCTGGGGCTTTTTGAGAAATACGGCGTGAGGGACGTGAGGAATATCAACGGCATACCCCACGTGGTGGGACGGAGGATCCTGCCGATGAGCGCCGCGCCGGCAGGCCTTGCATACGCCCTCACAATATCCCTTGCTCTCGGCGGCGGCAGATTTGTCTTCATCGACGAGCCGGAGGCGCATATGCACCCCACGCTTATCGACACTGTGCGGGACGCGGTGGAGCGCGCCCTTGAGGCGGGCAGGAAGGTGGTGGTGGCCACGCAGAGCATCGAGGTGGTGGACAAGCTGGCCTCAATCGGGAGGGGGCGGGTGTTGAGGATGCGCGACTGTAAGAAACACGACGAGATAGAAATGCCGGAGGCTAGGAGGCGCCTTGACGAGTTATATGAGGACCTCAGGTATTACTGACATCTGCCTATATTTCGTAGAGGGGGACGACGACGAGAAGGCGCTTCTGGCTTGGTGCGGCTGGTCGCGGCCCGAGACGCCGTTCACAGGCGAGCTGTCGAGGAGGATCAGCGCGGTGGAGGAGCTGTTGGGCAGATACCGACGCATCACGGCGGGAGGTCGCTATCCAGTCAAGAAGTACGTCGCCAGCGGCAGGGCGGTCGTGGTGGTCAAATTCGCGCAGATCTCCAACTGGAGAGGCGTGTTCCAGTTCCTCAGCGAGCGGAGGGAGAGACTCAGCGACTACGCCCGATGCGTCACGATCGTTTTCGACTGCGACGCGCCCGCCGAGTCTTGCGCTAGGTTGAGGGACGGAATCGAGATCTTGAATTGCGCCGGCTCTCGGCAGTGTTGTGCCGGAGCTGGCGGCGTCGCGCTCCTATCCATATGCGATGGCGTCTCCCTCCTCTCCTTCGCGCCCAGGCTTGAGGACCTGTCCGGTGTCACGTGTAGATGCGCTTGTTGCGAACACTGCGAGGGGAGGCGCGGGCTTTAAACTCGACGCAGACGACCTCCCTCGGAGGAAACACCTCGGTGCGCGGCAAGTGCTATCTACGCCAACGCCTCCTCCCTCCGGTGTATTCTACACGAAGTCCCCCTCTAATCGCCTATAAGTCGGATGCCGAGAATAAATACCGCCAGCTCACGAAGGAGGCGGCGGTCCTGGTGACTGAGGACTTAGGCGAGAGGCCTCAGGAGGGGATGATTAGGGGCAAGGGGGCGCCGGGCTTAGGCACCGCGTCAAGCAGACGCCGATTAATGCGGTGGTGGAGAAGACAGCCGACAAAGCCGCGGAACGTGGCCTGAGGCTTGTGCTGGTGCCGGCCTACAGGGACTCAAGGATCTGCCCCATACACGGCGTGGAGATGGCCTTCCCCCTCGGCCCCAAGATAGGCCTCTGCCCGCATAACCACTGGGTGCACCGGGATATCGCGGCCGTCCTCAACATGTTGGAAAAGGCCACGAAAAACTTGAGGAGAAGTACGCCGAGGCCGTGAGGCAGACGCTATCTGCTGTGGACGAGAGACCGCTGGAGGAGTGGACAGCGGAAGTCCTCCAAGCCGAGAGGCCCGCCTCAAGGCCCGACGTGCTGGCCCGGGCCGGCCCCATGACCCCCGCCCGGACTGACGGGGGATGAGGGCGCCCATGAGCCGCCCCCAGCAGAGGGGCGGGGAGGAGGTCAGCAGACGACTTCCAGCTCTCTTATGAGCTGGACCTCGACTTCCTCCCCCTCGTCGTAGCCCTCTCTATTCTCGGGCACGACGAGGATGGCGTTCCCCCTAGTGAGCGTGGAGAGGATCCCGCTGCCCGTCACGGCGAGGGGCTCCACGTATACCTTGCCCTCCTTGACGTAGGCCCTCACCCTGGCGTAGGTCCTCACGTTTATCGGGGTTGTTATACGCCGGGTCAAGACCCCCCTCACGGTCGGCTGGGGCTCCGGCCTCCCGCCGACCATCTTCAAGATAGCTGGCCTCGCGAATATCTCGAACCCCACTACGGCGGCGACGGGGAAGCCGGACAGCACTATCACCGGCTTGCCCCCGACCACGGCCGCCCCGTTGGGCCTGCCGGGCCTGACCGCTATCCCCCTCACGTAGAAGTCGGCCATGGAGGAGACTGCTCTGTGCGTCGCGTCGGGCCCCCCGACGGAGGCGCCGCCCGTTGTGGCCACTATGTCGAAGCCCGAGAGGGCCTTCTCCAAGGCCCTCCTTATGGCCTCCTCGTCGTCGGGGACTAGGCCCAGATACTCGGCGTCGGCCCCCGCCTCGCGGAATAGGCCGATCAGGGCGAACCTCGTCGAGTTAACCACCTTGCCGGGCGGCGGGGCGCCGCCGGATACGTCCTCCACCTCAACCAGCTCGTCGCCCGTCGATATCACGGCCGCCCTGACCAGGTAGATCGGGACCCGCGACATGCCGAGCGACGCGAGCACGCCGAGATCCCAAGGCCGGAGTCTCGTCCCCGCCTTGAGGACCAGCTCGCCCTTGGAGAGGTCCTCCCCCCTCCTCGATACGTAGTAGTAGCGGGGCACCGGGCGGTATATCTCCACCGCCCCTCCCCTCTCGGCCGCCTCCTCGTAGGGGACAACGGCATCCGCCCCCTCCGGCAACGGGGCGCCCGTCGCGATCTCCACCGCCTCCCCCTCCCTCACCGCGCCCTCGAACGGCCTCCCGGGGCCTGCCCGTCCGACAACCTTGAGGACGACGGGGTTGGTCCTCGTGGCGCCGAGCGTGTCGATGGACCTCACGGCGTATCCGTCGAAGGCCGCGCGGTCGAACGGAGGGACGTCGACGTCGGCGATGATATCCCTAGCCAGATATCTGCCGAGGGCCTCCCCCAACGGCACCTCGACGACTGGAGGCTTGTGGGACAGCTTGGACAAGAACTCAGCGACGGCCTTGTCGGCCGGGGTCAGGCTCTTGAAGCCCCGAGACACGTCGAGTCGGCGATCGACCTATAAAACAGTAAGCCCCAAGGTCCAGCCGCGCCCGGGCCGAGATCAATCCAGCACAGACACAACTGACCTCTGCCGTCCTTTCCTTAGATACCCGCCGCGCCTCTAAGCGCCCCTCCTAGAGGCTTGGCGCCTCGGTATTTATATAATGGGTAGGTTAGGCCATGTGCTCGATCGGCGGCGTGTTGATCTTCGGGGATCTGGATAGGGAGAGGGCCGCCGCGATAGAGGCGAAGCTCAGGGCTATAGCCGAGGCGGCTACCGAGAGGGGCAGAGACAGCTTCGGCATCGCCGTTCTGGACAGATCGGGGTCGTATAGGGTCTACAAGGACAGGAGGCCGGCGCCGGAGGCGCTCAAGGACATGCCCGAGATGGTCGGCGCAGACGCCGTCGCCGCCATCTTCAACAACAGGGCGGAGCCCACGACGGAGCACGTGGAGAGGAAGACCGAGAACGACATACAGCCCATGTTGGGCGAGAGGATCGCGGTCACCCACAACGGCACTATCGCCAACGACATGGAGCTGGAGAGGAGGTATGGGCTGAGGCGGAGGTCCAGAATAGACACTGCGGTGTTGCCGCCGCTCCTCGAGAAGGTGTGGGACGGATCCCTCGAGGGGTTGCAAAGAATCTTGAGGGACGAGGTCGTGGGGAGCTACGCCCTCGCCGTGCTCGACTCGGCGAGGCCCGGCAGGCTCTGGCTCGCCGCCAACTTCCGCCCCCTCTACTATATGTGGGACCGGCAGCTCAACGCCCTATTCTTCGCGAGCTCCGACGCGTATCTCCAAGGCGACGTGGCGCCTTGGGACGGCAACTACGTCAAGAGGCTGGAGCCCTACACCGTTGTGGAGGTCGGCGTGGACAAGACCTGGAGGTCGGCCAGTCTGTGGAAGGCCGACGCGGAGCCCGGCAGGCGGAGGAGGGCCCTCGTTGTGGCCAGCGGAGGGCTCGACTCCACGACGGCGGCGGCCGCCCTCTTGAGGCAGGGCTACGAGGTGGCGCTCCTCCACTTCAACTACAGACACGTGGCCGAGGATCCCGAGAGGAGGGCTGTGAGGGAGATATCGAAGGCTCTAGGGACGCCCCTCATAGAGGTCGACATGGACTTCTTCAAGCTGGCCGGCCGCTCCCCCCTCCTCGGCGAGGGCGAGATAAACAGAGTCGACATGGGGCGCGAGGGGGCTGAGTTCGCCCACGAGTGGGTCCCCGCGAGGAACTTCGTCTTCATAGCGCTCGCCGTCGCGTTGGCGGAGGCCTGGGGCTACGACTACGTGGCCTTGGGCATAAACATGGAGGAGGCCGGCGCGTATCCAGACAACGAGATGGAGCTCGTCCGCCTGCTGAACCAAGCGCTCCCCTACGCAACGGGCCCCCAGAGGAGGGTCCAGCTGTTGATGCCGGTGGGCGGCCTCGTCAAGCACGAGATAGTGAGGCTCGGGCTTGAGGTGGGCGCCCCGTTGCACCTCACCTGGAGCTGTTACGACAAGGGGCCCAAACACTGCGGCCGTTGCGGCCCCTGCTATATGAGGCGCCTCGCCTTCAAGATAAACGGCGTGAGGGACCCCGTCGAGTACGACCTTCCGCCCGAGGCCGAGGAGGAGTTCTGGCGCGGGACGAGGCCCTACGTGTGGCGTCCGCCCGAGAGGAGGGGCTAGCCCTCCGCCAACTCCCTCAACTCGCCCAGCCTGTACTTCCTGAGCAGAGCCGCAAGTATCCTCGCGGCCTCCTCAGGCCTCAGCCCCTCGGCCTCCGCGGCCCTCCTCACCTCGCCTATGAGAGTCTGGATCCAGCCGTCGCCTCCGCCGTAGCCGTACTGCGTTGCGTAGACCTCGTAGGCTATTTGGGAGAGCCCGTCGGCCTCCTTGTTCGCCTCGCGGGGCACCCACTCGACGCTCCACCGGGCGAACCCGGCGAGGAGCGCCTCGACCTCGTCCTTCAGCTCCATGAGCCTAAGGGAGTTGACCGCCCACTCTCCCCTGATCTGCCTAACCACTAGCTGGCTATCGCCCCGTATCTCCACCTCGTCGCATCCCAGCTCCTTGGCCCGCCTCAACACCTCGCGCAGGGCGACGTACTCCGCCACGTTGTTGGTGCACCCATCGCCGTGACAAGCCACGCCGTAGCCCCTATCCAGCCTCCTGCCGCTCTCGTCATATATAACGTAGCCGTACGTGCCCAGCCCGCCGGGATTGACCGGCTCGCACGCCCCGTCGAAATACACAGCGCACCTCACGTCGTGGAGCCCGTCCGGGTTTTTAGCCTTGTCGCCGGCCTACACCAGCTCGACGTCTCTGTCGGACCTGTATACAGCCTTCCTCTCCACGGTGAAGGCGAGTAGCTTGAACGCGCTTATCAAGCCGGCGACGCCTCCTCCGGCTAGACCAGCCAGCGCCACCGTCTCCAGTAAACGTGGGTCGTAGACGGCTACATGAGCCGCCGGGCTCGCGGCAGCTCCGAACAGCCCAAGCAAGGCGGCCCCAAGCACAATCGACAGCGCGATGGCCGCCGAGGTCCCCCTGCCGGCGCGCGAGACGGGATACTCCATGTAGACCACGTCCCCCTCGGCGGCGTCGACGACGGCCTCGTACTCCTTTCCGCCGTAGCTGTAGCGGAGCCTCCAGAAGGGGTAGTACACTATCCCCTCGAACGTCGTCTTGTCGCTTATGGGCTTCTTAAACACCGCGGCGTAGCTCCTGGCCTCCTTCTCGTAAGGCTTTGAGGCGGCGGCCCAAGCCGTCTCGGGATCCAGCTGGGGCTGGTGGAATACGGCGGTTCTCTCCAACGACGGCTTGAAGGGGATCCTCCAACGGGCCGGGAATCTGTAGTCCCTCGGTACGTAGAACGGCGGCTTCTCCACCGCAAGCGCAGTCGCGTACGTGGCCAGCTCCTTAAGAGGCTCGAAATAGACATAGTAGAGGTAGAGCGGGAGGAAGTGGAGCTCCGCCGACGTCAACGACGCCGACGAGGCCAAATCCGCCGGGGAGGCCCAGGGCCTCAGCGAAAGCGCCCTCCTAAACGCGTCCGTCTTGTCTAGAGACGCCTTGAATACGTAGACCTTCTCGTAGACCTGCCCTTGTCTGAGGACGGTGCCGCAGTAGGGGCAGACCAGATACTGCGCGCCCTCCGGCGCCTCGTACTCGGCCCCGCAGTAGGGACAACGGACCTTCATTTCACAGTCCTAACCTTCACCACATTCCTAGCGGCGAGGTATCCCAGGACGCCGCCGGCAGCCACTATCCCGGCCCCCACGGCCCAGCTGTGGAGGAACGTGGCGCCGCCGAAGCCGCCTATGAGGCCGGCCGCAATCGTCGCCGCCGCGGCGTAGCCCAGCTTCTGCTCTAGGAAGACCGGCCTCGCCGCCGCTAGGGGCCTGCCGTCCCAGCCGGACAGGGCGAACGCGTAGAGCGACCCGTCGTAGATATACGGCACGACCCAGACCGGGATGTAGGTCACCGACGAGGCCTCGGCTCTCTCCACCTCGTAGTCGACCGCCTTGTCCAGCACCTTCGCGCTGGCGCCTGGATGGCCCACTGCGTCGGCCGCCCTCCTCTTGGCGTCCCTATCGACCTCGTCGAGTAGCCTATCCACGGCCTCCCTAAGCGCCACTGCGACGGCCCTCGACTTGCCGAACTCCGCGGCCAAAAACGCCTTGGACGTCCTGTAGTTCAAGGGTATCTCCTCAAGAGGGACTGCCTTGGGCATTGACTCCATGTATTTTTGGGCGAGCCTCTCCGCGGCTATGCCGCCGGCGCTCCTCCTGGCCATCACAGGGATAGTGCCGCCGTACTCGACCCGCCCCGACACGTTGACGGTCCTCGTCACTACCTCGGTCTGGATCCTCCCCCCAACGTAGACCGTCCTCGTGTAGACCACCTCGACCCGCGCTCTGTAGTTAGCCCTCAGTCTGGTGGAGACGAAGAAATAGGGGACGTAGTAGAGGTCCGGATCGCCGAATGTCAGCTTCTTGAACCTGAACCTCAGCTCCAAGCTCCTCCGCGCCGCCTCCACGGCGGCCTTGGCCGCCTCGTCGCTCTTTATGGCGGGCACGGCCACCGGATCGCCCAGCTCCTCCTTGGGGACGTCGCCGGCCACGAAGTTGGCCCTGCCGCAGTAGCTACACACGACGACGACCGAGTCGGGCGTGACGTCGAGAGGGGCCCCGCAGTAGGAGCATCTGAACTGGGTCTCCGACGCCATGGTCAACGCCTGCCGCGGCCGGCCGCTAGGGCGAAGAGGCCGACCAGCAACAAGGCCGCCCCGATCACCAGTAGCGGGGAGGCCGCGCCTCCCGCCGCCAGCGCGATGCCCGCCAGAGCCACAAAGCCTCCCCAGAGCGAGGCCCGCCTATCGCCGAGGGCTATATACAAGACGCCGAACGCGATCAGAGGGACGCCCGACGCGAGGTACGCCGAAAGGGGCACGAGCCTGAGAGACGCGGCGACGAGGTACGCGCCCTCGGCTATCACCGCCGCGGCGAGGGCGTACTCCTGCGCCCTCATGGCAGAGGAGTCCCGCAGTTCATGCAGAACTTGGCGTTCGGCGGGTTCCTGAACCCGCACTTGGGGCATATCTTCTCCTGCGGTAGCTGGGCGCCGCAGTTCATGCAGAACTTAGCCCCGGGAGGATTCACGAAGCCGCACCTCGGGCAGACCACGCCTTGCTGTTGCTGGGCCAGTTGAGTCGACACTATAGTGGAGGGGGGCTGGCCACCACCGCCGCCCCCTCCAGCCCCTCCGCCCGCCCCGCCTCCTCCGGCAGGAGCGCCTCCGGCGGCCCCTCCGCCTCCCGCAATCGGGCCGAACAGCGGCGGGATTATGGCTATGCCCGCCCCCACGGCGGCTCCAGGGCTTTTGCCCAGCTCCGCCGCCGCTTTTTCGACCGCCTCCATGCGCAGATAGTCGGCCGCGCTGACGCCGGCCGCCCTTATGTAGAACAGCCTGTCGCGCCATATGGGATCCGTGACGTCCAGCCCCTCGAACTTCAAGTCTATCAGCTCCAGGCCCAGCCTCTTGAAGTAGGGATCGAGCGCGTTCTTGAGGACGAAGGACGCCTGCTCCAGCGATTGGTATATGGTGAAGATGGACTGTTTGGAGAGCTCGGCCATAAGCGACTCGTTGAAGTAGCCTCTGAGGAACTGCTGGAGGTCCTCCGTCGTGTACACGCCCTGTCCCCCCACCACTTGGGTCACGAAGAGGGCGGGGTCGGCGACGCGGAACCAAGCGGAGCCGTAGAACTGGATCGGCGCCAGCTCTACGGTCTGCCCCCTGCCGCCGAACGGGAGCTTGTACTGCTTGAGCGAGACGTAAATGACCGTGGCGACGAACGGCGACTTGTCGAAGCCCGCTATTCTGCTCAACGCCGCCGTGAGCAGGGGCAGATTCATGGTGGTCAACGTGTGGCGGCCGGCGCGGAACACGTCGTACACCTTCCCGTCTCTGAAGAAGACGGCCGCCTGCCACTCCTCCACGACCAGCTGGGCGCCCCACTCGATCCTGTCGACGGGGTAGCGCCAGATTATCTCGTCCTCCTTGGGGTTAACCCACTGTATGACCTGCGGCATGGCTACCTACCGCCGAAGAGCCTTTTCAAGAAGCCGCGGCCGCCCTCCCTCCCCTGCTCCGCCGCCTGGATCGCGCCGATCTGCCGGCCGGCTTCCTCGGCTTGTTGTCTCGTGTAGCCGGCGATGAAGTTGCTCCTCTCGTCTATCGCCGAGTCCAGCTGGGAGAGGGCAGAGGAGAGGGCCTGCAACTTCTGGATCCAGACGTCGGAGCCCGGCTGAGCCGCCGAGATCTCGTCGACGAGCTTCGCCACCTCGCCGGCCTTCTCCACCAGCGCCAGGTCCATCCTGTAGATCTCGTCGAGCGCCGCCTCGTCCACCTTGACCAAGTCGTAGAAGCCCGAATAGCCCTCAGGGGCTTTGTCTATCCTCTGTATGACCCTGTCGAAGAGGGCCTTCGCCGAGTCCCACAGATATCTGGCGTCGGGGTTGGCCGCAACGGCTCTGGCGGCGGTGGGCGTGAGGACCATCTTGGCCTTCGCCGACGACAACACCGACGAGACGTGGCGCCTCACCAAGGCGTCCGACTCCCTCCTCAACTCCTTCTGTTTATAGCCGGCGTAGCCCGGTATATAGGAGGCTATCTTCTCTATGATGTTGGTGCTCAAACTCATGGGGGTATAGACCCCCTTAAATAAGTTTCTTGACCCGACAGCCCCGCGCCGCGTTCTCGGCCGCGTCGGCTTGTGCCGACCCGCCTAGGCTCGGCCCAACGCGCCCTCGGCTATAGAGGCCACCTTGGCCTCGGCCTTGAGCCCCTCCTCGGCGTAGGCCTTCAGGACGGCGTCCTTGACGGCGTCTGCGTTCTTGTCGTCCACCAGCGCTATGACCGAGGGCCCCGCCCCCGACAGCGCGACGGCGAGCGCGCCGGCCTCCAAGGCGTACTTCCTCGCCCTGCCGTAGCCCGGCACCAGAGGCGCCCGCGCCGCCTCGACAACCTCGTCCTGCATGCCCCTGGCCACCAGCCCCGGATCCGATCTGGCGAGGCCCGCCACAAGGGCCGCCACTCTGGAGATCTGCCGCACGTAGGTCGGGAACTCCACGCTCTTGGGCAGTACCTCACGCATGGCCTTAGTCTTGTTGGGCATCGGCGGGATTTCGGGGACCCCCACCACGAAGGTCAGCCGCGGGCTGAACCTCACGAGATCGAGAGGCGAGAGGGAGGTTATCACCACGGCCCCTCCCAACGCGGCCCCCGCGACGTTGTCGAAATGGGGGCTCCCGGCCGCCGCCGACTCGCCGTGGCCCGCCGCCTCGACCACGACCCTTGGGTCCACCTCAAGCCCGGCCTCCCTCACGAAGGCCGAGAGCGCCGCCACGGCCGAGGCCCCGCTACTGCCGAGCCCTCTGGCTATGGGTATGTTGTTGACCACCTCGACCTCGACGCCTCTGCAGATGCCCAGAGACGCGAAGAGCCTGTCGAAGGCCCTCACGACGGTGTTGTCGGGCCCCGGGTCGAAGCCCTTGAACTTCACGTACACGCCGCAACCCGAGCCCACAGATACGTAGGCCTCGGCGAAGTAGGCGTCGTGGGCCACCGCCACTACGTCGAAGCCGGACCCCAAATTGGCGCTAGTGGAGGGGGCCCTCCCTATATACATCGGAGGGGTGAAATAGAGAATATATATAGTTGGCGCTCGCGTCTGGCCGGCCGCGGCCCCTACTGCCTCAACACCACGACGCCGCGGGGGTCCTTGATCCTCAGCGCCAGCGTCTCCCATATGCGGAAGACGTGGTCGCCGTCGCTGGGGCCTAGATAGGCCGTGGCAGTATCGGCCCCGACAGCCACGTCGAGGACCGAGCCGTCGGCGGAGAGCACTATTGCCAATTCGTCTCCCAGTTGCGGCGACGGCAACACCTCCTTCACCAGGCCCCTAACCCTCTCGAGCTCGGTGAAGCCGGCCCTCTCGGAGACTGAGAGGAGGCGCGAGTAGCGGGCGGGGCCCACGAGGAGGATATACGGCTCGGGGACGTACGCCTTGAGGAGGGCCGAGACGGCGGCCGAGACGTCGCGGACGGCCTCGCCGGGGGCGCCCCAGGACGACAACGGCATGCGCTGGATACGCCCGTCTGAGAGGATAGACTCGACGATCGCCGACTCCTCCAGCTCCACGAGCCTGCGGGCGGCGGCATCTACGGCGGCGGAATACGGAGGCTCGCCTCTAGATCTGGCCAGATCTATCTGCCTCTGCGACACGGAGAACTTAACCGATATCTCCCTAAGCGGCACGAAGGTCCTCCTAGCGGATATGACGTCGCCGGGCGACGCCTCCTCCAGCGGAGCCACGTCTGCGCCGGGCCCTAGGACGTAGGTCTGGAGCGCCTTCCTAAGACGTCTGGAGGCGGCCGCCCTCTGTCTAGCCAGCTCCTCGACTGCCCTTATCTCAGAGTCCGACAAAGCGCCTGTAGGGGGCGGCGGATCGGCGGCCCGAATGCCGGCGATCTCCTCGGCGCCTGCCCTCAACTGCTCCACCTGCTCCACGTCAACGGACTTAAGCGCCTCGAGGAACTCGCCGAGGTGCGTCTTCTCCTCCTTGGCGACGTCCTCGAAGACCGCCTTGATCTTTCCGTCGTCTATTAGGCGGGCCAGCTGGAGGTAGAGGTTTATGGCGTCTATCTCCGCCGCGATGGCCAGCCTCAAGGCGTCGGCCACCTCCTCCTTGCCCAGCTTGCGCTCCCTCGCGATCTCGACGGGGTTCTTCGAGAACATGGATCTCCGCAGACCTGTTAATAAATGCGGACGGCCGCCGATGGGCTTCCGCGGCCGTAAGCTTAATAACGTAGACATCTATGGTAGACGTGAGTTGGGTTACTGTGTCTACCAAGGTGAGGCGGTCGGTCTTAGAGAAGGCGAGGAGGTACGGGATAAACGTGTCGGAGCTTCTCAGAAAGGCGCTGGAGGAGGAGGTCAGGAGGAGGGAGTTGGAGGAGCTGGCCTCGCTCGCAGAGAGGGTGGCCGAAGGCCTTAGGAAGGCCAGCGCGGTCTACGGGGAGGACTATGTCGCGAGGAGCGTCAGGGAGGACCGCGCGGCGAGGTAGGTACGTCTTCGACTCCTCGGCGATCGTGAAGCTGGTCGAGCTGAGCCCCAAGAAGTCGGTCGAGCTATTGGACGGCCAATACACGGCCGACCTCGCCTACTATGAGATAGGGAACTACATCTGGAAGCTCCACAAGAGGTCTGCGATCCCCGACGCGGCGCCCTACGTCGAGTTCTTCTCGCGGATGCTGTCTCTGATGTCCGTGGAGAGGGTCGGCTTGAGGAAGGAGGTCGCCGACCTGGCGGCGGAGCGCGGCCTGACCTACTACGACGCGGCCTATCTGTGGCTCGCCCAGACCCTAGACGTCCCGTTGGTCACCGAGGACGAAGATCTGTGTAAGGCCGCGGCCAAGTGCGTGAAGGCCGCCGAGTTGCTGGAAGGCGCCTAGCCGTGCATTCGGCGATCGGCTGACGGCATCTGCGAAATCCCAATGCGGCGACTCTATACGACGTCCGGCGCCGTTGTGGGCGGCTCACGAATATAAGCTACTCATTCTCTCGGCCGCGTGGTTGTCGTGCTGAACAGGGAATTGGACGAGCTAGATCGCCTCGTTCTCGACTTCGTCAAGTGTCTCGGCTTGCGCTACGTCGTGGTCTCGGGGTACGTGGCAATACTCTTCGGAAGATCCCGGTCCACCGACGATGTAGACGTAGTCGTGGAGGCCGCCGCGGCCTCCGAGATCGCCGAGAGGGTGGGGAGGTGTGGCTTCAAGCCCCTTAGCCTGACGGAGCATATGGAGGAGGAGTTCAGGCATGCCTCTGTGAGGTTCTACAAGCCGCCCCGCCTAATGCCCAACTTCGAGGTCAAGCCGCCCCGTAGCCGGTACCAGCGCTACGCCTTAGCCAACAGACTGGAGGTGAGGCTCGGCGGGGAGGCCATATACGTGTCGCCAATAGAGCTCCAGATAGCCTACAAGCTCTGGCTAGGCTCTGAGAAGGACGTGGAGGACGCGGTGTTCCTATACAGCTACGCCAAGGCCAAAGGTATTTTAAACGAGGAGTCCCTGGAGATGTGGGCGAGGGAGATGGGGATCTCGTTGAGGAGCTTGAGAGGGAGAGGAGGCGCAACTTGGAGCACAACCTGAAGGTCGTCATGTACTTCGCCGAGCTGGCCGCCAGAGACGACCCCGACTACTGGCGCTCATACGTCGAGTTCATCAACGGGTTCTACAGATACGTCTGGAGGCGCCTCGAGGACCCTGCGTTCCGCGACGCCTACCTCCGCGTGCTCGAGATGAGGCGCCGCAAGCCCCGGCGGGAGCCCCCCGAGCCGCCGGCCGAGGTCGGCGCCGGCCGCTAGGCGTTGCCGATATAAAGAGGAGGCGCGCGTTCGGCGTGATCAAGGTCAAGAGGGTCTACGATCCCCCCGAGCCTGGGGACGGGCTCAGGGTCTTGGTCGACAGGCTGTGGCCTAGAGGCGTGAGGAGGGAGGCGGTCGATATATGGATGAGGGAGGTCGCGCCGAGCGACGAGCTTAGGAGGTGGTTCTCCCACGACCCGGCGAGGTGGGAGGAGTTCAAGGCAAGATACTGGCGCGAGCTCGACGGGAACCCAAAGGTCGAGGAGCTGTTGAGGTTGGCCGAGCGGGGCGACTTGACGCTCCTATACGCGGCGAGGAGCCCCTACAACAACGCCGTGGCCCTCAAGGAGTACCTCGAGCGGCGGCTGGCCGAACGGCGCGGTTGAGGCTCAAGGCCTCGCGGCCTCCAGAAGCCCGGCGACGCCTCTCGACATGAGGAACTCCTTAGCCCTCTCCCTCGCGTTCCTGCCCAAGGACTCCCTCAAGGAGTCGTCCCTAGCCAGCGCCTCCACGGCCCTCGTCGCGCCCTCCACGTCGTCGGGGCCGCTGACGTGCACCCCGTCGACGCCGTCCCTGATGAGCCACCTCTGGCCGTAGGAGGCGCTGGTCACCACCGGCACCCCGCCGTACATGAACTCCAGCTGGGCTATGCCCAGCCCCTCAGACCTCGAAAGGATCACGTTGGCGAGGGAGGCCCTCACAAGGGAGGCCCTCTCCTCCTCCGAGAGGAGCCCCGCCAGATACACGTTGGGGAGCCCCCTGGCCTCCCGCCTCAGCCTCTCCATCTCCTCCCCCGCGCCGGCTATCACGAAGGCTATGCCCCGCCCCGCAAGCCTCTTGGCTATCTGCAGAACCGCCAGGGGGTTCTTCCTGGGCTCCAGCGGGCCTAGGTAGGACACGACTAGGCCCTCCCTGATCTTCAGCCTATCCCTTATGAGATCCGGCGAGGCCCTATCTATGGCGTCCGCCACGTCGTCGTCGAGGAGCCCCTTGAAGTGGACTATCTTCTCCCTGTCGGCGCCCATAGAGGCCAAGTCGTCGCACTCGGGAGGGCTGACGCAGAGGACCCGCCCGGCGGCTTGGAGGATCTGGGGAAGCGCCGTGGCGTTCCAAGCCATCCGCAGAGTCCTCTCCACGGGGCTGAGGCCCGGCTCCGGCGGCCTGTAGTGGGGCATGTAGAGGAACGACGTGGGCCTGACCTCCTCGCCTATAGAGGCCAGATCCCTCTTCCACCTCGCCCACCTAGCCGCCTCCTCTGGGCCGTTCCAGAATGTGGAGTGGACGAGAAGGACGTCGATGCCCAGCTCCTCGTCCATCCGGCGCAGGGCCGAGAAGAAGTCCCTCGCCGCGATCCTCCTGGCAGGTATGGCTGACCGCGAGCTGAGGACCCTCAGAGAGGGGACCCCGGCCTTGGGATCCCTCTCGAATGCGACGTAGCCCGAGAGGCTCCTCGCCAGATCCCTCTCCGGCACCACGGGCTCCCAGTCGTGGAAGGCGCCGGCGACGAGCCAGGCCTTGTGGCCCAGCCGCGCCGCCCATTTGGCCAGACGAGCCGCCGTGAGCTCCGGCCCCCTATAGCTTGAGGTCTGCGGCGCCACGACGAAGACGTTCATCTGCGCACCGCCTGGAGGACGGCCACGGCCACCATGGCGGCCACGAGGCCCCAGGTGATGGGTATGAGCATCTGGCTCAAGGTCGAGACGTCTATCCCGCCTTGCTGTAGGGCGAAGGTTATCACCACGAGGTAGAGCACGACCCGCACGTACTCGGCGACGGGCGCCAGGAGCCTGGAGTCCTCCTTGAGTATGGCGCCGCGGTAGACGTACTCCACGAAGCCGTCGACCAGGATAAAGCCCACGATGGCTATTATGAAGAACTTCACGAAGCCGTAGACGTAGACGTTGACTATGCCGATAAGGGCGTCGCCCCAGGCGGGGTAGCCCAGGGAGTAGGCTAGATAGGCCGCCGCCAGGAGGACGAAGGTTAGGTAGATCAGCCACGCAGCGACGGAGCCGAAGAACTCGCCGGCGGCGTAGCCCGACCTCAGAATAGCCCGGCCGATGTTGAAGCGCTTGAACCAGTCGTCGAAGCCGACTCTGGCCAGGCCTCTGGCCAACGCCCAGCGCACGAGCCTCCCGACGAGGTACCCCACGGCGGCGATGAGGACGGCGATAAGGGCGTGGAGGGCGATGTACAGCGGCGACATGGGAAGGACGGCGCACGTCGATATAAAGGTTTGGGCAAACGCCGCGGCGCACCGCAACACGTATAAATCGGTGCATACGGTGCACCGTGGATTTCCTACAGGACCTCCTGGAGGGGATGACTCTCATATACGGACCGCCCGGGAGCGGGAAGACCTCACTCGCCGTCAAAGTGGCATCCCGAGCCAAGGGTAAGGTCCTCTGGATATCCACCAGCGAGACCGAGGAGTACTTCTCGGCCCTCCTTAAGAGGCTCAACGCTCCCGAGAAGAAGTTCGACTTCAAGCACTTCCCCAGGACATTCCGGGAGAACATAGCCAAGTACGCCATGGACCACGTAGGCGAGTACGGCATGCTGGTCGTCGACCCCGTCAACAGCCTGATCCCCTCCGACTCCGACTCGGCCAGCTTCGTCCACTCCACCTTCTACCAGGTTTCGCGCCACATGCCGGTGATAGTGATCTCGGAGATGCGCCACAAGCGCCTCCAGTACGTGGCCGACCACGTGGTCAAGGTATGGTATAGGATAAACTCCATAGGCCACGTAATCAGATACGCGCAGTTGGTGAAATCGAGGAAGAGGCCGCCGAGCCCTCGATATATCTTCGACATAGTCGAGGGCGTAGGCCTACCCTGGGCCGTGCCGGTAGAGAAGCCGGAGAAAATCTACGTGGATCAGCTAGCTCTGGAAGATAAAGAGCGGGTCGTTGCATTTAGAGGGGCCGTTATAGGAATCTACTCCTCTAGCGAGTCGGCGTTGGCGCAGAGAGTCCAGCGGTTTCTCGACCACGAGAACTCATACC
>JBMFIG010000020.1:0-24832 GCA_049976425.1 Thermoproteus sp.
CGTAGAGAAACTGCAGTCAGTCCCTTCATGCGCCACGCCCTTTCGTCCGCGTAGAGGGAGATGCGCCGGATCGACGGCGGACGGCCGCCCGTCTCTGCCCAGGAGTTGTAGGCCTCGACCGCCTCCTTCACCGCCTGTTGCTGGTAGGCGAACGGCAACCCGGTCTGCTTGACGGCCTCCTTCACCTTGTCCCACACGCGGAAGTAGCTCGCCCTCCTCCCCTTGTAGCTCCGCACCAAGTAGTCCACCGCCATCCTCTTCGCTTTTCTATACGCCCTCTCAAGCTCAAGGAAGTCCAGAAGCTGGTTCCCATCCAGAAGAAGCGGCACAGCGACTGATCTCACGGCCACCATGCCCAAATTGAGGCCTTGTTTAAAGCCTTACCCCGCCCTAGAGAGCGGGGTTTGCCGCCGCCTATATCAAAGCCCCCCGGGGAACTCGGTCGGGTCGCTCCTCGTGGTTATCTCGCCGGCTATCGGAGTCCTCAAAACGGCCGGCACCTCCTCCGGCCTGAAGTTGGCGAGCGCCCACGACATCTTGACGTAGGCCACCTCGGGCAACATGTCCTCGAGCGGGACGACGCCTAGGGATAGGAGCTCTCTGCCGCGCCTGTACACGTAGAGATCCACGCGCCCGTAGATGGTCTGGCTGGTCATGGCCACCACCACGCCGGAGTCCACGGCCTTCTTTATCGAGGGCAGTAGGGCATCCCTCACGTGGCCGAAGCCGGTGCCCTCGACGACCAGGCCCCGGAAGCCGAGATCGACCAAGGCGTCTATTATGCGGGGGTCCATCCCGGGGTAGAACTTCACGAGAGCCGCCTTGTCGCTGAAGCCCGCCGAGTACGAGAGGCCGCCTCTAGCCTTGTAGGAACCCGCAACGAGTTTGAGGGACCTCGACTCGACGTCGACCTCGGCGAGAGGCCCCACCCCTATGCTCTGGAAGGTGTCGCGCCTCGATGTGTGCATCTTCCTCACCCTAGTGCCTCTATGAATGTGGATCTTTCCGTCGCTGGACGCCCCGTGCATGGCCACCGTCGATTCGGCGAACGGGGCCGAGGCCGCGGCAATGACGGCCCCCAGTATGTTCTGGAAGGCGTCGCTGGACGGCCGGTCGCTCGACCTCTGGGATCCCACGAACACGATGGGTCCCGGCGATTCCTTAAACGCGAAGGCCATGGCGGCCGAGCTGTAGTGCATGGTGTCGGTGCCGTGCATCACGACCACGCCCACAGCGCCTTTCCTGAACTGTTCAGCGACCTTCTCGGCCATGGCAGACCAATCCGCCGGCGTCATGTCCTCGCTGAACTTGGACATAAGCGCCTCGACCCTGATAGACGCCACGTCAGAGATCTCGGGGACCATCTCGAAGAGCAAGGCGGGGTCGGTGGAGGGGTACACGGCGCCTGTGGCGTATTCGACCCTCGACAGTATGGTGCCGCCGGTGGCGATTATGGAGACCCAAGGCCTCCCGGTATCCACCTCCCTCGTCTTCTCGGGCCTCGCGCCTGTGCCGGCCACCTCGCCCAGATCCTCAATTTTCCTCACTCTGCTCTTGGCGAAGCCCACGTTGTAGCCGTTCCTCAGCTTAACCACATACACGTCGGGGCTCGAGTAGGCCGTCGAGGGGAGGAGGACGCCCTCAACGACCTCCCCCGAATCCAGATAGAGCCTCACCCTCCTGTAGCTCTCCACGCGCGCCTCAGCGACCTTCTATATAAAGCTTGACCAGAGGAAACCGCCGTACAGCCGACGATCTACGCGCCATCAGCCGGTTGCGCCTAGGCTCACGCTGACGACCTTCCCGCCAGACACGCGGGCCACTATGGGTAAGTAGCTCAACAGTTGGGAGAGGGCTTGTTGGGCGCTGGTCGCGGTAATCGTGGCGTTGCCCATAGCCAGCGCCTCGCCTATCCACTGGAACACGGCTGTGGCCTGGCTCTGCTGGTCGCCGGGCATCAAAAGGAATATCCTGTCTCTGTATCTGGACGCCACAGTGTAGTTGCCTCCGAACAACGTGTTGTAGAAATAGTTGGCGGCGGTGAAGGAGTAGGGGCCGTAGAACGGGTCTATCATGAGCACGTAGACAGGCACGGTCGAGTTGAGCAGAGACCGAGGCAACTGGACGCCCGAGACGGTCACGATAACTATGGAGTTGTTGTAGAGAGGCGGCTGTAGCCCGCTCGGCGCATATCCTCTCTGGGTCAACACCCACATCTGGGTATTCTCCAGGAGGCCGGCCAGCGTAGGCGTCTGGACGCGCGGGCCGAAGGAAAGCCGGAAGCCGGGCATAGTGCCCAATATCCACCCGACCTCGGCGAATATGATCGCCAGCAGGGCGATTACGAAGATCTTTCGGTTCCTGCGCCTACCCGTCTTGCTCTCTTTCTTCTTAGCCACGCGGCCGAGTACAGCGTGGTTTTAATAGTTTACTTAACATATTTAAAAAGAGCCGGCTCGGGGGCTTTATGGCTAGGTGGATCTGGGCGGCGGTTGTTGTTATAATAATTGTCGCTGTTTTCGCTATCGTGGCCACGACCGGCCAAAGACCGTCGGTACCGAACAGCGTGACGGGCTCACGCGTCCAGACGTCCGCGTCGGCCAGCCAGCCGCAACGCGTAGAGGTCACGTTGATACCGAACGGCGCGACGCCCGTCAGAGCCGTCTCCCGGTCGCCCGCCGAGATGATGGCCGCGTACTACATAGGCAACGGCTCGGTGATGATAACGCCGTACCCGTGGAACATGAAGTCGTGGAGAGGCGAGGTGGAGACCGTCTACAACGGCTCAGCGCTTATAGCTAAGATCAACGCCTCATACTCCGAGAAGTACAACCCCTACGCCCCAGTCCTGGGCTACCCGAGCGCCCGCTACGGTTGCGACCCGCTCTTCGGGGCCTGCACGGCCACCGAGCCGCCGCTCAAGCTACCGCTCCCCGCGACCAACGCGGACGCGGTGATCGCTATAGACTACTCGGTCCAGCCGGGCAACTGCGACGTGACCGACTTCTCGTACGACATCTGGTTCACCAAGGGGCCGGGCCTAGGCCCCGGCGATCTCGAGCTGATGCTGTGGATGTACTACACGACTCCGCTATCCCAGAGCGCCCCAAGCCCCTATTGGTCCCCCGCCGGGTCCTACACGGCCAGCGTGTACGTCAACGGGGCCCGCGTGGATATGCCCATAAAGGCGTTCCTGCACGTAGACCAGTCGTCCTGGTCCGTCCTCATACTGGCGTTCGAGAGGCCGGTCAAGAGCGGCTCCGTAGCTCTGTCCATCGGCGACCTCGTGAGGATCGCCGAAAAGGCTCTCAACGGCACCGGGATAAACATAGACAGACTGAGCCTAGTATCGATAGATGTAGGTATAGAGTTCGACGGCCCTCCGAATAAGTTGTTGTCGTGTTCCTACGAAATATATCGATGGGCTCTTGCGTCAAGTTAACGCGAAAGATTTTTATCGCAAGGCGATCCAACTATGCATGTTGCTGTTCATCACGGGGCAGGACTGGCTCATAATCCTGATAGCCGTGGTCATATTGTTGATATGGGGCCCCTCTAAACTCCCCGCCCTCGCCAGAGGCCTCGGCCAAGCCCTCCACGAGTTCAGGAGGGCGTCCCAGGGCCTGGCCACTAACGAAGACGAGGAGTACAGGAAGTTGCTCGACGTCGCCAGAAGCCTCGGCATAAGCACAGAGGGCAAGACCAAGGAGCAGATACTGGAGGAGGTGAACCAGAAGGTGAAGGAGATGAACAAGAAGATCACCTTAGGCTGATTTCCTGATACCCACGAGCTCTTTCAAGGCCCTGGCCGCCGGCGCCAGCCGTCTGTTCGTCTCCGCCAGATCCTCCAGGACGTGGGCCGCCATGGAGTATAGGCCGGCCTCTAGATAGGTCCGCAACTCCCTCCATAGAAATTCGGCGGAGCCCGTGGCCAGATAGCCGGCGAGCGGGGGATCCCACTCCAGACTTAGATCCTCGACGAAGACGTCGCCGACCCACTCGGCTGGCGGCTCCAGATCCTCTCTGAAGTTGACGTTGTGGAGCTCCCTCCGCGAGATCCCGTGCCTCGCGGCGCTTAGGTACGTCGCCGTTCGGGACAGCCTGAACACGTCGTCGAGCCTCCCGCCTCTTCTGGACAACATATCGGCTATACGCCTCAGCTCGCCCGCCTCGGCCTTGAATATGTGGGACTCCACCAAGCCGTTCGGCGCCACGTAGACGGCGGTGCCCGCCGCCTTCAACAACTCGCCGAAGGCTCTGGGGGATATATACGGCACGTCGCACGGCGCGAACAAGAGCGTGTCGTCGAACCTGAACGCCGCCGAGACCACCGCGGCGATAGGCCCCGAGAGGCCCGGGCTGTCCTCCACCGTCGGGTACCCTGTCACCTTATTTCTGCCGGGGGCTACGTATATCTCGTCGACGAGCCCGCGGGCGGCCTCCGCAACGGCCTCTATCATAGGCCTGCCGCCGACTGGATAGGTGCATTTGTCCACCCAGGGCTCTCCCGGCCGCTGGAATCTACGCGATTGGCCCCCCGCGAATATTATAAGCTTGGTCACGGCCTCCTCGACAGATCCCTCAACACCGCCTCGGCCGCGTTTACGCCGGGGACTCCGGTGATCTGCCCCCCGGGCCACGTGCCGGCGCCGCCGAGGTAGAGGCCTCTTATCGGCGTCTTGTAGCCCCAGCCGCACACCGGCCGGCAAGAGAAGAGGAACCCCTTCGCCATCGGCAGATGGTTGACGTAGGCCCCCGCGGCGTTGAACGTCGACCGGTAGTCGGCTGGGGTCCATACCTCGAAGGCCTTGACCTTGCCGAGGTTCTCCACGTAGCTTTCGAGGCGGCCGATGTCCGGCTCCCCCACTACCGACAGCCTATCGCCGTCGACCAGCATCTCGCCCATGGGCAGTTGGAATATGGAGTCGCGGTACGGGGCCAGCCCGCGCCTGAGCTTGACCTGCTCCGAGAGGACTACGTTGAGCCTATACGGGCCTGCCGTAGCCGCGGCGTCCCGCAATCTGCGGGCCACGCCCTCGTCGACCCCCTCGACCAGCTCCAGCAGGGTGTGGATCGGGCTGGCCGTCGACAACACGGCCCTAGCCTCGACTAGCTTGCCCGTGTCGAGCTCTACGCCCTTGACGGCCCCGCGCTCGACGACGATCTTCCTAACGCCGACGCCCAACACCACCTCGGCGCCCGACCACAGCGCGGTCCTGTACAACGCCTTGGAGAGCGCTTGGATCCCCCTCTCCCCACGCCACACGGGGCGCCCCCAGCCCTCCGGCGGGTTGAAGTAGGCGAGGAGGAAGGCCGGCTCGTCCCAGAGATGTCTGTAGAGGAACATGGGCCAGAACTCCTCCGGCAGATACTGCGACATGACGTCCCTCGCGGTCTTCTTGACCAGCTCGGCGGCCTCGGGGTCCTCGGCCAAGGCCTCCTCGGAGGGAGGGCCGCCGAAGAAATACCTCCGGGCGGCTCTGTTGAGCGCCGTCAGCTTATCCCAGAACGCCGCTATCTCATCGCCGAGCCCCCACTGCCTGAACTCCTCGACCCTCCTCCCGGGATCGCGCCACCATCTGACGTACTGCCCGTCGAGCTCGTAGACGGCCACGGGGTCGGGGACCTCTACCTCCAGATCGACGCCGAGTCTGTCCAGCACCTCCCTAGGCATGACGCCCACGACGTAGGCCCCGACGCCCACCTCGGCGCCGCCCAAGACGTGGTAGCCCGCCATGCCGCCAGGCCAGCTCAGCTTGTCGAAAACCACGACGTCCAGCCCCGACCTGGCCAGCAGAGCCGACGCCACCAGCCCGTTGTGCCCGGCGCCTATCACCACTACGTCTACCACTTAGGGATCTGGCGCTAAATTAATGTCTTAACAGACAGAAATACGAAGTAGCCCCCGAAGGCGGCCAGAGTCGTCACCGAGAAGGCCTTGATGGCCAGCCAGGTGCCTCTGCTGTTGAGCCTCCACCCGGCTCTAACCGCCGCCGGGAACGAGGTTATCCACGTGGCTATCGCCGAGAACAAGCCCAGGGCCCAGTAGAGGCCGAAGGAGCTGATGGAGCTGAGGCCCACGGTCAGCCACCAGCCCAGCTGGTACGGGTTTGCCAAGCCCAGCGAGAGCCCCAGCAGATACCCCTTCACGGCCCTCTCGGAAGCCCCGCGGACCCCGGCGTCGGGCGGCTTGGAGAGCGCTATCTTGTATGCTATATACAAGAGGAAGAACGAGCCGGCGAGATATATAACCGCGACGTATCTGGAGCTGACGGCCGCGAGGACCTCCTCGTAGAGGAGGAGCGTCAGCAACATGAATATGAAGTCGGCTGTCATGGCGCCGGCCCCCACGGCAACGCCGTGTCTAAACCCCTTGAGGGCCCACGACGCTATGAGCGCGTTCATGGGCCCCGGAGGCACCGCCAGGCTGTAGCCGAGGACGAGGCCGGCGGCTATTTGGGCCAAGGCCTGGCTCATACGTCGACAACCTCGGCCTCCAGCTCAGCCGTATCCAAAACGGCGGCGGTCCTCCTGCCGGTCAGATAGCCGCAGAGCTCGCCTGGGTTCACCACGAGAGTCCGCCCGACGCGCCTCACGTCGACCCTATGGGTGTGGCCGTAGACTACCACGTCGAACATGCCCGACCTTATCATCGCCTCCGTAAGCAGATCCGACGTGCCGTGGTACACGCCGATCCTCCTCCCGCCGGCCTCGACCACGCCGGCGTAGCCCAAGATCTCCACGCCGAACTGGGAGGCGACCTTCTGGAAATAGAGAAGCTCCCCCTCGTTGTTGCCCCAAACGCCCACGATCCTCACGCCGTCGCCCAACGCCTCCCTCAAGGCCTTGGCGCTGAAAGGCGCTACCCAATCCCCCGCGTGAACCACCAGCTCGACCCCCCTATCCTTGAAGAGGCGGGCGGCGCGCCTTATCGCGTCTACGTTGTCGTGGCTGTCCGAGACCAGTCCAACCAACATGTCCCGAAAAATCCCGGTATATATAGCGATCCGGACGGCTACGTTACGCGCCTTTCTCTCAACGCCTTAATGACGAGGTATGCGGATCCTGCGATTATCATAGCTAGGCCTGCCAGCTCCAGCACGACGTACCTCCACGCGATCCTATAGCCGGCAGGACTTACGATGTCTTGCTCCACGTCGAAATAAATCGCCGAGCCGTTGGGGCACACGCCGAACCTCTCGACGGTCTTGTTGACGAGCTCCTTGAGGAGGCCTATGTCGTCGTCGGTCTCCAACAGGTATATATTGCCGTGTATCCCGATAAATATAGAGAGCGGGTCCTTTATCGAGATGCCCCGCTCCCGGTAAAGCCCCTCTATTATAGACCTGAACTCGGTGACGTTGATGGAGCTGGGCAACGGGTTCGGCGTCTCTGCCACGGATAGGAGCACCAGCGCCTTGAGGCCTCTGTACTTTTCGAGAATCGGGCCGAGCAAGGCCTTGACGCGGGCCAGTTGCTCCGGTCCCCTCCTTATCTCGGCCGGGACGTTGACGAGGATAACTCCCCGATCTACGTACACCGACACCGAGACGCCGCGGATGCCGGCCCCGGCCAACGCGCCCTTCACCTCTCGGGCCAGGGCCAGGGCCTCGTAGGCCCACCTACTGGACCTCGCCAGCGCCTCGCTCGCCGGGCTGTTCGGGTCGTCGAAGCTTAGCGGGCCGCTGTAGTTGGCCGCCCTCAGCTCCTCCTCGATGGAGGGCCACACGTCGACGCCGAACTCGCCGGCCCAGCTCTTCAGATATCTTTCCTCGGCCGAGCTTATGTTAGCCGAGCGGGCTTTCATCTGCTGTACAGTGCTGTTCATAATATTGACTACATATAGTACGCATCCATCTATTTTGACCTCCCTGCCAGGTATCTGTATCAACACATAGGCTAGACTAAGGTTGCCCAGCTTCTCGCTCTCGAAATTGGTAAATACAATCATCGCCGATACCAAGGCGGCCGATAATAATAGGAGCAACGCAAGAAATATCCTAGTCGCCATACCTTACCTAAAGTCCGTTATTTATTTACACAATCGGCGGCCATGAAGACCATGTCGTTCGCAAGTCGGCTACGCCGCGCGCTTTTCTCTCAACGCCTTAACGACGAGGTATGCGGATCCGGCGACTATCATAGCTAGGCCTGCCAGCTCCAGCACGACGTACCCCCACGAGATTCTGTAGCCGGCCGGATAGACGACCTCTATCTTTCTGGAGAAGTATACCAGAGATCCGTTCGGACAAGTACCCAGCGCCTGTCTGCTCCTCTCCGTCAACTGGGCGAGGAATTCAGTCGCATTTGGAGGCGCCAACAGCCCGCTTATGATTAGACCCCCTCTGCCGTCGACGCCGGTATACAGATAGCTCGGATCGTAGGGTATACCCGCCTCTCTGTAGATATCCAGGACTATCTGCTTAAGCTTTACCAGCTCCGATACGTTGTAGCGCGCAGGAAAAGGCGTTTCGCTTATCTCCACTATCGCCAAGGATCGCGGCGTGTTTAGCCTACTGATATTTGCAAGGACGTGCTTGACGTGTGTAAGTTCCTTAAAACCATTTCCTATATCAGTAAAGATGGTTATAGATAGGAAACCTCGATGTATATCTACATATATATCATCTGATGTAGTTATATTATTTTTCTTCAATGTGCTCTTAATCTGATAGCCTAGCTCCAGCATCTTGAACGCGTCGGGGCTCGCCCTCGCCAGCGCTTCGGGGTACGTCTCGTTAAGCGACTTGTAGTAAAAGTTCAGATAGCCGCTGTAGTTCGCCGACCTGAGCTCGCGCTCTATGGAAGGCCACTGGCCGTTTATATACTCGGTAGACCACCGGCCGAGTATGTAGTCTAGGCTAGGTCCAGAGGCGTTATAGGGATATCTTATGGAAGAACTATTATTTAAATCAATTATAAAGTAAATACAATTATTTATATTAATTATCTTATTTATATTATACCATTTAACAACATATACAATAGATAAATTACCGTAGTTATGCATCTCCGTATATTGAATAGGTGAAGCAAGGACCTCCGCCGACGGCGAGAATACGGGAGTTGCGGCGATCAAGATAAGGCCGATGGAAGTTAAGGCATATACAACCAGCTTCATATTAAGACTACCGTTTTAGGTATTTTTCTTTACTGTAGCCCAATTGATATATCGTTTTTAGTCGATAATATTATTATATATCGATGACCGCTCGGCTCTGGGCATATCCAGATTTTTATAGGGGCTTTCGATTGGCCATGGACTCCAAGGTCGCCGAGTGGCGTAAGTTGATCCAGAGCCTTAGGGGCGCCGGCGTCGAGCCGTATCCCCACAGCTTCAAGATAACGCACAGCGTCAAGACCTTGAACGAGCTGAGGAGGCAGGCGCTTCTGGATCCTTGGGTGGGGTCCACGGTGACCACAGCCGGCAGGGCCACGGACATAAGGCGCCACCCCAACGTGGTCTTCATAGACCTCTACGAGGACGGGGCGAGGTTCCAGATAATGGTGGATCCCAAGGAGCCTCTCCTGGAGTATATATGGAGGGGGGACTACGTCGGGGCGTCCGGCGCGTTGGTGAAGACGCAGAGGGGGGACTACGCCGTGAAGGCCGAGAGGCTGTTCCTTCTGGCTAAGGCCGTCCAGTCCCTTCCGGAGTGGGGCAAGGTGGATAGGGGGTCCCCCTTCTACATGCGCCACCGCGCCGTCTCCATGGTTTTGGACATACAGCTGAGGTGGAGGATCTACACGAGGGCCCGCCTAATACAGGCGTTCCGCGAGGCCTTCTGGCGCCGCGGCTTCGTCGAGATACCCACGCCGGTGCTCCAGCCTATATACGGCGGCGCCGCCGCCAGGCCCTTCACGACGCATATATGGGCCATAGACGAGGACTGGTACCTCAGGATATCGCCGGAGCTCTACCTCAAGCGCTATATAATCGCGGGCTTCTCGCGGGTCTTCGAGATAGGCCCCCAGTTCCGCAACGAGGACATAGACGCCTTGCACAACCCCGAGTTCTGGTCCCTGGAGGCCTACCAGGCCTATGCGGACTACAACGACATGATGAGGCTCATGGAGGAGACCACCTACGAGGCGCTCCAGGCCGCCTTGGGGACCGCCGTGGTTAAATACGGCGAGTCGACCATAAACTTCTCCCCTCCGTGGAGGAGGATAACGCTGCACGACGCGTTGAGGGAGTTCGGCGGCGTCGACCCGGACAAGCTCACCGACGACGAGATAAAGGATAGGCTGAGGGCGCTACAAGTGCCTCTGAAGGCGTACAACAGAGGGATAGCCCTCGTCAAGCTCTTCGAGAAGCTGGTCGAGAAGAAGCTCGTCCAGCCCACCTTCGTCTACGACTACCCCGAGGAGTCGACGCCTCTATGCAAGCCGCATAGGGAGAAGCCGGGCCTCGTCGAGAGGTTCGAGGCCTTCGCAGGGGGGCACGAGCTGGCCAACGCCTACACGGAGCTCAACGACCCCGTGAAGCAGTACGAGTTCTTCAAGAGGGAGGAGGAGCTGTTCCCCAAAGACGAGGCGCATCCGCTGGACTACGACTTCGTGGAGGACCTATCCTTCGGCATGCCTCCGACCGGCGGCATAGGGATAGGCATAGACCGCCTGGCCATGATAGCGACGGGCGCCGAGTCCATAAAGGACGTGATACCGTTCCCGATCGTAGCCAGGAGGGAGCTCGGCCAGTGATCGCAGTGTGGAGCTCGCCGGCTTGATCTCCCTGCGAGCCCTCGACAAGGGCTGACGTGGGGCGGAGACGTCAGCCCGTAATTAGGTAGAACCCGTACAGGAGGACGGCCAGGAGCGACAGCGCGCTCAGCGCAAATATCCACATATGCGCCATGAGGGCCCAGACGAATACGGCGGCCACAGCGGCTGTGTAGACCAGCTCGGGCGCGAAGTTCTCCCTAAACGCCAGCTGGCTCGAGCCCTTGGGCGTCACCCTCCACGTTATCGAGCTCCGGAAGAAGCCCATCAACATGTACACGAACGCAGTTATGTCTATCATGAGGGAGATGACCCCGTTCTGCGCCGCTATGGCGAGAGATTCCGTGAGGCTGTAGCCCTCCCTCCTCGCGAGGGCCACGACGTATCTGAGGAGCACCGCGGTGGCTACTGCGAGGGCCGCCTCCAGGACCGCCACGGGGAGCGGCGGTATTATATAGCCTGTGTAGGCCGCGGCGAGGCCCACCACGGGCAGGAACACGGTCGTGGTCACCAGAAGCGGGTGTTGCGCCACGTTGAGCAAGATGCTGAGCTTGCTCCTGAGCGGGAGGTCGGATCTCAAGACCTTGACCAGATACCTGCGCAGTATGTACGAGGAGTTGAAGACCCACCTCGCGAACTGCTTCCTAAACGCGAAGTACGTCGACGGTATCTCCACCATGATGGGGGCGCCGCCGTCGTAGACTATGCGGCCGCCCGCCAGCAGGACCTTCAACGAGATGTCGTAGTCGTCCGCCACGCAGTCGCAGAACCCGCCTGCCCTACGGAGTAGGTCCCTCCTCAAGGCTATGCCCGACCCCAACGCGAGTAGCACGTCGCCAGACAAGGCGCGGCCGAGGTAGGCGCCGTAGAGCAGGAAGTACTTGTAGACGAATTTCAGAAGCTTCCCGAGCTTGGTGAAGAGCGAGATGTAGCCGTCCCAGCCCAGAAACAGCAGAGTCCTCTCGTCGACGGCCTCGGCTATCCTCCTGGCTATATCCCTAGGCAGTTTGCTGTCTACGTCGAGAAACGCCAGGACGTCGTACTTGGCCACCTCGGCGGCCCAGTTAAACGCCGACCCCCTAAACCTCCCGCCGCCGGTCCTCCTGACGGCGCGCGCGTCGATCCCGAGCTCCCTCGCCAACGCGTCTACCAACGTCTTGATCTTCGCGAAGTAGCCCGGCTCGTCGTCGGACAATACGAGCACCTCGAACAGATCGCGGGGATAGTCCACGTCGGAGAATCGGGTCAGCATGGCGGCTATCACCTCCAGCGGCTCGTTCTTTACGGGCACTATAAAAGATATCGGCGGCGGATCGGCGGATGCCAATCTGGGCGGGGATAGACGCGCCGTTCCTCTCGCTACTTTTCTGAAATATATAATAAATTGTATAATTAATATTAAATCGAAAATCAATAGAACAGAATAAATAAAATATATGATAAAAATATCGGAGGAAGTCATAGAAGGCGCCGAGGGGCCCTTGCAGCCCTCCACAAACTGGCTTGAGTTTATGCATGTAATAATATTTGAGCTTATATTTGATGAGTATTTACTAATATTTCTAAAATATAATGAAATATTATGAAGATAATTTGATATGTTAGGTATAATAGTGATGATGCTGATGTTGCCGTACAGCGGATCCACGGTGATAACTACGGCCTCTTATAATTCCTTTTCCGAGATCTCTGAGGCGGGCTCCGCGGTCTGGCGAAAAAGCCGGCGTCAGGCGAGCCCGAGCGAACCCAGCCTCTCCCTCAAGTTGCCGAGCTGGGCGGGGCTCCCGGCCTCGATCTTCACTCTGATCAGAGGCTCTGTGTTGCTCGGCCTAATCAACAGCCTCCCGCCGTCTCTGAACCTGATATCCACGCCGTCTATTTCGTATATCTCGGCCCCGCCTATGGATCTAGCGGAGCTCCTGACCTTCTCCATAACCCTCCTCTGGTCGTCGACCCTTATGTCTATCCGCTCCTCGTAGACCTTGGGGGCCTCGGCGAGGAGGTCGTCGAGAGTCTTGCCTATGCTTCTGGCCACGTCGAGGACCTTAAGCGCCGTGTATATCCCGTCGTCGAAGTAGTAGTGCTCCCTAAAGCCTACGTGGCCGCTGTACTCGGCCCAGAAGGCCGCGTTGCTCCTGATGGCGGCCGGCTTCTGGAAGCTGTGGCCCACCCTCTCGCGCACTATCTTGACCCCCCTCTCCTCGGCGACTCTCTCCAGATATAGGGGCATTGTGGCGTCGAGGACCACCACGTCGCCGGGCTTGGCGTAGTGGCTTATCAGCATATAGGCTATCTTCTCGGCCCTAAACACGTCGCCTTTAGCCGTCACCAAGCCGACGCGGTCCCCGTCGCCGTCGAGGGCGACGCCGGCGTCGAGGCCCTCCGCCTTGACGAGCTCGGCCAGCTGGCGCAGATTCTCTGGCTTCTCGGGGTCCGGCGGGTGTGAGGGGAACCTGCCGTCGGGCCTCCCGTTGATCACGGAGACTCTCTTGAAGAGGCGCTTCAGCAGAGGCCGGAGGATCACGCCTGCGGCGTTTGCTGGGTCGAAGCCTACGGATATGTCGAACTCGCCGAAGGTGTTCTCGAGGTACTGGAAATACCTCTCCTTGACGTCCTGTACGTAGACGAGCCCCTTCTGCCCCTCAGGCGGCTCCTCCAACATTTCCTTAAGCCTCTGGAGCTCCTCGGAGGTTAGGTCGATGCCGCCCTTGTGCATGATCTTGAGGCCGTTGTACTCGGGAGGGTTGTGGGAGGCCGTTATCATGACCGCCGGCTCGTAGAGCAGGCGCGACGCGAAGTGAGTCATCGGCGTCGTGACGTTGCCCAACAGCTCGACGTCGGCGACGGGCAACAGACCCGCCACGAGGTGCCTCAACACGTCGGGGGAGTGCGTGCGGACGTCCATGCCTATTAGGATCTTCCCGCCGCCGAAGAACTTGCCCACGGCGTACCCGATGCGCCTAACTAGATCGGGCGTCAGATCTTTCCCGTAGACGCCGCGTATGTCGTAGGCCTTGAAGACCGACACGGCACCAGCTACATATCGCTATTTACGTTTTGCGTCGTCGGGCGGCCGGCGCCGTCCGCTAGATTTATAGAGCTGGGCCCGAGAACTTACGTGAGGTTCAGCGGCTACGCCGATCTGCCGCTCCACACAGGCCACGTCCCGCCGTGGCTACTGTCCAGGATGAAGAAGCTCTCGACGCTTCTCCTGAATATAATGTACGACCTCTGGGGCGAGGAGGGGATACTGGTCAGGCTGGCCAGCCCCGTGTTCTTCCAGGCGGTGAACGACCTCATAGGGATGGACTGGGACTCGAGCGGCAGCACGACGGTGACGACGGCGGTGCTCAAATACGCCATGGAGAAGGCCGATCTGCCCATAAGGATAGCAGGCGGAAAGGGCGCGGCCGCGTTGAGGACGCCGGACGAGCTGAGGTCCATAGCAGACCGCTGGGGCCTCGACTGGGCGAGGCTGGCCGAGGCGTCGCGGCTGGCGGCCAAGGTGGACAACGCGCTCGTGCAGGACGGCTACTCCATATACCACCACGCCTTCGTGGTCACGGAGAGGGGGAGGTGGGCCGTGATACAGCAAGGCATGAACCCCGCCGCCAGGATGGCGAGGAGGTACCACTGGCTCGAGACCGGCCGCTTCTTCGACGACCCCCACAGCGGGATCGTGGGCGTGAGGGAACGCGCCGTGTTGAACCTAGCCTCGTCGAAGAGCGCGGGGAACAGATCGGCCATACTAGACGTCGTCTCGTCGGGCCCCGAGAAGGTGGCCAGAGACTTGATGTTGCTGACAGGCCAGACCACGTTGGTGGGCCCCACCTACTACCACCCCTACGTCGACATCAAGAGGCTTAGGTCGGAGATAGGCGATCCCCGCAGGCTAGCCCAGTCCCTGCCCAGAGACGTGTCCAGCTTCAAGGAGCTCCTGCTACATAGAGGGGTAGGCCCCAAGACCCTCAGAGCCCTCGCCCTCGTGGCCGAGCTGGTGTACAGAAGCCCCGCGGACTGGACAGACCCCGCCAACGTGGATCCGTTCAAGTTCTCCTTCGCCGTGGGCGGCAAGGACGGCGTCCCCTACCCCGTGGACAGGAAGACCTACGACGAGCTGATATCGCTTCTGGAGGCCATGGTCGACGCCGCCAGGAGGAGCGGCGACAGGGGGATATACGGCTACCTCTCCTCGCTGGCCTCGAAGGCGGCTGGGTGGAGCCCTCCGCAGAGCTTCAAGAGGCCGACGCCGTAGAGCCGCGGCGGCGTCTTTAAAAACATATAATATAGACCTCCGAGATGGAGATAGTCCTCGAGGGCCCTCAGGAGTTCACGGCCAAGGACGGGCGCAGGTACGTCCTGCGCGAGTTCAAGATGGCGGACCTCAACTCCGTCGTCTCGATAAACAGGCGCGTCCTGCCCGAGAACTACCCCGAGTGGTTCTTCGTGGAGCACCACATGTCGTTCCCCAAGGCGTTTATAGTCGCCGAGATGGACGGCGAGCTGGTCGGCTATATGATGAACAGAGTGGAGTACGGCTGGAGCTACATAAACAAGGGCAAGGCCGCCCACAAGGGCCACGTGGTGTCTATCGGCGTCCTCCCCCACGCGAGGAGGCTCGGGATAGCCACGAACATGATGTTAAGGGGCATGAAGGCCATGAAGAGGTTCTACGACGCGGAGGAGGTATTCCTCGAGGTCAGGGTCAGCAACACGCCGGCCATATCGCTCTACAAGAAGCTCGGCTACGAGATAGCGGGGCGCATACCGAGGTACTACAGCGACGGCGAGGACGCCTATATAATGGCCAGGACGTTGGCCGACCTCTAAAAAGATTAATACCTCTGGCGGGTATTGTACGGGTCGGACCGCCGCGCGTCTGCGCGGCTGGATGAAAGGCCCGCCCGCGGCCGAGCCGCAAATTCACAACGTCATGACCCTATCACGAGCGCCGCACTCCTATACGCAGACGGCCCGCGCAGGCCGACCTCAGCCTAGTACCTGCTGAGAGATCGGGGTCGGCGCCTACTCGCCGAATTTCTCGGAGAGGCCTAGATAGCTCGCTATGGTCGGCATGACGTCCATGCCTCTTATCCTGCCGAGCGCGCCGCGCCAGCAGGTCAGCTCGCTGAACTTAGTCACGTCGTCTCTAACCACGTCGGGGCCGTAGAGGAGTATGGGGACCGGCTCGCCGGTGTGCTCCCTCACCGATACGGGGGTCGCGTGGTCGGACGTGACGACGACGTAGTTCTCCTCGAGGACGGCCTCGTAGGGCCTCAAGGCGGCGTCCAGCCTCTCCACCACGTCTACCTTTCCTCTGAAGTCGCCGTCGTGGCTGGCGCTGTCGGTCCCCTTGACGTGGAGGAAGACGAGGTCGTACCTCTTGAGGAGCTCGACGGCGAGCTTCGCGGCCTCCTCGAACTTGTCGAACTTAGTGCCGCCTAGGCCCTCGGCGCTGTAGAGGTCCATGCCCACGGCCCTCGCCACCCCTCTTATTAGAGCGACGCCGGCTATCGCGGCCCCCTTGACGTTGTACCTCTGCCGTAGCGGCTCGATGCTCGGCATATAGCCGCCGCCCCTCACCAAGACGGCGTTTATCAAAGGCTCGCCCCTCGACGCCCTCCTCTTATTGGCCTCCAGCTCCTTGGAGTACGCCGTGAAGGCGTCCGATATGTAGTTCACGACGTCGGCCGCCGTCCTCGCCTCCTTGCTGTCCTCCAGCGGTTGCGAGCGCCTTACAGGCTCGCCTGTCTTGTGGGGATCCGTGTCGGACACCTTGTGGGAGACGGCCCCCCTCAGCACGAGGACTCCTCTGTGCTCCACCGTCGACTTGTAGACCACGGAGACCCCGAACTTCCTCTCCACCTCCTCGCCTATCCTCGCCATCATCGCCTCCACTTCCTTCGCCTCCTCGGGCGCCACATATCTGCCGGCCCTCCTGTCGACGACCACGCCCCTGGCGTCCACCGTGGCGAGGTTGGTCCTAAACGCCACGTCGCCGGGCCTCAGCTCCAGCCCGGCCCCGAGCGCCTCGAAGGCCCCCCTGCCCGTGTAGTACCTATAGGGGTCGTACCCGAAGAGGGCCAGGTGGGACGTGTCGGAGCCGGGCCTCACCCCCGGCGATATGGGGTCCATGACCCCGCAAGATCCGAGCGAGGCCAGCTTGTCTATGACGGGCTTCAACGCCGCGAAGAAAGGCGTAGCGCCGTTCCTAGGCCTATCCCCGCCTCCGTCGAACAGTATCCACAACACCGAGGTCATAGCCGGTTTGCGTCCCGGATATATAAGTTAGGTCGATTCGTCCACCCATTTGAGGTAGTCGGGGTCGCCCTCGACTATAGGCAAGGCGATTATCTCGGGGACCTTGTAGGGGTGGACGGCCTTCACCTCGGACATCAACTCCCTCAACCTCTCCTGCCGCGTCTTGACTATCAGGAGCACTTCCTCGTCCCTCTCCACGCGCCCCTCCCATCTATATACCGAGACGACCGGCGCCACGTTCACGCAAGCCGCCAGCCTCCTCTCCACGAGATGTCTCGCGATCCTCTCCCCGTCGTCCCTAGGCGCCGTTATGTACACCACCACGTGGCCCATGGCCGGAAACGGCAACCTCTTTATTTCTTCTTGCAGGCGGGGTCCACCAACGCGGCGACGAGGACGCCGAGGGCGGTCAATATACCCGAGGGATCGGCCAGCCCGGCCTCTATTAACGAGGGAGGCGCGCCCCTCCTCTCCCCTCTGCACAGCTCCGCCAGTGCCCTCCTCTCCTCGGCGCTCAGCGCGTCGAGGTACGCCGCGGCGCCCCTCCTCTTCAGGCACCTGACGATGGCCTCCCCCGATCTGGACAGCTTGAAGTACACGTGGTGTTTTCTGACCTCGGGGCTGAGCTTCATCCTGGCCTTACTCCGCTTCAACACGTGTCCCCCCGCCCTCTCTATCAAGCCGGCCCTCTCGAGCTCGTCGAGGGCCGCGAGGACGGACGCCAGCGGGGCGCCGACGCCTCTGGCTATGGACTTGCCGTAGTCTATCCCGGCTCTCTTGAGGTGGAGCAGAATATCTACATAGAGTTTTTTCCTCAAAATATTCATTTAAGGAGAATAGGAATTATAAATATAGCGAAGAATAAATTGAACAAGACAATAGAGGTTATCGCTACGTAGATATAGTTCCGCTCCCTCGCGAACTGTATAAGGCCCATGACGACTCTCAAGACCGGCGTCGCGATCAGCACCATTAAGCCCAGCAGTATCACGTCGAGGCCGTTGAGCGCGGCGCTCCCCGAGAGGACCTGCGTTGGGCTTATCGACGAGGTGTTGATGAGGGAGCGCGGGTAGGACAGCTGTTGCAGTATGTGCGGCGCAGGCGGCTTCACGACCAGCAGGGCGACGCCCGCCGCTATCAGGACTACGCTGATTATCACGCCGATCCTCAAGGTGTACCCGATTACGTCTTCGAGATCCATATCAAGGATAGAGGCCCAGCCCTCTTAACAACATCTGGACGCCCAATATGGCCAGTATCGCCATGAAGATATAGCGTATGGTCACGTTCCTGAGCTTCAGAAGCACCTTGCTCCCCACGAAAGATCCGGCGAGGACGCCTATGGCCGTCGCGGCGGCGAAGTAGGGCTGTATGTAGCCGAAGAACCAGTAGATGGAGCTGCCGGTGGCGGCCGTCACGCCGATCATGAAGTTGCTGGTCGTCGTCGAGACCTTCATGGGGAGGTTCATGGCCCAGTCCATGCCGAGGACCTTCAACGCGCCGCTGCCGATGCCCAACAGGCCCGATATGACGCCGGCGGCGAACATTATCAGCTCGCCGAGCCACCACCTGACCCCGTGGTAGTCCACCTCTCTGCCGAGCGCCGGGTCGTAGTAGCGGCCGTATAGCTGTAGCCACTTGGTCCACCTATCGGGCGGCTTGGGCTCCGGAAGCTCGAACTTGGAGCGGGTTATCTGGGTGTAGATAGAGCCGAGGAGGACTATGCCGAATATCACGTAGATGACGTGTTGGAGGTTGTGGGCGTAGACCCAGGCGGCGGTCAGAGAGCCCACTATGGAGCCGCTGGTGGTCGCTATCTCCAGCGACATGCCTATCCTCACGTTGGTCACCCTATCGCGGACGTAGGCGGATCCGGCCCCGCTCGACGTGGCGATCGTCGAGATCAAGCTGGACCCCGCCGCGTACTGTATCGGTATCCCTATAAAAAGCACGTAGATAGGCACGAGGAACGTGGCGCCGCCTAGGCCCGTCAACGAGCCCATGAAGCCGGCCGCCATGCTGGTCAGAGCCAGCACGACGAAGAGCGCCAAGGCGTCGAGCACGGCCCTCCCAACTCCCCGAAATAAAAACTTTGTTCACGGAGGAGCATTTATATAGCTAGATCAACGCCCACGAGTGGAGACGCTAGAGCCGCTCTACGAGGTGGGGGTCAAGCTCATAGACGAGGTCATGCCGAGGTACGACAAGGTGGCCAAGGCGTGGGGCATCCTCACGTCCGACGAGGAGATAGAGGCGTACCTAGAGATGTCCAACGTCTTCACGGTCAAGCGCCTTCACTACAACGACCACGGCCCGGTCCACTCGAGGATAGTGGCGGGGAGCGCCATGGCGATATACAAGGTCCTCTACGAGGGGGGCTTCAAGCCGAGCGTGGTCAAGGACGGCGTCGGCGATCTGGAGGACTCCCTCGTGGTGACCCTGGTGGGGGCCTACCTCCACGATATAGGCAACAGCGTCCACAGGACCCACCACCCCATATACTCCGCCATGATAGCCGACAAGGTGGCCATGAAGGTCCTGGAGCCCATATACGGCGCCACGAAGAAGGCCTACATGCTCAAGCAGGAGGTCATGCACGTGGTGTTCTGCCACGACGAGGCCTACAACTGCCTCACCTTCGAAGGCGCCGTGGCCAAGATAGCCGACGGCACCGACATGGCCGAGGGGAGGGCCAGAATGCCCTACGAGATAGGGAAAAACGACATACACGCCCTCTCGGCGCTGGCCATCAGGCGCGTCTACGTGGGCAGAGGCAAGGAGCGGCCCCTGGCCATATACGTCTACATGGACTCGGAGACCGGCATATTCCAGGTAGACGAGGTGCTCGGCAAGAAGATAGCGACGTCGGGGCTGGCGCCCTACGTCGAGGTCCGCACCTTCGTCCAAGGCAGGCCTTGGATAGTCAGGACTTTCGAGACAACCCACGTCATAAGGTGACGGGGCCTCACTCCAGCTTGATTATCCGGGAAGCCCTCTCGAGATCCGCCCTCACGACCTCCACGAAGGCCTTGGCCCTATAGCAAGGAGGGGCGCCGTCCAGTATGGGCACCACCTTTATGTAGAATTCGTACTCGCCCTCGCCCGCCAGCCCGTCGAGGCTCTTGGACACGTCCCTCAGCTTGTTTATCTGGGCCCCCTCTATCGGGTCCGCCACGGCGGCGAGGCCCACCAGCTTGTTGGTCTCCCTCACCACGACGCCGTAGAGGCCCTCCCTGGCCTTGACCAGCGCCAGATGCATCGGCAGGATCGATATGTCGAGCTTCTCGAAGAGATCGGCGGCGCCGTATATGGCCCTCTCCACGAGAGCCCCGGCGCAGGAGGCCAGAGAGGCCTTGTCGACGCAGTTGAAGCTACACGGCGTACACGGCGGGTGGATGGCCCTGACGAGGTCGGCCGTGTACTTGGCCTCGTCCGGCCTAGGCGACTTGCCGTAGCTCCTCAACACGGCGTCCACCGCCTCGGCCAGCCCGTCGCACCCGTCGCCCAGCCTCTCGACTATGTCCCTAATGACGCAGTTCTTGAGCGCCGCGTCCCTAAGGGCCGCGAGGGCCTCGCGCCGCCTCCCCTCGTGGAAGAGCCTGCCCATCTCCAGGGCCTGCCGCGAGAAGACGCCCCCCGCAGACAGGCCCAAGGCGCTGAGCGTCGGCGTGATGGTCCTCGCCAGGCTCTTGCTGAGGCCCAGCCTCTCGAGGTACCTCCCCACCACGGCCCCGACCTCCGCCTCGCCTCTTAGGTAGGACAGGTAGGCCTCGGCCGCTATCTCCAGAAGCCTGTCGGGAGGCACCCTTATGTACCAGGAGTTGTAGACGCATTTGGCCTCAAGCGCCGATCTGAGCTCGGCGCAGAGCGCCTCCAGCTCGGCCAAGCTCCTCACCTCGTAGAGCCGCTCGCCCACCTTTACCTGCACGTCAAGCACCGACGGCGCAAATTATTAAGTGCCGCGCAGGCAGGGAAATACATGGATAATAAGCTCCGCGCCGCCGTCTTGGACGCTCTGGCGAGGGGAGACGCCGAGGAGGCCAGGAGGTTGCTGGCCGAGGTGCACCGCGAGAAGACGTACGTCCTAGGCGACCACTACCTGGGCAGAGACGCCGCCGGCGAGGCGGCGCGGCTACACGCCCTCCACATAGCGCTCCTCTCGTTGCTCTACGGCCGCGTAGAGGCCGGGGGGATAACCGGCGCCGACCTGGCCCTAGCGTCGGCCTTCGCCAAGGCCCGCGCCGACTGCGGCCCCGTGGAGCCGCCCCAAGTCCCCGAGGGGCTGGCCGACCTCTACCGGCTAGTAGCAGAGGAGCTGGCGAGGCTGGCGAGGGAGCTATGCTCGAGGAGCTGATAGAGAGGGCCGAGGAGGCGGCCAGGAGGAGCGGACGCCGCGGCTGGGCCCTAGTGAGGCTGTCCGACTTGGCGATAGTCGGCGTGTTCCAGACGCCGGCGGAGGCCAGAAAGGCCGCTAAGGAGCCCGGCCTCTACCTGCTGACCGAGGTAGGCTGACGCCCCCGCTGAGGCGATCAACCCAGCAGTATATAGAGGCGGAGACGCCTCCCAGCCAGCTAGGAGCCTCTGTCTAATCCAGGAACCAACAACTACTTTCCACTCGTAAACTGCTACGTAAAATATTTATACAGCTCAACTATGTAAAGCGCATGGACAAGAGAAGGCTCGGACTGCTGGCGTTCGCCGGCCTGGCGCTGGCCGCCATATCTCTGGCGGCTTTGCAGTTCACCAACGTGACCAACTGGCAGGTAAACGCCACGTTGCCTCCCGCCATGAAGTACGCCGGCTTAGACACGGGCATCACCGGCAGAAGCGACGGCTCCGGCTATGACAAATACATATACGTGAGTTGGACCACCGATGAGTACGGCCGCAACGTTACCCAGATCTCCATAGTGGGCTTCACGGGCGATATAACGAACTATACAAATGCCATAAGGGTATGTAACTACTACTACGACGGTTCCCTCACCGTAAACATAACGTACAGGGGGCCTGTCGGCCCACCGTCTCCGTATGTACAACGGTTTATTGTATATAACGGAAGTAATTGGGTCGGTTTCTATACTATCAACGGGACAGTCTACACCAGGCCCGGACCCGTTACCGTGGACAAAATATCAAAGGGCGGTTGCATAAATTTAGGCGTATCGGTCTTGGTCGATCCCAGCGCCTATAGCACCGACCCCACGAAGAACTTCGCAAACGGAAAGACGGTCTTGGCCACGTACGAGGTCGATATAATATTCTCGACTAAATGAGACAAATCAAGCGTTTTTTCGTCTCCCTACTTCCCTTTCTGGTTTTTCTCATATCGGTGGCCTCCCCCTCGGGGGAGTACGTCTTCAAGGCGGCCCAGCCGGCACTGCTCCCCCAGCCGTCGCCGCCGCCCTACGCGGCGTTTAGGAACGGGACGTTCTACCTCTACAGCTCGCCCTTCGGGACGTGGAGGTACCCAGGGCTCATCCCCATCGACGTGGAGTCCCCCCTGGTCTACGTCAACTCGGACTGCCCCTTCGGCCTGCCGACGTACCTGAGGGGACCTGGGGAGTACAGGCTGGACGTCTTCGTCCCGCCGGGCTACCAAGGGACCTGCAGGGTTGAGTTCCTCTACGCCTCCTGGAAGGCGAGCTACTCCTTTAGGGTCAAGGAGATAGACTGGTACCCCAACGTCGACACGAGAGTCGCCGTGGTGATCAACGGATCGGGCTGGCAGTTGCTCCAGCTGGCGCCCGACGGGACGCTCTACGCCTGGAACGTCGCGGTCGGCCAGCTCCCGCTCGCCGGATGCGTCGTGGAGCGGGGCGGCTCGCTCCTCGTGGCCCAGCCGATCCCCTACGCCCAGCTGGCCCCCGGCGTTTTGGTGAACGGCTCGCCTCTCTGGATCCCCGCGGAGGGCGGCGCTCCCTGGTATACGTTCCTCCTAGACCTCTCGGGCAGCGCCACTATCTACGTCTATCCGGCTCCCTGCCTCGCGGTCGAGGCGCCTCCGGCGCCCGCCGTCGACGTCCCCGCGATCGCGTCGTCCAACGACATAGGCCTTATCGGCGCGCCGAGGCCCACAGCGTACTTGCTGGCGAAGCCCAAGCTGTCTGTGGCCTACACGATAGAGGGGCCTGTGGCGACGGTGGTGGCGGCCAACGGCTCCTCCATAGCCGACACAGTGTATATATACGGGTTCGGCACCTCCGTGGGCATGTACTCTTTGCTCTACTACGTCGACTTCACCCCGACGGCCTACCTCACGTCGGATCTGGTCCTCTTCGGCTCTAGGCCTCCGGCCGGCCGCCTAGGCCCCTTCTGGGTCTTCCCCCAGAACGGCACGACGTACTACTACCTAGGCCCCATGGCCCCCTACACGCGCAACGCGCCTCTGCCATTCGGCGCGCCGTCCGGCTGGGCGGGGCCCTTCGTAGTAATAGCCGACAGGACGGGTCGGTGGGGCGGCCTCCCGCAGATAGTGTCGGTATCTGTCGAGAGGCTGAGGCCATGGAGCTGATCCCGCTCCTCGCCGGGCTGGTCTGGGGCCTCGCGCTGGCAGTGGCGAGGCAGTGGGCCGAGCAGAAGGCCGCGGGGAGCGCCGGCCGCTCGGAGTCGTTCCCCGATAGAGACGCCGCGACGGCCTTCATAATATTCGGCACGGCGGCCAACGTCTACTCGGCCTTGCTCATAGCGTCCGGGGCGCCTCAGGTATACGCCAGGCTCTCGGCCTTGATAGCGCTGGCGCTCGTCGCGGCGAGCCAGCTCTTGATATTCGTGTTGGCGCTCCACCCCTCCAGGCGCGACCTCGACGTAGCGCTCGTCGCCAGCGCGCCGTATGTCTACCTCACCGCGCTCTGGGCAGCGGCGCAGATGGCGGGGCAGTACACGCTCTGGCTGTTCTGACATGGACCCCGTCCTCGCCATCTTGATAGGCGCCGCCCTCGCGCTGACGCCGTTGCTGGCCTTGATGTACCAAGGCTCCGAGATCGACTACGTCAGGGCCGCCGGGCTCCTCGCCTCCTTCGCCGACGGATTCGTGTTGGGGGTCCTGGCCCAGCTGTGGGGCCAGTTCTACGTCAGGCTGACGTACCTGCTCGCGCTGGGGCTCATGGCGGTTTCTCTGGCCTACTCCTGGTGGGGCATCTACAGGAGGTGGTGGACGGCCTACCTCTTCGCGGCATCCGGCTGGGCGTACCTCGTCGTGCTCCTCGCAGTGGCGCGGGCGCTGGGCCTGCCCGACCCCTTCCTTATATGACTACGCAAAATATATATTCGGCCGCGTCGGTGTGGATATGTTCAACGTGACGGTAGTCGCCGTGTTGCTGCCGCTGGCCGTATACCCCATACACCTGTACCTGCCGGGCAACTACACCGTATACCCCCACCTCCCGCCCTTCTGCGCGCCCAACCAGCCCTTCCAGGCGTCGGGCGAGGCCGTCATAACCTGCGTGAACCCCACGAACAAGACGGTCGAGGTTAGGGGCTACGTAGCGGTCCAGAGCCAGACGCCCCCTCCGCCGCCTCCGCCTCCGCCCCAGTCGTTGCCCGTTGCGGCTGTCGCGGCTGTGGCCGGGGCCGCCGCGGCTACGCAGATAGGCCTCAACAGGAGGGAGTGGGCCCTCGCGGCTCTTGCGCCCATAATCGGCCGCTACAAGAGAGCGACGGCGGACGATCCCCTTAGGAGGCAGATCGTCGAGGCTGTGCAGAGGATGGGCGCCGCCACTCTTTCCCAGATAGCTAAGGCCGTGGGCAGGAGCTGGGGGGCCGTCCAGTGGCACGTCTACGTGCTGGAGAGGGAGGGGAAGCTGAAGTCCGTGAAGGTGGGCCCCTTCACCTACTACTATGTGGACAG
>JBMFIG010000021.1:0-23613 GCA_049976425.1 Thermoproteus sp.
TAAAACGGCGGATTAGAAGCGTCAAGAACCTTCTCCCAAGGCCTAAACCACTCAAGCTCCCTAGCGACGGAAGCCCAAAACTCCTCGAAGTTCTCAATCGACTTCTTGTGGTATTCCCAGTAGGTCTTGATATCTATAGTTCGCGACCGCCACCTATCGTTGTATATATACTCGTCGAACGGTAGGTTCTTCTCTTCGAGAGACATAAAGATTCTATATTGATGAACCTTATAAACATTCCTTCAAAAATATGTCAATTCATTTATTTTGAAAATTAAGCAAAGTTTATACTAACTATCAGGTTGTTCTCTATATAATAAAAATTTTTATATTTGTAGTTACCAATTATTGTATAGAAAGTTTACTATAGATTCTTAGTGATCTATAATTATGGTTATTCAGATATAAATAATAGTGGGACGTTCGTGCACGGCTCTCGCTGGCCGCTCGACATCGCACGCACGTCCATCCCAGCACCTCGATAGGGCCGCTTAGTCGTGCGAGGCCGCCACCTCGGCCGCGGCGATGGCCTCCTTGATGTACCTCTCCCTGTTCTTCTCGTAATCGTCCGCGCCGTATGCCTTGATCTTGGCCAGTATCTTGGGCAGAGTCGTATATTCCATCTCCTCCGGCGGAAGGCGGTGGGGCTGGAATGGCCCCATGCGGCGTATGTACTCGGTTATCTGGGCGGCGAGCTGGCGCGTGTAGTCGAAGGCGGGATCGTCGAAGAGGTCGACCGGCCCCTCGAGATATCCGTCGTGCAGTTGCCAGCCGAGGGCCCCGACCTTCGGCGGCCCGTCGAACCTGGTCATCTTGGCCCCAACCGCTATCCTCCTCTCGGCGTCTATCTGGTAGAAGCGCATGGGCATTAGAGGGCCGGCGTGGCTCCCGCGCATCCAGCCGTGGACCATGTGGGGATACGCGAAGGCCTCCAGGACCTCGCCCACTGCAGGCATGCCGTGTTGCGCGCGGACTATGGCGACCGGGTCGTCCTTGCCCACATACCGGCCTGCTATCAGGTTAAGCCTCTCCACGCTCACCGCGGCTGCCGGCGCTCCGTCCGCCCTCCTGTAGACCCGTCTGACGATGTAGCGCCCCGTGGTTCCTATGAGCCCCAACAGCGAGTAGGAGTCCTCGGGCGCCTTGAGGAGGTACACCTTGTGCTCGTATACGTCCAGTACCTCGAAGAGGAAGCCCTCGTGCATCGCTGGGTCTATGACCAAGCCGGCCGTGTTGAAGGGGTCGGCGAATATCTTGTACATCGGCAGGTTGAAGGCTCCCGGCTCCGTCTTGTCTGCGGCGAAGGTTATGACGGGCTCGGAGGGCCTCTCCTCTATCTCGAGCTCTGCCACCTGCGGCCCCATGCCCCTCACGTTGCCCGAGAAGGCCTCCTTGAGGAGGTCTTGCCCGGCTCCGTAGAGCTTGTACTTCCTCGCCACCTTCTCGGTCACCTCCTTGAATATGTCCCAAGCTAGTCCGTGTATATCGCTGTGGTCGGGCCCCTTGGTGTGCGTCATCAGGAGAGATATGTCGTCGCCGACGTTGTAAACGAAGTAGTCTATGAGGAGGCCGCGTTTCTGGGCCTCCTTCAGCCTCTCGGCGGCCAGCTCGAGCATCTTGGGGTGGACCCAGGCGTGGCCGGGCCAGCCGCCTACGTCGGCCTTGATTATCGATATGGTGACCTTCATGGTACCCCCGGCTTCTACCATTATAAAAATTTTGGTGGTATAGTTATAGTCGACTCATAATATTATAACAATTACAAGACAATACGGAGAGGTGTGTGAAAGAACTCAAACTATAGCGGTCGTAAGAACAAACCGTCATGTCTAGGTAGCAGACCGCGGCGGTATCCGACGCGGCCTCGGCCTGCGTCTGAGCGCAACAACCCACAACACGCGGACTTCGGCTTTCTGCTACCGCGACGACCAGGCCAGTGGGTCCACATCTGCCGTAGCTGCCGCGTCCCTATCTTTATTCATAGAGCTACAGTATATTTTATCTGTCTATATAATTTACTTTCTATTTATCTAAATATATATAAATAAAAATACCAAAGTATCTTTATATATTTAGATACACTTCTGTGTGGAATAAAATTTTTAAGTTAAAAACGTAAAGATAGTCGTGGAGCTGGATTTCTACGAAGTCACGGGCAGATACGACGAGGTGGCCAAGTTCTACTCCTCGGTCGGCGAGGAGAGCAGATATCTCCGCTTTCTCGCCGCCGTGAAGGATCCGGCGAGCATATACAGCCATATGTGGTCCTGCGGGGGTAGGAGCTTTCTAGTCGTCGAGGGCAGGAGGCCCGTCGCGCTGGTCGACGTGACCCCTTGCGGCGGCGAGGCCGAGGCCGGCATAGTCGTCGTCGACTCGCTCCAGGGGAGGGGGTACGGGACTAGGATAGCCGAGGTATTCGCCGAGCTCCTGCCCCGGCTGGGGTTCGACGTGGTTAGGGCCGAGATCTATAGGGAGAATCTCAAGGCTCTGTCCATAGCGAGGAGGCTGGGCGCCTCGGTCGCCTGCAGAGGCATTATATGTACTGTGAGGCTCGACTTGAGGCGGAGGGCTCTCAGAGGCGTGGCGGCCCTCAAGCTGGCCGCTACGCCTTGAACACCTCCCCGAGCTCCTTGACCAGCTCGGGCACCTTCGCCCTCATCTTTTCCCTAGCCTCGTCGTAGAAGTTGTAGCCGGTCGGGTCTATCATGACTGTCAGAGGGCCGAAGTCCTCGACCTCCAGGACCCACATGGCCTCGGCCATGCCTAGGTCGAGCCAGTGGACGTCTACGACCCTCTTTATGGCGCGGGCCGCCAGGACCCCGGCGCCGCCGGTGAATATGGCGTAGGCCGCCTTGTGCCTCCTCATGGCCTCCGCGGTCCTCCTCCCCATGCCGCCCTTGCCTATTATCAGCTTGACGCCGAGCTTCTCTATCACGTCGGCCTCGAACGCCTCCATCCTCGCCGACGTCGTCGGGCCCATGGCGATTATCCTCCAGCTGTCGCCCTCCTTCTTGGCTACCGGGCCCGCGTGGTATATCGCACCGCCTCTCAGATCGACGGGGAGTTGCCTCCCCTCCTTCAAGTACTCGAGCATCCTTGCGTGAGCCGCGTCGCGGGCGCTCACCAAGATGCCGGAGATGTAGAGCGTGTCGCCGACCCGGAGCCTCTCCACGTCCTCGTCCCTCAACGGGGTCCTCAGCCTGTAGGTCGCCATATATGTACGGCGGCGGGATGAATTTACGTTTTTCTGTCGTATCCAGCCTAAAAAGGCCTAGACGGGCTGTCTCAGCAATATTTTTCTACTCCAACACCGTATAGGCCATGGACCTTGAGGAGGCCGTGCTCAAGGCGGCCAAGGAGGCCATAATAAAGGCCAGCATATCCCCCGCGCTCGACGTAGTGGGCTCGCTAAGGAGGGCCTACGACGCCGAGTCTTCGGAGGCGGCGAGGATCCAGATAGGGGCCATCCTGAAGAACATAGAGCTCGCGACGTCCGCCACGTCGGCCGTCTGCCAGGACACGGGAGTGCCCACCTTCTTCGTGAAGCTGGGGGACGGGTTCCCCATCAGGAGCAGGGTGTTGTCCATACTCACGGACGCCGTGAGGCAGGTCACCAAGGAGCTCCCGCTTAGGCCCAACACCGCGGATCCCTTCACCGAGAGGAACCCCGGCGACAACACCGGGCTCGGCGTCCCCGTGTTCGATATAGAGCTGTTCGACGGCGACTACCTCCAGTTCACCTACGTGCCGAAGGGCGGCGGCTCGGAGCTACCGGGCAAGGCCATGGTCCTCCCGCCCGGCGTAGCCTTCAAGGAGCTGCCCAAGATAGTCCTCGAGTCGGTGATAGACGCGGGGCCCATGCCCTGCCCGCCGGTGATAGTGGGGATAGGCATAGGCCCGACGCTGGACGCGGCCGCCAAGCTGGCGAAGAAGGCCGCGACTCTAAGGCCGGTGGGCTCCAGGAACCAGAACCCGGAGGTGGCCAAGATGGAGGAGGCTCTCTTGAGGGCCATAAACAAGCTGGGCCTCGGGGCGCACGGCGTCGGCGGCGACATAACTGCGCTGGACGTGCATATAGAGTATGCCTATAGGCACCCGGCCACCTTCGCGCTGGCCATAGTCTTCAGCTGTTGGGCCACCCGCAGGGCTACGGCCACCGTCTGGCCCGACGGCAGGTACGAGGTCAAGACCTAGCCTTACGCTTCCTGTACATCTCGAGCCACCTCTTCGCGGTACCCTCGAAATACATGTCGAGGGCAGCCCTTATGGCCTCGTTCCTCGTCACGAATATGCCCTTGGTCACCAACATGTCGACGCCTCTCACCACCCTCTCGGATATCGTAAAGGACACCAGCCTCAGGCGCTTTCTCTCCTCCACCGAGCCTCCGGCGTCGGCCAATATAAAGGCTACGTTGGAAATCCCTTTAATTAACGCAACCTCCTCCGACCGGCGGCATGAAGACCACCTCGTCGCCGTCCTTCAGCCTCGTGTCGAGGCCTGCTAGGTAATCGACGGCGCGCCCGTTGACTAAGATGTTGTACTCGTCCTTCAGCCTGTCGCCGTCCAGGATCTCCCTTGACAGCTTCCCCCCATGCCTCTCGTCGATTATCTTCACCAGATCGCGGACGGTGGCGCCTTGTGGCACCTCCACTGCCTCCTTCATGACGCCCATCAAGTCGTAGAGGGTGGCCAGATACCTGACCTTGACCATCACGCCCGAAAAACCGTCCGGGATTTATTACCTTTACAGGAGGTACTGGAACTCCTCGAGGCCCAGCCTCTTCAAAGTATCGTATGTGGGCTTTCCGTCGACCCAGCCCCTGAGCTTGTAGTATATCTTAATCCCCTCGTCGAACATCTTGGCCGAGGAATGGCCCTTGGCGGGGCCCGTGGGTATGGGGTTCCTGAAGTGCGGGTTCAGCTCGTCCTTGATCCACTTGCCCTCCTTCACGTGGAACAGCCTCTCCACGTTGAAGATCCTCTCGCCTATGGCCAACATATCCTCCGGCGTGACGTCCCAGTCGTAGGCCAGGTTGAAGAGGTGCGCTAGGTCCTTCTCGAATATGCCCTCGTGGTCTAGCGTGGCGAACTTGCAGTAGGTCACCGAGTCGGTGAGGGCCATCAAGTGCTGGGCGTATATAACGATCCTGGCCTGCTTCTCTATACACTCGGGGGTCTCGCAGAGCGGGTCCACCTTCTCGGGGACGCCGAGGACCTCCCAGGTCGGGGAGTAGGCCTCCAGGTGGTCGCCTCCTCTATTGGCGGTGAAGTACGAGAGCGAGAAGCCCTTGAGGGATCTCGGGTCGTAGGCCGGAAGCCCCTGCCCTCTGGAGCCCTTGAAGGCGCTGGGATCGCCGTACTTCAGCGCCAGCCTGTAGTCCCCCTCTGCCAGATCGTCGCCTATATCGCTCCTGTTGGCCGTCCTTATGACTAGGTCGACCAACGCGCCCGCGTCTCCCCAATCCACGTCGAGCTTCAGCTTCCCCTTCTTGGCCAGCTCCACGGCGGCGGCCAAGGTGTTGCCCAGCGAGATTGTGTCGAACCCAAGCTCGTTGGCCAGCTTCTGCAGGCGTAGGTCGGCCTCGGGGTCGAACAAGCCTATGTTGGCGCCGAAGCTCCAGGTGTTCTCGTACTCGTACTTAGCCTTGCCGACGAACTTGTAGGGGCCGGACTTGACCATGACGTGTTGCGTGCAGGCGATGGGGCACATCATGCAGGCGTGGGTCTCCACGACGTAGTTCTTCTTTATGTATTCGCCGGTCAGCTTGTCGGCCTCCTCGGCGTAGCCCGTCTCGAAGTTCCTCACGGGGTAGGCCCCTATCGAGTTTATCACCGCCGTCAGTAGGTTAGTGCCGTATATGTGGAGGGCCTTCGCCGTGGGGCCCGACATGAGGCGCTGGGCGAGCTTGGTGGACTCCGCTATGAACTTGGCGCGGTCCTTGACGTCCTTAAGCAAGTCGCGCGTGCCCCAGACAAGTATGCCCTTGAGCTTCTTCGAGCCCATGACGGCGCCGACCCCGCCGCGCCCGGCGAAGCGCTCGTAGTCGGACATCCTGATGCCCGCTATCTTCGACAAGTTCTCCCCGGCGGGGCCCACCACGGCGACGCCGGCCGCCTTCTCCTCCTCGGGGAACCCGTTCTCCCTCAACATGGCCTTTATCGCCGCGCCGGTCCATTTGCCCCAGAGGTGCTTCGCCGGCTTTATGGCCACGTCGCCGTCCTTGACCACCACGTAGACGGGGTCCTCGGCCGCGCCCTCTATGACGAGGCCGTCGTAGCCAGACTTCCTCAGCCAGTAGGCGAAGTTCCCGCCCGCGTTGGAGTGGGTTATGGAGCCCGTGAGGGGCGACTTGGTGACGACCGTGACGCGGCTGGTGGAGAGGTTCGCCATCGCCGACAGAGGCCCGGCGAATATGTACAGCCTGTTGCTGGGCGACAGGGGATCTATCCCCTGGGTATTTCCTTGAGGGCCAGGTAGGAGCCCAAGCCTCTGCCGCCCAGGAACTTCTTCAGGAGATCGTCCTTGAACACCTCCTCGGTCACCTTCTCTGCCTTGAGATCTATTCTAGCTATTCTGAATATCGCCATGAATAGAAAAATATATATGTTTAAATGCTTATTTATCTATAGATTGATATTTATCCCCCGAACGGGGACACTATGAGGATCGAGTCGCCGTCCTTGAGGCGTGTCCTCAAGCCGTCCAGGAAATCTATGGATCTGCCGTTTACTAATATATCATGCATCTCTATTACTTTTCCATTTCTAATAATTTTATTCTTAAAGCCGGGATAAATTCTATTTAGTATATTCACGACATCCTCTACGACGGAGCCGTCCTCTAGGTTTAGATCAAGCGAGATCTGGTCGACCGAATCTAGGCCGAAGTACAGCGGCGCCATGATCCTCACCTTGACCCGCATAGAGGTTGCCGGGCGCCTCCTAAAATACGATAGAGGGCTTCTTAAAAAGGGCCGTCCCTACGGCCCTATGGTGAGGGTGTTCAAGCAGGGTCGCGCCGAGCTGTTGAGGGGCAAGACGGTGGCCGTGATCGGCTACGGCAACGTGGGGAGGTCCATCGCTCTGAACCTCAGAGACTCGGGCCTCTCTGTCCTAGTGGGCGATCTGCTCGGCAACGAGTACGCGAGGAGGGCCAAGGCCGACGGGCTGGAGCCGAGGCCTATACCCGAGGCCGCCGAGCTGGGCGACGTCGTTGTGCTGGCGCTTCCCGACGACGCGGCCCCCGAGATCTACAGGACCGAGGTCCTGCCCGGCCTCCACTCGGGCAAAGCCCTCGTGTTGACCAGCGGCTTTCCAGCCGCCTACGGCCTGTTGCAACTGCCGGGCGGCGTCGACGTGGCGCTTTTCGTGCCCAAGGCGCCCGGCCCCGCGATTAGGGACAGATATCTGCAAGGCAGAGGGTACGCGGCAGTCGTCGGCGTGGTCGAGGACGTCTCGGGGAGCGCGCTCGACGTAGCTCTGGCCGTGGCAGACGGCGCCGGCGCGTTCAAGCAAGGCGGCTTCGCCGTGGAGGCCTCGGCGAGGGAGGAGGCGTTGGCGGATCTCCTGGGCGAGCAGATACTCAAGGCGTCTCTGCTGGCCGCTATAGAGGTCGCCTTCGAGCTCATGACGAAGGCCGGCGTGCCGCAGGAGCTGGCCGCGGTCGAGCTCTACGGCTCCGGCGAGCTGGGCGAGCTGGGGAGGCTCATGTCGCTCGTGGGGCCCTACGGCGCTCTGCGCCTCCAATCGCCCGTGGACGCGTACGGCCAGCTGGCGAGGGCGGGCGCCTACAGGAAAGCCATAGCGCGGGTGGCCGCCAGAGTCCTCGAGGAGATCCTCGGCGGCGACTTCCCGAGGGAGATCTACCTGGAGAGGGCCGCCGGCTACGTGAAGTTCAACGCCTTGTGGAGGTCCGCAACCGCCAGCGAACTGGCCCAGGCGGACGCGCGGCTGAGGGCCGCCTTGCGTCAAGGGCCGTAGTAGAAACAGGGGGTCGATAGGCCCCCCTCGCAGACCTCGACCCAAGTGGCGCCGAGGTGTCTAGCTATATATCTAGCCAGACACTCGCCGGTGACCCCGCCGGGCCCGCACGGTATTTCGTAGTAGGGCTCCGGGGCCTCCCCCTCGCGGCTGGACTTGAGGTATTTGCCGTCCATCTCGGCGAGTAGCGACCAGAGCCTGCGCTGGAGCTCGTCGGCGTCCACGACGTAGTCCACGTCGTCGGGGCCGCAGACGGCCGCCCTGATCACGTAGTCGTGTCCGTGGAGCGTGCCCTTGAGGGCGGAGAACGAGGGCTTGTGGGCCACCGAGATGGATCCCCGGGCCACGACGCAGAGACGCACGGCGGCTCGCCGCCCCCTCTATAAATATTTTAAAGACGTCCGCCGCACGGCCGTGGACGTTGTCGTGGATGTAGACAAGGCGCGGGCGGTGGCCGAGATAGTGGGGAGGCTCGGCTTGAGGAGGGACACCTACGACGACGGGCGCCTATACCCCCCTAGATCCGATCCCCGGGAGGATCAGCTGGCGTTCTTCACAGCGATGGTGGCGGTCGACCACAGGACCTCCACGCCGCTGGGGCCCTTCGAGGGGTATATAGACGGCGAGTTCTACCACGGGGCCGACGCGTTGTGGCGGCTCGGCAGGAAGGCCTACGACGAGGGCCTATTCAAGGCCGAGAGGCTGGCCGAGCTGACCCCTAAGGAGGCCGAACGCCTCTTCTCGATAGGGGATCTCAAGGTCTGGGACTTCCACGTCAGGCTGTTCCTACTGCGGGATCTCGGCAAGAAGGCCCTACGCGCAGGGGGGTTCGAGGCGTTGATACCGGACGCCGTGTCCGAGATGGTGGAGAGGCTGAGGCGGATCAGAGCGTACGAGGACCCCGTGAGGAAGAAGGCGCTGTTGTTGGCCAAGTTCCTGGACGGACGCGGCTTGGTAAAGTTCAAGGACCCCGAGAACTTCGACGTGCCGGTCGACAACCACCTATCCAGGATAGCCTACAGGCTGGGCATAGCCGACGTCGACTACCGCCAGCTCTTCGAGGGGCTGGAGCTGAGCCGCGAGGAGGACGCCGAGGTGCGGCAGAAGGTGAAGCTCGCGTGGAGGCTGGTGGCCAAATTCTCGGGCGTCGACCCGTTCACCCTAGACGACTTCTTGTGGTCTTTCGGGAGGCGCGTATGCACTAGAGAGGCGCCGAGGTGCGGCCAGTGCCCCTTTAGGTCGGTCTGCAAGGCCGACGGCCTCGGCCAGTACCCGCCGGAGCACTCCCACCAGCTGACCTGGTATTATTAAACACCCCCATTTCCCTCATGGAGATCAGAGCAGTCGCCTTGAACGTGAAGTGGGGCTTCGACCCCGAGAGGATTTCGCGGTTCTTAGAGGCGGCCAAGAAGTTGCGTCCGCTGACCGTGAGGGTTTCCGTGACCACCCCGCCGAGGGAGGGCGTCAGGCAGACGTTGAAGGCGTTGGAGGAGCTGGGCGTGGAGTACGCGGCGATAGGCATCTACGAGGGCGACGATCTGGAGGAGCTCGTGAGGACCTACGGCGTCTTCGCCGCCGTGGGCTCCGTAGACAGATACCTCGAGTTCTTGAGGAGGGTGGAGAGGCGCGGCGAGCCCCATCTGGCCAAAAACGTGGCGCTCTTGCTGGGGGGCGTAGTCTACGATTCGCCCTACTACCCCGCTACTGCGGTGAAGAACGAGGGCGTCGCGCTGTCGCTCCTCTACCCCGACGATCTGGAATCCCTCGACGACGTTGCGGCCGTCTTGGGCTCGGCAGAGAGGTTGGGGGAGGCCTTCGCGTCGTCCATAGGCGAGCGCTTCCTCGGCGTAGACGGGAGCCTATCCCCCTGGGGCGAGAGATCCGTGGCGAGGGCGATCGAGCGCCTGTTCGGCGTGAGGGTCGGCGCGTGGGGCACGCACTCGGCCATCAGAGCCTTGAACGAGGCCATCTGGTCCTCCGGCGCCCGCCTAGTGGGCTTCAGCGAGGTCATGTTGCCGCTGGCGGAGGACGAGGAGCTGAAGAGGCTGGTCGAGGGAGGGGCCCTAGACCTCCAGAAGCTCGTGTCCTACACCTCGACGTGCGTCGCGGGCCTCGACATGGTCCCGATAGAAGCCGACGAGAAGGCCTTGAGGAGGATGTTGCTCGATCTGGAGGCCATAGCGAAGTCCAAGGGGAGGGCCGTCGGCGTGAGGGTCTTCCCGGCCTCCGGCCAGTACTTCGACGTGCCGGGCTTCGGCAAGACGCCCGTCCTGAGGCCTTGACATGCCGTGGCTCACTAGGCCTATCGAGTACGTCCCCCGCCGCGTCGTGTCCCTCAACCCGTCCATAACCGAGTTCCTCTTCGTCGCCGGCCTCGGAGACAGGCTGATCGGGAGGGACGTGTTCTCCTACAGGCCGCGGGACGCCCTCAAGATACCTCATGTGGGGTCCTTCACCTCGGCCGACCTAGGCGCGGTCGAGGGGGTCAAGCCGGATCTGGTTATAGTGTACTACCCGGTGCAGAAGGACCTCGTGGAGGTTCTCGACAGAATAGCCCCCGTCGCAGTTGTCGAGACGCCTACGAGCATCGACGACGTGTTGGGCAACTTCAAGTTCGTGTCCAGGCTCCTCGACGCCGACGAGGCGGGGGAGCACGTGTCGGGCATATACAGGGATCTGCTCAAAGGCGCGCCGCTCGTGGAGGACGCCTTGGCGGTCTTCTACCTGGGGGGCTACGACGTGGCCTGCGCCGAGTCCTTCACCGCCGCGGCCCTCGACGCCGTTGGCATAAGGTACAGCAGGAGGATCCACTGCGTCTACCACTTCCTGGGGCCTCTGGAGAAGGCCGTGGAGCTGGTGGAGAGAGTCGACCCGGCCCTCGTGCTCTACGAGGGCAAGACGAGGCAGCCGAGGCCCGAGGAAACCGCCTGGATCAGACGCGCCAGGTGTAGGGCTTGCTCTAGGGGCGAGGTGGTGGCGGTCCCCAACGACACGTTGGCGCACTACGGGCCGAGCCTCCCGCTGGACCTCGCGCTGGTCAGAGACGCCGTGGCCTCGCGGGCCCCGCTGGTCGCCGGCACTTCCAGCGTGTCGAGGCCCGCCCTAGGCGATCCCTGGTACCGGCCGTACCTCTGAGGGCGGGCCGCCCCGCGATGTCGGGACCCGCCGGCGGGAAGGGCTCCATGCTTATAAGCTTGGTTGCGTTGAGCCCCCATGCTGGCGGATCTATTGGAGAGGGGGGAGCTCTCTGTCGCCATCTACGGGCTCGGCTACGTCGGCCTGGCCCTCTCCGCGGCTTGGGCTAGAGCCGGAGCCAAGGTCATAGGAGTCGACGTAGACGCCGAGAGGGTCGCGGCGCTCTCCAACGGCGTAGTGGAGTACGTCGAGGAGGACGTGAGGCGCGCCGTGGCCGACGCTATAAAGTCGGGAAGGATGGAGGTCACCACCGACGGCGAGGTGGCCTCGATAAAGAGCAAGGTGAAGATAGTCACCGTGCCGGTGTACCTCACTGCGACTAGGCCCAGCATAGAGGTGGACTTCTCCGCCATAGTCTCCGCCGCCAAGGCCATAGCCCAGGGGCTGAAGCGGGAGGACTTAGTCGTCGTGGAGTCCAGCGTCCCGCCGGGCACCACCGAGGAGGTGGTGAGGCCTGTGCTGGAGGAGTCCGGCCTAACCGCCGAGGACGACTTCTACCTGGCCTACAGCCCCGAGAGGGTCATGGTGGGGCACGCCCTCAAGGACATAGAGGAGAACTACCCCAAGATAGTCGCCGGCGTCGGGCCCAGAAGCGCCGAGGAGGCCGCGGCCCTGTACAGGAAGATAGCGAGGAAGGGCGTGATAAAGCTCTCGTCGGTGAAGGCGGCGGAGTTCGAGAAGCTGCTCGAGGGAGTCTACCGCGACTTGAACATAGCGCTGGCCAACGAGATGGCCCGCCTGGCGAGCGCCCTCGGCATCTCCTTCGCGGAGGCCAGAGCGGCCGCCAACAGCCAGCCCTACAGCCACGTCCACAAGCCGGGCACCGGCGTGGGCGGCAGTTGCATACCCGTCTACCCCTACTTCCTTATGTGGACTGCCGAGAGGCTCGGCGTCGAGCTACCGCTGACAGCGTTGGGCAGAGCCGAGAACGAGGCCCAGCCCTTCAGAGTGGCCGAGGCCGCCGTCAAGGCCATGATCAGAGAGGGCGTAAACCCCGCGGAGGCCAAGATAGCCGTGCTAGGCCTGGCCTTCAGAGGCGACGTGGACGACACGCGGCGTAGCCCCACCTACGACGTCCTGCAGGGGCTCCTCGACTTCGGGATAAGGCCGGCCAACATAGTGGTGCACGACCCCTACGTCAAGCGCGACCGGGTGGTCGAGAAGCTCGGGATAAGGCTGACGGGGGACTTGAAGGAGGCGTTGGCCGGGGCGTCCCTGGCCCTAATAGCGACCGACCACAGCGCGTATAGGGTAAAGGCCAGCGAGCTGGCTAAGCTGATGGCGAGGCCTGTCATAGTCGACGCCCGCGGCGTTTTGGAGGCCGACATGCCCATATACTCTATAGACGGAGGGCGTTGGCCCGTGGAGAGGCGGAGCCCCGTCCAGGAGGAGTCCAGGAGGCGTTGCTAGCCCTTAACCCCGCTCATCGTGTACATCCTCGTTAGGTATCTCTGGAACGCCAAGAATACGGCCATTATGGGTATGCCCATCAACACGGCGAATGCGGCGAAGACGTTGTAGAGCGTCGATCTGTTCGTGAACGAGAGGTACCACATGCCCAACGTCAACGTCCACATATCGCTACTGGTTATGAAGACGTTGGCCATGGCGTAGTCGGTGTAGGCGCCCATGAACGCCAGGAGGCCCAGGAAGGCGAGTACCGGCTTGCTCAGAGGCAACAAGATCCTCATGAAGGCCCCGAACCTCGACAAGCCGTCTATCATGGCGGCCTCCTCGTACTCCTTCGGTATGGAGTCCACGAACAGCTTCACGAGGTACGCCCCGTATATCGACGTCCCGCTCGAGTAGGCGAGTATCAGCCCGTAGTACGTGTTTATTAAATGGAGCGTTGCGAACATGAGATACAGCGGCAACACGGTCACCGTCATCGGGAAGAAGGTGAGTACGTAGACCGTCACCATCAAGGCCCTCTTCCCCGGCACGTTCAGCCTCGACAACGCCACCCCCGACAAGAACGCCAGCAGGATCGTCACGGCGACGGTGGAGCCGGCCAGTATCAGGCTGTTCCTCAACCACAGGAAGAACGGGTTCCCGAAGAGTATGCCCTTATAGGCCTCCAGAGTCACCCCTCTGGGCTGGGGTATCAAGCTGTTTACGCTTATCGAGGCTATGGTCGGTATATCGCTGAGGGACGTTATCACTATATAGTAGATGGGGAATACCGCTATCACGGCGGATACGGCCAATATGATGTACGATATGCCGAGCCGGAGGACGTCCCAGACCTTCATGTTATCGCCTCCAACACGCCCGAGTATTTCAGCATTATGACGGCCATGGCTATCAGTATAACGGCGTCTATCACCGAGTAGACGGCGGCGAAGTTGTAGAGGCTGTTGTTGAACGCGGCCTGGTAGGCGTAGACCACCAAGATGTTGGTGGCGTTGCCGGGGCCTCCGCCCGTCAGTATATATATGGGGTAGAAGTTGTTCCAGGTAAAGGTGAAGCCCCCTATGGCCACGAAGGCTATGGTCTTCCTCATCAACGGGAGCGTTATGTACCTGAACCTAGCGAGGCGGCTCGCCCCGTCTATCTCTGCTATGGAGTAGAGCTCCTCGGGTATGCTCTGCAACGCGGACAGGAAGACCGATGTGTAGTAGGGGAAGGACAGCCACAGATTCGTGAGTATGAGCATGACCCAAGCCATCGGCACTATGTCGAACCAGTCTATCGGCCTTATGCCGAACATGGCCAGGACCTTGTTGACTATGCCGTATTTCCAGTTCCACATGCCCTGCCACACTATAAGCGATATGAACGCGGGGAAGGCCCAAGGCACCAGGAGCAGCGTGAAGAAGACGGAGCGCTCCTTCAAGTCCTTCTGGTTTAAGATCAAGGCCAGGAGGAAGCCGACGGCTATCATGGGCGCCAGGCTCCCGACGGTCCAAATCGCAGTGTTCGCCAAGACTTGCCAGAAGGTCCCGCCGGTGAGGACGGTTATGTAGTTGGAGAGCCCCACCCACTGGTACTCGAAGAAATGGTACAAATTAAAATTAGTAAAAGATATATATACAGTATATGCTATTGGATATAAATAAAGAAAAGCTACAAGGATAACTACAGGGAGGATATAAAGATAGTTAAAAAAGTTTGTTTTCTTGTAGGCCATTAGGAGGACGGCATCAAGCCGGCCTGTTGCATGTTAGAGATCATGCAACTCTCCATCTCCTGTGCGGCCTGCGCGGCCGATATGGTCTTGTTGGCGAAGTAGAGGGTGAAGTACTGGTGGAAGCACGGCCAGTAGAAGCCCATCTGCGGTATGTTGGGGAACTTCTGGCCGTACTGCGCCTGCTCCAGTATGCCCTTATAGACGTCGTTCATGTAGGCGGGCTGGAGGCCGCCGGAAGTGAGCAGAGCCATGACGGTGTCGTACGCCTGCTTCTCGGCAGGCAGATCGCCCGCGAAATTCCAGAGGTTCATCTCAGCCTCCTTGCTCGTCACGTAGGCTATGAAGGCGAGCGATGCGTATATCTGCTCCTTCGTAGCGCCGCTGGCCTGCGGCGAGGCTATGACCCAGCCCGTCGAGCCTATGAACGGGGCCGCCCTCTTGCCCGTCATGGATATTATGGGCAGAGGCGCCGCGCCGAGGTTGGGCCCCAGCGCCTTCTGGTATATCTTGAGATCCCAAGGCCCGTCGAATATTATGGCGGTCATGTTCTGCGTGAACAGTTGCTGCTCCAGGCTGGGCGTCACGCCAGGCGCGTTGTACTTCCAGACGTAGGTCATGTTGTACCAGAACTCCTCGGCATTAACCATGGCCGTGGAGTTGAGGTGCGGCATGCCCTTAGCGTCGAATATCTGCCCGCCGAAGCCGGTGAACCAGGCGGCGAACCTATAGCCCCACTCCTGGCCGGCGCCGTAGGCGATGCACCAGACCTTATAAGTGGAGTTTATGTACTGGCACAGCTGGAGCAACTGGTTGGTGTTGAGCTGGTCCACGTTCACCCCGAACATCTTCTGCGTCAGAGAGTCGTTCAGGAACTTCTTGTTGTAGTACATCACGATGTAGTTGACGTTGTCGGGAAGGCCGTAGATGGAGTTGCCCAACATGAAGTTCTCGACGGCAACGGGGATGTAAGCCGCCTCTATATCGGCCGGGTTGATGTACTTGCTCACGTTGAGCAGAAGGCCTCCGGCGAACAGCTTGCCCGCGTCGTCGCTGGTATCCCTATAGACGTTGGGCGCCTGGCCGGCCTTGGCGGCCGAGACGAAGTTCGCGGTGGCTATCCCGACCCCGTGGGTGACCTGCACCTTTATACATGGATACGCTTGCATGAAGGAGGCGAGGGTGACGTTGAAGGCTTGGTCCTCGGTAGGACCGTAGGTGTCCCACACCGATATGGTCACGGTCTTGCCGCCGAGCAGTTGTTTACAGACGAAGTTGGGGTTGAGGAGAGAGCTCAGGCTGAACGGAGGCGTGGTGGGCGGCGCGCTCGTAGTCGTGACGGTTACCACCGACGTGGTGGTCGCAACCGAGGTTGTCGTGGCCACAGACGTCGTCGTCGACACCACCGTGGTGGTAACCGTAGTAGGCGCAGATGTCTGGGGCGGCGCCGGCTTTGTGGCGTAATAGAGGGCGACGGCGGCGATGATAATCACCACCACAACCGCGATAGCTATGGAGACTGTTCTACTTAGGCCCTTCATGTAAGTACTACATACAACTTATATTTAACAATTCCCCCTGAAAGCTCGTCGCTCTACGCATGGCATATGGCCAACTGAAAATTTTTTACGTGAACGTTCGTTAAGGTATATGAAGGCGTGGTCCCTCCTCCTGCTGGCGATCTCGGCCCTGGCCTGGGCCCAATACTCGGTGACCTTTTACGTATCGCCCAGCGGCTACGTCACGGTCTACATAGCCGGGATACCGCAAGGCCACAAGGTGCTCCTCCACTGGGGCGTAGAGCCGTATCCCCAAGGCCCCTGGACCGTCGTCAACGACACGCCGATGGTGTGGAACGGCGCGAACTACACCGCGACTATCGGGCCCTTCAAGAACGGGACCTGGGTCGCCTTCGTCTTCTACGACGCCACCAGCGGCGTCTGGATAAACTACGAGGGGACGCCCTTCTGGAACTGGAACGTCGAGGTGAACCCGCCGAACTTGGGGGCGACCTCGGTGCAGGTGTTGCCCAACTGTAGCCTCCTCATAACAGCCGTCGGGCGGGCCCCCGACGTCATGGCGATACACTACGGCTTGACCTCGGGGCCCCAGACGGGGCTTCCTTGGGCCAACGTGGCCGACGCAGTCATGGAGTACAACCCGTTGTGGGGCAACTACACCGTCGTGGTGGGGCCCTTCCAGCCCGGCCAGTGGATCCAGTGGGTCTACCACGACCTCTCCACGGGGCTCTGGATATCGAAAAACGGCTCCAACTTCGCGGCCCAGGTGGCGTGCGCCCCGCTGTCGTTGAGCACGACGTACCCCTACGATAGGTACGTCTACGTCGTGGGCGAGACCGCGCACATATCCATAGGCCTCCAGAACCCCTCCGGCCCCGTCAACGCCACGGTGACTTTGTCCATAGGGCCCCTCAAGGCGGCTGAGAGGGCGGCGCTCAAGCGCGGCCTCAACTACGTCAACTTCACCCTAACAGTGGACATTCCGCAGGGGATATACACCCCGTCGTTGGCCGTCGCCGTCGGCAACGCCACGTTGCTCAACACAACGCTTCCGCAGTTCTACGTGCTGAACACAACGGGGAAGCCGCCGGTCAGCCTCGTCATAGTGTGGAACATGCACCAGCCGCTCTACGTCGAGCCCAACGGGACTTGGGCCATGCCTTGGGTCCCGCTACACACGGGCGAGGACTTCAAGTGGGGAGGCAGATACGTCGGGTCCTACGAGCTACAGGCTCTGTTGCTCAGCCAATTCGACGTCAACGTCTCCATAGACTTCACCCCGGTGCTCCTCTACCAGTGGGAGGCCCTCCTGGCCGAAGGACCCGGCGGGTTCAGGTACCTGGGCTACTACCCCGGCAACATAACCTACGACATAGAGGCGGTGAGGAGGACCTTGGATCTATACAAGGAGCTGGCGGCCGAGGGGCGTATCGAGGTGCTGACGGTGCCCTTCTACCACCCGCTGGAGGCCATAGAGTACGACAACGGGTGGGCCGACGACCTGCTGGCGCAGCTCTTGATGGGGAAGGAGATGACGTATAGGGTGTTCGGGGTCAACGCCTCCTGCGTCTGGACGCCCGAGATGGCGTTCAACATGGGCCTGGTCCACCTCTACCAAGAGGCCGGCTTGAACTGCACGGTGCTCGACGCCCAGGCCTTCCTGCCGTCGGCGACCTACATCAACGGCTCCCAGAACCCCTACGTGCCCTACGTCGTCGAGGACAGCGAGGGGCACTACATATACGCGCTCTTCAGAGACGACGACCTCTCCAACCTCTTCTCGTTCTACCTATTCACCCTCAGCGACCCCAACCTCGTCAAGCAGTTGCTGATACAGTACCTCGCCAAGGTCTACATGAAACAGCCCGGCGCCGTCGTCGTGGTCGCCCTAGACGGCGAGAACCCGCTTATATTCAACTCCATGACCGGCCCGAGGGACCTCTACGCCATATACGAGGCCCTCTCTCAGTACTCGGGCAAGTGGCTGGTGACGCAGACCGTGTCGCAGGCCATAGCTACGCACACAAAATACGCCGTGACCAACCTCCCCGAGAGCTCGTGGGCCCTCAACCTCAATAACTGGAACAACGGCTACCCCGGCAAGATAGCCATATGGCGCGCCGTGGCCCTAGCCAGGGAGTACCTCGTGGCCTTCACCAAAGCGCTCGGCGGCCGCCAATCCCCCGTCGTGGAGCTCGACCCAGCCCGCATCCCCAACTCCACCGGGCTCCTGCCGACCCTCTGGAACTACCTCTACGTGGCCGAGGGCAGCGACTGGACATGGCAGACGGGGCCGCCCAACTTCGGGCCCGGCTGGTTCAGCCTCCAGCCCATCATATACGCCGACGCCATACTGGAGGCCATAAACGAGTCTATAGCCAAGATCGTCCCCATCTCCATAGGGCCCTATCTGAACGGCTCCGCGCTCCTCGTCGAGAACGGCTTGGGCATGCCCATAAGGCTGGCGCTGGGCGCGGGCGGGAAATGCTATGAGGTCACCCTAAAGCCGGGCCTCAACGAGATCCGCCTGGCCGGCGTCAAGGCCGCCGAGCTCGACGTGTATCTGCCCGTCGACGTCTACGAGGTGCCGGGCTACGTGGTGCCGCCCTCCCCCTGCGGGCTCAAGATAGCCGCGTGGACCCCGCCGCCGGCCACGACGCTGTCCGCCCCTGCTACAACCGCGACGCCTCCCGCCCCATCCGCGGCGGCCGGAGCCGCCTACGCGCCGTACCTAACCGCCCTCGTCTTCGCCGCCCTCGTCGCGGCCCTAGCGGCGGCGCTCGCCAGAAGGAGGCGTTAGGCCTTGGAGGCCAGCAGTTTTTTCGACACGATCTCGTAGGCCTCCCTAGCCGCCTCTATATTCGCCTTGGCGGCCCTAGCCGGCACGAACTCGGGGATGGTCTTGACTATGCCCTCTATGGTCACCGCCTTGCTCACCGCCGCGAAGGCGCTCGCCATTATCATGTTCACGAGAGGCCAGCCGGCCGCCACCAGGCCGTGCTTGAGCGCTATCGACGTCGCGTCTATGGCTATATACCAGGGGGCCTCCTCCTTGGAGTTCACTATGTAGACAGCGTTCGGCTTGCCGAAGGCCTTCACGTTGGTCTGAGCGATTATACGGCCGTCGAGGACCACGACGTAGTCGCCCGCCGTAACCGCCGAGTGTACCTCGATGGGCTTGTCGTCGATCCTCAAATACGCGCGGACTATGGCGCCTCTCCGCTCCGCCCCGAACTCGGGTATGGCCTGCCCGAACTTCCCCTCGATGGTCGCCACGCGGGCGAGGAGCTGGGCGGCCGTCACCGCGCCCATGCCGCCCCTCCCGAAGAAGACCACCTCGATCACGAGGGTACGAAAGCACAACTTAATAACCTTTATAGCCCTATATAGCAACGGCGCGTCGTTCGGACATATTTTACTAAGTAAATGTATCTAACTATACATATTTAACCCCTATATCAGGAAAAAACATACAGCAACCCTCGGACGCCTATGTAATAGATCCAGAAGACCTACCGGGCCGCATCTCTATATTACTATATATAAAACATAAATACTCTACACGTTCTAACCTCCGTGGGGCTCGCGTTGGTTCCCCTATCAAGGCCCGCGCCGGGCTCCGGCGGGATAACCGGCACCTGGCGCACGTTGAGGCCCGTAGTCGACCTCAATAAGTGTATAGACTGCGGCATCTGCTGGCTCTACTGCCCCGAGTCCGTGATAGACTGGGAGAAGGGCCAGAAGATAAAGATAGACTACACCTACTGCAAGGGATGCGGCATATGCGCGCACGAGTGCCCGACCAAGGCGATAGAGATGGTGCCGGAGGCGGGGCTATGAAGGCGCTGGCCGTAACCAAGACCGCGCTCACGGGCAACTACGCCGTCGCCCACGCGGTCAAGCTGGCCAGGCCCCAGGTAATAGCGGCGTACCCCATAACGCCGCAGACCACCATAGTCGAGAAGCTCTCCGAGTTCGTCGCCAAGGGCGAGCTCAAGGCCAGCTTCGTCAACGTCGAGTCCGAGTTCTCGGCGCTGGCGGTGGTCTACGGCGCCGCCATGGCGGGCGCCCGCTCCTTCACCGCCACGAGCAGCCACGGGCTCTTCTACATGTACGAGATGTTGTGGTGGGCGGCCGGAAGCCGCGCGCCGATAGTCATGGCAGTGGTCACCAGGACCCTGGGGCCTCCCTGGAATATCCACGACGAGCACAACGACATACTGGCCATAAGGGACACCGGGTGGGCCATCGCCATGGCCTCCAACGTCCAGGAGGTGCTCGACCTGACGATACAGGCCTTCAAGCTGGCCGAAAGCGCCTACGTCCCCGTGGCCGTGGGGCTAGACGGCTTCGTGTTGAGCCACACCGTCGAGACCGTGGAGCTGCCGCCCCAGGAGATAGTCGACGAGTTCCTGCCGCCGAGGAACCCCGACCTGCCCATGAGGCTGAGGCCCGGCGAGCCGGTGACCATGGGCAACCTCCCCGCAGACGACAGGCTACACGCCGAGCACCTCAAGAACATATACAAGGCACATCAAGAGGCCAAGAAGCTCGTCAAGGCCATAGACGCCGAGTACGGCAAGCTCGTCGGCCGCGAATACGGAGGGGCCGTCGAGAGGCTCTGGCTCGAGGGAGCGAAGTACGCCGTGGTCTGCATGGGCGCCTGGTGCGGCGACGCAAAGGAGGCCGTCAGGAGCCTGCGCCGCGAGGGCATGCCCGTCGGGCTCATGAGGATACGCTTCGTCAGGCCGTTCCCCGACGAGGAGATCGCCGAGCTCTCCGCCATGGATAAGGTCGTCGTGTTCGACCGCGACATAACGCCCGCCGGAGGGGTCCTCGGCAGAGAGGTGGCGTCGGTGCTGGGCCGCGACAAGGTCGTCAACGTCCTGGCCGGCCTGGCGGGCGTCGACTTCAAGGCAGACGAGTTCAAGAAAGCCGTCAAACACGCCGTCGAGGGCGAGTACGGAGACCGCGTGGTGTTGCTATGACCGTAAGGATAGACCTACTGCCGAAGAAGAAGTACGTGTTGCCCGGCAACTCCGCCTGCGCCGGCTGCGGCATGATGATAGGTTGGAAGATACTCGGCATGGCCCTCGGCGAGGAGGCCGTGTTGTCGATACCGGCCAGCTGCGCCTCGGTCGTGCAGGGGCTGGGCCCCAAGTCCGGCATAGGGATGCCGGTGCTCAACGTGCCCTTCGCCTCGGCCGCCTCCGTGGCCACGGGGATATCGGAGGCTTTCAAGCAACTGGGCGTCAAGGGGCAGGCGGTCGTGTGGGCCGGAGACGGGGGGACCGCCGACATAGGCTTCGCCGCGGTCAGCGCGGCCGCCGAGAGGAACAGCGACGTCCTCTACATAATGTACGACAACGAGGCCTACATGAACACAGGCATACAGAGGAGCAGCGAGACGCCGAAAGGCGCCTGGACCACCACGACCCCCACGGGCAAGAAGGAGGCCAAGAAAGACGTGGCGTTGATACTGCTGGCCCACAACGTGCCGTACGTGGCCACGGCCAACATAGCCTACCCGCAAGACTTCTACCGCAAGATAAAGAGGGCGTCGGAGATAAGGGGCTTCAAGTTCATCCACCTCTTCGCCCCCTGTCCCCCCGGCTGGCTCTTCGACCCGTCGCTTACCGTCGAGGTGGCCAGGAAGGCCGTGGAGACCGGCGTCTTCATACTCTGGGAGTACGACAACGGCGAGCTCAAGCTCAACCCGCCGAGCTCCGCGCTGGTGGACAAGAAGAGGAGAAAGCCGTTGGTCGAGTACCTCAAGCTACAGGGGAGGTACGCCCACTTGACTGAGGACCAGATAAGGCAGATGGAGGAGGAAATAGGCCGCAAGTGGCAGTTCCTCCTGCGCTTCGCCCAAGCCGCAAAGGCCTAATCGATATAGAACTCTATAGACTCCCTACCCCCTACCTTAGTCCCGGCAGGCACCCGCACGGAGAGGAGAGAGCCGTGAATCCTCACGTCGCCCGCCATGGCCGCCCTCACGACTCTGCCGGGAAGAGACCAGAGGAACTCGTAGGGGTACTCCGCCACCTCCTCCTCGTACACGTCCTCGTAGACGTTGAGCCCCCTGCGGAGCTCCCCCCTGAACTTGATCAGGAAAGTGATGTAGGGCAGGTCGATCGCGATCAGCCCGATGTCCACGTGGACCACTCTGGCCTCGACCCTCCTCCCGTTTATAGAGATGGCCTCCTCGTCCAGAAACGACTGCATGTTCCTCCTGACGGCCTCCAGCTCCCTCCTGAGCGCCTCCCGGGAAAGCCCCGCGTAGTACGCCTTCGGATCCCTGTAGTAGAAGACCATGTACTGAGACACGGAGCCCAGCGGGTCCATGTTGAAGAAAGCCCTCGCGAAGATAGGCCTCACCTCCTCGGACACACTGGGAGGGGGGCCCAGGGCTATATGTTTTTATAGTGGTTGAGGCCGCGCGGCGTGGTCGGAGGGTCGGTGATAGCGGTGTTGTCGAACGACGAGGCGAAGGCGGTCGAGATAGCCGAAAGGCTCGGGAAGAGAGAGGGGAAGGAGGAGGGGGTCTTCTACAGGCGGCGGGAGGGGGCCGTGAGGACCGTCCTCGTCCCCAGGCGGGGAGACCTCCTCAAGGCCGCCGAAAGCCTCACGCTGTCGACGTACTACTACCTCTATGTGGGTGAGATCAACGCCGAGGCCGCCGAGCTGGCCCTGCTGGCGAGCGCCTCCGGCGTCCCCGGAAGGGCGATGGCCCTCGACGCCGCCGCGTTCCGCAAATACTTCGGCGAGCTCGGGCTGGAGCCTGGCGAGTTCGAGGAGGTGGACAGACAGCCGGAAGACCTCGGGTACGTATACGTCGAGAAGGCGTTCAACGTACGCGGCGTCGGGCCCGTCGCCATAGGGCTCGCGTACACGGGCGTCAAGGTACACGACAAGCTCGTCGCGCTCCCCAGCGGGGCGGAGGTCGACGTCAAGAGCATACAAGTGCTCGACGAAGACCAGGAAGAGGTAGCGCCGGGGGCCAGAGTAGGCCTGGCGCTCAGAGGCATAGAGGCCGACCAGCTCAAGGAGGCGTACGCCCTAGTCAAGAAGGGGGTCCCCCTCCGAGACCGGCTTAAGGCCGTCAAGCTCAAGTGGGCCGCCGAGACCGACAGAGCGCACGCGTTCCTCGGCGGGATAAAGGCCCTGGCCGCCGTAAAGGGGCAGGAGGCGGCCCTCGACAGGAAGATCCCCGCCACGCTGCGGCGCGGCGTCCTCGTAAACGTCAACGCCAAGCCCAGAACGCCCAGAGTATACGGCTACCTGGAGGCGCCCTAGCGAGGCGGCGGCCGGCAGGGCGGGGCCGCGCAGGTCAGGGGCTTTAAAACAGCGCCACTATCGTGGATAGGTGCGTCGCGGAGGCGGCCGGCGGAAGGCTAGCGGTCAAGACGCCGCTGGGGACCTTCGACGTCGAGCCGACCCCGTCCGACCTGCTCTCCCTAGCCGAGAAGCTCGCCGCCGTGTGCGGAGACGGCTTGCCGAAGTCGGCAACGCGCCGCGGGGAGGGCGCCCTACGCGCCAGCCTGCGGAGGCGCCAGGGATAGAGAGGCGGGTGAGGGAGGAGGAGCGGATACGTCTTTCCTCGCCGAGGTCTCGACAAGGCTAAGCCGGTCTAAAGTGTGGTAGGGCATTGCGGGAGGCTTGCAACGACCACGGGTAGCCGCCTCCCCCGCCGATCGCGGAGGCTCAGTAGCCCGCGTCTCGCCGCCGTGCAACACCTCCGTAGCGGCTAAGCCGGCCTTCCTACAGCCATAGGCAAAGATACGCCGACC
>JBMFIG010000022.1:0-21928 GCA_049976425.1 Thermoproteus sp.
GCGTGTTAGGAATGCTGATTTTGACGGGGTTGATGTGGATCTCCTCGTGGAGACGGATAGGAGGATCTTCGTCGTCGAGGTGAAGGTGAGGCCGAGAATCGAAGACGTAGGGGCACTCCTAGCGAAGGCGGAGGTGGTGGCGTCTAGGCTGGGAAAGCCCACGGTGCCGGTCCTCGCCGGCACACAGCTAGGAAAAGAGGTGGAGGCCTACGCGAGGGGGAAGGGGGTCCTGGTTTACATATATTAGAAACTGCCAGGTTTAGGCTTGTAGTACGTCGTTGTAGTTCTGCTACGCTGGACGTGTCCTCACCCGAAGTACGATATGAGCTCCGATATCTTCTCCTTTGTCAGCTCCAGCGGGGCTTCTATGGGCGCCTTGCCTCCCAGCAACCTCGCCACTTCCTCCTCGTAGGCGGGCAGATCCTCCCTTCTGTAGAAGATGCCTATGGGTATCTTGCCGTAGGGATCCAGCGTCGGCCACTCGAGGGCTCTCTTGTAGGCTTGTTCGAAGTCTGCGGGATCGTGGCCGACCGCCTCGAGCTTGTAGACGCGCGCCCTGAACCAGTCGTAGGTGTTTATGCGGTTGAACGTGACGCAGGGGCTCAGGACGTCGACCAGGGCGAAGCCTCTATGCCTCAACGCCTCCGAGATTATCTGGGCGAGGTGGGCCACATCGCCGCTGAAGCCCCTCGCCACGAACGTGGCCCCCGCCGAGAGGGCGAGGGCGAGCGGGTTGACCGGCGAGTCTATGGAGCCGTAGGGAGTTGTCTTGGTCTTCACGCCCTTGAGGGTGGTCGGCGACATCTGGCCTGTGGTGAGGCCGTAGACTTGGTTATTCGACACTATGTATACGACCCCCACGTTGCGCCTCGCGGCGTGTATCAGGTGGTTGAGGCCTATGCCGTAGCCGTCGCCGTCCCCGCCGACGCCTATGACGGTCAGCTTGGGGTTAGATATCTTTATGCCGGTGGCTACGGGCAGTATGCGGCCGTGTATTCCGTGGACTCCGTAGGTCTTCATGAAGTGGGGCAACTGCGAGGAGCACCCTATCCCCGACACCACGACGACGTCCTCGTTCCTCGCCCCAGCCTCAGCCAACGCCCTCCTCAAGGCCTCCAATATGCCGTAGTCGCCGCAACCGGGGCACCAGATCGGAGCCCTCGCCGCGGCGAAGTCCATGGGCTTTCTATCGACTTTTACCTTGACCGACGCCATGGCTACACCAGCTCGGACAGCTCGTCCACGCTGAACGGCTCGCCCCACCACTTGAGCACCTTCCTCTTGAACTCGACGCCCAGCTCTCTCTTGAGGTATACGGCCAGCTGCCCCTCGCGGTTCAGCTCGACGTCTATCAACGCCCTCCCGCCGTCCAGCGCCTTGGCCGCGGCCTCTCTGTTGAGCGGGTAGATGTCCCTGAACACCACGGCGGCGAGGTCGCGCCTCTGCGACAACAGATCCAGCACCGGCATGGCGGTGGAGCCCCAGGTGACCAGGGCTATCTCCCCGGAGCCGAAGGGGGCCGGCCCCTCCATCTCCTCAGCCACCTTGGCGAGCTTCCTCATCCTCTTCTCGTGCATGGCCTTCCTTATCTCCGGCAGATGCCTATCGGTGATCACGTCGCCCCTCTCGTCGTGCTCGTCGCTCGTGGCGACGTACATGCCGCCGGGGACTCCCGGTATGGTCCTCGGCGAGATCCCGTCGTCGGTCAGCTTATAGCGTTTGTACTCCTCCCAGACCACCGGCGAGGTGACGAGCTGTCCCCTCTCTATCTTGAACCTGCCCCAGTCTATGTCGTCCACCGTCGCCAGCGACTCGTTGAAGTAGAGGTCTGTCGCGACTATGACGGGTATCTGGTACTTCTCGGCTATGTTGAAGGCCTTGGCGGCCGCGTAGAGGCCGTCCTCTATGGTGTAGGGCGCTATAACTGCGTGGGGGTACTCGCCGTGGGACGGCGCAAGCGACATGAGGAGATCCGCCTGCTCCGTCTCCGTGGGGAGGCCGGTGCTGGGGCCGCCTCTCTGGCTGAGGAAGACCACCGCCGGCGTCTCTATCATCGCGGCGAGGCCGAACCCCTCGTGCATGAGGTCGAAACCGCCTCCCGAGGTGCCCGTGGCCGCCCTCACGCCGGCGAACGACGCGCCTATGACCATGTTTATGGCGGCTATCTCGTCCTCGGCTTGGATCACGGCGACGCCGAACTTGGGGCCGGCCTCGGCCAGGAAGTGCATTATGGGGCTGGCGGGGGTCATGGGGTAGGCGACGTAGAACCTCATGCCCGCCAAGATAGAGCCCACGGCCAGCGCCTCGGCCCCCGACATTAGGAGCTTCTGCTCGCCTGCCTTAGATAGGCTCCAGGCGTTGCCGGCCGTCTTGGCCGCGTGGTCCATGCCCATCTGGGCGGCCTGTATGTTCTGCTCCGCTATCTTCTCGCCCTTCTCGCCGAACTCCCTCTTCAGGAGTCCGGCCAGCACCGATATATCAGCCCCGAGGAGCCCCATGAGGGCCCCCACGGCGACTGTGTTCCTCATAATCTTGTTGCCGGCCTTCAAGGCGTAGTCCGTCAGCGGGACTGGGATCTCGCCGGCGCGTTGCGGGGTCTGCCTGTCGGCTGAGTCGTAGATCACGTACTTGGCCCTCCCTTCGTGGGCCGCAAGGGCGTTCTTGTTGAGGGCGACCAAGACGTCGTAGGAGTTCCACCGGCCGTGGCTGTATATCTTCCTGTCCGAGGCCCTGATCTGGTAAAACATGGTGGGGTTGCCCTTGATTATGGACGCGTACTGGCGGAAGGCGAAGACATGGTAGCCCAGCTTCGCGAGAGACAACGCGACGAGACGCCCGGCGGACTCGACGCCCTCGCCTTGGGCGCCGCTTATCCTAACGGTTATTTCCATGAAGGTGATTCCGTTTTTCATTAATATTCATTATAGAAGTCGATTTGCGCCGTAATGCGAGCGCTTTAAGGGCGGTATATATCAATACGCCGGCCGATACGTAGGGGGCCGACGGCGCAAGCCCTCCGCCGCTCCTCTAGGCAACTTCCCGGTGAACTAAATATAAAGGTTTGCAGTCGGCGTAGTTCACGTCGTGAACGGACAAGTTCACTGGGCACACCGCGCCGTGAACTCGACGGATCCTTTTATATGGTTGGGCTCACGCCGCTATGATCTTGATCGACTACGACCCGACAACCGGCACCGCCCTCCTCTCTACGGGGAGAGCGCGTTGCGGACAGCTGGAGATCAGACAGATGGCTGTCCCCCGGCCCCCGGTCCCCCCTCCTGCGAAGGTCGACGTGGTTAGGTCGCCCAACGGAGGCGTGGCGCTGGTCGGCGCCGCCCCGATATCTGAGGACGAGATAGTCCTCGACAACATGGAGGAGGCCATAGAGGGCGAGATACGCCGCGGCTACCTCAGAGGCGTCGTCTGCAACAGGGAGGTCAAGATCAAGGTATACGTCCCCTACAGCGGGCCCGTGCTGGCGCTGATACCGGTCAAGAAAATCGGCCGGGTGCCGAAGGCCGCCGTCCGTCTACTGGCGTACAAGCCGGCTCTGCCCTAGGGAACCACCACCATCCTCCCGACGTACTGGCCCCTACGCATGGCCTGAAACGCCTCGTTGATCTCGTCCAGCTTCCACCTCTTCGTCACCAAGCCTCCGTAGTTGACCGCGCGCCTCTTTGCATAGTCTACCACTTCAGTGAGATCAGCCACCGAACCCCAAAGGCTCCCCACTATCTTTTTCTCGTTGATTACCAGGTCGGCGATCGGGAAACTGCCTCTAACGCCGCCGAGGCCCACGACCACGTAGACGCCCTCCGGCGACAATAGATCTATGTATTTCGATATAGTCTGTTCAGCCCCTACGAAGTCCAACACGGCGACTATCTTCCTGCCCGCGGCCGCCGCGGCCACTGCCTTGGCCGGATCGCCCCTCTTGGCGTCGACAGACGCGTATATCTTGCTCATCTTCCTTGCGAACTCGAGCGCCTCCTCCTTGGCGTCCACGGCCACCACGTCGAGATGTGGTGCGAGGACGTTGACCCACTGGACGCCGAAGGATCCGAGGCCGCCGACGCCGACGGCCACCACGACGTCGCCTGGCTCCGCAAACTCTCCGACAAGCTTAAGGGCGGTCTTCACTGCCCTATACGGCGTTAGCCCCGCGTCGGTCAGGACAGCGGCGGCCGCCAAGTCGTCCAGCCCCTCGGCAGACACCAGATATCTGTAGCTGGGCACCAAGAAGTATTCGGCATAGCAACCTCCGTAGAGGCCGTAGGCGCCTGTCCAGCTCTGGGACTTCTTGACGGCCATCTGGTTAAGCCCCTTGAGGGTGTATATGTCGTCCTCTAGGTAGTATCCGCCCTGGACCAACACGGGCATGCCGATTTTAACGCGGTCGGGCACGGCATCGCCCTTTGCCGCGACGTAGCCCGAGGGCTCGTGTCCCAGCACAGACGGCACCTTCTCGGGAACGCCAGATAACTCTCCCAGCCATATGTGCAGATCTGTATGGCACAGCCCACACCCCGCGGTCCTCACGACGACCTGCTCGCCTTTTGGTTGAGGAATCTCGACCTCCTCGATAGTGAACGGCTGGCCGTAGCCCCGAAAGACGGCGGCCTTGCCCTTAGGTTTGTTCACCACCGCCATCGATAACTATTAGCCATATGACTGAAAAACATTCCGAGAGATGCTAAAAATTCACAATAAAAACTGAACCAGCGATGCTCACGCTAAATGCGTGATTTATTGGCTATAATAAGTATTATATTAATTATTTCTTATATATTAAATTTAATATTATTTAAAATAGAACTATAATATATTACGCCTCAAAGCGCCGCCCCTGCCTGCGTCCTGGTTCCTAGTCCACTTGGCGAGGAATTGCCTGTAGCATTCTCTGCTACAGAATACCCACGGCTTGTTGACGCAACACGTCTTCACCACTATCGGCGTCCCGTTTTCCCGCAGTTGGCGCACCTCAGCTCTGTGGTTCTCTGAACCTTGAGCTCAAACGGCATGGACCTCGGCCGCCAGGTCCTTAGCTACTATCTCCGCGATCTTTTTGCCGGACATAAGCATGCCGCCGAATATGGGCCCCATCCTCGGCAAACCGAAGACGGCGGCTACGGCCATCCCTGTCACGTAGAGCCCGGGCGCCACCTTTCCGGTGTGCTCCACCACGAGCTTCTCCGAGACCTCCGACCACGCGGACTTCTCCCCCCGTAGCTGTATGCCGAGCTCAGGCACCTTCCGCGCCGCTACTGAGACGACCTCGGCGTCGTGGCCGGTGGCGTCCACCACGGCCTTAGCCTGCATGTAGAGCGGATCCACGTGCATGCCCGACATCTGTATAGGCGTCCATATCCACAGGAGGCCGGTGATCCTCGGCGGATCGCCCCTAAATATTACGTCGTCTACGTGCACCCCGAGGAGTATCTTGGCGCCTGCGTCTATAGCCCCCGCCGCGAGTTTGGCTATGAGCTCCGCCGGGTCGACCGCGTAGAGGCCGTCGCCCGCGGGCTTGTAGCGGACCTTGAAGTCCCGCAGTATGGGCAGGGCCTCCTCCTGCACGATTATCTTGGGGTACATATTGCCGCCGGGCCCTATGCCGCCGCCGAAGGAGAACCTCCTCTCCAGCACGATCACCTTGAGCCCCTTCTCGGCCAGATACCGCGCGGCGGTGAGCCCCGACGGGCCGGCTCCCACGATGGCCACGTCGACGTCGCTGTACTCGTACAGATCCTCGGCGCCGTGCTTGATTATTGCCCGTCCGATCTTCAGCTCCATGGCGTCACGTATATCCATCATATTTAATTTATTTCTCTCAAATAACGAACTTATCACGAGGCTTAAAAACCGGCCGGTATCTGCGCCCGTGGACGAGGTGGTGTTCAGAGGGAGTAAGTTCTCCGTGGTCAGGCGGTCGAGAGTCGTCGGCGGGAGGATCGCCGTGGGAGAGTACATAGTGCACCCAGGCGCCGTCGCGGTCCTGGCGCTTGTCGACGGCGAGGCTCTGCTCGTGCGGCAGTTCAGAGGCGCTCTGGGGGAGAGGACCTTGGAGATACCGGCAGGCAGTCTGGAGCCCGGCGAGAGGCCGGAGGAGACAGCTATTAGGGAGATGGTCGAGGAGACAGGCTACAAGCCTCTGCGGCTGGAGCCCCTTCTGGACTTCTACCCGACGCCCGGCGTGAGCAACGAGCGGATCTGGATCTTCTTCACAGACAAGGCGGAGCACGTCGGCGTCGGCGATCGCGACGCGGAGGAGGCCGATATGGAGGTGGTGAGGATGAGGCCGCGGGACGTCTTGGCCATGGTAGACCGCGGCGAGATAAAGGACGGCAAGACCATACTGGCGTTCCTAGCCGCGTACAGAAAAGGCCTTATATAGCGTCGTCACGCATCGGCAAACCCCGCCGGCCTCACAGATCGGCAATCGATTAATAACACCGCGTAAAAATTTTTAGATGAGGACGTCCAGGGCGCCGAGCTGTGACGACGGTTTCTGGTCGCCGAGAGGATTCGGCTAGCCGAAGAGAGGCACGCGCGACCTCTTGGGCGGCCTCGGCACCAACACGGTGAGCGCGGCCGACGCGAGGGCTATTGCGGCCATCACGTACACGCCGCCGAGCCCCATGGAGGACAGCAGAAGCCCCATGGCGAGAGGCCCGAGGGCGCCTCCGCCGGTGTTGCCCAGACCCCACACTAGTGACGTCGCAAGCCCCGTCGAGGACCGCGGCACCAGATCGCCGGCTAAGGATAACGTGAGCGGGAAGGCGCTGAAGGTGAAGAGGCCGAATATAGGCAACCAGTACAGGCTTCTGGTCGCGACGAGCGCGACGGCCGACAACGCGGCGCCGGCCGTCGTCCCCGCCAGGAGGGTCCTCCTGCCCACCACGTCGCTGAGGTAGCCGAAGAGCGGCTGGCCCACGATGGCAGGCAGGAGGAAGAAGGTTATCTCGTTGCCGAGGCTCTGGCCGAAGGAGTAGCCGAAGTAGCTGACAAGCACGACGCCCACGTACTGGGATATCCCCTGCAACGCGAACCCCCTTGCGAAGACGACCGCCGTGAGCGTGGCGACAGCCCTCATGTCGGGCCTCTCGGAGGAGCTGGCCTTGCGGCCGCCTCTGCGCAGTCCCGGCTCCTCGCAGAGGAACATGGGGATCGCCGCGGCTAGGGAGACGGCCGCCAGCGAGACCAAGGCGTATAGGTAGTTGGAGGCGAGGAGCGCGAAGAGGGCCGTGCTTATGGCAGGGTAGAGGGCCCTCCCCAGACTGCCCATCGCCCCGTTTATGCCCATGGCGTACCCGCTACTCCCGCCGTAGCTCAAAGCCAGAGCGGCCGACCCCAGAGGGTGGTAGAAGGCTGAGGCTATCCCGGCCACGACCGCTCCTGCGAGGGCCACAGGCACGTCGTAGAACTCCACGCCGTATCCGAACACGGCGAGTCCCAGAGCCCAGAGGCCCATGCCGAGGCCTATGAGCTTAAGCGGCCTCCCGTATATATCCATCAAGCGCCCCACGAGAGGCGACGCCAGGGCGCCCAGCCCCGCGAAGGCGAGCGCTATCACGCCGGCCAGATAGGCGGGCATGCCGTGGGCCTTGACCATATAGGCGTACGCCACTGGCAACAGCCACGTGTTTCCGTCGTTGATGAAGTGCGCCACGCTGGTCAGCGCAAGGGTCCTTCCGGCGCTCGGCATGGCGTTATCTCGATATATCTATTTTATTTTATCTATTCGCTCGACGGCTTTCCTGATCGCTCGATCTACCTCCCTCCTCACGGCTGGGCCCTCCTCGATCCGCCCCTCCGGCAGGGGGTTCGGCCCGCCGTCGGCGCCCGCGAGCAGAGCCCTGAGCGCCGGGATAGATGCGGCGGAGGCGCAGTCCAGCACGACGTATCCGCCGCCGGCTATGAGGCGGCCAGCCGCGTGGTACGCCGCGGTGGTGGCGAAGAAATGGCCGAGCGGCTCCAGCCGGTAGAGATCGAGCCCGACCTCGAGCACGAGGGGTTGCCTAAGCCTCTCGGCGAGGGCCAGAGCGGCCTCCACGGACCTGTCGGAGGCGCCAGGCGGGAGGGGGACCGCGACTACCTTATCGCTCCTCCTGGCCAGCTTCCCGGGCTGTGGGCCTTCGGCGCCGCTGTATATGGCTAGCAACGGGAACCCTAGCCTTAGATGGAGCTCCCAAGTGCCCCAGGGGAAGTGGGCGTCCAGCGCAACTACGGCGGCGTCCAGCCTCTTGGCCAGATAGGCGACTGCGTTGAGCAAGCCTCCGCGGCCCGAGTCGTAGCCCACGTCCTTCGGGGGGTATGTTGCCACGACCGCCTTCCCCCTACGCAACGCCTCCTCTAGGAGGCCCAGCGCCGCGAGGACCTCGTCCTCCCGCTTCTTCGCGGCGCTGGCCAGCGGCCCGCCGTGTATTTCGACGTAGTCCTCCCAACGGCCCTTCGCGGAGACGGGCTCGCGGAGATCTTCCGGAATCGCCTCGATCCTCTTGTCGGCGTAGCCCTCGGCCACGAGCACCTTCACGGAGGGCCTTGGCCGGAGATTTAAATCGTTTTCGATATCTCCGCCATTTATCTCAGTTAACAGTATCGAAAAGTATATATGTTCCGAGCATAATGGCGCCGTGGACGAACTGGGGGCGGCCAAGACGTCCGTGATCGCCACGGCGGCAGTCATGGCCCTCTACCTCTCGACGTGGTTTTTCACGGGCTCCGTCGCCGCCTTCTCGGAGTTCGCCCATACGTTGGTCGACGCCATAGGCGTGGCCGCGACTTATTTCGCCATAAGGACCAGCAGAAAGCCTCCGGACCTCGAACACCCCTACGGCCACTATAAGGCGGATGCCCTCGGCGGCCTCATAGGCTCGATCGTAGTGCTCATAGCGGCGGCTCTCGTGGCCTTCGAGGGCGTGGAGAAGCTGATCAAGTGGGAGGCCTATTCGCCGGACCTCTTCGCGGTCTTCGCCGTGGCCGGCGCCATAGCTATAGACGTCAACAGAGTGAGGATCCTCAAACGCTTCGGCCACAGCAAGGCCCTCAGCGCGGACGCGCTCCACTTCACGACCGACATCTTCGCGTCGGGCGGCGTCCTCGCCGTATTCCTGTTGGGGCTGATCCTCGAGAGGGCGGCCCCTGCCTATTTCGACCTGGCCGCGCCGGCGGTGGACGTGGCCGCGGCGGCCGCGATAACGGCTATCTTCACGTCGTTGAGCCTCAAGCTACTCCGCTCAGCCGCCGTGGAGCTCCTCGACTACTCTCCTCCCCAGCTGAGGGATGAGGTGAAGGCTCTTGCCCAGAGCGTGGAGGGCGTCGTGTCTGTCAAGGACGTGAAGTTGAGGAAGGCCGGCTCCGTATACCACGGGGAGGCGACCATAGAGGTCAGGCGCGGGCTCAGCGTGGAGGAGGCCCACGAGATAGCCGACGCCGTGGAGGACCGGCTGAGGAGGCGGCTCGGGGGCTACGTAGTCGTGCACGTGGAGCCCGCGCCTCTGCCCAAGCCCCCCGACTGTTGCGACGTCGTGTTGGTCGCGCCGGATAAGGCTCTGGTCTACGTCTACTCGCGCGACTGCAGAGCTTGTTTCCCCGGCTACGACGTGGAGCGTATATATAGAGTAAAATAGACATATATAACGGTACACCCCTTACACCGAAAGCCTTATATCGGTGGAACGGAATATGCGGACATGGCAAGGAGAAATGAAAGCAATGCCAAGACTCTGTGGAGCCTCGGCCCGAGATCGGCCGAACAGCTCAGGAGAAGCGCCAAAAACATAGATTTTTTGGAGTCCATCCTGCGATAGCCGAAGGGATAAATACTCCGGTATTCGATATATCGTATGGACGGCGACGCCATCAAGGTGGTAGACCTCGTCAAGAGGTACGGCAACGTGACCGCCCTCGCCGGGATCTCCTTCTCAGTAGCCAGGGGGGAGATATTCGGACTCCTGGGCCCGAACGGCGCCGGCAAGACCACGACGATAAAGATACTCACGGGGCTCACGCCCCCGACGTCGGGCAAGGCCTACGTGGCGGGCTTCGACGTGGTGGAGCATCCGGATGAGGTCAAGCGGAGGGTCGGCTGGGTCTCGTCAGAGGTGATCCTCGACGACGATCTAAACGCCTGGGAGAATCTGGAGCTCCAGGCCAGGCTACAGGGGGTCAAGAACTGGCGGGAGAAGGCAACGGAGCTCCTCAAGTACTTCGATCTGCTCCAAAGCGCCGGGCGGCCTGTCGGAGGGTACTCCACGGGCATGAGGAAGAAGCTGGAGATCGCGACGGCCCTCCTCCACTCGCCCGAGGTCCTCTTCCTCGACGAGCCGACGATAGGGCTCGACGTCAACGCCAGGGCCATGTTGTGGGATCTCATAAGGGCGGTCAACAAGGAGTTCGGGGTCACCATACTCCTGACCACGCACTACATGGAGGAGGCCGACGCCTTGTGCGGGAGGGTAGCCATAATAAACCTGGGCAAGATCATAGCTCTCGGTAGCCCCGCCGAGCTTAAGTCCAGCGTCGGCGGCGAGGTGGTCGAGCTCGAGGTAGAGAGGCCCATAGACATATCGTCGCTGAAGGCCGTGCCCGAGGTGCTCGACGTTGTGGCGTCTGACGGGGTAGTCAGGATCACCGTCAGGAAGGCGGACGAGGCCATACCGTCCATAGTCAGGGCCATAGACTTCTCGGCGGTCAAGTCGCTGAGGGTCGAGAAGCCGACTCTCGACACTGTCTTCATGAAGCTGACGGGCAAGAGGATAGAGGAGTCGCACGTGGACTACAGGAAGTTCTACGCGATGATAAGGAGGGCTAGGCAATGAGCGGGCTCGGCGCCTTCTGGGGCCTCTACAAGCGGGAGGTCGTGAAGATCTACAGAAGAGCCTTTGCGCTGGTCATGACCTTCATACAGCCCATAGTGTGGATAATCTTCTTCGGCTCCTCCCTCAACGGGATGCCCCGGCAGTACCTCATACAGTTCTTCGGGACGCCGAACTACATAGGCTTCATACTGCCGGGCCAGCTGGCGACGTCGATGCTGTTCACCGGCACCTTCAGCTCCATGTCCATAGTCTGGGACAGACGCTTCGGCTTTCTGAAGAAGATCTTGGTGACCCCCGCGCCGAGGGAGGCCATATTCTTCTCCAAGATCATGGGCGCAGTCACTAGAGGGCTTATACAGATACCTGTCATGTTGCTTGCGGCCGCGGCCTTCGGCGTGTCGTTGCCTCTCGACCCCCTCGGCTACCTCGAGTGGATAGCCGCCTTGGTCTTGCTCGGCGTAGGCTTCTCCAGCATATACCTCGCCGTGGCCATGAGGTCTTCCGACTGGCAACTACCCCAGCTCGTGGCCAACATACTGAACCTGCCGCTGATGTTCACCTCGACAGCGCTCTTCCCGCGCAATTTCTACCCCAGCTGGATGCAGGCTATCGCAGCGGTCAACCCGATAACCTTCGCCACAGAGATAGGCAGAGGCGTCGTCTTGAACGATCCGTACGCCCCGACGCTCCTCGGCTATCTGGCCGTCTTCGCCGCCGTATCGACGGCGATCGGCCTCTTGGTTGCGAAGAGGTTCATGACGGCGGAATAGGGGATTACCCCGCCGTGTACGACAACCTTATATACAAGTCCGCGCGGGGGTCAATGGGATCGCGGCTCGGCTGGTTTTTCAAGAAATTGCAGGTGTTGGCCGTATTATTCGTGTTGGGACTGCTATATCTGTACTTCAAGTCGAAGGCGGGCTATCTAGACCAGATGAAGGCCACGGCGTTCCTCGCCCCCATAATGCCGTTGCTCTTCTACCTCGCGGTGGAGGACGCGGTGAGGCGGGGCGTCGCGGCCAGGCGCAGGCCCTAGGCCGTCCCGCCGGGGCAGAGCCCCAGCGAGAGCCCGTCGTGTATCGTCTTGCAACCGCGCAACATCTGCGCTATGACGCCGTCTACGACGAGCTCGTCCGCGGCGAACAGCACTATGTCGACGGGGACTCCGCGGCACAGCCTCCTCAGCTCAGCCGCCTCGTCGAAGTAGTCGGCGTAGCCGGGCACGACGACGAAGAGGTCGTAGTCGCTCGCCTGGCCGTGGACGCCGAGCGCTCTGGAGCCGAAGAGGAAGATGGACACCCGGCCTCCGTACCTCCCCACTATGGCCTCCACGCACTTGGCGAACCTCTCGGGGTACTGCCTCACTCTCTCGGCAAGGATCTCCCAGACCATCTCTCCACAAGCCCCACTATTAGGTCCATGGCAGAGATACAACGGGCTGCCGTGGCCTCGCCGTACGGCTTGACGCCGCGGGCGGGGTACCGCGCGAGCACGTAATGCGGCTCCAGCCACTCAGCCTCTCTGTAGATCTCGTCGGGGACGTCCTTCCCTAGCCGCCGCAACACGTCGAGGAGCTCCGTGAGGCTGTGGGTGAACGGGTGGGATCCCGTGGCGTCTACGATAAGGCCCTTGAGGAGCATCTCCGCCGCTTGGTGGGCGTTGAAACACGCCGCGTTGTATATCGCCGATCTATACGCCAGCCGGGCCATCTTCATGAAGGAGATCCCCCTATCGAGCCAGTCCTCAAGCCCCACGTAGGTTTGGAGAAATGGATTAAAAAGTAGCGTTGGCCGGACAAACTTTATAGAGGAGGGCCTCGGTACCTTCTGGTGTCTGCCGACAAGGAGATGTCGATCTGGGAGCACCTCATGGAGCTAGCGACGAGGCTCAGGAGGGTCCTCGTCGTCTCGGTCATAGTCTTCCTCCTCACCCTCATGCCCACGCCGCGCCACTTCTCCGACCCGATGCAGTTCTTGACCGGCTTCTTCGTGACGGGCAACTTCACCACGTTGTCCTACGATATATTCTATAGGTATATTATAGAGCCGTCGATACATATAGCCTACACCAACATAGTCTTGATCTCGGGCGACGTCTTCACGCCGTTCAACGCACTGCTGTACGTATCCCTATACTTCACCGTGTTGGCGATAGTGCCGTATCTCGTCTACGAGATCTGGGCCTACGTGAGGCCCGCCCTCTACCCCCACGAGATTAGGGCCGTCAAGAAATACTTGGCCTACGGCGTCCTCCTGTTCTATCTGGGCAACCTCTACGGCCTGGGCCTCATCTCCCGCTACTTCTTGAGGTTCTTGATAGACATCTCGTCGGTCCTCCCGGGCGTGACGCCCATATTCAACATAGGGTCTGTGGTGGATACGATAATCCAGATCGCGCTTTGGTCCGGCGTCTTCTTCGAGGCCCCTATAGTGGTCGCCATATTGTCGGAGCTCTGTATGTTGAATCCCTGGGCCCTGGCCAGCTATAGGCCGGTGATATACGCCGTCTCGCTTATAATTATCGCCATATTCACGCCCGACGCGACCTTGATATCGGTCTTCCTGACCTTCCTGCCGTTCGCCGTGTTGCTCGAGATCGGTCTGGCCTACAGTAGGAAGATCGTCAAGAAGTGCCCCGACTACGCGTATATGCGGCCGAGCGGGAGTAGATAGCGGCCGGCTCCGTACCGATGGGGGCCGATTCCCACCCCGCCGGATGAGGCGATAATTAATAAATAGGCCGCGCCGCGTCTATATGGACTTCCGCCAGATAGAGGAGAAGTGGCAGAGGCGCTGGGCCGAGGCCCGCGTCTTCGAGCCGACGCCGGAGCCGGGGAGGCCCAAGTTCTTCATAACCGCCGCCTATCCCTACCCCAACGGCGCGATCCACATAGGGCACGGCCGCACCTACCTCATCGCCGACATAATGGCGAGGTACCACCGCCACAAAGGCCTCAACGTCCTATTCCCCATGGGGTTCCACTACACCGGGACCCCCATATTGACCGTCGCCGAGTCCATAGCGGCTGGCGACGTCCGCGCCATGGAGGACTTCAAGGTCATCTACGACGTGCCCGAGGAGGAGCTGAGGAAGATGGGGGACCCGCTGTACCTGGCCAACTACTTCAAGGAGCTCTCGAAGCAGTACATGAAGAAGATGGGCCTCTCCATAGACTGGACCAGGGAGTTCACCACCATAGATCCCGAGTACCAGCAGTTCATCAGGTGGCAGTTCAAGAAGCTGTACGACAAGGGCCTCCTCGTCAAGGGCAGACATCCGGTGGGCTGGTGCCCCAAGCACCAGATGCCGGTGGGAGCCCACGACACTAAGGACGACAAGGAGCCCGACATAGGCGAATGGACGTTGATCTATTTCGAGGGCGAGGACGGGCTGATATACCCCACGGCGACTCTCAGGCCCGAGACGGTCCTTGGCGTCACCAACCTCTGGATAAACCCCGAGGAGGACTACGCCGTGGCCGAGGTCGACGGCAGGAAGATGGTGTTGAGCCTCGACGCCGCCTTCAGGCTCTCCTTCCAGACCCGCGTCAAGACACTCGAAAGGGCTAGGGGCTCCTCCTTCGTGGGCCGCAAGGTCAGGAACCCCGTTACGGGCGAGCTCGTCCCGATATACCCCGCCCCCTTCGTCGACGTGAAGACGGGCACCGGCGTCGTCATGTCGGTCCCGGCCCACGCGCCCTACGACTACGCCGCCTTGCGGGATCTAGGCGAGGTGAGGCTCATACCGCTTATCTCTGTGGAGGGCTACGGCGAGTATCCGGCGAAGGAGGTGGTGGAGAGGATGGGCATCAAGGACCAGAAGGACCCGAGGCTCGAGGAGGCCACCAAGGAGGTCTACATGGCGGAGTTCAACAAGGGGTATATGAGGCAGGACGTGGCCGACAGGGTGGGCCTCCATCTGCCCGAGCCCGCCCGCTCTCTGCTCAGAGGCTTCTTCGCCGCCTTTATAGCCGGCAGGCCCGTGAGGGAGGCCAGAGATAGGATAAAGGCGTGGATGGAGGCGGCGGGCATAGGCGGGAGGATGTACGAGATCATGAACAAGCCGGTCTACTGCAGATGCGGTACGGAGATAGTGGTGAAGGTCCTCGAGGATCAGTGGTTCCTCAACTACGGAGATCCCAACTGGAAGAAGGCCACCAAGGAGTTGCTCGCCTCTATGAGGATAGTGCCCGACGAGGCCAGGGCGCAGTTCGAGGCAACCATAGACTGGCTCGACAAGAGGGCGTGCGCGAGGACTAGGGGGATGGGCACGCCGTTGCCTTGGGATCCCACATGGATAATAGAAAGCCTGAGCGACTCCACGATATATATGGCGTACTACACCGTCATAAGGAGGATAAGGGAGTTCGGCCTCAAGCCCGAGCAGCTGACCGAGGCCTTCTGGGACTACGTCTTTCTGGGCAAGGGCGACGCCGCCGAGGTCGCGAAGGCCGTCGGCGCCGACGAGAAGGCGTTGAGGGCGATTAGGGAGGAGTTCTCCTACTGGTACCCTCTGGACTGGAGGAACTCGGGCAAGGACCTCATCCCCAACCACCTCACCTTCTTCCTCTTCAACCACTCCGCCATATTCCCCAAGGAGCTGTGGCCCAGAGGCATAGTGGCCAACGGATGGGTCTTGGTGGAGGGCGAGAAGATGTCGAAGTCCAAGAGGAACGTGCTGGCCTTGGGCAAGGCGGTGGACCAATTCGGCGCGGATCCTCTGAGGGCGACCCTCGCCATCTCGGCGGAGGTGGACCAAGACCTCGACTTCAGGGCGAACGTGGCGAGGTCCGTCGCGAAGCATCTCGAGGAGATATACAACCTAGTCGTCTCGACGGCGGAGAGGGCGACGAGGGACGGCGAGGGCCTCCCCGAGATGTGGCTTAGGTCCGAAGCGGCGTCCCTCCTGGAGAAGGCCGCGAAGGCCCTCGACGACGTGGCCGTCAGACAGGCGGCGGTCTACGTGCTCTACGACATGCGCAGGGCGTTGGAGAGGTATCTCGAGATGGTCGAAGTACCCAGCCGCGCCGTCGTTGAGGTGTTGAAGGCCTGGGCCGTGGCCATGGAGCCCTTCGTCCCCCACCTCGCCGAGGAGCTGTGGGAGAAGCTGGGCGAGAGGCCCTTCGCGGCGAAGGCGCCCTGGCCGAAGCTCGCGGCGGATAGGAGGACCTTGTTGGCCGTGCGCTACGCCGACCGCCTAGTCGAGGACGTGGCGAAGCTGAAGGAGCTGAGGAGGGAGGCCAAACGCGCTGTTATATACGTCAACAACAACTTCGCCTGGATCAAGGCGGCGGTCAAGGCGAGGGACGTCAGAGAGCTCATATCGGCGGGGGTCCCCGGCGAGGTCGCCAAGAGGCTCCTCGACGTGGCTAGGCAGTTCGACGACGACTTCAAGGCGTTGATCGCCGAGGTCGACGACTTCGACGAATACTCGGCGCTGGCCGAGCTGAGGACTTTCCTGTCCAGGGAGACCGGCTTGGAGATAGCCGTGTATAGGGCCGACGACGAGAAGGCGCCAGATCTAGGCGGGAAGAAGCGCTCCGCGTTGCCGTTGAGGGCCGGGGTATATCTGGAATGATATAAATAGAGAGGCCCACATCTCTTCAGGCCCCCGGCGTGAGGCCCCGAGAGGCGGCGTCCGCCTCCGTGACACGGCCTCCTCCAGGGGGCCTACAGACCTCCAAGCCTCCTCTCTATCCTCGAAAGCAATGCCGATATCAGCCTCGCGGCCGTCTCGTCGTCCGGCACCTTGCTCAAGACGCCGTCGGGCCCGTTGTACTGGTATTCGTGCAGGGCCAACGCCAAGGCGGTCAGCTCGACGACCTCTCCATCGACCTCAGAAAGGTCTGTCGCTATTTTCAACATAAACGACGTGGGCACCACAGCGGCGAGCCACTCGGACCTAGGCACCGCCCTCCGCCCATCCAGCCTCTTGTAGCCCTCGGCCTTAAGGACCTGCCTATTCCTTATGGCGAGGTAGGAGAGGTACGATTTCCACGCCTGGAACGCCTTCCCCGCGGCGTTCCTCAAGACGCCGGATTTCAAGAACTCCTCAGCGATTGCTAGCTCCGCGCGCACCTCGTTCAGCCGCGCCTCGGCGAGCCTCTCTAGGTCTACATGCGCGATCTCCACGGCGACTATCACTTGTGTCTTTAAAGCTTCGGCTTGGCGCGCCGTAGCGGGAAGGCGCTCCGCAAAATCGCCGCGACCGCCGGCTTGACTCCGCCGGCCTTATACGCGTCCAACGCGGCGGCCCAGTCTAGGCGGAACGCGATCAGAGTCAGGGCGAGCGTCAGCGCGGATATGGAGAGCGCGTAGATCCAGAAGGCGGCATCCCCGGCCACAAGCCTGACGGCTCTATACACCGCCAGCGCGTAGGCCACATGGATCGTCGCCCACACGAGCTTCGCGGGCACGAGGACGCCCAACAGCCTCCTCGCGCCGTAGTCGCCCGCCCTAAGGAGTAGGTAGACCTCGTCGTCGGGTAGCGGCGACGCCGCGATTGCGAAGACGGCTAGGTCCAGCTTATCGTCGGGCACCATCTCCAACAACTTCTTGAACGCCTCCCTGCTCCTCTGCGGCATGAGGGCCTTCAGCCAATCCCCGAGCTTCAACACGACTAGCTTCCCCAACACGGCCCCCGAGGCGGATAACAAAACAGACAGGGACAGGCCCAGCGGATCTCCGGCGTTCCCCGCCACGTAGGCGGCGATGGGCAGGAGGTTGGGGATGGGGTTGAAGGGCACGCTCTGTATGGCGAGCGTCGCGAAGAAGAGCCAGAGGGGGGTACGCCTCAACAGCCGCAGGAGCTCTACGACGGACAGCGGAGGTATCATAATTATAGGACGGGTTTTTGTATATGAAGCTTCGAGGGAAGATAGCCGTCGTCACGGGCGGCGCGAGGGGTATCGGGGCCGCCATCGCCTACAAACTCGGCGTGGAGGGCGCCAGGGTGGTCCTCTTCGACGTGGATAGGGAGGGCGGAGAGTACAGAGAGAGGTGGCTCAAGGACCGAGGCGTCGACGCCCTCTTCGTCCACGGAGACGTGGCAGAGGAGCGGGACGTAGCGCGCCTCTTCGAGACGGTCGAGGGGAAGTACGGAGGCGTCGATATATTAATCAACAACGCTGGTGTGGGCAACTTCAAGGACTTCTTCGAGGAGACTCTGGAGGACTGGTATAGGGTCATCGACACGAACCTCACCGGGCCCTACCTCTGCTCCAAATACGCGGCCAGGATAATGGCGAGGAGGGGCGGAGGCGTCATAATCAACATAGCGTCGACCCGCGCCTTCCAGTCGGAGCCCAACACGGCGCCCTACTCAGCCTCGAAGGGCGGGCTGATCGCCTTGACCCACTCGTTGGCGATCACGCTGGCCAAGTACAGGATAAGGGTCGTGGCGGTGTCGCCGGGGTGGATAGACACCAGCGCCTGGCAGATACCTCCCAGAGAGCCGTCCCTGAATAGGCTGGACCACGGGCAACATCCGGCGGGGAGGGTGGGCGACCCCATGGACGTGGCGAACCTCGTGGCGTTCCTCGCCTCCGAAGAGGCCTCGTGGATAACCGGCGTCAACTTCACAATAGACGGCGGCATGACGGTCAAGATGATATATCTGGATCCCGCCGTCATCTCCGACGCCATCTCTACGTTGACCGGAGACGCCGAGTTCTCCGCCCTCTTGAAGAAGGCGCTGGAGCGTTGGGACGAATACGGGCCGAAGGTCAGGGAGGCTCTGAGGAGCGCCCTCTAGCGCCTACCGGAGCAGGTGGCTCCCGTCGCAGTAGGTCCCAGGCGTGTTGAGGTCGAAGAACTCCTCCCTACATATATCGAACTGGAGCCCTCTGGCCTCCGCCTCGCGCTTGACGCGCTCCAGGACAGCCCTCCTGTACTCGGCCGGGGCGTACCTCTGGCCGTGCATGTAGACGCCTCTGACCCAGTAGAGCTCCCTCAGCTTGTCCGCCGCCTCGGGGAAGGCCTTGACGAGCCGGGCGAAGTTGTCGGGCTTCGCCTTGTAGGTGCTGGCCACCAACTGCCGCGCGCCGGCCTCAGCCGCGGCGGCCACTACTGCCGATAGGGACTCCGGCGAGTCGTTGACGTAGGGCACTATGGGATCGAGCCTCACGCCCACCGGAATTCCCGCCTCGACCAGCCTCCTCGCCGCCTCCAGCCGGGCCGAGGGCCTAGGCGCCCGCGGCTCGAGCCTCTCGGCTATTCTCTCGTCCAGCGTCGTCACGGTGATCTGGACCGCGACCTTCCCAGGGTATTTCGACAAGATGTCGAGATCCCTCAAGACCAGGGGGGACTTAGTGACTATCAAGACCTTGTGCCCCGCCTCCAGTATAAGCGAGAGGGCTCTCCGCGTTAGGCGGAGCTCGGCCTCCGGCGGGGTGTAGGGGTCGGACGAATTGGAGAGCGAGATCACGGAGCCCGGCGGCAGCTTCTTGAGATCGCGCCTCACCCTCTCCAGGAGATCCTCCTTGGGCCTGGGCTGGAAAGCCCTCGGTATATAGCTCGATATGTAGCAGTAGGCGCAGGAGTGGCCGCAGCCGGTGTAGGGGTTCAGCCCGTATTTGGGCGGGCAGGGGCAGAGCGGGTTCTTCCAGGGATCGAAAGGCCTTATCGCGGACACATGGCCTAGCGCGTTGCCGGTTAAAAGCTAAGCGGCGGGGAGGAACAATATTTATATCCGCCGCGATATATTCATGAAGACCGGGATAGGCCCCATCGACGGTCTGTTGCCGCCGGACGGGCTTCCGCCCGGCTACCTCGTGTTGCTCGAAGGGCATCTCGGGGTCGGGAAGACCTTCTTCGCGTACTGCTTCGCCGTCTCTGCGGCCAAGGCCAAGGCGCCGGCGGCCGTCTTCGCCGTGGACGCCCTACCCGAAGACGTGGCCGAGACCCTCAGGAGAAGGGGCATAGACCCGGGCTCCGTCGCCATCGTGGACGGGTTCTACGCCCCGACCGACAGGCTCAACAAGATGAAGGGGTGGAGCAAGGCCAAGCTCGACGTCCTCGACACGAAGGCGGTCTTGGACAAGCTTGCGGAGCTCGCCGACGAGGTGAGGGGCGGCGTCGTGGTGATAGACTCCCTCAACGAGATCATATTGAGGACCTCCAACGTCTTCGAGCTGTTCAGAGGCCTCAAGATCTTCGCCAAGTACACCGGCTCGCTCGTCGTCGGGGTGGTCCACACCGACGTGGAGGACGTGAAGAACACTCTGGCCCTCGCCGAACATCTAGCCGACGTCATAATACAGGCCGAGATGGATCCCGATCTGGAGCAGATGGGCCTCTTCATAAGGAGGATAAGGGTCGCGAGGGCCAAGGGGCTCCAGGTGCCGCACGACTGGATACACGTCGACATAGTCGGTGGGAGGGTGGTTGAGGTCGACGTCAAGTCGTTGCTGAGGGATCTGAACAGGAAGGTGGCCGAGCTCGGGGTGAGGATCGGCGTCTGATTTTTTAAGACACCTCCCGACAGGCATATGCTGACGTACAGCCTCAAATGCGACGCCGAGAAGGCGAGGGAGGCGATCGGCGGCGACTACGCCGTGGTCGAGCTGGGAGGGCCCGTCAAGCTGGTCGAGTCGGTCGTGTCGCTCTACCTCGACGACATGCCCATATGCATGTACAAGTCCTGGCGCCTCACCTACACCGATCTGGCCCAGCTGGGCCTATCAAAGGCCGAGGTCTACGTCAAGGGCGGTAGATCCGTCGTGAGGCTTGTGAGGGACGACGAGAGGCTCGGGCTGAGGGAGCTGATAGAGGGCAGTCCCCTCATAGTGCACGCCATGGACGTCAACGAGGCCGGCATAGCCTACAGAGTCTTCAGGCTCGGCGGATACACTGAGCTTCTGGCCAAGGGAGTCGCGTCGAGCATATCGGAGGCCTTCGTGCCCAAGAAAGGCGTCAACATACTCGTGGCCGACATACCTATGATGCCGCAGTACAAGAGGCACCTCGAGGACCTCCTCGCCATCGGCCGGGAGCACTTCGTGGAGCTCCACACGACCATGCTCTCCGACGTCTGCCCCGTCTGCGGCGGGAGGATGGTGAAGAAGGGCCGCCTCGTCTACTGCCCCCGCTGCAAGGTCCAGCTCAATAGGGACGTCAACGCCGCGTGGACGCTGGCCAGGAACATAATAAGGAGGCTCGGGAGGATGGAGCAACTCGCCGAGCTGCGCGAGGTCTTCATGCTCTCCTACCCCGACGTCTGAGTATACGCCGGGCCTCCAAGAGGCCCCGCAGAGGGTCCACGCCGCACCCCAGCCTGGCCACGTCGAGCAGGACCCCGCCTGCAGGGTCGGGGCGCGCCTCAGCCCTCGCGAAGAAGTAGAGACCCCGCATCTTCACCACGGCGACGCCGTCCCTTAGGATCACGCCCCTGGGCCTCAACGCGGGCATCCTCGACCGGGAGAACCCCTCGACGGGGCCCACGGGCCCTATGGGCTCGAGGCAGATCGAGACCTCCCTAAACTCGGCGGCGAGGATGGGGCCCAAATCCGGCGGGAGGGGCCTAGATATCGGGAAGCACACGGACAGATCGGCCAGGAGGGTCCCGCCGAGCCAGCCCACCGAGAGCACGCCGAGGCTGGGAAGCTCCGAGGGGCATAGAGAGGCGCCCCACTCGCCCGCTATCTCCCGGGCGTAGGCCCGCGCGCGGTCGAGGAGCGCAGAGAGGGGGGCGGGCTCGCTATATAGCAGTGTGTAGCGGATCCTCCGTTGCGCTATCCCCTCTATGTAGGCCCTCCGGACAGCTACCGGCTCCACCAACGGGCTCAATAGAGCGCATCTTTATATACCCCCTCCCCAGCCAGACCTATGCCTCGGGAGGAGGAGTGGGAGGAAGAAGAGGAGCTCTGGGAGGAGTTCGAGGAGGAGTGGGAAGAGGAAGAGGAGTGGTAACATAACCGCCTTTTTACATCTCTTACGCTTTTGGATTCGATTAGCGGCGTGATCGGCTCCATAGATCCTCAGCTGAGGCGATCAAACAAGCCCCCGCGATGGCGGGCCCGGCGGGATTTCTAGGCGGCTTTGCCTGAACCCGCGACCTCCGCCCCACTAGGGACTACGGCTCAGAAGGCCGCCGCTCTTCCATGCTGAGCTACG
>JBMFIG010000023.1:0-21181 GCA_049976425.1 Thermoproteus sp.
CCGTTCACATACGGCGCACTCTACTTAACTCGCCACCAACTTTTCTTAACACCGCTCACCAACTACCACCAATGTAAAGAGCGCCGGAAAGGACGGGAGAGAAATAGAAAGGCGAAGGGGCCGGGGCGGGGAAGGCTTCGGAGTCGGACGCGGTTACTTCTTTACTCTAGTACGTCTATCTCAAATGCAAGAACTATAAGAAAAGACTAATGGCTAAAATTGATGTCGGGCCCGAACCAAACATCCAACACCGAACAAACTAGCGGGTTGCTCTATGGAATAACCCCGCCGAGAGTTGGAGCGGCGAGAATCTACACCTGGAGAGGTCGGCTAAGCTAGGCGGGGACGTCAAATCGCCGGGCGGGCGATGATCGAGAACTGGCTCGCGGACCTCTGAAGAGAGGGTATTGAGGTGAGCCCGCCCGGCTGTCTAGAGATGCGCAGTCAGATATAAACTTTGCCCCCGATATGCCATTTACAGACGCCTATGATAGTCTGCCGCTATCTGTCAAGAGATGTGCCGTAGGTAGCATAAAGCCGATACTCGCATTTTCAGGAGGAGATGTGTTAGCCGCGGCGGGCACGAATAGAGGACAACGTACCTGTGTAGAACGGAGAGCCGGCTGGGGGCTCTGCCAGACTTAACGTATTTTGGCCCCTGGGGGTGTGACGTCTAGAGTTCCTCGAGGTATGGGGAGATATGCTATGGTCTGCGCCTGCCCCTCGCCAGCCTATTGACTTCCCTCAACATGGAGCCTATGCCCAAGATGCCGACAACGGTGAGCACCAGTATTGTGCCTATGTTTATCGAGTCCAGATTGGGGATGGGATTGCCGGTCGCTACGGCCCACGCGTCTACCTCCGGCAAAGCAATTATCAAAGCGCCGGCGGCCGTGAAGAGGAGGCCGCCGTAGTACAGCGTGAAGCCGGCCACCCGTCTGGCCACCCTCCTGATCTGCTCCTCGGTGAGGCCCTTCAGCCGCATGATCGAGCCGAAAAACGCGCCGAAGGCTATCTGCACGGCCATCGTCCCAAGCCCGAAGAGGAGGCCCGGGAGCGGGGCGTAGACGATCGAGCCGGTCTGGGGGGCCAAGACGAAGGTTATCACGCTAGCGTATGCGCCGAAGCCGAAGCCGGCTATGAGGCCGTGCACGACGGTCATCCCCAACGGGACGTCCCTCTCCTCGAGCTCGTGCATGGGGACTCCTCCCACCTCGCCGCTGTGGTGCCGCCGACCTCCCAGCAGGACGTCTATCGGGAGGTGGATATATCTGCCCTTGAGGACGTAGAAGCCGGCGGCGGCCATGGCGACCCCCACCGCCACGTAGACGGGGCCGTCTAGGTTGTACTGGTTATATATCTGGGCGAGTCCTAGATAGCCTAGCGTGGTCAAGAGCGCCCTCTGCGCCGTGAAGCCGAGCGAGAATAGAAATCCTGCTTTCATGCCGCCGCGCGTGCTGTACTTGCCGACGGCGTAGCTGAAGGTTATGGGCCAGGTATGCTCGTCGGGCGTCGCGCCGTGCAGAACGCCTAGTATAAAAGAAATCAGGAGGATCTCCCCAAGATGGAGCCCGCTGGGAGGGCTCAGCACGTATTGAAGCCAGTTCATGTAGACGTCTCGGACTTCCATATAAAAACTTGTGCACGGAGTTTGCGTTGTTAACCGCGATTTTTCGCGGCTCTGTGCACAAGTAAGTGGTCGGCGGAAATTTTTTATTCACGCTCGGCCCAGCTATACGGCAGGATCGGCCGCCGAGAGGGCCGGGGAGCCCGCTGTGAGCGCGGCTCCGGTTCCCTACGGCTCCGCATCTAGCTCTGACCCAAGGCGTATATAGCGGCGCCCGCTGTAAGGAGCACTACCTCGTACGCCTCCAACGCCGCCGCCGAGGGCCACGGCACCATCAAGGCGCCCGCCAGGGCCGCTAGGAATATCGCCGCGTACGACAGCCCAATCCGCTTCCTCTCGACGAGTGCTCGGCCCAGCCCGTATATTAAGAAGCCGAGAAACGCTTGGATAAAGAACCAGGTGGAGACGAAGACGTGCGGCCGAGTTCCTTCGTGGTATATGCCTATGAGGGCGAGGAAGATAGCTGAGATCGATAGGTAGGCGCCGCCGACGGCCTCCAGCTTATTCGACGAAGACGAGACCACGTGGACGGAGAAGAGGCCCAGGAAGGCGGCGGCCGTGATCAAGCCGTCGTTGTAAATCCACGGATAGGCCGCCCTCGGGCCTCCCAAGTCGCTGAAGGCGTTCCTAGAAATATTGAACCAGGGATTTACGGATATAGACGCCAGTGCGGTTAGCCAGAAGGCCGCGGAGGCTACAAGCCCCGTGTACCTCAACATCCTACATGGACAGCCAGCTCGCATGTACTTTTTACCATAGTCATATATAAAGACTATTAATATGTTGCTTTATGGCTCAACAAAAAATCGGCGTAGGGCTTGTGACCGGAGTCGCCGCCGGGACCTTGCTAGAATGGTACGACGCTTTCCTCTTCGTGGTGGCGGCAAGCTACGTAGGCGCCGCCTTCTTCCCCTCGAAGAACCCGCTGGCAGAACTCGCCAGTGTATTTCTCACATTCTCTCTGGGCTTCTTCGCGCGTCCCGTCGGCGCGTTGCTTTTCGGATACATAGGGGATCGCTACGGCAGAAGGGAGGCCATGCTTTGGACCTTAACGCTAGCTGGTCTGGCCACCGCACTAATAGGAGTCGTGCCTCCCTACTCCGCATGGGGCGCCGCCGCCATAACCGCCGTGGTCGTGTTGAGGCTATTACAGGGTCTGGCGTTAGGCGGCGAGTGGGGATCCGCGGTAAACTACCTATTCGAAAACGTGAGAAGGAGGCGGCTGTACATGCTATTCGTCCAAAGTGGCGTGCCGCTCGGCCTTCTCCTGGCCGCCGGCGTTATGTTAGCGCTGACGGCCATTATGGGGACGGCCGCCGTCTCGGCGTGGGGCTGGAGGATCGCGTTCCTGTTGTCCCTTATAATAGTAATAGTAGGACTGTTGTTCAGACTTAAGTTTGGAGAGACCTTCGAGTACCTCGAGGCGAGGCGTTCGGTCGCCAAGGTGGAGAACCCCATCGGCGGAGTCTTCTTGAAGCACTGGGCTCCTCTCCTCGTGGGCATATTCTTGGCAGGCGCCGCAGGCGCTGTGTTCTACTACGGCAATACGTTTCTGCCAAACGTGGCTAACGCCCTAGGCGTTGTCACGGCCACGCAGAAGTTCTCCGTCATAATCCTCTTCGCCGTCCTCGATCTAATAGGGGTAATAATCAGCGGATTCGTGGCCGAGCGTTTAGGCAATGTGATACCCATAGTGGCCGGTTTCGTGTTGTTCATAATCGCGTCGTTGTTAGTTGAGGAGGGGCTTTCAAGCGTTACCGCATTGGCTACCATCGCCGCTTTGACGGGCATAGCACATGGGATCGTTTATACGCCTGAGGCCGCGTACCTGGCCGAGCTATTCCCTACCCTTGTGCGGAACACCGGCGTGTCTTCTGCGTATCAAATAGGCAACGCGGTAATAGCGAGCACCGCGCCCTATGTCATGACCGCCATTCTGCCCTACGGCCGTTTCTGGGCCGGGGTCTACCTAGCCCTCCTGGCGGTGATAGGGCTGGCCGGCGTGGTGGCGTATAGGCCCCGGAGATGAGCCTCGTCGGCGTAGACGTAGGGGGGACGTTCACGGACTTCGTGGTGGTTGACAAGGACGGCAATATTAAGACGCTCAAGATACTCTCGACGCCTAGAGAGCCTGAGAGGGCTGTCATCGAGGGGCTTTCAGGCCTCGACTTCTCCGAGGTCCTCCACGCGTCGACTATAGGCACCAACGCGCTCCTGGGGCAGGTAGGGCTGGAGATACCCAAGGTGGCGTTCTTCACCACGAAGGGCTTCCGCGATGTGATAGAGATCGGGAGGCAGAACAGGCCTAGGCTCTACGACCTGTACTTCCAGAAGCCCAGACAGATAGTGCCTAGGGAGCTACGTTTCGAGGTCGACGAGAGGACTCTGCCAGACGGGACTGTGGAGAGGGCCGTCGACCCCCGAGAGGTCGAGGAGCTAGCCCGGAGGGCCAAGTCGGCCGGCGCCGTCAGCGCGGCCGTCGGCTTCCTCCACTCGTACGCAAATCCCTCCAACGAGGAGGCGGCGGCGAAGATCCTCAAGGAGCATTTCGAGTACGTCACGGCGTCGTACGAGGTGGCGTGGGAGGCCAGGGAGTACGAGCGGTTCTCCACGGCCGTGGTCAACGCGGCCTTGATGCCTCTCGTCGGGAGGTATCTGGGCAAGTTGAAGAGCTACGTGGAGTCGAGAGGCGGGAGGATGTACGTCATGGCCAGCTCCGGCGGCTTGGTGACCGTGGACGAGGCGGCGAGGAGGCCTGTCCAGCTGGTCGAGTCGGGGCCCGCCGCGGGGGTCATAGCGGCTGCGGAGCTGGCCAAGCTGTTAGACGAGAGGCAGGTCATCTCGTTCGACATGGGCGGCACGACAGCTAAGGCCGGGACCGTCGTGGATTTCGAGCCCGCCATAACGGCAGAGTACGAGGTGGGCGGCGAAAGCCACAGAGGCAGAGTCGTCAAGGGCTCCGGCTATCCCGTGAGGTTCCCCTTCGTGGACCTCGCGGAGGTCTCCGCGGGGGGCGGGACCATAGTCTGGAGGGACGCCGGCGGGGCCTTGAGGGTTGGGCCGCTGAGCGCAGGCGCCGACCCTGGCCCTGTGAGCTACGGAAGAGGCGGCGCGGAGCCCACCATAACTGACGCAAACCTGGTGCTGGGGAGGATACCGGAGGCTATCGCGGGCGGCCGCATGAAGCTGGACAGAGAAGCCGCCGAGAGGGCCTTCGCCAAGCTGGGCGACCCCGTGGATGTCGCTGGGTCTGCCGTCAAGCTGGTCAACCTCGAGATGGCGCGCGCCATAAGGCTCGTGACAGTCGAGAGGGGGCTGGACCCCTCCCGCTTCGTCCTCATGGCCTTCGGAGGCGCCGGGCCGCAACACGCGGCTGAGGTGGCCGAGGAGATGGGGATGGGCCGCGTGTTGATCCCGCCTATGCCGGGCGTCTTCACCTCCCTCGGCATGTTGATGGCAGACTTCAAGTTCGAGGCGCGTATGGCCTATCCCAAAGACGTGGCGAGGGGCTTCGAGGAGCTGGAGGGGAGGCTGGCCCAATACAAGCCGGACTACTACCTGCGGTATGCCGACGTGCGGTATAGGGGACAGGGCTGGGAGCTCACCGTGCCCGTGGGCGCGGACGCCTCCCCCGAGGCCATAAGGAGGGCGTTCGAGGAGAAGCACCTGGCCACCTACGGCTTCAGGCTGGATAGGGAGATCGAGGTGACGACCATACGCGCCTTCGCCGTTGTGAGAAGGGCCAAGCCGCGCCTCGGCGATCCCCCCGCCTCGGGCGAGCCCGAGGTCTTCGAGAGGGAGGTCTACTTCGACGGCTGGACCGCCGCCGCGGTGTACCGCAGACAGGATCTGCCCCTGGGCTTCAAGATCAAGGGGCCCGCTCTAATCGTCGAGGACTACTCCACGACCGTCGTGCCGCCGCGTTGGGAGGTCTCCGTGAGGAAATACGGCGTGCTCGAGATGAGGCTATGAGGTGGGAGCTGATCCATAGAGCTACCGAGTATATAGCCGAGGAGGCGGGCATCGCGCTGAGGAACTCGGCCTTCTCGCCGAATATCAGGGAGCGCATGGACCACAGCGTGGCGATCGTCGACTCGGAGGGGCGTATAGTGGCGCAGGCCGAGCATATACCGGTGCATCTGGGCTCCTTCCACGTAGGCGTGGCCAATCTGCTGGGCTATTTGGCCAGGGAGGGTATCGAGCTCGAGGAGGGCGATGCCGTGTTGACCAACGACCCCTACATCTCGGGGACTCACCTGAACGACGTGATGGTGCTGTACCCGGTGTACTGGCGGGGAAGGCTCGTGGCCTATGTGGCCTCTAAGGCCCACTACGTGGACGTCGGCGGCCCGCTCCCGGCGTCTCTGAACCCCAGAGCCAAGACGATATACGAAGAGGGCGTTGTGGTGCCGCCGGTCAAGATACTGAGGCGCGGCGAGCTCAACAAGGAGGCCTTGAGCTTCATCCTGGAGAACTTCAAGACGCCGGCGGCCGCCCGCGGCGACTTGGAGGCGCAATTGGCCGCGTCCCGCGTAGGCGCGGCGAGGGTCAGAGATCTCTTTGAGAGGTTCGGAGACGTCTCGGGTCAGTGGAGCGAGGCCGTTGAGTACGGCAGGAGGCTCGCCCTGGGCGAGATAGGCAAATGGCCGGCGGGCAGATACGAGGCGGTGGACTACCTGGACTGGAGGGGGGAGAGGTTGACCATAAGGATATCGCTGGACATCTCGCGGGAGGGGGTCGTGGCAGACTTCGAGGGGACTGCGGGGCAAGTTGAGGCGCCCCTCAACGCGGTGCTCGGCGTCACTTTCTCCGCCGTCTCGTTCGCCGTGAGGTCCGCCATAGGCGGCTATCTGCCGACCAACCACGGGTTCTACAGCGTTATAAAACTCAAGGCGCCCGAAGGCTCTCTGGTGAACCCTGTGAAGCCGGCCGCCGTGGGGGCCGGCAACCTCGAGACTAGCCAGAGGGTAGCCGACGTGACGTTCCTAGCGCTCTCCAAGGCCCTACCCGGCAGAATACCCGCCGCGGGATCCGGCACGATGATGAACGTCATGATGGGCGGCGTGTGGCGCGGCCGTTATTGGTCCTACTACGAGACCATAGGCGGGGGCTCCGGCGGCAGGCCCAGCGGTCCCGGCGTGTCGGGCGTCCACGTGAACATGACCAACACCCTCAACACGCCCATAGAGATAGCAGAGCGGGAATACCCCGTCAGATTCACCGCGTATACGATCAGAGAGGGTAGCGGAGGGCGCGGGAGATATCCGGGCGGAGACGGCATTATCAGGGCCTTTAAGGTCCTCGCGCCGACGACTCTGTCGATAATAGCCAGCAGGCTTGAGATAGGGCCTTGGGGGCTCGAGGGCGGGGAGCCTGGGCGGCCCGGCAGAATAACCGTGAGGAGACGTAACGGCGAGGCCGTGACTATAGGTAGCGAGACGGTAGAGCTCGCTGAAGGCGACGAGGTAGTTATAGAGACACCGGGAGGGGGAGGCTACGGAAGAGAGAAGGTTTTATAGCGGGGCGGATATATCCACCTAGGCTTCCTGGAGAAAACGGCTTGGTTAAAAGGCTTGGCATGAGACACGGCGATGTGTACTTTATCGAGGATAATACCTATTGATATTGGAATTAATTATATATTAATTAAGAAAAGTCTATGTATAAATTAAACAAAAATCCTTTAAATAAAATAAAGACAATAATAGTGTAGAAGAGTACGCTTAGGGGGTTGAGGTCAGTTCGCGATACACGGAAGGGTTATAACGCCGCAAATTCAGCGTGTTGTCTCGGCGGCAAAATGTTTAAAAAGCCAAGCTTGTATAGCGGATGCCCTCTGAGCCGGCCACAGGCGCCGGTGCTACGCCCGGACTCGCCAGATCCCGGAAGCTAAGGCCGGCGCCGCGCTCGGGAGTACTGGGCTCCGCGAGGGCCCGGGAAACCGGCGTGCTGGCAGGAGGGCTTTCTCTTCGTTAAATCGCCGCGACCAGCTTGCGTAACGTCTCGTCGAGCTTCCTCACGGCCTCCGCCACCTCGACTATCCTTGCGCTGAGCGCGTCGGTCGACTCCGTCTGCCTTTTCTCGAGCCTCTCGGCGATCTGCTCCACGGTCCGCGCGAGCGCCCCTATCGCCTCGACTTCCCTCTCCGCCAACGACTTTAGCGCGGCTATATCCGAGGAGCTACTCCGACAAGCCTCGGCCAGCGCCCTCGTCGAAGCGTTCTGTTCTCTTATCTCGGCCGCGAGGTTTTCTAGGGTCTGCGCCAGCCTCTGGAGGGTCTGCGCCAGCTCGGCGATGCCCAGCTTGGCCCTCGCTATGTCTCTAAACTCGGCGTCCTCCTCCAGCAGTCTTATGAGCTCCCTCTTGAGCATGAAAATATATCCCCTCTTATTTTTGTGATAACGCTCAGGTCGGGCCAGACCGTGGCCGTCCTCCACGCGAGGGGCGCGTACCTGTCCTCGCTCAGACAAGGCGATAGGGATATAGTGCTTCCCGGCTCGGTCGATAGGCAGACGAGGGGCGGTATGGCGTTGCTCATACCCTTCGCCAATAGGGTCAAGGACGGCGTCTACGAGCTGGACGGGGTTTTCTACGAATTGCCCAAGAGCGCCGAGGGCCACGCGATACACGGCCTGGCCATGTCCATGGACTGGGCCTTGGCGGAACGCGGAGACGACTTCGCCGAATTCCAGCTGGAGCTCTCCCATCCGGGCTACCCCTCGACCCTCTCGTGCGCAGTCCGCTACGAGCTGTCCGAGAGCTCCCTCTCGGTCTCGTTAAGCATCGTCAACGCGGGCCGGAGGAGGGCGCCTCTGGTCGTGGGCGCGCATCCGTACTTCGTCGTGTCGCGCCCGTGGAGGTTGAGGGCGGAGAACCCGCTCAGATGCGTTGCTGTAGGCAAGATACCCACCGGCGAGCTCGTCCCGCACAGTTTCGGGGCAGAGGGCGACTACGACGACTGCTTCCTCGTCGAGGGCGATCCCGTGATTCTCGAGTCGCCGTATTCCGTGGTCGAGATGCGCAGACGGAATATGCCGTATATACAGGTATACACGGGCGTCGAGGGGGCAGTCGCGGTCGAGCCGATGTCGGGGGCGCCCGACGCCTACCACAACGGCATGGGGCTGAAGATATTGGGCCCGGGCGAGGCCGCCGAGTTCTCCTTCGAGATATCCTTCAAGGCGCCTCGGGGTTGATGACGACCCTGCCCACGACCTCGCCTCTCCTAAGCCTTTCGAGCTCCTCGTTTATCTTGCTAAGCCCGACGACCCTATCGACGACCACCTTTATCTTGCCCTCCGAGACCAGACGCACGGCCTCGATAAGCTCCTCTAGCGTATTCCCCACAGACGCCGTTATTACAGCCTCCTTCACAACCAGATCCAGCGGGTTGGCCTCCAGCTTGTCGCGCCAATAGCCTATCAGGACCAGGCGCCCTCTATTGGCCAACATCTTGAGGGAATTATCCATGGTCTCCTTAACGCCCACCAGCTCGTACACCACGTCGACGCCGCGCCCGCCGGTTATCTCCAGGGCCTTCTTCACCACGTCCTCAGATCTGGCGTTTATGACGTAATCGGCGCCTAGCTCCCGAGCCAGCGCGAGCTTCCTCTCGGATCTGCCTATGGCTATTACCTTCGCGCCTATGAGTTTGTTGTACTGTATCAATGCGAAGCCCACGGCCCCCACGCCGTAGACGGCCACGTACTCGCCCACCTCCGGCCTCGCCCTTCTGGTGGCGTGTATGGCCGTCGTGACGCTACACCCTATAGGCGCGGCCTGCTCGAAGGGGATGTTGTCGGGGAGCTTCACGGCGTTCCTCGCAGGCACCTTCACGTACTCGGCGTACCCGCCGTCGGTTATGAACCCGTACTCGGCTCTGGGGTTCTCGCAGAGGTTCTCCTCGCCTCTCAGACAGTACTTACATCTGCCGCACCCGACGTAGTAATACACGATCACCCTATCGCCCGGCTTGGGATCGTCGACGCCTGGGCCTACCTCCTCCACGACTCCGGCTATCTCGTGGCCCAACGTTATGGGCACAACTCCTAGATTGAGTATGCCGTCTAGGAAATGCAGTTCGGTGTGGCAGACTCCGGCGGCCTTTATCTTAACGAGCACCTCGCCGGGCCCCGGGCTGGGCTTGGGCACTTCCTCGATCGCCAGAGGCTTTCCAGGCCCGTAGAACCTAGCCGCCCGCATATAAATGGCTTTTCTCATCTATATAACCTTTTTATCAGATGGGTAGGGGTCCGCTCACCCCTCGCAGTAGGACCACGTCATCACATATATACCGGGATCCGCCTTTTTAACGTGATGAGGATCACCGCTCCCTATAGGTGACGAAGGTATGCAGCGCTGATCAAGAGCCGCTCATCTTGCTCAACTTCTCGTATATATCAAGCAGAATAGAAAGAGTTCTCAACCTGTCGTAGAGCTCCTCGCCGTCGAGCCCGCCTATCTCTCTGCCCAGCGACAGAATCTTGTTGAAGACTATCTGCCTCACCTCCTTTAGGCTGTAGAGCTCCGAGATCTTCTGGGCCTCCTCCTCCGACTTGACGACCACGACGGTCCTCTCGCAGTTGGCGCAGTAATACTCGCCGGTCTTTAGCCTGACGAGCACCGTGCCGCACGCCGGGCATGTATACGACGTCAGAGTGGCGCCGGCCCTCACGAGTTCGGCGATCCTCTTCACCACGAGATCCCTCTTACTGCTCATATACCGCACAGATCGTGTGTATATATGAAGTTGAGGGAGGCTCTCGCGTTGGCTATAGGCGGCGATTTGGCCCACTTGGCTGAAGTTGCAAGACAGCTATCCTCGCTAGGCGTAAGGGTGGAGCTGGGCGGCGGCGTCATGTGGGGACCCGCACGCCTTCTAGGCAAGGGCAATAACGGGGTCGTCGTCTTCTGCAGATCCACACACGGCGACATATACGCGTGTAAAATTAGGAGGGGAGATGCCCAGAGGCCGCATCTGCTCGACGAAGCTCGCTATCTCCAGATCGCAAATGGAGTTGGCGTAGGTCCCAAGCTCTACGCATACACTAGAGACGTGTTGGTTATGGAGTATGTGGAGGGCACGCCCGTCGCGGATTGGTGGGGGGCCGCTGGGGCTGAGGAGAGGGCCAGGTTTGTGGCCGATCTGCTCAGACAGGCGCGGGCTCTGGATCTGGCAGGTATCTCCCACGGCGAGCTTTCCAGGCCGGGGAAACACGTGCTCGTAGCGGGAGGCGGGAGAGCTGTCATCCTCGATTTCGAGTCGGCGCGGCCCGGGGCGCAGAACGTGACCCAGGCCGCAAACCTGTTGCGGGCGTTGGGCCTCACGCCGCCTCTGGAGGCCCTTAGGAGATATGCCGAGCGACGCGATGACTCGGCCTTCAACGAACTGTTGTCATCTCTTCTCGGCCAGCTCAAGCGATAGCTTCCATACCTTATCGCCGAGGTAATGGGCGTTGTAGATCACCTTGCCGCGATCCATGGCCTCTAGCTCGCCCCGCGGATATAGGGCTATGCCTATCGCTATGGCCCTCCTCTTCTCGTCGGATACCAAGACGGGGTCGCCCTTGCCGAAGTCGCCCTCGATGGACCTTATCCCCGGCCTCATGACGTCCGCGCCGTTGAGTATGTGTTTTACGGCTCCTGCATCGACTAGAACTAACGGGTACAGCGAGAGCGCCTTCTGGCCCAGCGGAGTTTTGTGTATTAAGTATAGCGTAGGCAGAAAGATCTCGCCTATATTGGCGATCTGGGTCTTCAGAAGCGCCGGCTGTGAATCCGCTACATAGATGGCGCGTCCCCCCTCGATCTCCACAACCTCTACCGCGTCAGCATCTCTGATGAGCTCGCCGGCTCTGCCCAAGCTGTTGATGAGCTCCTTAATCTCCTTGTTGCTAAGCCTCACGCGCCTCACGTAGTTGAGGGAAGGCCCTCGGATAAATAGCTTTCTCGGCCCATGAATGGATCATCAGGGATCAGGCTTGCCGGGTACTCCCCACCGCTATAATACGCCTTTAAGCCTTATATATTTTTCACAACTACCTTATCACAGTGCAGGAGAAGTTGCTCAGCGCTACCTTAAGCATAGTGAGGCAACACGGAGTAGATCTATTCATAGATATCTCTAGGCCATATGCGTACACCATGGTCGTGGAGCACGAAGGGAAGAAAATCTTGCTCAAGGTGGTCCCCAACGCAGATGAGGTCCCCACCGGAGCCCTTCGCGATGTTAAGCTGCTTTCCGAGCTCCTCGACGTCCCTGCTATCGGCGTAGCCTCCTCCGCTAGAGGCAGTGTATTGAGGGAGGGCGTCGTCTATAGGCGCGACAACGTCAACTTCGTGTCCTTAGCCACTCTCGCCAAGGCGTTCAGAGGCGATATGCCCATGTTCCTCCAGATCAGGGGGAAGCGCTACGCCCTCGTTGACGGCGAGGCCTTGCGGGACCGTAGGGAGGAGGCCGGCCTCAGCCTGAGTGCCTTATCTGAGATGTTGTCGGTGTCTAGGGAGACCGTGTATAGATATGAACGGGGGGATATGGGAGTTCCTGAGGAGGCCGCAACCACGTTGGCTAGGTTTTTCGGGACGGACATATTCAAGCGGATAAATCTGTTCACCTCGATTAAGGCAGATTCTATAGACAAGGCGAGCAGGTCCATGGGCGCCAACGCCTACAAGCTGGAGCAGTCGCATCCCAACGGGATAGCCTACGACGAGCGGCCTATATTCATAGTAAAGAGCGAGGAGAGGCGCGAGAAGGCTGAGGCCCTCGCCGACATATTCGGCGCCGAGGTCGTGAGAGGGTGAGCTTCGTCCTCCTCGAGGAGGGAAAGGCCCGGTTCTGGGCGCCCGATCCGGCCAAATACGCAGACCCGGCCAATGCCCCTGTGTTCTACAACAGATATATGGCTAGGAATAGGTATATATCGATCCTCGTGCTCGATGCTTTTTCGCGCATCGAGGGCAGGAAGCTAGACGTGTGCGAGCCCCTCAGCGCCACCGGCATACGCGGGATAAGATACGCCTTGGAGACAAACGCCGTCGGCAGGCTCGTGCTCAACGACATATCCAAAGCCGCCGTGGAGGTGATAAGGAAGAACCTAGAGCTCAACGGCGTGTCGGCCGAGGTATACAACGAGGACGCCTCGATATTGTTGAGGCGGCTAAGGGGCGAGTGCGACGTGGTGGACCTAGACCCTTTCGGTTCCCCCGCACCGTTCGCGGAGTCCGCCTTCCAGGCGATTAGGGACGGCGGGCTTCTCTGCGCCACGGCCACCGACACTGCTGTGCTCGTGGGCAACTATAGGGAGAAGGCGTTGAGGAGGTACGGCGTGAGGCTTTCCAAGACGCCGTTCTACGTCGAGGTGGGCCTCAGAGCATTGTTGAGCTTCTTAGCAAGAGCCGCGGCGGCCAACGACTTCGCTCTCGAGCCCCTGATAGCGTACTGGGAGAGGCACTACTTTAGGTTCTGCGGCAAGGTCGTGAAGGGCGCTAGGGATGCCTCGGACTCGCTCCGTAAGCTGGCCTACCTAGAGATCCGGAGGGGGTACAGGCTCGTCTCGGGGGCTGGGAAGCCGTCGTCCATCGGGCCGCTTTGGGTTGGGGAGCTCGGCGACGCGGCCTTTGTATCTGAGCTCGCCGAAAGGGCCGAGGAGGAGGGAGCCAAGTGGTTGTTGAGTACTTTGGCTCTCGAGTACTCCGTGTCGAGGCCCTGGTATTATTTAACACACGAGCTGGGCGATCTGAAGATAGGCGTGTCGGAGCTGGTGCGGCGGCTTGGCGAATATGGTATACACGCCGCGCCGACCCATATGTCTCCTCAAGGCTTTAAGGCGGAGGCAGACTACGGAGAACTTTTAATATTGGCTCAGAGGCTGGGGCGGTGGTAGCGGTCGGCATCGCCGGCTTGCCGGGAAGCGGAAAGACGTTAATTACATCGTTATTCGTCAAACGTGGCTTTAAGCCGTACACCATGGGCGACATCATAAGGAGCTATGCTGAGAGGAGGGGCGTGACTCCCGATGAGGCGGCTGTGTTGATAAGGCTCGAGGGCGGCATGAGAGCGGTCGTGCGGGGGCTCGGCTTGGGGAGAGACGACAGGGTGGTGATAGATGGTTTGAGAAGCCCCGAGGAGGCCGAGGCCTTGGAGGAGATCCTCGGACGTCTGTTCCTCGTCTATGTCGTGGCTTCTCGGCAGACTCGCTTGAGGCGGCTCGCCTCTAGAGGGAGAGAGGACGACCCAGCCACGTATGCCCAATTCGCCATGCGCGACTACAGGGAGATGAAGCTCGGGGTGACCGCGTTGCTCATGAGGGCCGACGCGATAATCGTGAACGAGGACAAAAGCGTCGAGGAGCTAGAGGCGGAGGTCGACACGATAGTGAGGAGGTTATGAAGGTGGAGGTCATAGCCGAGATAAGGCCCACGGAGGATCCCGAGAAGGTGAGGCGCGCTGTCCTTAACGTCTTTGAGCCGGACGAGGTCGAGGTGAGGCGCGAGGGCGACACGACGTTGTTGGTGGCTAGAGGGCATAGCTATAGATCCCTCCTGAAGCTCAAGGAGGCCATATGGCGCCAGGGCATTCAAGACTCGGCGCGTTCGGTGCTCTCCAGATCCATAGCTGGCGAGGGGAGGATCGTCTTCAACCTACATAAACAAGCCGCGTACGTCGGCGTCGTCTCCTTCGCCACGGAGCCCAACGAGTCCCCCTTAGGCCCCATAGTCTTCTCGGTCGAGACGTCTGACGTCAGGGGTTTCCTCGACTGGATAGCGCCGCGGACCTACAAGGGGCGGATCTTCTACGAGGGGCCGCCGCCCGATTGAGCAATTATTATAACCCTGTATAGGCCTCCGTGGACGTACATGGCACAGCTACGGAGTTGAGGCACATCGAAATATATGGGTATGGCCAATACTATGCGGCCCCTCACCACAGACATCGCCTCGTCTAGAAACTGCCTTATGAGACCCTCGACGTCTCCTTCGACCACCGACATCCTACCATACGGGGCGTCCCCCACGGCTGCGTCAAACGCCTTTCTGAGCGGCAACATGCGCGAGTCTGCTTGTACGAGATCCGCCGACGTGTTGGCCGCGGCTCTCCTCAGCATATCGGCGTCTATATCGATGCCGACCACGTAGGCTCCGTATCTTTCAGCCTCAGCGGCCACCGCGCCTGATCCTATGAAGGGTTCCAGAACCTTTGACAGCCGCCTAGACATTGCCAGATTCGCCAATAATCGCGCCGTGAAGGCATCCATGGTCACCGTACTCCTCTTCTGTATTTGCACCGGCTTATCCCTAGACGCCTCAAGGGGTCTGGCAAACGCGGCTCTCTTGGCCACAGCGCAATCGGGGCAATCCAATACCACCACGGAATCCTCCTCGAGGATATTGCAGCCGTGGGACTTAGCCAACGAGGCTAGCTCCTCTCTAGACAGGCAAGGATATCGCTTATTTAATGACAGACGGCAACGCACGCGATAACGCCAACGCTATTATTATCCCCAAGATCGTAGTTGCTGAGAATAGCAAGACCCCCTCGAAGAAGGCCCTCACGTCGAGAGATCCCCCGACCGTCCCAACGATGGGGGGCATGATGAAGTAGAAGAACGAGAACACCAACGCCGCTAGTATAAACACGCTCCGCGAGATGCGTTGCGTCCTCAAGAAGCCCTCTATGGCGTAGCTGGCTATCGGCACTACGAGGACGACGGCGGGTATAAGGCCATTGTATTGTATAGACAAGCTCTGAGGCACCTTTATTCCGAGATATCCCGAGAGGGCCAATATGAAGTAAACTGTTACCGCGAAGAGGGATACTACGGAGACCGCGAAGGTGACCTCGTATTTCCTAAGTATGGCCTTCAAGAAATCATATACACCAAATCCATACATCATCAATAAAAATAATAGAAATAATACACCAAGCTCCAAAATATATGAAATTATTTGAATATTTATAAATATTGAGAGAGCGTATAGGAATAGGAGGAAGGAGGGAATGCCGACGGTATATCTTCTGTACTCGGGCTCCTTCACCGCCTTGGTCAAGTAATACCTTATTAGGGACACGGTCTCCTCGACGGATCTAGACTGCTTCACTATAACCCTCTCCACCGATATCACAGGTCTGCGCGTCTGGACCGCCATTACGGCCGCTTCGTCTGAGGGGCCGTCCGACACGAAATATATAGCGTCGGCGTCGAAGGACGTAAGGACTTGCCCAAGCTCGTCGAGGACAACCATATTGGCCATCCTCTCGTCGGGAGAGCCGCAGACCACGGCCACCTCCACGTTGCCCTTGCCCAGCTTCTCCTCGAGGCTGTCGTAGATCTTAACCGCGGCAAATATAGCGTTGGCGTCAGAGTCGTCTGGGTGCCTAAGGATGTACTGTATGCCCAGGCGCAGTACGTTGTCTCTGCCTACTACCGGCGTGGCGATTCCGGCTTGTTTGAGGTCCCCATCACGATCGACATAGAGAACAAGTACCCTCACTATTCCTCAGCGAGGTAGCCGGCTTCCGCTAATATCTTCATCTCCTCGTGGGTGAGGCGTTCGCCCCTTAGCAGTTTCTGGTATATCTCCTCGGCCTTGGCCCTCAAGTCCTCCTTCTTCGCGTTCTGCGCCTCTAGGGCAGTCTTATACCTCTCCGAGAGATCGGCGGCCTTGAGCAGTATGGTGTATTTGTTCAGCTCATCCCTAAGCTGGGCCAACCGAGCCCTAAGCTCCTTCCTCTTTATAGCTAGATCGACGATGGCCTTCTTTAAGTCGTCCCTCATCTGTTTCAGCTCGTCCCTCTTCTTCTTCAGCTCTGTTAGCTGTTTATACGCCTCCTCCCTCTCCTTCTTGAGCTTCGCAATCTCCTCCTTTACGGAATTTAGAGAATTCACGAGGTTAGCTATGTTCTGTCTAACCTCGTCCTTTCTCTTCTTCAGCTCATCCAACTTGTTTTTTATCTCCTGTATGTGGGATCTCAGCTTCTCGAGGGAGTCTGCTAAGTTCAACTCCTCCTCTATCTCGGATATCGTCTTGATGAACTGGCGCTCCCACTCCGGATCCGTCGGCGAGGTCTCGAAGTAGTACTCGAGCTTCTCCACCAACATCTTCATCTTCTCCTTGTCCAGCGGCCTGCCCCCCACGTATTCGTTAATGGCGCTGAGGGCTTTCCTATACGCGTCGAGCTTCTCCCTGTGCTTCTGCATCTCCATGTTTATCTCCAAGATCTGCGACTTGGCTTTACGTATGGAATCTATTATCTCCTGGCGCTTAGCCCGTAGCTGGCCCAGATCCTCCCTAATCTTCTGGAACTTAGCCCTTATGTTGTCTATCTGGGATCTGACCTCCGCCAGACTCCTCCTGATCTCGCCCAGAGCATTTCGTTTATCCTCAATCTCCTTAGTGATAGCGGCTATCTGCCCCTCTAGTTGATCCATCGACGCGCTCAATTCACGTATCTTGCTCAAAAGCTCGTCCTTGTTGATCACGTGGGGGGAGTACCAGCGATATTTAGCTTTTCTTGCTCAAAGCACGGCACGCCTTCTGTTTACAAAAAAGAAATAATTATATTCCCATGTGTACCTTCCTACGATGACTCAGCCGTATAGGGATGTCGCCATGTATATAGCAGGCGATATAATAATGTCGGAAAATCCCGGCGAGGCGATAAAGAGGTGGCGGCTGGTCTTCGGCCTTACACAGACGGCGTTAGCCGTAAGGCTGAACACCTCGCCGAGCGTTATCAGCGATTACGAGTCAGGCCGTAGGAAATTCCCCGGCGCCAGGTTCGTGAAGAGGCTGGTCCAGGCGCTCATAGAGGCGGATCTGGAGCGCGGTAGCCCCATTGTCAATCTGTTGATGAGGCAGATACTAAAGGAGAAGTACTGGATCGCCGTCCTTGACATGCGGGACTTCACGTCCCCCGTGCCTATTAGGGAGTTTTTAAATGCCATAGATGCGGAGGTCTTGATAGAGCCTCCGCCCGTAGATATATACGGCTACACCCTGGTGGACAGCATAAAGCTCGTCTTGGAGGTGCCCTCCAACGAGTATCTGCGCCTCTACGGCACGACGTCCCAAAGGGCGGCCATATTCACAAAGGTATCGACCGGAAGATCTCCCGTGATAGCCGTGAAGGCTATGTCGGCCGTAGTTAATCTGAAACCTGCGGTGATGGTGCTACACGGCGTCAAGGAGGTGGATAGCCTGGCCTTGGAAATATGTAAACGGGAATATATTCCGCTAGCGGTGACAAATCTAGAAATAGAGACGTTAATAGAGAATTTACGTAGATTTAAGTAAACTATTTCTTGTGGACTATTTTCGAAATCCTCATTAGATTGCCCAAGCCCTTGGTGGCCTCATGGCGCCTCTTAGCCGCCCTCTCGGCCGCCTTCTTCTTCCACTTCCTCGCGTGGGTCTCCTTATATCTAGTGCTCAACAGACCTCTGGCCCTTCTCCCGGCCGACGTCAAGCCCCTAAACGCGCGTCCTCTCTTAGGCTTTATCGAAACCGAGACAGGTATCTTCGGCTCGGGAGGAGACGTCTGCCCTTCCAGCACCTTGACCAGCCACTCCTTCAGCGCCTGTACGTTGACTTCGTGGATAGACTTGCGCCTCGTATCCACGTAAAGGCCCAACAGCCTGGCCTGCTCCACGGTCAAGCCCGCCTGCTCCACCTCGCCAGCGGAAAACCCTCTGCCCACCTTCCATCTGGCCACGCCGCCGCTACTTATGGTTGCCGGCTCCTTAACGAGGGGCTTAGGCGGCGTCGCCGCTATGGCGTCAGCCATAGCCACACGATTAGAACCAATTTATAAAGTCTTCCCCCGTAGTGGCGAAAGCAGGCTGAAAAGTTTGAAATACCACCTCGTATCCCTCCGACGTGCAGAGATTGTTGGCGTCGCTGGCCGTGTATAGGTTTGTCGCAGTACTAGTGATATACTTCGTCACGCTTTTGATGGACCCGGTGGCTGTCGTAAGCATAGTAATAACCGCTATAGCCTCACTTGTGCTCTCCATAGCGAGGGAGCCAGAGATCTACGTGGTCATAATACCTCTTATAGCGCTCGTCGACTCCATAGGCCTCGTGCTCGCCATATCGTCGCTCGCCGGTATAGCTGGCACGTTGACTGGAGACACCTCGCCATATATAGCATTTTATCTGGCCGCCGTTGCGTGGGACGTAGAGGTGTTTAGACTTTCGCGCCTCTTATCCGCCTAGAACCTCAACGCTCTTCTCCACCGCGTACTCGTCGAAATTCCCGTACGCCACTATCCTGAATACTACTCTCCCGCCTGACCTCGCCCTTATCTTGTATATCCCTTCGCCCACCCTCTCGACGTCCACAGGCCCCTCGACCGAATACTCTATGTCGTAGTCTCTGAGCATCACGGAGAGGTTCGAGAAGTCTACTAGTCCCTCGCCCTTTACCTTCGCAACTACGGGATAGGCCTTCAATATCCGTAAAATCTTTATATCATACTCAATTTTATAAATTACATATAATCCTATACTGAATATAAAAATAAAAAATATTAAATCTATTGTAATATTCATCTATATGATTCAAAGATCATCTGAGGAGTTTGGGGGGTGGTCTTGAGGCCATAGAATGCGTTGAAGCTCATGTCGCCACACCAACGGGGCAGTACCTCTATCTTGTCGTCCCACAGCACTACGTTGTAGGCCTCGGGTCTGTAGGAGCGCTTCATCTTTGCTATAAGCTCCTTGAGGTCTTTCACCAGATCGAAAAGTTCGCTGTCCGACATATCCGCCACTCGCTTATGCAGATACATGACTACATGGCCGCTACTAAGCGGCGTTTCCGCTGGCTTTACCGTAATCAAATCGTTGCTTTTTATAATCATTTGATCGGTATCTTTATATCAAGCGCCTTGGCTAGCTCCTTATATCTATTCCTAACGGTGACTTCGGTCACGCCGGCCGCTATCGCGAAGTCCTTCTGGGTCCTGTTATCGCCATGTAATAGAGAGGCGATATAGACCGCCGCCGCGGCGAGGCCCGCGGGGTCTTTGCCCGCGGTCAGGCCGGCTTTCTTGGCCTTATTTATTATGTCGATCGCCGTCTTCACGACGTCCCCTGTCAGCTTGAGTTGCTCGGCCACCCTAGATATATAGAGCACCGGATCGCTTATGGGCACCCTGACGTTGAGCTCGCGCAACAGCAATCTGTAACATCTGGCCACCTCCCTTCTAGAGGCCTTTGTGAATCTTATAAGCTCGTCGAGAGGCCTCGGCGTCTTGAGCATCCTACACGCCATATACAGCGCGGCGGCAGCCATGGCCTCAACAGAGCGCCCTCTGACAAGCTCCTTCTCCAACGCTTGTCTATAGATCTCCAGAGCCTGCTCTACGCAGGGCCGCGGGACGCCCATGGCGCTCTTGAGCCTCTCCAGCTCCTGCGCCGCCTGGACGAAGTTGCGCTCATAGGACGTCTGTACGCGAGCCCGCGTCTGCCACTTCCTCAGCCTTATGACCTCCAACTTCCGCTTAAGATCAAGCTCCTTGCCCGACACGTCCTTATCCCTCCAGTCTATGACGGTGGTTAAGGCCTCCGAGACCAGACGCGTGATGGGCGCGCCTGTGCGGGCTCTCTGCCCCTTCTCCTCGTTAGTGAAGGCGCGCCATTCGGGGCCTAGATCCACCAAGTTCTCCGATATCACGGTGCCGCACACCACACATACTATTTCTCCTCTCTCATAGTTGTAAACGAACTTGTCATTTCCGCAGACCGGACATATATACGGCTCTCCGGTCTCTGTGATTAAGCTTAAATAGCCATCGCTACTTTTTGTCACTCGGAGCTTGTGAGGTATCCCCTGGGCGTTGGGCTGGGAAGACATCCCTTATAAATACTTTATCACTATATAAACTTTTCGTTTACATATTTACTTATATAATTTATATAAATACCATGATTAGCTTTTCTTAGATATAGAAATAATTTTTCTTATTTTAGCTAATAATCCATATATTTGTAGCAAACCATTTGCGCCACGTAGAATCGCGTAATGCGCCTTGCTTACCTCGAACGCGAGGTCCGGCTTTAGGTGTTCCGGGACGTCTAGCCTGAGGACCTCGCGGTGGATTTGCCTCACGAGCTCTAGCTCGCCCACGCCGCCGTCCGCAACCAGCCCATATATCTGCGACATGGCCTTGCTGAAGCTTCCTCCTATGGCCTCGGCGATTATTTGCCGTAGCATCGACGGACTGACGTAGCCAAGCGCCTTGGCGACGGCTTCCTCGTCTACGGCCTTCGTCATGGAGCTGGCTATCTGGAGCGCCGTTATCGCCCTCCTCATATCGCCTTGCGTGAAGTCGAATATGGCGTCCAGCGCCTCTTGCGAGATCTTGACGCCCTCCTGCTCAGCTATAAACCTAAGCCTTGACAAGACCGCCTCCTTGGGCAACGACGAGAATCTAAATATGGCGCACCTCGACTGTATCGGCTCGATTATGCCCGACACGTAGTTTGCTAGTAGTATGAATCTTGTGGTGTTTGCGTACATCTCCATTATTCTCCTCAAGGCTTGTTGCG
>JBMFIG010000024.1:0-20815 GCA_049976425.1 Thermoproteus sp.
CCTGTACGCCCTCTCCAGCTCAAGGAAGTCCAGAAGCTGGTTGCCGTCCAGCAGAAGCGGCACCGCGACAGAGCGCCTAACCACCATAACTAAATTAAGGCCAGCTAAAAGCCCTACCCCACCCTAAAGGGCGGGGTCTGCGGCCGCATTTATAAACCGGTATCCGGCGGCCTCTATGGATCTAAAGAGCTTGTTGTTACGCGCGCTGTCTATATATAGCCCGTCGCACGGCGAAGCCGAGCTGGCCAGATTCCTCCTCGGCGTCGTTAGGGAGATAGCCGACGAGGCTTGGATAGACGGAGCGGGCAACGTTGTGGCGGTAAGAGGCAAGGGGGCGCCCGTCACGTGGCTCCACGCCCACATGGACACGGTCGTCGGGCCCCTCGAGGTGAGGGACGAGGGCGATGTCGTGAGGGGGAGGGGCGCCGTCGACGATAAGGGCCCCCTGGTTGCGTACGTCGGGGCGTTCGCGTCGGCGAGGCCCTCCGGCACCTTGGTCCTCGCGTTGGTGACCGCCGAGGAGGACGACAGCGCGGGAACGGAGGAGCTCCTCAGAGGGGGGCCTCCCAGGCCGGACTACGTCTACGTCGGGGAGCCCACTGACCTGCACGTGGCGTACGCCTACAGAGGCGGCGGGAAGGTGGAGCTGAGGCTGAGCACCAAGGGCGGCCACGCCTCCAGCCCTATCTACGGCAACCCCTTCGAGGAGCTGTACGCCGTATATGTAAGGGCTAAGGAGGCGCTCAAGCACGGGGAGAGGTACGAGGACTTCACCGTGACGCCGACAGTCGTGAGGTGCGGCGACGCCCCGAATAAGGTGCCTGTGGAGTGCGTCGCCGTGTTGGACGTCAGGATCCCGCCGGGCCATAACTGCGCCGAGCTCGAGGAACGCCTTAAGGGGCTCCCCGCTCGCGTAAGATCCTGCGTGGACCCGGCAGAGGCGAGCCCCACGAACCCCGCCGCGAGGGCCTTGGTGAGGGGCTTGCTGAAGGTCGGCGTCGAGCCCAAGCTCAGCAGGAAGTACGGCACCGCCGACTTCAACCTGTTGATCTCGCTGACCAAGAACATAGCGGCGTTCGGCCCCGGCGATCCCAAACTAGCCCACACGGAAGAGGAGGCGATAAACGTCAGAGACGTGGAGACGGCGGCGAGGGCTTTGAGGCACGCGGTGGAGGAGCTAGGGCGTTGGGGATCCAAGGGCCAGTAGCCCCGCGATCGCCATGACGACGCCCACGGCCATTACGGACACCATGCCCACCGGCATTGAGCCGAAGATGCCGACTAGCAGAGGCGCCCAGCCGCCTATCAGTAGCCCCCAATTGTAGGCCACGCCGAGGCCGGTCGCCCTCTTCTCGACGCCGAACCTCCGCACGAGCACTAAGGGCACGAGCCCCATGGCGAAGTTCTCGAGGAAGGCCAAGGCCACGAGCGAGCCCGCCGAGGGGTTGAACATTAGGGCGTACGGCGCAAAGGCGAGGGCGGCCACAAGGCTCCCGACAAAAACGGCCCTATACCCCGCCACCAAGGCGAGCACGCCCCCGAGGAATACGGAGATCACGGCCGCGGCGGTCGACGCCGTCATCACCAACGGCGTGAGCTCGGCGAGGCCCACGTATTTGAGATATTGAGAATATATCAGATAGGTGGAGTAGTATATCAAGAAGAGCCCGGTCGTCATGGCTATAGCCTTGGCCAAGTCGGCCGAGCTCTCCAGGAAGAGGGCCGCGAGGGGGTTGCGCCTGGGCCTCCTCCACAGTGGGGACTCCACGGATCTTCGCCTGAGCATGAAGGCGAGGATAGCCGCCAGCGCGCCGGTCGCTATATATATCCTCCAGCCGAAGGCCGCGAACGCGGAGCCCATGGAGGCCGACATAGCCGAATAGACCAAGCTGGCGGCCAACGCGCCTAGGGGATAGCCCGTCTGGGCGAAGGCAGACGATATCTCGCCTCTCCAGCCGCTCCACTCCATGATCATGGAGGTGCCGGGGCCCCACTCGCCGCCGAGGAACACGCCTTGAAGGGCGCGGAGGGCCAAGACAGCTATCGGCGCCGCCGCCCCCGCCGATTCGTACGGCGGCATGAGCGCTATGGCCAGGCCCGAGAGGGAGTAGCCGAGGGTAGTCGCCATAAGTCCGATCCTCCTGCCGGCCCAATCCCCGACGTAGCCCATCACGACAGAGCCTAGAGGGCGCATGACCAGAGTGGCCACCAACGTCGAGAGGCCGCCTAGGTAGCTGTACGGCCCGGGGAAGAAGACAGACCCGAGGAGGGGCAATATCGGGGCGACGAGAAGCGCGTCGTAGCCGTCCATGACCCAGCCGAGGTAGGCGGAGGCTATGGCGATAGACCTCTCTCTGGCCATGGCGTAGGCTCTGCACATGTTTTTATATACTCCACACGCCTTCCGTGTCAGCTTTTATGGATATACGCGATGTGCGGGATCGGGCAGAGCGGGTCGTCGCCCCACATATCGCCTGTGAGGTAGTACGCCCTCGCCCTATCGCCGCCTTTACAGTACTGCTTGAACCTACAGGCGCCGCATCTGGGGCCTCTGAGGTACCTCTCTGTGTTCACGAAGGGCTCCACGGTCTCGGGCCGGAGGATCTCGCGGAGCCTCCTCTCCCTCACGTTGCCCAGCTTGTAGAAGTCGAGGAACTGGCAGGGGTACACGTCCCCGTTGGGGTATATGGACACCATCTTCCTGCCGCACCCTCCAGCCGCCTCGACGAACCTCAGATACTCCTCCGAGCCCCCTCCCAAGAACTCGGCTATATATATCCCGTCGAAGGGCGCCAGCGTCGTCTCGATCTCTATCCTGCCGGCGTACTTCCTGGCGTATTCTATCAGCGAGTTGATGAAGGCTACGTACTGCTCCGGCGTGTAGTACCACCCCCTATCCATCTTCTGGGCCCTTCCCGCCGCAGAGAGGTGGTAGAAGGTTATCCTCTTAACGCCGAGGGACACGGCGAAGTCTATGTACCTCGGCGCCTCCTCTATGTTCTTCGCCGTGACCGTGAAGCGGAGGCCCACGTCCAGCCCCGCCTCCACCACGTTCTTGATGCCGGCGAGAGTCGCGGCGAAGGCGCCCTTGACGCCTCTGAACGCATCGTGGTACCCCTCGTCGACCGAGTCCAAGCTTATCCCCACGTAGTAGAACCCCAAGTCCTTCAACCTCCTCGCGACTTCCCTAGTTATCAACGTGCCGTTAGTTGACAACACGAGCTTTATCCCCTTGCTCCCGGCATAGGCCGCCACGTCGAATAGATCCTCCCTAAGGAGGGGCTCGCCGCCCGAGAATATGACCATGGGCACCCCCACCTCAGCCATCTGGTCCACCACGTCCATGGCCTCCTGCGTCGTCAGCTCGCCCGGATCTCTAGGCCCCGCGTCGACGTAGCAATGCAGGCATTTGAGGTTGCAACGCCTGGTTATGTTCCAGGTAACCGCCGGCCTTAACGGCGCCGTGAAGTCGCTGGGCCTCCCCACGCCGTATCTCCCCTTGATCTTGAAGGAGGTGGTGCCGACGCCGGCCACCATCACGCTTATGGGTATCACGAATCGTTTTTATTTCCGGTTTAAATTAATGCGTGTTGGAAATCGTCGCCTTCGTCCCCGCCAGGGTGGGCATCTGCAGAACTTGCGACGAGGTCGCCAAGGCCTTCAAGATAGAGCTGACGGAGGACCTCTTGGAGGAGCCCCAAGACGATCTAGCCGCACTGATGGCGGCCCTCGGCATGCTCGGCGACGTCCCCATCAGGTTCACAATCCCGACGTCTCTGAGAGGCCTCTATCTGATGATAAAGCACAGGTCGGGCAGGTTGCCGCTTGTAATAGTTAACGGCAGGCTGATCCACAGCGGGCCTGTGAGGAATCCGAGAACGTTGGCTGAAAGGATTAAATTGTCCCTCGGAAAGTAGACGGTGGCCGATCTATTCTCGGAGGACGAGAGGCTACTCGCACTGCAACGGAAGCTGTCCCTATTAGGCTCTACGAAAGACGTGGTGGATGTAAGCGTCGGATACGCGTTGAGGTGGTGGACAGACTATATGAGGGAGAAGGGGGCAGATGCGCCGATGTGCTTTTCAAGATCCTATTGGCAGGCGGGCGCGTGGACGCCAAGGGGAATCCGCGGGGAGGCGTGAGGATACCCGCGTTGAGTTCCCCCCTCGGGATCCAGTACGTCGAGTTCCACGAGGCCGTGACGAGGTCGCTGGGGAGGCTCGACGAGGTCGCAGATCTCTTGAGGATCTCCGCGGTTACGTCCCAGTGGTACCGCCTCTTCATCGACGCCTACGTAGACGTGTTGGGCAAAGTAGTGACCGGCAAGTTGCTTGCGCCGTACATAGGCGAGGTGTTTCCAGCCGTCGAGGAGCTGGCCAGCTTGGGCGTCTACATATATGGCTACGACAAGAGCAGAGAGGCGGCGGAGGACGCCGCCGAGGCCGGCCTCCCCTACGTCGAGATAGCGCCGGACGCTTGCGGCGCGGTTAAGGCAGTCTACGACGCCATAGCGTTGGCGGACGGCCTTCACTGGTCCTCCAACCCCTACAAGGAGTTGAGGTGTCTCGCCGATAGGCTCAAGCCCGGCGGCAAGCTGGTCGTGGGCAACATCGACGCGTCGTCGTTGCCCTCCGTAGCCGCGGTGTTTCTGTGGGGCGGCGCCGCCAATTTCTTCACGTCGGGCTCGATCGAGGATCTGCTGTCGTCGGTCGGCTTTACGCGGGCGAGGCTCTATCTAAAGACGCCGTACTACCTCGCCGTGTGGGAGAAGGCCTAGTGGCACCGGCTGTACTTTAAATACCGCAAGATCTCGAGCGGCGCCCCGTCGCCCCTAAGCTTCACGGAGATGGTCCTATCGGTCTCTGGGCAGTAGATCTCCACGATCAGCACGTCGCTCTTCTTCAGCAAGCCCTCCCGGCCCACTCTGTACAGCCCCTTGTGGCCGCCGAACTCGACCGGAGACCCCTCGCGGCTCAATCTGTCGCCGGGCCGCACCCTGATCTCCAGTTCGTAGAACTTGGAACCGGCCTTGACGAAGTGCTTCACCTCGCCGTCTCTCACCCACTTAGCCCCGTCTCTCGTCACGTGGGAGAAGACGTCGGACGCCATGGGCATCACTACCACTTTCCAGTCGGGCGGGGCCGCCAACACGACAAAGTTGTAGACGCCGAGGATGCTGTTGCCCACCGCGATGGTGTGCCAGGAGTAGTCCTCAGTGGACATCGATCTCCGAGATCTCCTCCATGACGTCCCTATCCTTCATGACCTCCCTCTTGAAGTCGTAGAGGTCGCCGACGAAATACGGCAGAAGCCTCAAGGCGTAGTACGTCGAGAGGAGGGGCACCCCTACGAACTCCCCGAAGACTAGGAACTCCGTTACCGTCAACAGCTGTTTGTGGGCCTTCGCGGTCTCCCTGTAAAGATCCAGGAGGAAGGCGCCGAAGAGGAAGTCGCGTATGGCTTGTGCCAGCCTCATTTGACCAGCTCTTTGACGAACTGCCTCAGCCTATCAAGCCCTACTATGTCCTCGGGGAACAGCCTAACCCTGCTCAAGACGAGGTCGCCGAAGTATTGATCTATCAACGCGAGGTTTCTGGCCTGCTCCTCGCCCTTCGACTTCAGGAAGCCGGTCTTATCCATCTCCACCTCCTCCGGCGGTATCACCATATTCACCACGACACCGCCTATGGGTATCTCGTAGGCCTTGACCATGTCGATGAACCTCTTCACGACGGATATAGACAATACGGTCGGTATCGTGACGAAGACGAACCTGGTCTGTTGCGGATCCCTCAGAATCTCCCTGACCTTGGCGTACCGCTCCTGTAGAGAGATGAGGTCGTTCAACACGGGGTCCTTCTTTATCTCCTCGAGGACCTTCTCCTTGCGGAACGACAGCTGGTACTTCAGAGATAGGGCCTCCTGCCTCATCTTTATGGTCCTCTGGAGCCACAGCCCGTAGAGCTTGGAGAGGCCTATCAGCCTGACCGCGTTGGCCACGGCGGCCATATCGAATATCACGCGGGAATAGTTACGCCCTTCGTTGAGCACTATGTCCATCATCTTGTCGAAGGCGGCGGCCTCGTGGAAGGATGGGTTTGTGGTTGCTATCTCCACCAACGGCCTGGTGTCCACCGGGAGCTCCGCCCACTTGAATATCTCCCTCAGCAACGAGGCCACCCTCTCCTTATACCTCTCGACGACGTCGCCTATCTCGACCTCGACTGCGTAGAGGTTGTCCACGCCGGCCACGGGCTTTACAGCGCCTCCGCTCAGGTTCTGGCCGAACAGCGACGAGAGGGAGTGGACAGGGTTGAAGCTGGCCAGCAAGGTCTTCTCGCCCCTCTCGGCGTAGTACAGCGCCACCGCCGCCGAGACCACCGTCTTCCCGACGCCTCCCTTGCCGCCGAAGAAGAAGTACTTAGTCTTTGTGTCCAGGAGCGCCTTCATATGTACTCCTCGATGGATCTGCTCGGCGACCACAGCTCCCTGGCGACCAACGACAGCGCCTCGAGCCCCTTGGGCTCTCTGTTCAACATAGGCACCACCGATATGACCAAGTCGCCGAACTTCTTCCTTATCTCGTCCATGTACTTCCTCTGCTCCTCCACTCTGTTCCTTATGTACTCGGGCATGTCTGGGTTCTTGGCGAGCTCGGGCGGGTAGACCTGGTTCACCACGATGCCCGTCACCTCGAGCCCCAGAGAGGAGAACATCTCGAGGGCCTTCTCGGTGTCCAGTATGCTCATCCTCTCGGGCGTGACGACCACCATGAAGGCGGCGGTCTCCCTATCCGTTATTATATTGCGGAAGGCCACTATCCTGTCCCTTATGTACTGCAACTCCTTGAGTATCTCGTCCTCGTAGGTGAGCTTAGCCCGCTTCAGCGAGGCGGCGACCCTCCCGTACTCATATGCCTGCTTCCTCAGCTCCGTTATCTTCTCGACCCACTGGCTCAACACATCGGCCATGGCGACCATCCTTATGCCGTGTCCGAAAGGCGGCATATCGAATATGTAGTAGTCGTATTTGCCCTCGGCGACAACGTCCACCATGGCGTCGTAGACGGCGCTCTCGTACATGGCGGGCTCGGCCGCGGCGCTGTCTATGTACTCCTCCAGATCGGGCGGAAGCTTATCCAACCTATACATGTCTAGTATTTTCTTCTTTATGGAGGCCACGTACTCGTTTATCCTCTTGTCCGCGTCTATTTCGAGGACGTAGAGGTTCTCGGCTATCTTCACCTCGCCCTTGCCGAAGACGTCCCGCTCGAACACGTCGCTGAGCGAGGCCTGGGGATCTGTGCTGAAGACGAGCACCTTCTTGTTCTGGGACAGCAACAGGGACGTGGCGGCGCTGAGCGTCGTCTTGCCGAGGCCTCCCTTGCCGGCGTAGATCAGGACCTTAAGCCTCGGCTTCCTCTCGAGAAGCCCCTTGAGGCCTATCATGCTATCCTGTCGGTCACGTCCCTCTCCCTCAACATGTACATCTTCCAGGTCTGTATGTTGGGGTACATGTAGGGCAGAAGCCTAAGGGAGTAGTACGGCGGGAGTAGAGGTATGCCCAACATATCGCCGAGGGTGATTATCATGAAGAGGTTGTCTATCTGCGCCTTTATGCGGAGTATGGACGTGGCTTGTCCGTGGACGGCCATCCCCTCTATGACCTCTCTAATTCTGCTTAGAATTCCCATGAGGAAAAAGATGTAGGTGTTTATAAAGATGATTATTTGCCGGCAGATGCCTCTTTCCTATATTTAATCCAACCTGAAATTAAGTAGTATGTCATTATAATTCCGAGGACTAAGAGCAACGCGCCTAAAGCCGCCGAGATGAAGTTGGAGACGCTCACCACCCACTTGCCGTAAAGTATGGCGGCCGCTACCTGGACCCCTATCGGCTTGTTCAGCCAGGCGTAGAGGCCGTAGACGTACGTCTCCCATGCGAGGGCCGCGAGGGTGGTTATCGCCATGAAGATGCCGGGCACGAAGACGTACGCAGAAGGCCTTTTCTGGCTCGTCAAGAATATGGCCACCAGCAAGAGCGCGAGCCCTGCCAACAGCTGGTTGGTGCCTCCAAAGAATATCCAAAGGTTTGTCCAAGAGCCTACGAAGGCCAAGAAACCGGCGACTACAAGTATTATCAACGACGAGATATACTTATTGCCGAGAGGAGAGCCCTCGAAGAGATCCGCCATAACCATTCTGAACACCCTCACGAAGAGCATGGACGTAATTAGGCCCATGACCGTGACGAAGATGCCGTACAGTATGCTCATGAAAACCGGCGGCACGTGCAGTAGGCTTATGGTCAGCTTCGTGGCGCCCTGGACGTAAGCCGCCGCGCCGGCCGGCGGAGCCGCCAGAGCCATTATAGCAGCTATGGAGGAGAGGGCCACCGCGCCCTCCGTCATCATGGCGCCGCCGCCGACCGGGAGCGCGTCAGTCTCGTACTCAAGCTGCTTCGAAGTGAGGCCCGACGAGATCAAGCTGTGCCAGCCCGATATCGCGCCGCAGGCTATCGTGACGAAGAGTATCGGCCATATGGGGCCTCCCTGCGGATTAACTAGCGGATCTACGTAGAGGGCCTTCACGGCGGTTTGTTGTATCGTTATGCCGGTGAGCGGCGTGGCTATGGCGGCGATGAGGACCAGGACCAGCGCTATTATAGACGGGAGGTACCCGACGTAGACAGTGGGCAGGAGGAACTTGGGCATTACGGTGACGGCCGCCACGAAGTATATCACCGACAGGAGCACGAGCCAGAAGAGCACCGTCATGGTGCCAGGCCAAGTAAGGGTCTCGGGCTTCGCTCCGCCTAGAGGCGGGAACTTGGAAAGGTATGCCGGGCTGTCAAGGAAGTTTGTGGGCGGGTTGCGCACCGCTGGCACAAGGGTCACTGTGAAGTACCCGACGAGGACTATCAACAAGGCTATTAAGGTCGCCTTCAACACGTCCATCCTCATCTTGAAGACCATCTGTCCGAAGAGGACGCCGCCCAGCAAGACGAACAGCACCGCGGTGAAGGTGCCGGGGACTCTGTTCAGGACGTCGATGATCACCCACTCGAAAACAGCGGTGATTATTATCACATAGAATATGAGATACACCAGGAGTATGGTCCTCGCCCTGCCGCCTAACAGCTTGTACGTTATGGGGCCCATCGACCGCCCCTCGCTCCTGATAGACATCATCATGGCTGAGTAGTCCTGTACCCAGCCGATGAACATGTTGCCGAAGATAACCCAGAGCAACGCCGGGATCCAGCCGTAGAAGAGCGCCCCCGTGAGCGGGCCCACTATTGGGCCGAGCGCAGCCACGGACTTGAACTGGTAGCCGAACAGCACGTATTTAGAGACGGGGAAGTACTCGACGCCGTCGAAGTACAGCTTGGCCGGGGTCGGCCTGTTGGGATCGGCGTTCCAGATCTTGCGATCTACGTATTTAGAGTAGGTCATATAGGTAATAAAATATAGTATTAACCCTGCCAATACATAGGGGGCCGGCGTATCGAAGAAGCCCATATAGCAACTTCTAATCCCTATTTTTAAGCATTACTTCTTTATATATTTCCCTAAAATCTCAATGATAGTTTTCGATGTTTGTATAGCGGAGATGCAGTTGTCGGAGGCTATATATATTTGGAGCGGGGAGCCTCCGCCTACCACGATCCTCGCCACGCCGAGCCTCGCGCAGGCCTCGGCCAGCTCGGCCACAAGCGCCCTGGGATACGACCGCCCGACCACGTAGCACCTGCCGATTCTCTCAGCTGGGCCGAGAGCCCCCTTGCTCGACATGTCGAGTTGCCAAGGCAGGCGGACGCCGAGGTCTACCTTCACCACAGCGACGGGCCTCCGTCGGGCTAGAAGGCTCGCGGCCAGATTAAACGGATTATCCCAGGGAAGCCTCTGCACGAAGATCCCCACATACTTCGCCCATCCGCACTCCATCTCGACCAGATAGGAGGTGCCGGTGGCGAGGTAACGGGACGTCTTGCATGGACCACAGCTCCTTGCGGCCTTCGCGTTGACCCGGCGTCCGACGACCGTGGCGAGGCTGTACCAGGCCCCGATGAACACGGCGAGAAGCACCACGATAGTCGGCAGATCCATAAAAAACGGGCCGTCTTTAATTGTATGAGGCGTATCTCGGCTAGATACTCGCGGGAAGGTCTCTTCGTGGACGGCAAGAAGATCCCAGAAGGCTTCTCCCCGATAGAGCTGTTGGCCGCCGCGGTGGCCTACGGCGTCGGGTCTAAGCATATGGACGCCGGCCTCGGCGGGTACGAGATCGAGTGCCTAGTGGAGGGCGACGAGGTGCGCTGTAGGGGAAAGTGTACGGGCGTCGAGGAGCGCTGTCTCGTGTTCAGACTTCTGAGGAGGGCGGTCGCCTTTGAATGCGTCTAGAAAGGCCTCAGAGGCGCCGGCCTGGGTATCTGCGGCGGGATCGCGGTGTGCCATATGAGGTAGGAGGCCAGGGCCGTTATCAACGTCGCCAGCAACACAGCGGCGAGGGCCCTCAATAGGCCTACGCCTGTCAACGCCGATATTGCTCCGAGGGCCAGCAAAACGCCTAGGAGAAACGCCGCGGGGATAGCGAAGAGCAAGAAGGGAGGAAATACCGCGGCTAGCACGACCGATACGAACAACCCGATCACTACACCTAGTATGAAGAGTATGGGCGCCAGCACTGCGGCGAGGAGGACCAGGAGGGGATTCACCGGCCTGCCCTTGAGCAGAGTGAGGGAGCCCCAGAGCGCGAGGAGCCACAAGACGGCCCAGACGACTAAACCGAGCATAGAGCTACCTAACATAGAGCTAACGCACCCGTGATATCAGCATTTTCGGTCACGGTCACCGGGCCCCTAGCGGAAGGACTCATCACGGCACCACCCTAGCCCCTATATACGTCAAATATTCTTTAGCCTCCTCGTAGACGTCGTCGAGGACGAAGGCGAGGTGGTTGCCGAGCCCCGCCTCGTATATGTCCTTGGCCGAGCCCGTCAAGAGCTTGAGGCCCACCTGGCTGTTGCAAGCCTCCACCCTCTCGGCCTCGACAGTGACGGCTCTGAGCAGTAGGGCCTTCTTGAGATCCGCCGAGACTCTCAGCAAGGTTGCCGCGACTCCCGACGGGAACTTAGCCCTTATGGCCGCAGGGGCCTTGATGAGCATCCTCCCCACGATGGAGTACTCCTCCGCCATCATGGGCGGGGCCCCGTCGTGGGTCAAGACCAATAGGTCGCCCTCGGCCACGTTCACGTTGCCCATCCAGGCGGGTCCGCCCGAGAGGCGTGACAACACGTACATGGAGTACAACGCCCTCAGATCGCCCTCGCAGGCCGCGGGGACGCCCATCTGGTTCAGAAGGGCCAGCGAGATGCAGGGGGTCCAGCCCAGCCTGCGCACCGCCTCCCTGTCGAAACACCAACAGCCGAGGGTCAGACCGTCCCACCCCCTCTTTTTCGCCAGCTCCGCCAGCCTCTTGGCGTATGCGGCCATGGGCGCGAGCTGGACGTCGGAGAACTCGCTGGAGCTGGCGCCGGCCGCGAGCCTCCTGGCGTCCTCCAAGCCGGATCTCGTGTCGAGCCCCGAGAGGCTCTCCTCTAGGGATATCTGGTCGACCGTGACCAACGTCATGTTGCTGGAGACCAGCCAGGGGTTGGGCGCGCCCACCAGGCCGAAGCGGGGGGTGCCCGACTTGATGAGGTCGATAAGCCTCAGCGCTCTGACGACCCTCTCGTCGAGCCGTTGATCCGGCCCCGAGAGGGCTATCACCTTGGCGTACCTCCCCGAGTCCCTCAAGGCGGCAGACGCCTCAAGCGCCGAGGGCAACGAGTTGTAGTGGGGCCACGCCAGTATCACGTTGTACTGTCTCGCCGACGCCAAGATCTCGTTCTCGGCCCCTCCGGTCAACACCACTACTACGGCCACGTCGGAGTCCGGCCTCAGCGATAGGCCTAGGCCGGCCAGTTGCTTCTTGAAATCCTCGTAGTAGGACCTCTTGACGTCCTCGGCCACATCGCGGGAGGCGGACACGGCTAGGAATACCTCCACGGAATTCGCCGCAGGCGAGAATAAAAAGGTTTAGATCCGCTACAAGAACGAAATGTATATTAGATAGCCCGTCACGGCGATGCCGATAGCCCATACGTATATATCTGCCCTCTTCCCCACGCGCAGAGCCCATAGAGAGAACCCGGCGATGGCGTGTAGAGAGCCGGCTATAATTAAGAACATGGGCAGTAGGTCTAGGTGTAGCCTTGCGCATACGGCGTACGGTATAGGGAAGGCGTAGGGCTTAGCCATGCAGTAGCCCGTCAACACCGCCGTGAACCCCAAGGCGGCCAGCAGAGCCGACGTGAGATCTGTCAACGCTAGGTAGATGAGATTTTTATTGAGTCCCATATATATCTGTGAGCAGGAGAAATATCTTAATGTTGATGCTGTTAAGCCCGTTATATAGGCTGATAGCCTCCCTCGTAGTAGCCGCCGGGGCTCTAGGCGCCCTATCGCTGACCGCGACGGGGTTCCGGAAGGGCGGAGGCGCCGGCAAGGCGGCGAGCGGCGAGATCTTTCTGCCGATCCCCAGCCTGAGCGGGACCATGTCGGTCGAGGAGGCCTTGTCGAGGAGGAGGTCGGTGAGGGAGTATCTGAAAAGCCCCATAACTCTGTCGGAGCTGTCCCAGATCTTGTGGGCCGCCTACGGCATATCTGAGACCAGATGGGGCTTGAGGACCGCGCCCAGCGCCGGCGCCATATATCCGCTGAACGTCTACGTCGTTGTCGGCGAGGGAGGGGTATCGGGGGACGGGGGCGCGCTCGAGGCGGGAGTGTATAAGTATCTGCCGCATAGGCATTCGATAGTTCTCCTCAAAGGCGGGGACGTGAGGAGGAGGCTGTACGAGGCGGCCCTACGCCAGATCTGGGTCCTCGAAGCTCCCGTCTCCCTTGTTGTGACGGCCCAGTACGAGAAGACGGCGAGGATATACGGCGAGAGGGGCAGGGTGAGGTACGTGCATATGGATCTCGGCCATCTGGGCCAGAACGTCTACCTCCAGGCCACTGCTCTGGGGCTGGGGACCGTGGCCGTGGGGGCTTTCGACGACGACGGGGTGAGGGAGGTTCTGGGGCTCCCCGACGGGGAGACCCCGCTGTATATAATGCCTGTGGGGAGGGTTGCGAGGCTGTACCGGATCAGCCGGGAGGAGCTCGCCGAGTACTACTCAAGGAACAGATCTACCCCCCTCGCCCCATAGGCCCAGATCCCTTAGGAAGCGCGGCGCGAGGTAGAGAGAGGACGCGAAGACGGCGAGGGCCGAGAGGAGGAAGGACAAATTAGGCGATATCGAGTACAGATACCCGCCCACGAGGCCGCCCACCACGGTGCCTAGATATTCCAAGGCCAGAGAGGCGCCCATGGCCCTCCCCCTGCTCGTCTGGGCGACTCTGTCCCCTATGACGGCGCGCCTCACGGCGATCACTATCTCGGAGCCGACCCCCGAGGTGAGGGCGGCTAGGGCCACCGCCACCTTGTGCCTCCACAAACCCGCCGTCATGAAGCCGGCCGCGGTGAGCATGAGCCCCGAGAACATGGCGGTGGCTCTAGGAGCTCTGTCTATGACCGGCGTCATCACTAGGCCGAAGGCCATGGCTATGCCCGTCGCGGCGCTCTGGATAGCCCCCCAGGCGGCGTTGTCGAGGCCGAGCACACTCGTCGCGTAGAGGACGCCGAACCTCTGCAGAGGCACCGCCGCCGCGTTGACTATAAGCCCGAGCACAAGCACGTATATCACGAGCCCGTCCAGAGCCCCCAAGCCTTTCCAGAAGGCGAGCGACTGGGCGACCATCTTGGGCACGTCCCTCAGGGGGATCTCTTGCACCGGCACGGTCTCCCTCAAGGCCCTCATCCTGAAGAGGGCCACCGCGGCCGACACGGCGCCGGAGATGAGGAACGATATCCTCATGCCGGCAAGCCCCATAACGTCGAGCAGATACCCCCCTACTGGCGGCAGGAAGAGCCACGGCACTTGGGGCAATATCGCGGTCAGCATCATGCCGCCGCCCCTCCGCTCGGGCGGGAGCGAGTCCAGGAGTATGGCCGCCAGCGCCGGCTGGTAGAAGTGCATGGCCGAATCTACGACGTAAACCGCAACGAACATGCGCCAGTCCGTCACGGCGGCGTACAGGAACTGCGTAGCAGTTATCCCCCAGGTGCCTATCACTATGGATCTGCGCCTGCCGATGATGTCGGTCAAGACGCCGCCGGGCAACACCGCGAGCATGTTGGCCAACGAGCCGAGGGCTGTCGCCACGCCTATGTCCACGTCGGAGGCACCCAGCAGATGCATATACATCGAGAGGTAGGGGAACGTCAGAGCCGACGATATGGCGAAGAGGAACCAAGAGACTATCATGACGCCGACGTTTCCCCTCAGCCAGCTCATGGCCGCCGACGACTGCCGTTGATGATATCCGACGCGCGCATGGCCAGATCCTCGACCTGGCAGACGCCTTCGGCGCATATGCCCACGGCCGTGGCCGCCCTCTCGGCGTAGAAGGCGTAGGCGTCTGTGTCTCTGGGGAACTCCTCCCTCCTGGGGCCCCAACGCCAGTAGAACTCCTCCCCTCTGGGATCCACGAATTTGTAGAGCCTCTCGGCGTAGAGGCCCACGGCCAGCGACCGCGGGCTGGCCAGCCTCCCGCTCCAGCCCTCCGGCACGTTGACGGAGACAGCGAGCAAGCCGTCGCGGCGGTATCCGTCCAGCGCCTCCACAAACGCCGAGAGCAGAGACAAGGCCTTGCCTAGATCCGCGCCCGGCTCCATAGACACGGCGAGGCCCACGCGGCCGAGAACCCCCGCTTGGATCGCCGCGGCGACTGTCCCGCTCCCGTAGGTCGACTCGAAGCCTATGTTCTCGCCTATGTTGACGCCGCTCACGACCAGCTCGGCGTCGGGCGCTATGAGGTTCAACGCCAAGAACACCGCATCCGTGGGGAACCCGTTGACCAGATAATACCTGCCGATCTTCCTAGCCCTCAGCGGCTTGTGGTAGGTCCTCGCGAGGCCTGTGGCGCTCCTCTGCCTCTCGGGCACCATCACTACTACAGCGTGGCCTCTCTCCTCGAGGGCCTTCACCACAGGCTCGAGGACAGGGGTGTGCGGACCGTCGTCGTTTGTGACTACTATCTTCACAAGGCGCCTCTCCCCACCCCTATTTCTCCATTACGCCGTTATAGTTATTAACCGAGCCGCACCGACGGCAGTGTTCAAGGCGAGGATAAGGGGGATCTTCGCCACCGCGTTGACGAAGCTGGCGCTGGACTGGGGATTCTCCATAGTACAGCCCACGGAGGCCGTAGCGGAGAGGCTCGGGCTGGCGCCGGACTTAAGCCCTCCCGACGTGACAGTCAAGGACCACGAGAGCAGGTCGGGCGTCGTCGTGCTGGGCCGTTGCGATGCGGCCGACGCCCTCGTCGGCCGGTTGAGGGAGGAGCTGGACCCCTTCGTGGCCAAGGCCAAGGACGGCGTAAAAGAGATATTCGTCGGGGTTCCCTACGAGGAGGGGGGCAGATACTACGTCAAGACGCCGGGCGGCGGGGTTGCCGAGATACCGGGCAGATATGTGGTGTACCCCTCGCCGAGGCTTTTCACGGTCTTGAGGCCGCCTATAGGGCCCAAGCGAGGCGTGGCCGTGCCGGAGCTCTTCGTGGCTGGCCGCTATCTGGAGCTGGACACAGTGGGCGGGGTCAAGTACAGCAGATTCATAGGCCCCGAGGACAGGCTGAGGCTCGGCATTTTGGCGGACGGAAAGCTGAGACAGCTCGCGCAAGGCCTCGGCGTGAGGTTCAAGTCGTCGGCGCGTTTCGCCGGCGAGGACGCCCTCCTGGAGGAGGCCAGAGCCCTCTACGAGGAGCTGGTGAGGCTGTCCTCGGGGAGCTGGAGGGAGGGGGAGGTCGTGAGGCAGGGCGACTGCCTCTACATCGTGTTGTTCGACTCGGAGGCCAAGAGGCGGCTCGACGAGGTCAGGTCGTCTGTCGTGCCGACAATCAGAGGCCACCACGCCTTGAGGGCGCAGGGGCTGGGGAAGTGCCTCGACCTTCTGGACTACGCCGGCGCCGACGTGTACGAGCGGGCCGCCGAATATTTAGCGAGGAGCGACGTCGCTATCCTCCACGTGAAGCCTTGGGGCGACGTGATAGCCATGCGCGGCAGATCGCTCGGCTTCAAGAACGGCGTCTTGGTCGTGCGGAGGGAGTTGAGGCCTGGCGGCGTGTTGGACGGGCTAGGGGTCAGGATAGAGAGGGGGTTCTACGCCCTGACCTGCGTGGCGCCGGGCTCGACCTACGTGGTCCACAGCTACTACGACGCGTCGGGGAGGCTCGTCGGCTCCTACATAAATATAAACAGCCCAGCCGAGATAGGCCGTAGGGTTATCTACGTGGATCTGCTCGTGGACAAGGCCGTGTCCGCAGAAGGCGAACGGGTCCTAGACCTCGAGGAGGCCGCGGCGTACGCCGAGTACTTCCCCCGCCGATATAGGAACCCAGAGAGGCTGATCCCCGAAGGCAGACTCGTCTGCACGGAGGACGGGATAGAGCGGGGGCGTAGTTGAAATCCGCTACGTAAAATTTTTCAGACGAGCCGTAGGCGGACGCCGTGAGGCCTATCGTCGTCGGCCGGATATCTAGAGAACAAGCGGAGGCTTTGATGAGGCTCGGCTTCTCCGTACTGGACGGCTCGGCCGAGCTGGAGAGGTTGAGGGATTCCTTTGTGCTGGTGGTCGGCGACGAGGCCTTGGCCAAACGCCTGGGCGCCGCCTATATGAGCGCGGAGGAGCTCGAGGCCTTTCTGAAATTCGCCGAGTCGGAGCCTCTGGCCTAGAGGGCCGAGCCGTGCCTTAAGGTCTCGCCCGAGTCCACGACCAGCACCTGGCCTGTTACAGTCGGTATCTTGATCAAGGCGACCACGGCCTCGGCCACGTCCTCAGGCGAGACGAGCCGCCCCAACAAGGTGTACCTCTTGGCGTACTCCGCCTCGTCGAGGCCTAGGAGGGCCAGGAGGCTGTCCCCCATCTTGGTCTTGACCACGCCCGGAGCCACCGCGTTGACGCGGATCTTGGGCGCGAGCTCGGTGGCGAGCGCCTTGGTCAGATTTAATATCGCTGCCTTCATGGCGCTGTATATCGACAGCCCGTAGAAAGGCGCGATGCCGGCTATCGAGGCCACGTTCACTATGACGCCGCCGTCCCGCATGACCCTCGCCGCCTCTTGCGAGCAGTAGACCACCGACTTGAAGGTGACCTCTATCTGTTTCTCCACGAGCTTGTCGTCGGCGTCGAGGAAGCGCGAGTAGAGGCCGAGGCCGGCGTTGTTGACCAACACGTCGAGCCCGCCGAAGAGGCCCAACGCCTCGCCGACAAGCCGCCTACACCCCTCGCGTGTCGCCACGTCGGCCATGACCACGGCGCCGTCGCCCCCCGCCTGCCTCACCAGCCTCAAGGTCTCCTCGGCCTCCTCCCGCCCCCGCTTGGCGTTGACGACGACCTTAAATCCGTCGCGCGCCAGCCTAACCGCTACGGCCCTCCCTATGCCGCGGCCGGATCCCGTAACTATAGCAACTCCCATGGAGAAAAGAGGGGTTTACCGAGGGACGTCCGTGACGTCGAAGGAGAGCTCGCCCCACTCCCGCGTCTTCGCCTTTATCTCTATCTTGTGGGGCCCGCTCCCGAGCGTAAGCCCCTTGAGGACCACCGTGACCTCGTCTCTGACCGAGAACTTATAGCCCTGCTGTTCCAGCTGGGCTGCCGGATATCTGCCCGAGGACGTGACAACCTCGACCTTGTCCTTGGGGACGGCGGCGTCGTCCACCGATATCCTCAAGTCGACTATGGTGGCGGGCGCCAGCATGTTCCTCAGCTTGAACTCTGCGCCGTCGGGGCCGTTCCTCAGACTCCCCTGGACGTATAGTTGCCTCAGAACGGAGGCCGGAAGCATATAGCCTTAGGAAAATCGATTTATATCAATATCCTCCGACTCTCGTGCGGGTTTCCTACGACAAGTTGAGGAGGTACGTCGAGTCCACGCCGGGCTACGCCGTGAGGGAAGTCGGCGACTCGGTAGAGCTCTACTTCGCCACGCCGTCCATGGACGAGGCCGCGGGGATAGGCGAGGGAGGCGAGGGCAGACAGATCGTGATAAGGGGGACTAGAAGAGGCGACTACGTCGAGTTCACCAAGGCATACGTCAAGGCAGGCGACAAGGAAGAGCCGATAGACCTGAGAGATCTCGAGCTCTGGATCCAGTACATAGAGAATTTTTAACCTATAGTAGTAATTGACGACCCCCGAGGCGGGGCATATGGGCGGCCGCCACCTAGGCGGCTGCGGCCGCGACGTTTCGGTTCTGCTTCTGCCTCAACGCGGTCGAAATAGTAAAAAGTTTTATTTTAGCCAAACGTGGACCCACATGGCCTGGAGGAGGCCGGAGGTGGAGGTCGTTAGGGACTACCTCGTCTTGATGAAGCCTAAGGTCATCTGGCTTTTAATCCTATCGTCGCTGATAGGCTACGTCGTGGCGGCATCGCCGAACATCTCTTGGGCGAAGATCGCCGAGCTCGCCGTCGTGGGCCTCCTCTCCACCGGCGGCTCTGCGGCCTTCAACCAGTACTGGGAGAGGGATATTGACGCAAGGATGGGCAGGACGTCGAGGAGGCCTCTGCCCAGCGGCAGGCTGAGGCCGGGCGCCGCGCTGGCCTATTCCCTAGCCCTATCGTTCTCCGGCCTCGCCCTGTCTTGGATCTGGCTGGGGCCGTCGGCCACGGCCGCCGTGGCGTCGGGCTGGCTGTTCTACTCGGTGGTGTACACCGTGTTGCTCAAGAGGAGGCATTGGTCCAACATACTCTGGGGCGGCTTCGCGGGGAACGCCGCTTATCTTTCCGGCTGGCTCGCCGCGAGGCCCATGGCCTTAGAGGCCTTCCTCGAATCCATGGCGATATATGTATGGATCCCGGCCCACATATGGTCCCTCGCCTACGTCTACCGCGACGAGTACAGAGAGGCGGGGGTGCCGATGCTGACCGCCATGTTGCCCGAGGACAGGGCGGTGTCGCTCATCGCGGCTCTAGACGCGGCCTCGGCCGCGTACATGTGGGCGTTGGCCTACGCCTTCAACGGGCTCCTAGGCGCGGCGGTCATGGCGCCCGTCGCCGTCGCGGCGTTGTCGCTAGGCGTGTTGGCGCTCCGCGAGAGGAGCGATAGGGCGTTCTGGCGCGTTTTTAAGATAAGCAGCCCTCTGTTGACATTCTTCTTCATATCTTTGTTGGTCTAGCGGGCGGTCTGAGGCGACATGTTTATAAGGACAGGCGTGAGGAGGTCTATGGTCGACGCGTTTGTGTTCATAAATACCGATATAGGCGCCGAGGACGAGATCCTCGACGTGTTGTCCAAGATGCCGGAGGTGAAGGAGGCCATGATAGTCTACGGGCCCTACGACCTAGTGGTGCGGATCTCCACGGACACCACGGAGAATCTGCGGAAGATAGTCTCCGACAAGATAAGGAAAATACCCAAGATCAGGAGCACGACGACCTTGATAATAGCCAAGTCCATTGTCAAATAGCTTTCCCCCTTTTTCAAGACCGGCGCGTCGACGGCGGGGCAAACTATTTATAGTGTTGGTGGTGGCGCCTCGTGCCGACCTTCAAGGTAGTGGTGTCGGATCCCATGAGCGGGAAGGCGATCCAGCTGGAGGTGAAGGACCCGGCCGCCCAGAGGTTCATAGGGCTGAAGATAGGCGACTACGTCGACGCCTCCATCCTGCCCGACCTGAAGGCGCCGCAAGGCGCCAGGCTGTTGATAACAGGCGGCAGCGGCATAGAGGGCGCGCCTATGTTGCCGGGCGTGCCCGGGCAGGTGAAGAAATACGCCATACTCTCCGGAGGGCCCGGCTACAAGCCCAGAAAGGAGGGCGAGCGCAGGAAGAAGCTCGTGAGGGGCAACACCATATCGGACCAAATAGTGCAGATAAACACCGTGTTGATCTACCCCGAGGGCTATAGGGGGCCGCCGGCCATAGCCGTCGGCGCCAAGGAGGCGGCCAAGCTGACCGGCCAACAACAGACCGAGGGGCAACAGTCCTAGAGGAGCCTCGGCAGGAGCATTATAATGAAGGACACCACCGGGACCGTCACGTTGTCGTCTACGGGCGGCCACTCGAAGTGCTCCACCACGCTGGCCACGGCGCCGGCAAGGGCCCCGATGGGCCCTGCATATATGTAGCCTATGGGTATCGAGACGGCCGCCATGGCTAGGTTGCCCCACCACGACTTGGTCCTCCTCCCGAACAACGCGTTCCTGACTATGCCCGTGGCGGCGTCGCCGAAGGCCATGAAGGAGATAGCCGCTATGCCTACGTTGAGATCCCCGAGCACTGCCCAGGTCAGGAAGACTATCAGAGCCCAGGACAGCGTGAAGTGGATCTCGTAGGCGTTGTCGGGCGTCTGGAACCAGTACATCAACCTCCCGGTCCTCCTGGGTATGTACAGGAAGACGCTTAACAGAAGGGCCATGGCCACCGGGATCGCCCAGCTTGAGAACAACGGGAGGGAGATCGCCACGAGGCCGCCGGCCAGTATATGTATTATCTTCCGGTTGAAGTAGACCGCGCGCGTGGGCGCCATGCCCCTGGCGGTCCAGCGCTCGTAGAGCTTCCTCGTGAGGTATACCCCCTTTCTGCTCTCCGGGCGTCCCTGGGGGCCTGGGGGTCCCGGGTTGCTCCCGGGACGGGGCCGCCCGGAGGGTTGACGCCGCCCCTTCGGCAG
>JBMFIG010000025.1:0-19333 GCA_049976425.1 Thermoproteus sp.
CTGTAGAGGGATAGCCGGGGTCTACGAGCCCGGCCTCATAAGGATTAGCTACAGGTCTTCCCTCCCGTCCCTCCTGCACCTATTCGCCCACCACCTACAGGCCGTCGAGATGGGGGAGAGGTTCCTGCAGGCGAGGCGCGCGGAGGCCGAGAGGCTGCCGTGGGAGTTGAGGCCCCTCGAGATCGCGGCCGCCGTGAGGGCCGCCCAGCTCGCCAGGAGGGCCCCGCCGAGGGTCCTAAGGGTGTGGGAAGAGGAGATAAAGCCCAAGATCAAGGAGCTCGACGAGAACCTAGCCCAGCTGAAGGCCGACGTGGAGCAACTCTACAGATACGCCGAGATATACGCGCGGCGTTAGCCGCGGAGCGCTAGAGATGCTGAGGACAAGGCAAGAGCTCTCCCAGCCGCGCGCTGAGCGAGGCAGGCACTGCGAAGGCCGGGAGGAGCGACGCGGCGAGGAGAACAGGCGATCGAGATACGAGAAGCAACGCCCTTATTTCCGAAATGCCGGGCGCCATGTCCCAGAAGTAGGCCGCCGCGCCCGGATCTCGCGCCTCCGAGCCGCCTGGATAATAGAAAGTAGGAATTGGCGCATGCAATCCTCACGACGCCCTAGCCCATACAACTTCGGGGGCTCTAAATCTCTAGGTACAGTCGCCTAACCATATCGACGTATATGATATTTCCGCGAGAGGAAAAGGTGCCCGTTTAGACGCATCATAGATTGGGGTAGCTAAAGTTATAAGAGGAAGCCGCAACCGCACTGTGGAGTTCCCAGTATTGGCTAAGCCTTGGAGAGATCCTGAGCGGTATAGGGAGGCGCGTATGAGGGAGGCGGAGATTGAGTGTAAACTAGCGCTGGAGTTTCTCTCCGAGAGCTTAGTGAGAAACGCCGCTGGTAAGGCTTTTCAGTGCTGGAAGGCGTACCTGGCGGCTCTGGCGGTGGAAGGGAGGGATATACTGAAGGCTAGGTTCCCCGGTGCAGTGAGGTTGCGTAAGGGGGAGGAGGTGGAGGAGGTCGAGGACGTCGATGTGGTAATCGCCGTGATGCCGACTACGAGGATGGCCGAGGTCGCGGCTTTGCTGTCGCGGAGGTTTGGCGAAGATGTATTGAAAAACACATTTCTCGCGCTGGAGCTACATAGATATCAATACAACGGCCCCGACCCCGAGGCCGTGATTTCTAACGTGCCGGACGACTCAACGGCGGCTAGGCTCATCTGCGTCTTGACGGGATATCTGGCGATGCGTTCAGAAGATCTTAAAAAGATATATGTCAATGTCTGTAAATAAAATTATAAAATTTGGGGATTATAGCTCTCGGGCTAGTTTAACAGTCTCATAGATTACCGGCCGCGACTGGATACCGTAGCTGTGAAAACTGCATAGGCGGCTTAGGCATGAGGAGTGGAACGAGCGGTGCTAACACCGTTGTTGCCCCGATCCGTCGCGGAGCACAGCGACTTAATAGACACAGAATGAACGTCCTTGCGCAACAGATCTCCGACGGGCACCGCCACTGCTACATCTAAGGTACGGCGGCTACGTGGAGGGTTTCCAGCCAATCTGGATGCTACTACATCTCTGGGGAAATAACGCCACATAGCTAAGGGCGATCGCAACGACCAAGGGCAGGCCGTACAGCCTCTCTTCATCTACAGCCCCGCCAAGCTTCTCTGCATAGGACGCGGTCGCCATGGCGCCTATCCATCCAGACGCCGCGCCGGCCTCTCGAGCGGGGCGGTGCGTTTTTATATCCTCACCGGTGTCTGGGGCATGAGGGTTGGGTTTATCGGTTTGGGGATCATGGGAGGGCCTATGGCGAGGCACCTCCACAAGGCCGGCTTCCTGTCGGCCGTCTACAACAGGACTAGGGCCAAGGCAGAGCCCTTCGGGAAGCTGGGGGTCTACGTCGCCGAGTCTCCCGCCGACCTCGCGAAGAGGGTCGACGTGGTGATCGAGATGGTGTCCGACGCGCCCGACGTGGAGCAAGTCCTCTTCGGGCCCGGCGGCGTGGTGGAGGGAGCTAGGCCCGGCCTCGTGGTCGTCGACATGTCGACGAACTCGCCCGACTGGGCCAGGAGCTTCGCCGAGCGCCTCGCGGCGCGCGGGATCGACTTCCTCGACGCCCCCGTCACGGGCGGCCAGAAGGGGGCGGAGGAGGGCACTCTCACCGTCATGGTGGGGGGCCGGGAGGACCTCTTCCAGCGGCTCCTCCCCGTGTTCAAGGCCTTCGCGAAGGAGGTGATCTACGCGGGGCCTGTGGGCTACGGCCAGGCCATGAAGCTCGTGAACCAAGTGGTCATAGCCCTCAACACAATAGCCATGGTCGAGGGGCTGAGGCTCGCCGAGGCTCTCGGGCTGGATATCGACAAGGTGGCGAGGCTCTTGACTGTGGGGGCGGCCAGGTCGGGCTCCATAGAGCTGTATCTGCCCAAGCTCCTCAAGGGCGACCTCTCGCCGGGGTTCAAGGCGGCCCACCTCAAGAAGGATCTGGCCTACGCCATGGAGATAGCCAACAGGAAGAGCCTCTCGCTCCCGGCCTCGGCCCTCGCGCTGGAGCTCTACAAGAAGATGGTGGAAAAGGGCCTAGGGGAGCTGGGCATACACGCCTTGGGCAAGGCGTATTGAGCCCTCCGCAACTATTTAATACTCCGCCTAGGCGGGTCCGTGGGCTTTCTCCTAGAAAACTCCAGATCGTTCTGGCGCGCGGCTGAGGCCATGTTGGAGGCCGGCGAGTACAACCTCGCTCTCTTCCACATAGAGCAGGCGTTGCAGCTCTGCCTTAAGTACAAGATCTACGAGAGGTACGGGGATTTCCCCAAGACGCACAGCCTCAAGCTCCTGTTGGCGGAGGTCGGCGGCCAGATCCCGTTGGATCCCGTTGTGATCGACCTCCTCGAAGACGCCTATATAGGCTCGCGGTACCTCCCCGTGCGCTACTCGCAAGAAAGCGCGCGGCGGGCCTATCTGGAGGTTGAGAGGGCGCTCCGCGCTCTGTCATGTCTATAGAGCTTTTCAGACGGCTCTGGGCGAGGAGGGCCGAGGAGCTGGAGAGGCTCTGGGCCGTTCTAGAGAGGCTGAAGGCGCGGGCCAGAGAGCTCGACCCGGATGCCCACGTCTACGTCTTCGGGAGCTTCGCGCGGGGGAGCCCGAGGCCCGACAGCGACGTCGACGTGCTGGTGGTGACGCGCCTCGCCTCCACAGAGGAGGGGCGCATACGCGTGAGGGCCGAGCTCGGCGGCGTCCTCAGCCCCTACTCGCCGGTGGAGCTCCACGTGGTCGCGCCGGAGCAACTCGGGTGGTACCTCCAGTTCATGGACGTCTTCGTGGAGATATAGGTCGTAGAGAGGCGACGGGCCCATGCCCCAATACGCGCAGAGCGGCGTGTCGCCGAATCCTCGGCCGTCGCACGGCCCTCTATCGGCGTGGTCTGCCACGGCAAATACGCCCCGTGGCGTGGACCTGCCGGCGGGGGTCGAAGGCGTCCGGCCTGTCACTCGACGTCGAGGAAGGCTTGGTATATCGCGGCGGATGCTACGGAGAGGGCCCCCGCGAATATCCAGAGTGCCTTGAAGCCGATGGCGGCGACTATCGCCGAGGCTATCGGCGGCGCCACGGCCCCGCTCAGTTGCCAGAACAGGTTGGCCGTGCCGGCAACGCTTCCGGCCGACTCCCCGCCGATCTTGGAGACAGCCGTGGAGTTGGCGGGGGTTATGACGAACCTCACGAAGCCCATAGCCGCGGCCACTGGGAACACTGCGGCGGGGCCCGCGGCGAGGGCGGCGACGAGCGCGCCGTATATCCCCTCGAAGGCCGCGAGCGTCCTCTTGACGCCCAGCCTCCTCATGATGTACCCGGCCGCGACGGTGGCGGGGATGCCGAGGAGCGCCGTCATGGAGTAGGCGAGGCCCGCGTAGTAGTCGTTGAGGCCTATGTCCAGGAAGTACTTATACGCGTACAGCGTCACCGTCCAGTACGCGGCGAAGAATAGGAACCCGGCCGCGCTAACGACGGCCACGCCGTTGCCGAACGACAGCCGCCGGACCTGCCCAGAGCCGACTACGGCGGACGTGCGCAGGGGCATATACGCCAGCGCCAGGGCGGCGGAGGCCGCCGCTATCATGTAGTAGTCCCACCGCCACCCCAGCGATATGCTGACCGCCGGGAGGGCTAGGCCCGAGAGGACGACCGAGAGAGGCCAGGCTAGGCTGTAGTAGCCCATGGCGACGGGCAACTCGCCGCCGCGGAACTCCGAGCTGAGGAGCTTGACTGTGGCCGGGTATATCCACCCCGCGGCGAGCCCCATGGCTAGGCTCGCGGCGTATTCGACCTCCATGTCGGGCGCAAGCCCCGAGAGCGCGGAGGCCCCCGCGAGGCCGAGCAACGCAGCCGAGGCGATGCGGGCGGGGCCGAGCCTGTCGGACAGCACGCCCGCAGGTATCTGGACCGCCACATAGCCCGCGAAGAACAAGGCGAAGACTATGCCGTTTTGGTAGACAGTCGGCCGCAAGTCGGAGTAGGCCGACGCTATGCTCCAGGCGAGGCGGGAGAAGTAGCTCATGAAGAAGGAGGCCGAGGCGAGCGCCACCAAGGCGGCCTTTCTCGGGCCCATTCCCCGACCTACCCGTATATTTTTCGTCTCCTAGACATAGCCCTCCTCGGCCAGCCTGTTGGCGACCCAACTCCAGAGAGGCGCGCCCGCCGCCACAGCCACGGCGAGCAATGCGGCTGAGAGCGCCAGAAGCGCGACTGTCCAGACGTCCGCGGCCAGCGACAAGGCGGTTGATAGTTGCGGAAGCTCGGACGCGGCCACCGCCATGGCGAAGGGAGCCATCGTGGCGGCCACGTACACGAACTCGGCGGCGCTGGCGAGCACCGCCTTCAACGAAAGGGTCTGTTGCCTCTGCGGGAGCCCCAGCTCTCTGATCTGCGGCACGCCGATATACGCGGCGGCGATCCAGCCCATGAGCGGGTAAAGGAGCACGGCCGACGCCAGGCCGGCCGCCAGATACAGCGAGGGCCCGAAACGCAGGCTCTGCACAGCGTAGACGGCTATCCAAGGCGCGAGCACAGCCGCGGCAGACGCCGTCCTCGCCAGCGATCTGTATCTAAAATAGGCGTGGGGATCCGCGGAGAGGCTAAGCCAGAGCCGCTCCTCGGCGACTGCCCCGATGGAGAAGACGGCCACTAAGAGCTGTATTGTGTAGTAGACGAGGCCTGCGGTTATGGCTAGACCTATCCTGTCGTTGATAAACAGAGTCGCGGCGTAGTACAGAGCCGCCGTAGCCGCCGAGATGTAGATCCCCAACTTAAGGGCGTTTATGCGCTGGAGCACCTCGACGGAGCCGTGCGGCGTCTTGACCGTCTTGACCCTGGCGCCGAGAGCCGTCGTCGCCCAGACGACCTCCCACGGCGTTCTGCCCAGCCTGGGCCGGCCCGCCATGACGGCCTCCGCCATCCGTTGAGGATATAGCGACATCAGCTCCGAAGGCCTTCCGAGGAGCCCGTAGGCGTTGGTCGCCAGCTCCTCCACATATCTGCGGGGCATCGCGACGATCATGGCGGCGGCCAGCGCGGCGGAGTACGCCGCGTATATCGGCGACGGGTCGACGAGTCCGTAGAGAGGCGACAGCGGAGGGTCGAGGAAGGATAGGGCCGCGGCCGCCGCGAAGTAGGCCAGATAGAACGACTTGGCTTTCCAAGGAAGGAGAGGGGCGTTTGCAACCGCCAGCGCGAGGGAGGCCGAGTTGGCCAGGAGCGCCAGGGCGTACCAAGGCGCGTTCGAAGGCGCGGCGAACGAGAACGTGAAGGAGGCGAGCATCAAGGCGAAGCCCAGACCCGCTATGGCCGTCCTCATGAGTAAGAACTCCCACGGGCTTACGGGAGCGGTGAAGTAGAAGTCTATCTCGGACTTAGATAGGGCCAACCTCCCGCCTACGGCGGAGGACAGAGCCATCAGCGCCTGCAGAAAGCCCAATAGCTGGACGGCGGCCGCGGCGTCCATCCCGGCCCCTCCCCTATATACGAAGACGGCCAACGCGACGAGGAAGACGACTGAGGCTATGGAGCTCCGGCCGAAGGACTGTTTGAAGTATAGGTAGTACCTCCGCCAAACTCTCCTCCCCCGTCCGCCCGGCCTAGACATAGCCGTTCTCTGACAGGTAACTGACGAAGCGGTCCCACACGGCTGAGGCCTTCGGCGAGACGGCGGTGAGGTAGAAGAATAAGGCCGACAGCGCCAGCAGGAGGGCGGCCGCGGCGTCGGCGGCTAGGTAGAACACCGGCGCGAGGACTACGAGGCGCGATGCCGCGACGGCGAGCCCGAAGGGCGTGGCCAGTATTGCGAAGAAAGCGATCGCCAAGGCCCCGATTAAGGCGTTGCGCAAGGTCGCCTTGAAGGGCGCCGCCGTGAGGCCCAGCTCCCTGACCTGCGGTAGCTTGGAGTAGCCTGAGGCAAGCCAGCTCGCGGCTGGCAGAGTCAAGGCGGCCGAGGCCACGGCGGGGGCTAGGTAGATTGCGGGCGGGAAGAACGACGACTCTAGGGCATAGGCGGCGGCCCACGGCGCGAGGGCCATCGCCACCACGACGGCCCTTGCGCGCATCCTGAGCTTGAAGTAGGCCGCCGGCTCGGAGACGACGCTGAGCCAGAGCCTCTCCGAGGCGAGGGTGGATCCGGCGAAGGCGAATGAGTAGAGGGAGAGCATGTAGAACGACATTAGGGTGTACGTGAGGAGTAAGTAGGGCTCGTGTATGAAATGCGCGGCTACGTAGTACGCGGCGGCGCCGCCGGCCGACATGGGCAGAACGATCTTGAACACGTTCACTCTCTTCAGAGCCACGAAGCCGCCCTGGGGCATATTCAACCTATATCTGAACGACGCGTTGACCGAGGTGGCCCAGACGGCCCTCCAGGGCGTAGGCCCTATCCGTACCCCGTACACGGCCGAGGGGGATCTACGGATGGCGGGTTCCCCCGGGAGTCCGAGGACCCCGTAGGCGTCCGTCGCGATCTCGGCCAGAGTCCTGCGCGGGGCGGCTAGAAAGGCCGCGGCGGCCAGCGCGGCGGAGTACGCCGCGTATATCGGCGACGGGTCGACGAGTCCGTAGAGAGGCGAGAGCTCCGGCCTCGCCAATGACAACGCGGCCGCAACGCCGGCGGAGGCCCCATAGGCGATCTTAAGCCTCAGCGGGGCCAGGCTGGCGGTCGTCGTCATTAGGGCGAAGAACGCCGTGTTGAACAAGAGAGTTGCCAGCGCCGCGGCCAGGCCGTATGGGTCGGGGCGGAGGAGGGGGACCGTATACGCCGCGAAGACGAGGAGGTAGGGGATCGCCAGCGCGACGGCCTTCAGGAGGTATATCTCAAATGGATCCACGGGCGCGGCGAGGACGAAGTCTACCTCTGACTTGTATATCGCAATGGAGCTCAGCACCGTCGTGAGGATCAGCGATAAGGTAAAGAACGCCAGCAATATCGTGACCGCTACGTATGTCGCGGGTCCTCTGTCGGCCGCAATGAGCGTGGCCATTGCAATGAAATACGCCGCATACGTCCCGAGGAACCACTTGCTGTAGAGCTGCTTGACGTAGAGCCTGAAAACCCTCCAAGCCCTGCCGGCCCGCATCACCGCATGAGCCTCGCGACGACCTCCTCTATCCTCTCGCCGGCATCCTGCGCCATGGCCTTGAGCTCCTCCATGGTGCCGCGCCAGACTATCCTCCCTCTGTTTATCACGAAGACGTCCTTCGCCAGCCTCTCGGCTATCGCCATTATGTGGGTGGACACGAGCAGAGCGGCCCCCGCGGCGTTCATCTCCTTGAGCATCTTTATCACGGACTCCTGGGCAGGTATGTCGAGGTAGTTGAGCGGCTCGTCGAGCAGTAGGACCCTAGGCTTGTGGACTATCGCCAGCGCGAGGGCCAGCCTCTGCCTATTGCCGCGCGAGAGCGACGAGGCCAGCTTGCCCTCGAGCTCCTCTAGGCCCAGGGCCTTAATGGCCCAGTCTACGGCCGAGTCGTCTATCCCGCGGAGCGCCGCAACGTATTCGAGGTTCTCCCTCACGGTCAGGTTGAGGAAAGGCACGGCGTCCTCGGGCAGAAAGCCCATACAGGCCTTGGCCTCCTTGGGCCGGCGCTGGACGTCGTATCCGCAGATCTTGGCCGACCCCTCGTCGGGCTTGAGGAGGCCGGCCAATATCCTTAAGGTGGTGGATTTACCCGCGCCGTTGGGGCCCAGAAGGGCCGCCGCGCCGCCGCACGGCACCTCGAACGACACACCGTCCAGGGCCACGGTCCTGCCGTACCTCTTCTTGAGGCCCTCGGCGGATATACACACGGCCGGAGAAACGCCCATTTTTAAAAACTTCAGCAGATTCTGATCCAAGTCTTGCCCTCCCGCCTGAAACACCTCCTGGCCTCCCTATAGGCCGCGAGCGCCTCCTCCAGGAAGGCCCCGTCGGCGTACAGCACCACGCCGTCCTCCAAGGCCTCTAGGAGGAGGACGTTGCCCCTCCTCAACATATCCAGAAACTTGTCGCTCCTGACGCCGAGCGGCTGCACGGCCGGATGGTCTAGGTCGAAGAGGACTCCGTAGGCCTCCCTGGGATCCGCCGGCAGATCGTCGGCGACGACCAAGACGTCGTAGTCGCTCGACTCCGTGTAGTCTCCTCTGGCCCTGGAGCCGAAAAGCACCACGAGCCTGGCCCCGAGCGATCTATACCTCTCGACCAGCCCCTCCAACACGGCCCTCGGCCCAGCCCAAGACGGCCTCGGCGCATTTTATACAAGCCTCGGCGTCCCTATCGGTGTAGTAGTCCATGGGGGCGCCCTCGGCGAAGGCGTCGGGATACCTCGTGGGTATGTACTGTTTGTCCAGATAGAGCAGGCATTCCAAGATCTCCTGCGGCGGCTCGAGCCCCGAATCCCTCGCCAGATACGTCAGGGAATGCCCCCTCCTCTCCTTGCCCAAGTAGTTTAGGAGGGCCTTGACGGCCTTCTCGGCGGCTTGGTGCGCCTCGTAGCAGGACTCCTCGTAGAGGCCGGCGCCCCTGTTCAAGCGGGCCGACTCCAGGTTCCTCCTCGCCTGCCTCAGCCAGTCCCTAAATCTCGCCACCACGGCCTATGTCGGGCCCCTTTAAATAATCGACGTACTCCTCGGCCAAAACCCTCGCCTCGCCGTACGTCGCCTCGACGCCGTCCAGCTCGGCTACGGGCCGCCCGCCGCACGTCACGACGACTCTAGGCCTCCTGGACACCACGGCGATCCTCCACCTAGGCCTCGCGTAGTCCGCTATGCTACGCCCGGCGACCGGCTTGGCGTACACCTCGCCGTCCGCCGAAGGCCTCTCGGGGCACTCCACGACGGCTGTAGCCACGTAGTAGCGCCCCTCCCGCGCCTCGACGGATCTGTGGGCTCTGTAGAGCACAACGGCGGCGACGTGGGTGCATATGTCGCGGGCCCTCCTCCGGCCCCATTCGGTGAGGTAGCAGGTGCAGAGCCAGCGCCTCTCGGCCTCGGACCACCACACGTGGTACTGCGGATACCTATCGCCGAGCTCCGGCCTCCCCTTTACGACGTAGTAGCCGGGCCCCTCCGACACGTCGCCGACCCTCGCCAAGGCCCTCCTCAGCCACTCCCGGGACTTGCCGGGGAACCTCCTCCTCAAAGGCCCGAGGGGGTCGGCCTCCACGTAGGTGTATACCCCTCCTTAAAAATCAGATATGTCGAGGAAGCCGTCGTCGGAGATCCGCGCCTTGTACGTCCTCAACGGAGGCCTCACGTCCTCGAACTCGCACGGGACCTCGGGCCTCACGACCGGCCTCTCCACCATCTCGCCTGTCCTTATGTCGTATTTGGCCTTACGGGCGGGACATACGGCGTAGTAGCCGTCCACCTCGGTCAGCAAGGCGCAACCCATGTGGGCGCAGACGGCGTCCATGGCGTAGAGGCCCTCCGGCCTCTTGACCACGAGGATCGGCCTCCCCTTGAACCATACGAGTATGTGGTCCCTCTCCTCGAAGACTTTGGCCAGCACCCTCACCTTCATACAGCCGACATATCGTGTGTTTTTAACTTATGCGAAGATCCGATCCGCCGTGATGACTCTCGGGTCTTTTGGGCCGCTCCTGGCGGCTACGTAGTAGTCGCCCTCGCGCCTCCCCAACTTATCCTTGGTCTCCTCCAGTATCCTCTCCACGTCGTCCTCGTCTAGATCGCTCCACTTGACCTCCACGGCAGTTATGCGGCCGCCGTCGACGCAGACTATGTCGACCTCCACATCGCCGCTCCAATACCTTCCGCAACGGCCCAGCCTCTTGACGACGCCGGCCTTGTGTAGATAGGGGAGGGCTCTCCTGACGATCTCCTCGAACGCCGACCCCATATAGCCCTCTAGGTCGAAGGCCGGCGGGTTCCCCAGCTCTATCCAGCCCCTCTGGGGATAGACGAAGCGCGTCCAGAACTTCACGTATAGATCCGACACGACGTATATTGGCCTGGCCTTGCCCAGGACGGGCGCCTCGCGTCGGACGATCTCCAGCTTCTCCAGCACGTGGAGGTATTTGGCGAGGGTCTGCGGGCTTATCCTCGCCCTCTCCGCGATCTCGGAGTAGGTGGAGGCGCCCTCCTCTATCGCCCTCACGATGTTGAGGTATATATGGGGCTCCCGCGCCTCGTACCGCAGGAGGTTCTCGGCCTCCTCGTAGAGCGGCCCCCATCGGGAGAATAGAGCATTTAAATTCTCCCCGAGGTCCTTGCCTACGTCGAATAGGGCGAGGTAGTAGGGTATCCCGTTCGCCACCGCATACGCGACGGCCAAATCGCGGGGGCTGTAGGCGGGGAGGAAGGACTTGGCGTATCTAGGCGCAAGCGGGCCCAGCCTCAACCTCGCGGTCGCCCTGCCGAAGAGGCCGCCGCCGTAAGACACCGCCCTCTCGGCCACCGCGACGGCCGACGAGAGGAGCACCAGGAACGCGCCGCTGTCGCTCAAGTACTCGTCCCACCCCCTCTGGATCGCCGAGAGCGTCCCCGGATCCTCGTCGAGCCAGTACCCGAACTCGTCCACGGCCAGCACGAAGCGGCCTGCGTCCCTCAAGGCGGCGAATATGGAGTCCCAGTCGGGCCTCACGTAGCGGCCCAGAACCTTGCCGAGGCTCTCGGCTAGGTCGGCCAGCTCGTCCCTCAGAGGCCTCCTCCGGGCGTAGAAGTAGAGGCCTCTCTTCCCCTCAAGAAACCTCTTGACAAGCCAGGTCTTGCCCACGCGCCTCCGCCCGTAGATCAACACCAGCTGGGGCCTCCCCGAGGCGTAGAGGCGCTCTAGGAGGGCCAGCTCCTCCTCCCTGTCGACAAACATAGAAGAATGAAGGATTCAGTATTAAAATCTTGAAGAATAAAATCTTCTATCGTCCGCGCGGCTGGCGGCTCCCTACGCCCACTGGACGTCCTCGGCGTATAGGCTCGCGCGTATGGCCTCGATAGTCCTCTGCGGCACCTGCGCCTCGACTTCGGCGGCCGGATGCCTTACCACCACGCGCAGATCCTCCAGGCTTGGGAGAGGCGCCTTGAGGTAGTGGATAGATCTGGGCATGGCCCCCTCCGCGTAGTCCTCCGGGAAGGTCGGCCTGGCCTCGGCCGCACGCCCGCCGGCAACCACGGCGACTGAGCGTTCGATCCCCGCATATTTGGGCAACAACGCCCTAAGCTCGCCCTCGTTGTACAAGTTCACCATGACCGTCATGGACAGCTCGCCCCGCCTCGGCGCTATCGGCGCGTAGGCCCTCACAGCCTCCCCGACGAGTCCCTCCCCCTCCTCGCCCTCGGCGTATAGGGCCTCCTCTATCTGGAACCACACGGTCACGGCGTCCTCGAAAAGCACGGTGAGCCTGTCGGAGAGGTCCAGATACCTCGGCTCCTTATACGCCGCGACGGCCTCCAGAACGGAATCCCTTATCTTGCCGTACTCCCTCGGCCCCAGGACCCTCTTGGCGGCCTCCCTAAGATCCATCACTTGACCAGAACCTCGTCCTCGACCTCAGTCCTCACGCCCTTAGCCTTCAAGTACTTCTCCAGCGCCTCGTTGAACCTGCCGGCGTGGAACCTCTCTATCTTGGCCAGGGCCTCGAACCACTGCGCGACCTCGTGGAAGCCCTCCTCCCTGGCCACCTTGGCGAAGCCGGGATACATCTGCGTCCACTCGTACGTCTCGCCGTATATCGCCGCCCTGAGCGCGTCCTCTACGTCGTTTATCTCTATCTCGGCCACGGGATCCACCCCCAGGTGCATCAATATGCCGAACGCGTGACCCGTCTCGGCGTTCGCCGTCTTCTCGAAGACCTCGGCTATCTCGTTCAGCCCCCTCTCCCTGGCGAGCCTTGCGTAGTAGAGATACCGCCTGTTGGCCATCGATTCCCCTTGGAAGCCCGCCTTCAAGTTCTCGTAGGTCTTGGTCCCCTTCGGTATTTTTCTCCGATTCATGTTCTCCAAAAAATAAGAATTTAAAACGAATTCTAATTGTGCAAAATCAGCACGATACACCTCGCTGAAAGTTTCGAAGTACTTAGGGGAGGTATGCCCTATTTCACCTGAGGGTCTTAAATACCCGTATACTTCCCGTATACATGTTCCGGGTACTCGTCGACGGGAGGACTTGGAGGGTCTTAATAACCGGCAGGGAGGAGGACCTCGACCTCCTAGACGAGGGGTGGGAGCTGGCGGGGGAGTTCGGCAGTTGGAGGGAGGCCTACAGGGTGGCGGCGAGGCTGGCGGACGCCCACGACATGGTCCTGGAGTGGTACGTGGAGGAGGCGGCTCCCTAAAGGCCCAGTACCCTTCTAGCCGCCTCGACGTATCTCCTGGCCTTTTCCGGGTCGACGCTCCCGTCGGGCCTCTTGAGGTAGGTCCCCACAATGAGGCCGTAGGCTCCCCTGAACCTCTCCAGGTTTTCCGGCGTCGTTCCGCTGCCCACGTACACGGGGAGGCCCGCCTTGGAGGCCTCTGCGATGGCCGCGGGGTCGGGCGGGGAGCCGGTCCTGGCGCCTGAGATTATGAGCGCGGACGCCCCTCCCCTCTCGGCGCAGTCCAGAGCCACCTCCGCGAGAGGCCGCTGGTGTAGAGGCCAGCCGTGCTTGACGTAGATATCGGCGAGCACCTTGACGTCGGCCCTCAGCCGGGCCAAAACCTCGGCGACCTCCCTCGCCACGGGCTCCAGAAGGCCTTCGGGCGCCGACACCACCTCGCAGAGGGCGTTGGCCCTCACGAAAGAGCCGCCGGCGGCCGCCGCCACCGCTACCGCCTCTGGGGCCGAGTTGCGCAGTATGTTGATCCCTAGCTGGGCCGACACGGCGCGCCTGACCTCTCTGGCCACGACGGCCATCGCCGCCACCGTCTCGGGATCCCTAGCCCTCGCCTTGAACGGGAAGTCGTTGAAGTTCTCCAGGATGATCCCGTCGAAGCCCGCCTCGTCGAGCGCCCTGGCGTTCCTCACGGCGAAATCCACGACCGACTCGAAGCCTCCGGCGTATCTGGGAGAGCCCGGGAGCGGAGGCAGGTGGACGACCCCGATCAGCCTCGGCAGGCTCATTTCGCCGCGGCTCCCTTGAGCTCGTACTTGGCGAAGACGTAGCCGCAGTTGGGGCATTTCTTGACGACGAGGTTGCCCTCCCTCTGGACGACCTCGTCGACGGATTTTCTGCAGACGGGGCAGTACCTCCTGGCCATATGCCCTAGATAGCCCCGTTTTTTACCGGACGCGCGTAATATTATTAAAATGCAGGGATATGTCGTGGAGCCGAGGCCCATATACGACGTAACCGACGAGAGGGACCGGGAAGAGGCCGCGGGATTTCTTGCCGACGGCGTCGACGGCTTCGCCCTGTCGATACCGGAGGACTTGGACCTCACCGAGATAGAGGACCTCTTCAGGAGGACCGGGGCGGCTAGGGTGACCGTAGACGCCGCGTCGTGGCCCCGCGAGATCTCCGTGGAGACGGACAGAGCCAGATACGTCTTGAGAAAGATCGAGGAGGGGGTGTACAGAGTCGAGAGGGTCACCTAGCGGCCCGCATAAGCGCCAGGGAGGCCGCCGCGAAGGCGGCGGAGATCAGGGGGGCCACGCCGGCCGCCCCCACGTCGAGGAGGTAGCCGTATATGGCCCCGCCTGCCAGATAGCCGAGGCCGAACGCGGCGTTGACGGCGCCGAGCGCAGTCGCCTTGGCCGACCCGCCGAGCTCGATGGCGCGCGCCTTCGCCACTATGTCGGCGTAGGAGGTGGCCGCCGAGTATGCGAGGGCCCCGGCGAAGCCCAAGGCGAGGAGCCCCGTCGAGAAGGCGGAGGTGGCGGCCAACGCGGCAACGGGGCCCAGATACAGAGACCACCGGCGCACCTCGTACGCGCGGCCCCAGGCCAGGGAGGCCGGTATCTCGAAGACCATGGCGGCGAGGTATATGGCAGAGCCCACCCACGGCGCCCCCTGCGCCTGGTACATCTCTAGGCTTATGTGCATGAGGGAGGCCCCGAAGAGCAACTGGGACAGGGAGAACAGGAGGAGCGGTCTGTCCAGCGATACGCCGGCCTCTCCCCGCCTCCGTCCGGCCGGCCTCACGCCTTGTCTGTAGGCCGCGAAGAGGGCTATTAGAGCCGCGACGCCGGGGACGGCCAACAAGAGGAAGAGGTCTCCGTACCTCATGCCGGCCGCCAAGGCGGCCAGCGCAGTTGCCGAGCCGGCGACGGCCCCTATCTGGTCCAGAGACGCGTGTAGGCCGAAGGCGAAGCTCTGCCTCCCGCCTCCAGCCGCCGATATTATGGCGTCCCGCGCCGGCGTCCTCAAGGCCTTGCTGGCCCTCTCCAGCATCACGAGGGCGACAGCCGCCGCGAGCCACGGAGCCAGCGCGAGGCCCGCGACTGCCAGGACCTGTAGGGCATATCCGGCGAACGTCTCGCCCCAGTACCCGCCTCTCCTATCGGCGAGAGGGCCTGTGGCGAATCTCAGGAGATAGCCCAGCGCGTCGCCCACGCCGAAGACGAGCCCCACCGCCAGCGCCGACGCGCCGAGGGCCTTTAGGTACTGCGGAAGGGCCGCTCTGGCCCCTTCGTAGAGCCAGTCGGCGAAGAGCGACGTCAAGCCCAACAAGACTATTAGCCGGTAGTTGGGCTCCGCCACGGCCCGTCGTTTAGGCCAATATAAAAATATGGCCGGGGGACGGCCGGGGAAAAATTGGGGGGTTGTGTTTGTTTATTTCTTCTTGCCGATGAGGCGCCAGACTTTTATGCCGGTGTAGGGCGAGGTGGCTACTGCGAATATCATGGGACCTCTAGCGGTGTTCTTCTCCACAGTCTCGTACTTGTCGGTCTCGAACGCCTGCTTCGCCTTAATGTCGTAGAACTTCAGCTTCTGCTTCGCCATGGTCGTGGAAAAGCCTATATTTATATTTTCCACGGACAACAATAATATTAGAAGTGTATTCTCCCTGTCATCTTTTATAGGTGCCCATGTACTCTGCCTGCGCCAGCACCTTGCCTTGCAGAGCCTTCAAGAAGTCGCCGCGCGAGGCTTTGGGCTTGAGCCCCAGAGGCGCCGATAGGGCGTAGACCCTGAAGAAGTAGCGGTGGGGGCCGTGGCCCCTCGGCGGGCAGGGCCCTCCGTATCCGACCCTCCCGAAGTCGTTGACGCCTTGCAACCCCAGGCCCTGCACCTCCGGCTTCTTGGGGACCGCCTCGGGGAGCTCGCGGACCGACGGCGGGACGTCGTAGAGGATCCAGTGGGTGAACACGCCGATGGGCGCGTCGGGGTCCTCCATCAAGAGCGCTAGCGCCTTGGCCTCGGGCGGCGCGCCGGATATCGCCAAGGGCGGCGAGACGTCGTCGCCGTCGCACGTATACCTCCGCGGTATGGGCTCGCCGTACTTGAAGGCGGGGCTGGACACCTCCATATGCTCCACGGCGCCCTCCTTAATATCTTTACCCAAGCCGGGAGAGGATGGGGCCTATGGTCTCCAGCTCCCACCACTCCACGTAGGCCGCGGCGAGGAGCAAGGCGAGGGCCACGGCGTAGTGGACGAGCCAAGTCTTGAGGACGCCGCCGCGTCTGGACAGCAGACGCCTCGTGGCGTCTATGGAGCCCGCCGTGGCGAAGGCGTAGGACGAGAGCTCCAGTATCCCGTGCGGCATGGCGACAGTCGCCAGATAGCCTACGGCCAGGGCCAGAGGGCCTAGCTGGCTGGCGGCGTAGCCCACCACGGCCCCCAGCACGAAGCCCGTCGCGCCTAGAGTGACGGCCAGCGCGAGGGGGCCGACGAAGGGTATGGAGTCGGCGGTCATTATTATGGCGTTGTGGCCGAATATGGCGAGAGGCCCCGTCACGACCTCGTGTAGCCTGTCCCTCAACATGTTTATAAACCACGGCGGCACCGCGCCGTGGTATATATAGCCCAATAAAGCGAATAGGGCCAGGGCCAGATACTCCGCCAACAACACCAGCAGGACCAGCCTCACGGCAAGGCCCCCGCCTCCAGTTTAAATACTAGACGGGACGAAGTAGAAAGCCCCCTCCCTCCGCTCCACCTTGAAGTGCTTGACCGGCCATCCCAGCATAGACTTGACGACCTCGGCCCTTCCCCCTTCGATCCTCCACACTGTGTTGAACATATCGAAGAGGCGCGGCGACGGCTCGACTCCCGAGAACACGGCGAGTATGGCTAGGTCGGGGCGCCAGGAGTTGAGGAAGTCGAGGACCAGCCTCAGCCTCCTCGCGCCGAGCCTCGACACGACTTGCTCCATGCCGTAGAGGAAGGCGACCTTGGAGTCGCCTATCGCGTCCATCAAGGCCTCGAGCCCCTTGTCGTCAGAGAGCGCGTCGACGGGTATCAAGCTCCGCCCCACGTCGCATTTGACGAACCTCTCTATGGTCTTATTTGTATAAACCAGCGCGGTCTTGGCCGACTCGGCGTAGTCGCAGAGCAGTGCGGCGGCCAAAGCGGCGTCTTCGGGGCCCTGGCCTACGAAGTCGGCTACCCTAGACCCCTCCAAGAGGCCGGGCCGCGTATAGTCCTGCCTGGCGGCCGCGAGGGCCTTCACCACCTCATCGACGAAGACCACGCGCCTCATGGCGAGGGGAGCCGCCGGACGGAAAGACGCCTTGCCCTCGTCCCACGGCTCTATCAGCACAGGCCCGCCGCGGACAACGGCGAAGCGGAGCTCCGAGGCTGGCGGCTGGCCGAGGCGCGACTTGAGGAATCTGGCATACCTATAGCGGGCCCCGCGGAGGAACTCCTGCCTAACCTCTACCAAGAGGTCTGCCATATAGGCGAGCGGCCTCTCTCCCGCCGGCTCCTCCCCCACGGCTAGGACGGGTACGTCGAATATGCGGTATATCGCCGACGCGGTCTCCCTATCGTCAGGGAAGTAGTTGACGCCGTCGAGCACCACCACGTCGGGCGTCTCCCGCACGTAGATATCGCCGATTATCTCCAGGACCGCCTCGTGTTCCGAGATGTTGATGAAGTCGTATAGCTTGAACATGTCTTTATTGAGGCCGAGGTAGTCCAGTTTAGCCGCGACCTTTTCCTTATGCTCATACATGCCTATATACAGTATCTTCTTGCCCAACATACTCGCTAGACGTAGAGCGAGAGACGTCTTGCCAGTGCCCGGAGGTCCGTAGATCAACGTGAATCCTGCAAAAACAGAGACATCCATATCGATCGATAGCCGAAACAATAAAAACTTTATACACCATACGCCTCCGGTTAATCGATATATAGGCATACGGATAACCTACGGCAAGACCGGCGGGCCTCCTACTGCGCAGAAATTTTATATTTGCCCCCGTTCAATACGTCAGGGCGGCCGTAGCTCAGCGGGAGAGCGCCCGGCTGAAGACCGGGCGGTCCCGGGTTCAAGTCCCGGCGGCCGCACCACGATTCTATGGTACATATCACGTGATTCGATGAGAGCTCATTCTAGTCTACACTCTCCAAGCTACAATCGGCGAGCCGGCTCTCCGCAATCGGCGTGTGGCTCGGATCGCGGAGTTTTCACGCAGTGAAAGACATCGGGTCTTTTTCACGGCGAGGTGAATACGGTTGCCTCGCCTTCCCGACGTGGCGTGAAGGTATTCCTTTTCAACTTGCGGATCCGGGGGGCTATGCAGGGCCTAAAAACAATACTGGTCTGGTCGGCCGTGGTGGTCATGGCGTTGGCCGTCATGGCCTACGCCGGGCCGACCAACGCCACGACGGTAGGGAACGTGACTCAGACAGGCAACGTGGCCAACGGCACCCAGATTGGGAACGTAACTCAGACTAACAACATGACTGAGGTCTACGTCGTCACTCCGTCCGGGACGATACATCTAGTGTACGTCTCCAACGGCACCGTGGTTGTGATAAACTACAACGAGAAGGTGATAACTGCTAACCTCAAGACGACTATATACAACGGCACGACCGCCTACTACATACACGTGGTGGGCCACGCGCTGGGCACGTTCAACAGCACGTACGTATCCCAGCTGCTCTCCCAAGCGGCGGCCGCGCTTAAGGCGGGCAATACCACGCAGGCGCTGTCGTTGCTGAAACAGCTCGCCGGATATGTGGCCGCGAACAACGGCACGAGGAAGGCCGAGCTCAATATAATGCTGACTGCCAAGTCGCTGAACTCCACGGCGCCCAACGCTACCTACCTAAAGGCTAAGATCGAATACGAGCTGGAGAGAGGACTTAAGAAGGTCAACGGCACCCGCAGCGAGCTGGAGGTGAAGGCCTTCGTCTCTAACTACTCCGAGATCGCGAAGTTCCTCAACGCCGTCGCCTCCCAGATAGCCCCGTACAGCCCCAGCGATGCGGCCCAGCTAAGGGCCGCCGCCTCGGTTCTGGCCAACATAACGGCGCAGATCAAGGAGCTGGAGATAAAGCTGGCCAACGGCACCCAGATAGAGATACACAAGACGGGGCACGGCTACAAGGTGGAGGTGCAGGTAGGCGGCGAGCATGAGGATCACGATAAGGGCCACGAACACGATGATCACGGCGGCGCTGTCGCCGGCGGCCACAAGGGCGAGGATCACGAAGACAAGTCCAGCGGCAAGCACAATGTTGCCGGTAGCGACGACCACGAAGACAACAGCTCCGCCGCTACTACGACCAAGCAAGGCAAGAATGGAGCCAGTTCGGATAAACAAAGCTCTAAGATCGGCGGCTCTCACGACGAAGAGGATCACGGGAAGAAGTCGAAGAGCTCTTCTGGCGACGAGGAGGACTGAGATCCTAACGAAACAAATATAGCTTTTTTCCTTCCGCCTTGCGTGATCTGGGTGGTTCTTCTGTTCGCTAACGGGAGCGTCC
>JBMFIG010000026.1:0-18979 GCA_049976425.1 Thermoproteus sp.
CTATCTACCTCTTCCGTTAAGACTGCGACAAGATGTGGCTTGTTCACCTCCCCGCCCTCCGCCGCGCCTCTAGGGATCTCGGCGATGGTGCTGGCGCACCTGCGACTCCGCCGGTCCCGGTTTTTCTCGTACCGCGACCTCCGCTTATATTAATGTAAAGAGCGACGTACTACTTCGGCGATATGGGAAGGCGGTTCACCATCTGCCCGGAAATTTTTGTAAAAGTCATAGACTGCCGCCAGGCCGCGCGGCGGCTGCGGCCTCGGCGCCGCCTAGACGGCCATCCTCTGCGCGGGACGTCTACTGAGGACTTCCGAGGGCCGGCCCGGCGCCTTCGGCCGGCGACGCTACGGCCGGCTAGTCCCTTTTCCTGGCCTGTTCGTACAAGGCCTTTAGGTACTCCTCCTCGGTCCCCTTGGCCTCGGGGTAGCTCTGCGCCGCGGCGGCGAGGGCCAGGACTATGAGCCACTGGGCCCTCCGGGGCGCGCGGGCGAGCCACTCGGCGTAGGGCCCTCTGACCACGCCGCTGGCGTACAGTGCTCTGGCCTCCCGGTAGGCCTCCTCTACGTCGTAGTCCCGGGCTTTCCAGAGCCCCCACGCTATCCAGAACCTGTGCTCCTCGTCGCGGACGCCCTCAGCGGGCAGGAGCTCGTAGGGATACCCGCCGTACTCGGTCTTGTGGCACGGCAACGCCTCCTCCCAGCCGCACGTGGCCGCGGCCACCTCGCGGGGTCTGTCCGGCGGCGCGCGCCTCATGGCAGATCTGAGCGCGGCCTGGTAGTTGCCTATTGCTCTGTCCAGAGAGCCTCTGGCCCTCCTGGCCAGCAGCCGGGGCACGTCGAGGGGCACCAGCGCGCCGCCTATCCTCCTGGCGACGCCCGCGGCCTCCAGCTCCCTGCCCCGCTCCGGCTCCCCGAGCCTCTCGACCAGCTCGGCGTATGCGCCGATCTTCGCGTCGGCCACGTAGCCTCCCCGCGGCTCGACGCAGCTGGGGTTTATCAGACTGCTCAGCTTGACCAAGGCCTCCACAGGCGCCGAGTTCTCCCTGGCGAAGGAGATGGCCGCCTCCAGATATATCTCCGAGTAGCTGTTCAACACGCCGTACGTGTTCCACAAGACGCCGCCCGCCATCCTCGAGGCGTACAGGAGCGTCTCGCTGTCCGGCTCCTCCTTCTTGAGCACCCTCCTCGTGATCGCCACGGTCCTCCCGCCGATCTCCAGCTCGGCGCCGACCATGCGCCTCAGACATTCCAAGTGTTCGTTGAGCCCGCCGGCGCCGCATATCTCCGTGAGCCGGTCCACGAGCTCTTGGAACGCCTTCCTGCCCTCCTCGGACAGCCTTATCATCGCGGGGCGCCCGCTCCTCTGGAACAAGCCGCTGTGCGCTACGTAGGCTCTCAGATAGGACTCGCTCCTACCCGTGAAGAAGCTGAGGTCTCCGTAGGTGGCGTAGCCCTTGTAGCGCTCCAGATACCCGACCACCAGAGCCAGGGATAGGGCGAAGTCGCTGGTCATTCCATGGAGAGCCGCGCGGCGTTGAACACCGCGGCTTGCTCGGGGCTTGAGCGGGCGGTGTAGAGCTCCACCAACGCGTAGGGCGCCCCCAGCAGAACGGCGGTCCTGCCGTGTTGTCTGTGCCTGACCTCGAAGGAGTCGAGGGCCACGAGCGGGCCCCTCACGGCGGCCGCCAAGGCCCTCCTCCCCGCCCTCAAGACCAGCCTCCACCTCGCGGCGAACCTCCCGACGACCAGGTGGTTGCCCACGGCGAGCTTCACGACGTCCGCGCTCCTCAACGTCTCCGTTATGGAGGCCGCGAGCCCCCTCCTCCCGGCGTCCGCCCTCACGGAGAGGTGGAGGCCCCTTCTGCCGTTAGAGGCCTCGATCTCCACGCACCCGGCCGAGGCCTTGATCCTGTCGGCCGAGCCCGCGCCGTCCGTGATCAACCTGACGCCGCCGCACGCGGCCCCCGCCTCCCTCAACAAGCCGGCCAGATGCGCGGCGGCCCGGCGCAACAAGGCCCTCGCCTTGTCCAACGTGTAGGGCGTTAGGTAGACGCCGGGGAGGACCAAGGAGTGGTAGCGGCCCCGCTCCACGTTGTAGCCCCTCCAGGCCAGCCATCTGGCCAGCCCGACCTCGGCGAACCTCATCACGACCGCGTGCCAAGCTCTGTCCAGATAGTGCGAGAGATCCCTGGCTAGCTCGCCGGCTGAGTTGTAGAGGGCTATTCTGGCCACCAGATCTCCCTGGATCCTATACGCGCCGGTCTCGGTGACTGCGCACACGCGGGGCCCGCAGTGGCGTTGGAACCCCATGGCCCTCCTGACCTCCCCCTCGTCGAGCTTGTGGAGGCGCCCCACCACGTTGACGAAGAGCTTGCCGTCGTCGTTGACGCCGACGACGACCCCCCTCGCGGTGCTGAAGACCAAGTACTCCCCGGCCCTCCTGGGAGGGTCCAAGCCCTCCTCCCACAGAAGCCTAAACGCTCTGTAGTGGAGCCCGTCTGTGAAAAGGCCCTCGACGCAGGCCCAGTCGCCGCTCTGCAGACACGAGACCAAGCCGGAGAGGGGGTCAATCCCCTCTGACGAACTGGTCATAAAGGTACACGACCTTGACCGCCGCCTTCTTCTTCAACACCTGCATATAGGCTGGATCGAGCATATTTATAAAGATTGACGGCGGCGCCGGCCCCGGCCGACGCGGGCCGACCTCGCGGCGACGCGGCGCCCGAGAGCTCCAAACGACGAATCTCTCAACGGACTTTTACTAATATCTGTCCGAGATACCTGGTACGGAAGCTCGGATACTTCGACATACTCCACGGCATTTACATAACATAATCAACGCGAGGCGGCAGACAGGGGTTGCGTCAAGCGATTGACGGACAATCCGCGCTTAGTCACATCCCCGCGATCTAGCCAGGCCTAGACGGAGGGGGATAGCCGGCAGGCACACGACCTGGTGAGGAGGGACGTAGGGCGCTTGGTCGAGAGGACCGTATCGGGCGGGCCGGAGCCCCGCTGGAAGACGCGGCGCCGCCTAACGCGGCATGGCTCCCGGCCGGCCCGAGCACGGCAGCTCGGCGCCCCATTTCCTGGCGACGCAGTGCACCTTCCACCAGGCGTAGAACCCCGCCAGATAGACGGGCACATCCAACGGCGACGGCGCGCCGTAGATAGGCTTGGGATACAGCGGCGGCACCAAGAACCTGTAGAGATACCCCAGCGAATAGACGACGAGGCCGCCCGCCAGAGCGCCCGCGATGTAGAAGGCCAGCGAGGCCAGCCTGCCGACGCCTCTGCCGAAGAGAAGCCCCGCGAAGAACCACAGCAAAAGATAGATCTCCATCAACGTGAGGCTTAACGGGAGATCTAGGTATATGACGAGTAGCTCCAGCAGTAGGAGGGCCAGATAGGCCGGAATCCACAGGGCCCGTCTAGACACTGCGAATAGGTAGGAGGACCCGTAGGCGAAAAACGCCGAGAACGCCAAGGCGTACAGCAGAGCGCCTCTCAGCACCTTATACATTATAAAATTTATTATCGATATTAAAAGAATAGATATTAAAAATAGAAAGATGGGACTATCTATATTTATCGATGTTGCACGAATACGCATTGCCGCCGGACGAGAGGTCTTCTTGGGCTCCGCAGGTGAAGGTCCTGTATTGGTCGTAGTTGTAGACCGCGTTGTAGTAGATGTAGCTCTTCGGCATGTAGTACTCCGCCCCTCCAACCTGCGCCGTCCCGGCATCGTAGATCACCTTGCCGCACATCTCCACCTTCTTGACGGACACCACATAGTCGTCGTAGTCGCCGAGGGAGCTATACGGGCTGTTGAACACTACGCCGAATGCGACCGGCCTCCGCGCGTCTTGGTAGTTCACGTTGACCTGTACCACCAGATCTCCAGCAGACGTCGTGTACCACGACACGCTCGAGGGCCCCGACGCGGCGCTGTACAGATCTGCGGCGAACATTATCCAGCCGAACGACTCGCCCAACGCCTTTGCTATCCAGCCAGCCGCCTCGAACAACCTCACCAACACCTCGACGATCAGCTTGAGGAAGGCCAGCTGGGGTTCGCTGGAGCCCTGCGTCTGGATAGAGGCCAGTCCGACCCCCCAATCCCTTATCAAGGCGCCGTCCGACCCCCTGTATAGGTCTAGGTACAGCCTCAACGCCGGCTGCCCGCTGGAGCTATCGCATATCTCGTAATTAGTGCGCGGCGACAGCACGCCCGCGAGCCTCATGCCATCTAACTGAATAGATCCCGCCCTGTCAATTATTCTTATATCAGCTCTATACATATACAAGTTTACGCTGTAGTCTTGTAGGTATGTGTAGGTGGCCTGTAGCCAAGGCGTTGCGGCATCTCTGAAGATTCTGGACTCAGGCCTGTTTATCTCCGGCCTCGCGACGCCCTCGATCCCCACATACCCCAGGAATAGGTAGTAGCCGTCGACGGGGCCTATTATCAAGCTGTCAGTCGCGCCGCCCGTCCTCAAATGCTCCCTGGCGTCGAACGTGGTGGCCACGTAGTACTCCACCACGGAGTTGCCGAGATCTCTGCCGTACGCCGTGGCTATCGGCGTCGATCCGAGGTATATGTTAATGGGGTTGGGGTACTTAAGCCCGGAGTAGTAAACGACTATGTCCGCCCTCAGTAACGGGTTCACCACCGAGCCGGGCGGCACGTGTACGCCGGGCACTATGACGTAGAGCCCGTTCTTGTATACCTCGCCGCCTACGCCCCCGGATATCACGTTGTGCCAGAGGGTGGGATACCTATAGACGGCCCCCTCCACGTAGATGAAGGCGTCTAGCGTGGCGGTTTTCAGAGATATGTCGGCGGGGCATATGGACACCGAGACGCCCTTGGCGGTTGAAGACGACCTGAAGTAGTGGCTGACCACGACGTACGGCGCGCTGTCGGGCAGATATGCGACGTACTGGTAGGTGCCTCCCTCGGCCGTTACGTACACGTACCACGTGGTCTTGGTCGAGGCGGCGGTTATGACCACGTCGATCCGCGGAACGCCCGGCGGCACCTCGAAGTAGCCCCCGCCGCACCACCTAGTCGAGTTCAACAGCGCCATCTCTGTTCCCTTTAGCTTGAAGGCGCCGCCGATGGTCCCCTGCCAGCTCAACGACCAGTCTCTGGTAGACGAGTACTGGGTCGAGATGGCAGAGGCCGACGGTTGCGCCGTGTCCGCCACAGCGCCGATGGCGGGCGGCCTCCCTCCGCCGATCCTCGCCACCTCGAGGGCCCTCGCGTTTATCCCAGCCGCCGTCAGGTTGGCGGGCACTGCGCCGGGGATATCGGTGGCGATGAAGACGTAGTGCACGTCGCCCGCGTCGGTGGCTATTTTGGCCAGTACGCCGGGATGTCCGGGCGGTTGCGGCCTCTGGTGCGCGCGGCCTCTGGGAAGGTACATGCAGATCTTGGTGTTGTTCCCGAGGATCGGCGGCAACAGCTTCACGCGATATATCGGCGGGTTCGTCTTGTTGAGATCCCATATATACACTGCGTCCACCACGTAGGCGTCCACGAACACCGGGACGGACATCCACGATGTGCCGTTCCACCAGAAGCCAGACACCACGGGCCTCTCGCCGGAAAGCCCCAAGGAGTTCGCCGGCAGACAGACCTTGGACAGCTGTTGGTTCGCCGCGAATGCGTAGTCCGGCAACGGCGCCGGGTTAAAAGTCGACGCGGGCAGTTGCTGAGCCGCCGCGGCAACCGCCAAAGCCAGAACCGCGAGGGCCAACATCCTCAACAACATATAATAAAGATAAATTAGGATAAAAAGGTTTCGTTAGCGGCTTGCGGCGTGTCCAGTAGATAATTTAATATAGGGATCGGCATGCTTCGTGGAGGTGGAGGTAGAGCCCGGGGCTATCGAGCTGGGCGGCGGGACGCCTAGGCGGCCGGTCTTGTTCAGGGATAGAGCGGGGGCGGAGGTTGGGAGGATAACCCTTTACTGGCTCCAGGGGAAGCTCTACGCCAAGTTCAAGGGCTCTCGAGAGGCGGCGGAGCGGCTGGCCTCGGCTATCAAGTCGCTGGGCGGCGAGGCCGAGGCTAGGCAATACGGCGGCCGTTGGTACGTCGTGATGACCACTAACCAGATCCTGGAGATCAAGGACCGGGGGTGGGTCGAGGCTGTGAGGGGCTTCGTCGAGGGGCTGTACAGGGGCGGGATCATCGACGAGGCGAAGTATAGATCCCTCCTGGAGAGGCTGGAGGAGGGAGGCGCGGCGCCCGAGCTGGCGGGCGTGCGCTTCGGCGTGGGGCTCGACAGATCGAGGGGCCTCGCAGTAGTGCATAAGCCCAAGAGCGGGGCCCGCTTCGCCGAGGCGGTGAGGCGGCTGAGGGAGTACGGCCTCGAGGAGGGGCTCCACTTCACGGCAGGCAGAGCCCCCAGCGGCCGGTACTACGTCAGGCTGACCCGCCTGGGCTTGGCCGAGGTGGCCAGGAGGGCCGGCCTGGGCGACGCGGAGGCGGCCCGCTTCTTGAAGGCGCTCGGAGAACGGGCCAGACGGCTCGGCGCAAGGGAGGAGGCCCTGCCGAGCCCAGCCGTTAGGCGCCTCCCCATAGGGCTGAACGCCGGCGGCGTCGCCGTGGTTATCAAGTCGGTCGCGGCCGAGGTGGTGCAAGGCGCCGGCCCGGCCCGTCTGAGGATCTCGGCGGAGTATGAGGCGGGAGGCGCGGCGGGGCGCCTCTCGATAACGTACCGATGGGAGAGGACCACGGGCGGCCTGGCGGCTAGAGCCGACGTGCGCGTCGCCGATCCGGTGAAGGCCGCGGTCCTCAAGGCGCTGGTCGGGGAGTACTCTGTGAGCGCCGGCAGAGCCAAGCTGTTCATGCGCCACCTAGAGCGTCTGCGCGAGCTCGAGGGCGTAGCCGAGGCGGTGGACGCGTGGCTGAAGACCAAGGGCGGGGCCGCACGGAGATCATAGAGGTGCGGCATCTGTCGGGCCAGAGGAATCCGGGGGCGCGCGTCGGAGCATGCAGAAGGAGGCTAGGCCGAACCGGGGCGGCCGCGGCGTTGCAGGGCTTTGCCGAGTACTTCATCTTGTTGGAGGATTTAGGTAATGGTGCTGGGCCGTATCGGGTACGTGGACCCCGTCAGGGTCGTGGCCGGCCGCCTTGAGACAACACGGCACGGCTGTGCTTGCTCTGGGCTACTTCAAGGCGCCGGGCGGCCAGCACCACGTCGGATCGCTCGCCGAGAGGAAGGGCGTATCGGTCTACATAAGCAACCAGAACTTGACGGTGCTCTGGCGGCCGACGTCTAGAAAAAGGGATGGCGTGGGGATCCCTCCGTTGCTACTGTTGTTGTTTAGGTTTTAGGTAGATCTTGTTGCCTATTATCGCGTTGTTGGGTATCAACACCTTGGTCCCGTCGCTCTTGATCACTGTGGTGAACAAGGTGCTCACGTCCTCGACTACGCCGTCCTCGCCGACCAGGTTCACCGAGTCCTTTATCTTGAAGGGCCTAGCTACGAGCAGGAAAAGGCCTGCCACCGCCTGGCCTAGTACCTGTTGTGACGCGAAGCCTATGACGATGCCTAGGAAGCCGCCCAGCGCTACCCCGGCCGCGCCGCCGCCCACTGCGCCGGCTATCGAGGCGAGCATGGCGCCGATGCCTATGATCCTGACGACGTTCCTCACAGACGCCGCGACCGAGTGGTCGTACTTGGCCCTCATGCTCCAGTAGAAGAACTCGGCCACCCCTGACACTATATAGTAGCCGAAGAGCAACGCAAGCAGTATCTGGACGTAGCCCTCGTAGCTCTGGACCTGTATGTTGTATTGGGGCAACAGGCTCGACATAAGGTAGTGGACGACTGCCGATATGATCACGTAGATCACGACGTAGACGACTACTCTGGCTATGGCCGCGCCTGTTCTCTTCGCCACTTCGGAGGCCGGAAGCGGGCCTTCTTGGCTCATGTAGCAAACGCCTTGGATCCTAATAAAAGACAGGAATTATACAAGAATAATATATAAATAAATTGAAAAATCTAGTATAATATACAGTACTAATTTTATTTTTAAATAGTAATTTATTTCACTAGCTATAATGAATTATTGAATTCTTCATTGCTATAATGCCTTAGCGCCGTTAGGAGCAGGGCGGCCGCCGCCGCCGAGGCGAACGCAAAGGCGATCGCGCCGCCTTCTCCAACCGCCGTGTAGATATAGCTGAACGCGAGGCTTCCGAGGACTCCGCCGACCGCCTTGCCCGTGTACAGCACTCCGTTGTTGGCTGTGGCGTATCTGGCCCCGAAGATCTTGCTCGCCGCGTTGAGGTAGAGCACTATGAGCGAGCCGCCGAAGAGGCCTATCAACACGGTGCCCGCGGTTGCTAGGCCCAACGCGAACAACGCGGCGCCGAGCATTGATGCGCCGAGCCCTACATATATGGTGTTGAGGACGCCCCACTCGTCGGCCACCTTGCCGAGGATGGGCCGCGCTACGCCGACCATCAAAGGATATATGGAGGCCAGGAGCACGAGCTCTCCGCCGGAGCTCAACAAGTGGAGGGACGAGGCGAGCGTCAACAGAGGCACGGACCCCAAGGCGTATGAGGCGTAGAGTAGCCAGAACCTGGCGTCTCTGGCCGCCTGCGCCGGCGTCTTGCCCGACAGACCGCGCGGATATTCGGCGAGGGCCATCAAGGCCGGCAACGCCGCCAGCTCGACGGCCCCGATCGTCAACGCGACCTCTCTGAAATCCCCGGCGAGGGCTATCATCGGGTTGGCCACGGCGGAGCCGAGGCCGAAGCCTAGGGAGACGAGGCCTGTGGCTAGGCCCATCTTGTCCCTATACCACTTGACGGCTAGGTTGAAGGCGATGCCGTACAGCACCCCCTCGCCTATGCTGCCCAAAGCCCACGCCGCGTAGAGCGTCGGCAAGTCGGGCGCGAGCGCGGCTCCTATGAAGCCGAACGCCGACAGCACGGCCGCGGCCATCCCCACGGCCTTGGGGCCCCTCGTGTCGGCCAAGCCCCCTCCCACGGGTTGCGCCAGCGTGGAGGCCACTACGTATATCGAGAAGCCCGTGGCGACCAGCACCGCCCCTATCCCCAGCTGGCGCCCCAACATGGGGCCCAACAAGTTCCAGGTGTACTGGTAGAGCGAGTTGAAGCACATGACGACGAACCCTATCACCAGATAGACGGCCCTCCGCACTATATTTTTGACGGGGGTATTTTTATGTGGGCCTTCTGCTGAACGTCGACTACGGCGACCAGTTGGCGAGGATAAGGGCCAGAGACGTGTTGAGGCGCCTCCAGTCGGCTAGGTACGTGGGCGAGGAGGAGGCGATAGACGCATTCTATCTACACTACAGGAAGCCCATATTCGGCGGCAGGCCCTCCAACGAGTCCTGGTCCTACTTCGTCAAGGCCTACGTGCGCTCGGAGTACTACAGAGAGGTGGGCTCCATCTGTAGGCTGAACCCGAAGGCGTCGCGCGAGGCGGCCGTCCGCCTCCTCAGAGCCTACCAAGCCTTTCTCGACTCGCTGGAGGCGGGGCGGGATCGGTTCTGGAGGGGGAGGGGGATCTGGCTTAGGTGGACGGAGGCCTTGAGGAGCTTGAGGAGGCTCATGGGCGATCCCGCAGACGTCCACAAGCTGTACGCCTCTTTGAGGAAGCTCGGGGAGGTTCTGGGCCCGGGGAGGTCGGCGGACCCGGCGTCTCTGGCGATCTCGATAGCGGCGGATCCCGCCCGGGCCAAGCTGGCCGACGTGGTGGCCGACGTGGCCGAGCTCGCCGCGAGGCTCGACCCCGCGGACCTCGAGGAGGGGGCCTCGCCGGGGCCCGGCGTGCCCGACGGGATCAAGCTGTCGTCCGTATCGGCGCTGAGGCGGGCGACAAACGTCACGAAGGCCCTATACGCGTCGTCCCGGGAGCTCTTCGCGTTCAAGCTGGCCACATCGACGCTTTCTGCCAAGAGGTACGTGTCGGCGGGGAGGTTGCCGCTCTATATACTCCTCGACAAGTCGGGCTCCATGTACGACCTAGCGCCGGGGCTGGGGGTCAGGCGGATATCCGTCGCGGCGGCGTTGGCCATAGCGCTCTGGCGCAGCTCGCGCAACTCCCTACTGCGCCTCTTCGACGTGGAGGTGCATAGGCCCGAGGCGGAGGGCGGCGTCGTGGATCTCCTCCTGAGGGTCGTCCCGTCCGGGGGGACCAGCATAGGCAGAGCCGTCTCGTCGGCCGTCGAGGAGGCCCGCCGCCTCGGCCCGAGGAGGTACGTCCTGGCCTTGGTGACAGACGGCGAGGACGACTCCCTCGACGGCTCCGTTTTCGAGAGGGCTAGGGAGGCCTTCGCCGACGTGAGGGTGTATCTGGTAGGCCGGCGGGAGTTAAAAATCGGCGGGGTTTCGGTGAAGCATATAGCCTCACTGCCTCTTAAGAAGCCGCGCGAGCATCCCGAATACGACCGCGGCGAAGCCGGCGGCCGCCACGAGATCGCCTATCATCCTGAGCCAGATGACGTCCACCACTACCGGCTCCTGCCAGAAGCCCGGCGCGCCGGACGGCGTGTATAGCGTCTTTACGAACCAGTACCCTTCGGCGAGCTCTTGCTGGATCTGTAGAAAGTCTAGAGAAGAATTTTTTAAATTGAAGATAACGACAAACGAGCGTGAAGTTCTTGCGCGTCCGCCTAAGGGCCTGCGACGCGTTGCCGCGCGACGCCTTGGCCCACCTAGGCTTCAAGATAGAGGGCGGTCGCGTGCGCCACGCGGTCCTCACCCCGAGAGGCCCCGTCACGGTGTCCAAGAAATGCGACGAGTGTATATTCTACAAGCTTATCTCCGGCAGTTATGTCTACGGCGCGCCGTCGATACACAACGGCGTCATCAAGGTCGTCGTCGCCGACACGCGCCCGGCTAGGAGGATACTGGCGGAGCACAGACAACAGGTGATCTCGGTGGAGCGGCTGAGGCCCGCCTCCCTCGTCCTGACGTCAAAACAGAGGGAGGTGCTTTCGGCGATGGCCTCGGGCGGCTCCATATCGTTGATAGCGCGCGCAAGCTCCCGGTCTAAGGTCGCCGTGTATAAGCTGTTCCGCAAGACCTTGAGGAAGGTCGTCGAGCTTATTTAGGCAAGCTCCATAGCCTACGTGCCTTTCGAGCGTCTGCTGTTCGTCAGATTCGCGGCGCCTCCGGATGTAGTCCTCGACGTGATATTTAGGTTGGGCCTGGCCGGCATTGCGGTATTCGAGGACAGGCCGCCTTACTTCTCGCAACCGCCCGTCCCGCCGCTCGTGGCGGACGTGGAGGCGCTCGGGCGGTTCCTGGACCGCCTCGGCTTAGAGGCGGAGGCAAGGCCGCCCCGCGCCGGCAAGTTGTCCGAGGCCTTGAGGAAGGCCCTCGACGCGTTGAGGGCGTGCACGGCCGGCTACAGGCTGGACGACGTCGTGGGGAGGGAGGCCGCCAAGCGGGCGATACTGAGCTGTCTCGCCGAGAGGGGAACTGCCGCCGAGGATCTCGCGGGCATATACAGAGCCGCGAAGGAGGTCCTGGATATCTACGGGAAATCCGCGTACTCCGAGGGGCCGGACACCGGCAAGTCCTTCGCGGCCATGGCCGCCGAGGTGGCCGCCAAGGAGGAAGAGCTGAGGAGGCTCGGCGCCCTCGTGTCCTTCCTCGAGTGGCTGGAGGGCGGCGGCTACTCGCGCCTCAGAGTGCCCGAGGGCTACCGCGTGGTGTTGGAGCCCCGCGAGCCCATACCGGAGCCCCACCAACTGTTCGAGCTCGGGGGCTTTAAGGTGGCCATAGTCGCGGGCGGCGCGGGGAGGTACGGAGGGGTCGAGGTGCCGCGGGAGTACCTATTAGATATACATACGGCGAGGGAGTTGTTGAGGCAGACCATCGCGAGTGTAGACGAGGCGCTGGGGAGGCTGAAGAGATCCCTGGCCGAGATGTACGAGGTGTACCGGGCCTATTCGGCGTTCGGCGACGCGAGGTGGGAGGACCACGCCGGGACCGCCACCGTATCTTTCTATATAAGGGAGAGGGACGCGGCCAAGCTGGACGAGATCCTCGCGGGTGCCCTCGGAGGGGTCTACGTGCCTCGGCGGCTCGTCGCCTACAAGACAGGCGCCGCCTACAAGCTGATAAGGACGCCGACGAGCGAGAGGTGGCCCTACCCGATAAAGGCGTTCTCCAGGATACTCTACATGTACGGGCCTCCCGCTCCGGGCGAGGTATCGCCGCTCCCGCTGGTGGCCTTCCTCTTCCCCTTCTTCTACGGCTGGATGTTCGGCGACGTCGGCTACGGCCTACTGCTCCTCGTACTGGCGCTGGTCTTGTTGAGGGTCGGCAGGAAGGACTGGGGCTTTATCTGGCTGACCACGTCGGCCGCAACCGTGGCCTTCGGGCTCTACTACGGCGACTTCTTCGGCCTAAAGCTGTGGGGTGTGAGGCAGGAGCTGGACTACATGACGGGCATGGCGGCTGCCATGATGTTCGGCTATTATCTCATGGCGCTTGCGTTCGTCCTCAAGACGGCCCAGTCCGCGCTGTCTGGCGACGCCCCCGCGGCCGCCGCCCTCCACGCCCCCATGACAGTCATCTATCTATCGATCGGCGCATCTCTGCTGAGGTACATAAACATGCCGCAGTTGCTCTACGGAAGGCCCTTCGTGGATATCGCGGCCAAGGCCTGCGGCGCCCTCGCCGACCTCCGCGTCCTGCTGGCCGGCGCATCGTGGCTCGCCTCGGGCATCGCGGCCCTTGCCTTGAAATACGGCGCCGTCTATCTGCGCGAGATAGGGGGCGAGCTGATCTTCTCGACCATGGAGGCCTTCATAGCGGCGACCGCCAACGTCCTCAGCTTCGCGCGGCTCGCCATAGTCTACATAGCCCACGGCATATTCACCTCGGCCGCGCTCAGCCTGCTGGATCTGCCGGCAGGGTTCGCGCTGTACGCGCTGGCGCAGTTGCTGATAGCCGGGTTCGAGGGCTTCTTGACGGCCATACAGTCGCTTAGGCTGATATACTACGAGACCCTCTCAAAGTTCTACAGAGGCTCTGGAAGGCTCTTCGAGCCCTTCAAGCTAGGCCGGCGGGAGCCCGAGAGGGCTTGACGTTCGCAAGGCCTCCCGAGTGCCGGCATCGGCGTAGGCGGCAAGGTATTTAACACGCATGCGCGTCTTGGCGTGGGACATGTATTCACTAGGGCGAGGTTTAGGGGGAGGGCGAGATGGAGTACGACGAGATATTAGTAGACACGGGGGCCACCTTCACGGCGTTCCCCCATCGACGCGGCCGAGAAGCTCATAGAGACGCCGTTTACGGTCCGGCCCATCGTCGGCCCAAATGACTATATATGTCGTATATAGGTGTTGGTTATAGCTCCTAGCTCTGAAGGCCGTCGAAGCGAGGCCTCCTAGCGTTAGAGGCCTAGAAGGGCCGCTGGGGGCCATTGACCGGCGTATCGCGGAGCCGTGGGCCTCCGGTGCTACGGCGGGGCAAAGCTTAAAAACCTTTAGAAATATATGTAAAGGGGGCCCGTAGCTCAGCCTGGTAGAGCGGCGGAGGATAGACGTCCGCCGCGGCTCTTAACCCGTAGGTCGTGGGTTCGAAGGGGACGGCCCCCGAAACTCCCACCGGGCCCGCCAGCAACTCTTTGTCGACCATGAGCTAGCTTTGCGGCCCCATGCCCGTCCCTAATGATATTCCCGTGACGGCGATTGTCCTCGAACCCAAAAGGTGGGGGATCATTGAATCGATGGAGCCAGCTTGGCGCCACCTGATTCTCGCCACACCCACACTCTATAGTCACGTAACCTCAATAGCTTTAGATTTTAGGTATTCCTTAGCTTCGTCTTCGTAAGCTATGTGTAGCTCTACCGGCGCATCCCAAGGTAGCCCGTAGCAGTCCATGGATCTCGTTAGAATATCCTTATACAATTTACTTTTATTAATAGCAACATTCCCTGGAATTATTATAAGTATATCTATATCGCTAAGCACGGCGGTTCTGCCCTCTGCGACGCCGCCGATTACGTAAACCCTAACGCCCGGCACTAGATCTCTAGCGGCCTTCATTACGGCTGTCGCATATTCTCTTCACCTCCTCAAATGCTCGAAGTGGCTCCTAACCCAGCTTGACACGGCTAACTAGGCTATCTAGTAGCTTTATTTAGATCCTTAACGACTCTCGACGCGGCGGAGACGTCACCGGCGTCGTAGCTCGACTCGCCGTATCTGCTCTCGATATAGGACTCCTCGAGGGCTATGAGCACATCCCTATTGTCAGCCGTAAAGCTCCTTAGTTCATGGGCCAATTCCTCATAGCCCTACGCCTCGAGGTCCTTGGCCAACAGTCCTAGCAACTCCCTGATTCCATGACCTCAGATCTTAACGCCGAATAGCTCGAAGTATACGGCCTTTACGTATAATTGAGCGGCCTGCTCTATTAGGAACATCGCTATGTCGTAGTTGTCGGCGCTCTCCGTTATGCGCATCGCATCGAGCGCCCTCTCCCTCAACCTTTTAGAGTAGACACAGCCCATCCTATTAGTATAAAGACGTAGGTAACCGGCTACTGCTTGAGCTTGAAGGGCTTGCCCTCGTAGAGTATCTTCTTGGCGAGGTCGGGGGCGGCCTTCTCCAAGTCGTCCTTTATCGACTTCAAGAACTCCACCTCGTCCTTCTCGTTGCGCAACTCGTCGGGCAGCATGCGCGGTATCTCCTCTATTATCGGATACCACCTGCCGCAGGTCGGGCAGTATATCACGCCGGTCTCGATCTCCCATCTGTGGCACTCCTCGCAAGGGAGCGTGTCGGGCTTGGGGTGCTCCTTGATCTTCAGGTCGCGGTAGGAGCAGTACTCCTCGCAGAAGGGCTTCCTGGGCCAGGTGTACTGCCTCTCGGGATGCTCCGTCCTCTTGATCACTATCAGGCGGAGGGGGAATGTCTTGTCGTAGGGACACGCCAACACGTCCATCAGCCTATACTTCATGCCACTTGGATAGTGCGCCTTTTTAAGTTATCTAGACGAACCCGTTGAGGACCAAGCTCTCCAGCGACTTCTCGAGGGGCCTCCTCAGAGATATCGCCAGGAGGGACGCGTAGAAGATAGCCGAGGCGTAGAGCCCGGCGATCGGGGAGGCTACGGCGGCCGCGCCGGCGGCGAACGAGGCGAAGGCGGAGAGGCTCAGGAGGAACGTCCTTAGGCCTACCCTGAGAGGCCAGGTGTGTTCTCCCTTGATCTGGTAGGGGGACACGAGGGAGAATAGATATGCGTAGAGGGACGCGAAGGGAGGTATCTGGCCCAGCGCCGCGATCGCGACCCCCAGCCCGTAGCGGGAGCCGAGTAGCCAGGCGGCCGCCCCAGCCGCGGCCAGAGGCGAGAGGAAGACGGCCGTGGACGCGGCTATCGCGAACAACATATGCCTCATGTAGCGGACGCCCAGAGACGCCGCGGAGATCCAGAGCCTCTCGTTGGCGACGGCGCCGGCCCCCATGAGCGAGGCCGACGCCGCCGAGGCCGCGAACACCGCCACTGTGGCCGGGATTGGGCCGCCGTAGGCCATGGAGGCCGCGAGATACACGGCCGCCGCGGCGGAGACCGCCAGCACCAGCCTGCCCATGCCCACCCTGCCGGTCCTGTACTGGACGCCGCCCCACGCGCCGCGCCCCACGACGCTCACGTTGTGCAGTCTGAGCAGGTAGACCGCCTTGACGGGGCCAGCGCCTCTGAAGGAGACCTCGCGCCCCGCCAGCTCGGCGCCGCCGTGGGGATAGGCGTAGGACTCCAGCCTCCTCAGCTCGGAGAGGGCCAGAGCGGAGAGGGCGGAGGCCGCCGCGGCGGCCAAGGCCAGGCCGGCGGGCGATCCCAGAAGGGCCGAGGTGGGAGCGTAGGGCCAGCCCAAAGCCGGCGAGATCAGCCAAGCGCCGAGGACGCCGGCGGCGAGGGCCCGGAGCTTGAGGGGGAGCCGGTAGAAGGAGACAGAGGCCGAGACCGCCAGCGCCGTCAGCGCGAGGGAGGCCGCCAGCGATTCGGCCAGGCCGAGGTAGGGCACCAGCAGAGACATGCTGACCACGTAGAGGAAGAACGGCCAGTAGAGGAGCAGTTGCGCGGCGTAGAGGGAGGCCGCGAGGGCCCATCTGCCCACCGGCGTCTGGAGCAGGAAGTCGAGATCGGCCCTCAACACGAGGGGCCCTCCGCCCAGCACCGCCAGCGCGGTGATCAACGCGGCGAGCGAGATCGCCATCAACGCGAACGGGGCCAGATCGAGCTTGGGCATCAGCAGAGCCTGGAGGGTGATGTAGGCGGTGCTGACCCCCAGAAGGACCACGTAGGGGCCCGTGAAGCGCGACTTGACGACGAGCCCCAGAAGGCTCATGGCCCCCTCCTGATGATCTCGGCCACGGCGGCCTCGAGGCCCCTCTCCCGCGCGCCCGGCACCTCGGCCAGAGGGCCCCGCCAGACGATCCTGCCGCCCGACATGATCAACACATCGTCGGCAAGGCGCTCGGCCACCGAGAGTATGTGCGTCGAGACCAGGACCGTGGGCCTCAGAGATTCGAGGAGAGACACCACGGCCTCTTGGGAGGGCACGTCCAGGTAGTTGAGCGGCTCGTCGAGGAGGGCTACCTGCGGCTTGTGGACCAAGGCCATGGCCACGGCAAGCCTCTGCCTAATGCCTCTAGAGATCGAGGAGGCCTTGTAGCGTAGATAGCGCTTAAGCTCCAGCGCCTCCACGAGCTCGTCCACCCAGCCCCAGTCCTCGACGCCCCTCAAGGCCGCCATGTACTCCAGATTCTCCCTCACGGTCAAGGCCAGATACGGCTCAGGATCCTCGGGGAGATAGCCCGAGATGCGCCTGGCATCCTCGGAGCCGGCCTCGAAGCCCCCCACCGACGCCCTCCCTCCGTCCGGCTTGAGGAGCCCCGCCAGGATCTTCAACGTGGTGGACTTACCAGCTCCGTTGGGGCCCAGAAGCGCCGCCGCCCCGCCGCAAGGCACCCCGAAAGTCACGCCGTCGAGGGCCCTCAGATCCCCGTAGCTCTTGACCAATCCAGACGCCGCGATGCAGTCCACGGAGGTGCCAGGACATATCTATAAAACCGTTGCAACGCGGAGGCGACCTCTAGGGCTACGGCGCGGCGCCCCTCCAGAGATCCTAGGCGCCCCGCCCGAGCGAGCTTATAGGCGTTGCCTTCAGCGCCGGCGTCGTGCCAGGATTGCTTGCGCGGAGATCGGAGAGAAAGCTTAAAAATATATTGAAATATATGTAAAGGGCCCGTAGCTCAGCATGGATAGAGCGGCGGAGGACCAGATCCGCCGAGCCTTCTAAGCCGTAGGTCGCGGGTTCAAATCCCGCCGGGCCCGCCATCGCAACAACATGGCCTTCAAGCTCGATAAAAGTACGGCGTTGCCGATCGCCCGACGAATCAAAGAAACAGCGGCGCCGCCGTTAAACTCCTTTAAATTTAATACCTCCTCCCCTCTCCTGTCATGTTGTTGAGAACTCATGTGATCTTCGCGGCTGCGGCGGGCTTCTTGGCACTGCGGTACTTGCTGGCCGCCTCGCCCGCGGCGGCGCTGGCGGCGGCCGCGGCGATCTCTCTAGCCGTCAACCCCCTCGTGGATCTCCTCGGCCACGAACACGGCAGGCGCAGTCCCCGCACCCACGAGCCTCTACACGCAACCGTCTTGGGGGCGGCGACAGGAGGGATCTTGGGATTGGCGTTTGGATATGCTCTTCACGTGGCGCCTTGGGCCGCCGCGGTAGCGGGGGCCGTCGAGGCCCTCTCCCACCTCTTCCTAGACGCCTTCACGGAGCACGGGATATACGTGAGGCGCAACGGGAGGTACAAGAGGTTCGCGTTGGCGCACCTCAGATACAACGACCCGACGGCCAACAGGCTGACTGCGGCGTTCTCGATCCTCGCAATCATCGCCGTCTTCCTCCAATCTCCTTAATTCACGCATCAACTCAGGTGAAAAGCCGGCGATTTCCTGACCAAGGGAATTCCACGGCGGGGCCGGTAGAAGGCCGCTTCGAAAAACGCGCCGGTTTCTCCTAAGAGGCGCTGTTGGGCAGAAAACGGGCTGTCCCCGAACACAAAACGGTTGTGACGTATCCGCCGCGGGAGACGTCCGGAGTCGAGAGGATGGCGATCCGAGCCGCGCGCCGAGGCGGTTCGGCAACCCTCAAGGGGCTGGAGCAGGCGCGATCCCAGCCGCCTCTTTCCCGTTTTTCGCCTCGCGGCGAGCGCCGCCGTGACTTACGGCCTAAAACCTTATAAAAAGCTGTTCTACAGCTGAACTGCGGCGGTAGTCTAGCCTGGTTTAGGATGGCGGCCTTCCACGCCCAGCGCGAGGAAAGCCGTTGATCCCGTCAGGCCCCCGCAAGGGGGCTGGGATAGGGTTCGAATCCCGGCCGCCGCACCAAGTTTCACGATGGGGATCTACAGACCCTCTATGTCGAAAACAGACGGTATGGAGGTCTTACTGTTGGTTCCGTGAAGAAAAGTGGGGCCGCCGCCGGGATTTGAACCCGGGTCAATGGGGCCACAGCCCACCGTCAGGGGGCTTCCCTATCCTAGCCGCTAGACTACGGCGGCTTGGACCCTACGACATCACTACTATAAATTTTTTCATTGCGGCTAACTAGACAGATTCCTGCCGGATCCGATCTCGACGCGTATTACTGCGGCTTAGCCAGAATAATCTCGACTTCCGTCGCGCCCTTCACATCACAAACACACCTCTTCAGTCTCGGGTATCTCTCTATCGCGTTGCAACGGCATTTAAGCGAGTCTACCAGCTTACTGTCGGCGGTAAATAACGGCAATCTATGGAATATTGAATACGACAGTATTATTGCATCTTGTGTTTTTATCTTATTGTTATTTTGATATATTATATTCGATAATGAAAGAATATCATCTGTAAGTTCTAGTACGGGATAGTTCTTGGCGAGGTTCACTATTCCGTTTATGTATTCC
>JBMFIG010000027.1:0-18776 GCA_049976425.1 Thermoproteus sp.
ACCTCAAACTCCCTATCCAACAACTCCGACACGGCAATATACGGAGAACAGCTTAAAAAACACCGCGCGATGGCCGCAGAGCGCTAATGAGGCGCCTTTCTCAGTTGAGGCGGCCGGTTTGTGGGGGCTGAGGTCTGGCTAGGCTGGCCGGCGCCGTCTGGAGGCCGCGGAGCCGCGTCGAATTGAGGAATGTCTCATCGGCAGAGGGGCTGTCGCCCGCTTTTCCAACACGCGCCGGCCCCTCAGTAAACATAAAAGTAAACTTTATATGTATACGCGCGCGTGCAGGCGTGAGCGAGGTTATCTCGATAAGAGTGAGAAGAGAGTTGAAAAGGGCGTTGGAGGAGCTGGGCATAGACTACGCCGAGGAGGTCAGGAGGTTCCTGGAGCAACTTGTGGCTAGAGAGCGGAGGCGGAGGGCTCTGGAGAGGGCGCGGTCGCTGAGGGAGGCCGTCGAGAGGGAGGCGGGCGCGTTGCCGCACGTCGCGGAGCTGATAAGGGAGGATAGAGATGGAGATAGCCGCTGACGCCTCGGCTATAGCCGCACTCTTCTTGCCGGAGGACAAAAGCGCCGTTGTTGAGAAGCTGTTCGGGCAGGCGGAGGCGATACACACGCTGGACCTAGCCGCCTACGAGGTGCTGAACGCCGTGTGGAAATACGCCAGGAGAGGCGTTATAGGGCGGAGGCTGGCCGAGGAGATCGAGACGGAGCTTCTGGATCTGCTCAAGACCTTGTACATCCACCGCTACGAGGAGGTGCTTCCCGACGCCTTCAGGTTAGCCTTAGAGAAAGGCGTCACCGTATACGACGCCGCATATGTGGTCCTCGCCCAGAAGCTGGGCACGCCTCTGTTGACGTTAGACAGGAGGCTGGCCGAGGAGTTCCCCCGCCTGGTCTACATGCCTTAGCGTAAGCTGTCTAAAAACCAGATACAGATCGTGGGCGACTCTTGTCGGAGGCTTGAGCAGTTGATAGAGAGGTTGTTGGAGATCGCGGGGGACGTGCCGGCGGTCAATTTAGGCGAGGCGAAGGTGGAGGAGGTGGGCTACGAGCCCGCGAGACTTCTGGCTTACGAGAAGATCGGAGCCGACGTCGCGTTGAGGCTTTACGGCCGGGTGATACGGCGGCTCCTGAAGATGAGGCGCTTGGACCGGGGCTCGGCCGAGGAGGCGATAAGGGAGGAGCTTCGACAGATGGGGCTGGATAGGTCCTTCTACGGCGACCTCGTGGCGTTGGTGTACGACGATCTGAGGAGGATGGGCATAGTCGCTATAGGCCAAGGCGGTCCCTGGCCGGCCCAGAAGGAGGCCACGCCCACTGCGTTGGGCGAGCAGTTGAGGAGATGTCTCGACGTACCTCGGGACGAGGACCTAGGCGCCTTCGCCGTTGCTTTCTGCTACGTGAGGAGCTGGCCTCTGGATCCCCAAGAGGCCGGCTTCTGCACCGCCCTCTCCGATGGCCGTCTACCGGAAGGCCACGAGCCCCTCGTGAGGAGGGCAGTGGAGCTGTTCTACAACAACGCCCCACCTGCGTGTATCCCATATGCCTCGGATATAGCGAAGGCCAGGGCGTTGTTGACCCGCGCCGTCGCGCAGTCCCTCTAGGGCTGGTCGCCGTCGATATCAAGAACTCCAGGCGTTCCCCGCCCCGTCTCTGGCCGACTCCACGTCGGGATCCGCCGTTACGTAGTACGCCGCCGATGAGGATCTCGCCGTTCGCCCTCTCGGACAGAAGTATTTGCCGTCGTGGTAAAAAGGAGATCTTCAGCCGAGTCCTCGGGCGGACAACTGCTCTAGTCCTCGGGCAGTAGTCTCTTCACCACTGCGTAGTAGAAGGCTACGCTGAACAGGGCGGTGAAGAACAGCGTGGAGCCCAGGGCGACGTAGATGGCGGCCGGCGGCATCTGGATCAGCCGGTTGACCAACTGCGCGGCGGGTATGCCGCCGTTCCCCGTGACGAACATGTAGGGGTACCTCGCTCCGTCGTTGACGTATTCCATGAGGATCATGACGGCCTCGGCCAACACGCCTGCGGCCACGGCGGTTGCTCTGGGCGCCTTGCCTCTAGTTGCTTGATAGAACGCGTAGGTGGCCGTCAGCCCCAGCGCGACGGCCAGCGCTACGGCCGTGTAGAATGCGGGGTAGAACAAGCCGCTGGGCGGGTCGTAGCCAAGGAGGGGCCCGGCGATGTTGGCGGCTATATACGGGTCGTATTTGGCCAGCACCGCGAAGTAGTAGCCGCCTGCCGCGGCTTGAGGCGCCAGGAGGGCTAAGCCGACGCCGAGCGATAGCCTCACGCCGTATAGGTCCGGGTTTTTCCTGGCGGCGAGCACCGCGGCGAGGACGAACGCGCCGATGTCCACCGCGCCTATTATGGTGTGGGCTATGAGGGGCGGGTATATGGGGTTTGCGAAGGCGTCTGTGGGGCTGAAGCCCGGCTTCATGAACTGGGGGTAGTCGAGCTCGGCGAATAGGTACCTGAAGCCTATGGGCACCAACAGGACCGACGCGGCGAGGGGTATGCCCAACGCGCTGTGGGCCCTCGGCCCTATTCTGCCCCAGAGGTGCCAGTAGGCGGCTATCAACGGTATGCTCGCCACTATGCCCACCAGGGCTACGGCGATGGGGTAGAAGTCCGCCTTCATGAATATGGCCGTCATGGAGGGGAAGGCAGACGCCATGTACACCGTCAGTATAGTGGCCCAGACCCCGGCGAATAGGTCGGTGGCGACCATGAGCCTGAACATGTCGCGGGCGAGGGCGTCCAGCCTCGCGTCGTTGTGCCTGTAGGCTAGGTATCTGACGAGGATCGTCAAGATCGTGGCGCCTATTATCACATTGACGAAGACCAAATGCATCTCTAGGAAGAATCCGAGGAGGACGAAGGAGAGGAAGGCGCTATTCATGGCCCCCTCCCCTCAGCTTGTCTATAAGCCCGGGCCTTGTCGCCGTGTAGTACATGGCCGCGGCGCCTAGGGCCGCTATTGCGGCTAGCACGAGGAGGACGAAGGCGGCGAAGCCCGGCGTCACTTCGACGCTGGTCACCACCTCGTTGGTGGTGAAGAGGCCGTAGACGGTCCAAGGCTGTCTGCCCACCTCCCTCGCCGCCCAGCCGGCGCTCGCCGCGACGGCCGACAGCACCGCCATGGCTGAGGCCAGGAAGGGAAGCACGTTGTCCCTGCCCAAGAGTTTGCCGAGCAATCTGAAGTTTATGAAGTCGGCTATAGCCGAGAGGACAGGTGCTCTGACCAGATAGGTGAGGAGGACGAGGAGGGCGGCGATAGCCAGCAGTATGCCGGATCCAACCATCGTGTAGTACATGGCGCTGACTAGAGGGGCCAGAGGCTCGAGCGAGAGGACGGCCGCCTCGCAGTTCTGGGCCAGCGTGGCGTTGGCCAGCGGCCCGAGGTACCCCAGCGCCTGTGGGTCTAATTGCCGGTAGAGCTGGCCGAACGTGGCGTTGCCCAGCTCGCCGCATTGCTGGAGGTAGTACTGGAAGCCGTATATCGGGTGGTTGGGGTTGCCGTAGGCGAAGAGCGCCTCTATGGGGTCGTTGAAGGAGTAGCCGTACACCACCTGTCCCCCGGTGAGGGCTACCGAGGCGGTGAACTTGAGGGGCTGGTACTCCACCACGTCCTCGCCCATGAAGTGGCCAGATATGGGCTGGGCCAAGACCACTACGGCCATTATCCAGAGGAGGGGCTTGAGGAGCTTGAGGTACTTCTCGTCTCTCGTCCTGAGATACCTAACCGATAGGGCCAGCGCCACGGCCCCGACGCCCACCGCGTAGGCCGCGAGCAGTGTATGGACGGTGGTGCTGATCGCGTCGGGATTGGCGAGCGGTAGCCATGGGTCGGCGAAGAAGGGCCCCACCGCCTGGGTGAAGTTCACGTTGGCCAACGCGGCGGAGCCCGCCCCGGCGAGCGTGTGGCTCATGACGAGCGCGGCCAGGGTCAACGTCGAAGTGAGGTTGGCCGCGTCTGGGCCGTACGTCGGCAGGAAGGGATAGAGGGCTCTCGGTATCCCGCCTACGCCCCAGGGGACGTTCATCCAGGCGTTGACAGTCAGGATGAAGTAGCCGGAGAGAGATCCTAGGGCCCAGGCGGCCAGAAGTATGGACAAGGTGTATCTGGCCCGCCACCTCCCCACTGCTATGACGAAGAGCCCGACGAGGACGGCCTCGCCTATAAACGCTATAGTGGCCTCGTAGAACAGCGGCACGAAGCCCGAGGATGAGAAGAGCAGAATGCTGGTCGGCCATATGTCGAGGAGGCCGAACTCGACGACGGTGCCCGTCACGACGCCGAGGGCGAAGTTGACGGCCCACACCGCCGTGAGCGTCTTGGCGTATTTGAGGTAGAGCCCGTCCCCCGTCCTGTACCACTTGATCAGCCACGCGAGTATGGCGAGCGGGAACCCCAAGGTGAGGGACACGAAGGCCGCGTGTAGGTATATGCCGAACGTCGAGACGAGGAGGGCGTTGTCGGCGCTCGCCGTGTGTAAATATAGGGCGTCGACGGCCCCGTCTCCGGTCGAGATTGCCATATACAGTCCTCGTTATATCCCTAAAAATTAAGTCGTATATAGGACAAAAATAGTCCTAAATAGATATTCTACAAACTAATTGGACTATAGATGTTCTTAGAGATGTCGTAGGTAGGATAGGTGTAAAATACAAAAATTATAAAACTAGTTCATTAAGGTGTAGTGGTCCTCAAGATCATCGAGAGGTGCGGCTTGGGGTCCGACCGGCTCATGGGGGATATATTAGGTTACATAGTTGTGAACGGGCCCGCGACGGCGTACAGAATCGCCCGCGATATGAACATACATTTCGCCCAGGCCTATAGGAAGGTCAAGAGGCTTGAGAGGTTTAGGCTGGTGAGGAGGATCGACGGCAGGCGCGGCGACGTCTTCGAGGCCACTGTGAGGGGCCTCGTGGCGTGTTACTACTACTCGTGCGCCGACAGGCGGGTCGTCGCGGCGCGGCTGGCCCGCGGCGTAGATAGAGAGGTCGTGAGCCGGTTCTTGGACGCGTATTTCCAGTATGCCGGCGAGTGCGCGCCTGTCGACGACCTGCCGCTCATGGTTTTCTACGCGGTGTCGGTGGGCGTGCCGATGAGGTATGTGGCCGATCTACTGCCGCTCTTGAGGCCTATCTGCTCCATCGTCTCGGCGGCTGTTCCCGAGATCGAAACCGCGAAATAGTTTTTTGTTCCGGCCGACCGCCGTCTCCGTGTTGCTGGGCGTTGTGTCGGATACTCACGACGATTGGGTCGCCATAAGGAGCATTGGGAAGCTGTTTAGGAGGCCGGCGTGTCGGCTGTGGTGCATGCTGGCGATTGGACTTCGCCGTTCAGTATGTTGAAGATGCGCCGGGCGCTCGGCACGGACATCCCTATATACCGTCTTGGGCAACAACGAGGGGGATCTCTTCGCCATGGCCATGAAGGCCGCTGAGATGGACGTGAAGGTCCTGGGCGAGGCGGGTCTGATCGAGATGGGCGGCAGGAGGGTAGGGGTGTACCACGGCACGTCTAGGCTCCTCGTCGAGGCCATGGCCAGATCTGGCATGTTCGACGTAGTTATCTACGGCCACACCCACAGGGTCGACGTGAGCAGGCTGAACGGCGCCTTGGTGCTCAACCCAGGCGAGGCGTGCGGTTGCGCCACTGAGAGGAGGACCGCGGCCTTGCTCGATCTGGAGGCCTTGAAGGTTGATATCTTGGATATATGAGGTGGCTGGGCCTCTGCAAGACGGGGACGGTGATGGACTATCGCCCGGTTCTCTTCCTAGAGGAGGGCGGGGGCTACGCCGTGGTTAGGTCCAGATCGGGCAGATCGGCTGTGGCCAGAGTGGAGCGGGGGGAGCAGTGCGTCGGGTCTCTCGGGAGGTGGCCTTGCTACTCTATCCGGAGCTGGGATGGGAGCATATGCCGGTCGAGGCGCCTTTTCAGATAGAGAGGGTGGACCCCGTCAAGGCGACCAGGGTGGTCATGAGGGTGCCCTTCGGCATAGGCGAAGTCGTCGTAAGGAGGCAGCTGTTGGGGTATCCCATATACGAGAGGGCCATCGCGTTGGAGTTCATGGACCATATAGAGTTCGGCGAGGTGGTCCACGTAGAGCCCCGCGACTTCTCGGTGGTGGCGGAGGACACGGCGCTCCGCCTCGTCGAGGTGCCCGTGGAGGAAAACGAGATAGTGTACGCCAGGCGTAGGTAGCTACGCGGGAGGCGGCACGTACTCCTTCTCCTTGGCGGCCGCCGCCTTGATCTCGTCCATCTTCTGGAGGACCTTCTCCAAGGCTTCCCTCCCGGCGTTCTTGGTGGCGGCCACGGCCTCGAAGAGGGCTCTCCGGAACGCGACCGGGAGATCCTCTATGAAGCCTCTGGAGTCGACCCTGGCGGCGGGGAACTCTTGGAGGATCCTCTTGGCCAGATCGTCGTCCACCTCGACCTCCAATATCCTTATCTCGCCGCCGAACATAGACCGCAAGTTGGAGGCCAGCGGCGTGTCCTTTATCGCCTCGTACCTCTTCTCGTCAATCAGCAGGCCTATCTTGTACGTCATAGCTCCACCTCCAGCTCGCCTTCTTTTATCTTTAGATACCTATCCGTGACGAAGGGATAGCCGTAGACCTTCCACCACTTGACTATCACGTCGTAGACCTCGGGCCTCATGACGACCTTCGGCGGCCTCAGACCCTCTATGATCAGCCCTCTGAGGAAGGAGCCGGATATCTTCTCAGGCTCGTGCCCGCATAGGGGAGCCTCCTTGACGTCGCCGTAGGATATGCCCAGATAGGTGTACTCGCCGCACTTGGGACAGTAGGCGAACTCGCCCATGTTGACGGGGCGGATCTTCAGCCCCTTGTCGATCTCGTTAGGCGGGCCGTTTATGCCGTAGCTGGGGAGGCCTCTCGTCCACAATATCTGTGTCGCGTAGGGGTCGTAGTACTCGCCCGTCGCGGCGTGGTCTCGGCCGAACATGTGGTGGGTGGCCCCCATGTTCTGCCTAATGATGCCGTGTAGTATGGACTCCAGGGGGTTGCCGTACCTCATGTCCCATAGCGTCATGGTGACGAGGTGTCTGTCTCTGTGGAAGTAGCCGAACTTGTTCAGAGCCTCGTGGCCCTCCAGTATGGCCTCGTCGACGTAGTCGCCGGGCCTCTTAGCGCCTATTATGGCGTTCACGAGGACGGCGTCGCCGGGCCTTTCGCCTCCGGCCACGAACATTGCCCTCTTCATGAGCATCTCGTGGCCCATATGGGGGACGTTGCGGGTCTGGTGCGCGACCACGACGCGCCAGCCCCTCCTGGCGACGTACTCCCGCGACTCCCGCGGAGGCATCCAGAACCTCGCGTAGGGCTCCTTGAATCTGGGCGGGTTCACCACCGTGACCCGCCCGGCGAGGGCCACGGGCTTGAGGGAGCGGTATATGAGCCAGCCGGGGTGCTTCTCGTCGAATCTACGCCTCACGACCTCTTTGTTCTTCTCGGGGGTCCCGAACACAGCGTCGGCGAACTCCTTGCGGTCGGGGAGCTTCCAGATCTCCTCTATATCGAGGACGGCGAACGGCTTGCCCTTGAGGGTCAAGAGGGCCTTGTCGCCCTCCTTAAGCCCGAGCGCCTTCAGCCTGTCCTCATCCACGTCGAAGACGAGCGGGAAGGGGAACAGCCAGCCGCTGAGGAGGCGCCTCTCCCTCAACACGCTCTCGACCTCGTTCCTCGTCATGAAGCCCTCCACCGGGCTGAAGAAGCCGTACGCTATCGACATTATCTCGCGGTAGGGGTTCCTTATGGGCGCCCCGTCGGGGCCCACCGTGGGCTCTATCTCGAGCTTCGTCAAGCCCGCCGTCATTGCGGCGGCTCTATCCCTATCCTCGACGACGTTGTAGACCAGCCTCCCTCCGTGGGGCTCCAACGGCGCCGGCATTGAGAAGGAGGATATCAATAGTTTTAAGAATTATTATATACCCACTGTTAATCAATAGCCGGGCTGGATCTCTTTACCTGTCCTGTTTACAGGCTTTAGATCTGTGGGGGGCAACCTCGTGTTCCGCCCGGCGTTTTCCCTATCGACGTACTCGTAGGTGCGCCAGAATATCCTGTAGATTATATGCTCGCCGTTGGTCCAGAAGAGGGCCCAGAAGAACAGGGCTACGACGATCGCGTGGAAGTGTATCGCGGTCCAGAGAAACGCCGTGGCGGCCACCGAGAGCTGGTTGTAGGCCCACACATATATGGCGGCCTGTAGCAGAAACCCGCTTACGCCTAAGAGGAGCACCATGACGGGCAGGAAATCGGCGCCTAGAATGTCCCAGATGCCTCTGTACTGGGCCTCCCTATACCTCACGGCCAGCCATATGGACGCCCCGGCCACCATCAAGACGCCGCCTATCATGCCGAAAAGCCTCGGCGGCGAGTCCAGATTAAGCGCTATCATGTTGTGGGGGAACATTACGAAGGCGAGCGCGGTCGAGATGGCGGCAAATATGAAGCCCCATATTATCATGAGCTTCGCGGCCCTCTTGGCGATCCTGGTCTTGACCACCTCGGCGGGCGCTTTCCCGTACTCGCACTTCAATATCTCCATGGCTAAGGCGTCCACGAAAACGGTCCTTATAAGTGCCGCCAAAGTCCTGCCGGCCCCCAGCGGGGGCTTCTGGGAGACGAGGCGCCTCTCCCATTCGGCGTATGGTATGACCATCTGGATCTGCGGAAATCTCAGGACCCGCCGCTGGCCTACGCCCTTGTAGAGGAAGGCGAAGACCAGAAAGGCGACGGTTATGTAGGCGAGCACGTCTATCAAGGTCCAGTCAACAGGAGATTTGACATATATATAACCCGTCGATGTATCCTGGAATAGGTTGGGACCTAAAGCCACGAAAGCCATGGCCCTTCCCCTACGGCGGCCTAAAAAACGTTGTTATCAGATCTGTGTGAACAATATTTTTTATATTATCTAACGAGGGCCATTATGCCAACATTTGTGTACACCTCTCTTTGCAAGGGATGCGGCAAGTGCGTCGATATATGTCCAGCGGATAACATGCAGTACAACCCGAAGACTAGGAGGGCCTACAACGCCGATCCGGCAAGTTGCGCCGAATGCCTCAACTGCGTGAAGTACTGCCCGGAGCACGCAGTCGACGTGAGGTCGTACGCCGACTTCGTCCCGCTGGGCGCCGGAGTCGGCGTGATAAGGGACACTAAGAAGAACGTCATATATTGGCGCCTTGTGTTCAGAGACGGCACGGTGCTGGACTACGCGATACCGATAAGGACCACGCCTTGGGGTAGCGCCAAGGGGGCCGCGGACTTCCCGGAGAGGCAAGACCTAGACTCGGAACTGCTCTGTTGCGAGGACAACCCGGAGTGGCTGGGCTTCAAGGAGCTCCCTAGGCCTAAGGAGCTCAAATACATCAAGGGCCCGCCGTGACCATGTCGTCGCTCCACTTCCCCACCAAGATAGTCGATACCGACATCTTGGTCATAGGCGGCGGCATGGCTGGTTGCGGCGCCGTGTTCGAGGCGAAGTACTGGTGCAGGGGCAGATGCAAGGTGACGCTGGTCGAGAAGGCCAAGACCGAGAAGTCGGGGGCCGTGGGCATGGGCCTCTCCGCGGCAAACCTAGGCGTCTTCTCGGAGGAGCCGGACGACCCCAAGCCAGAGGACTTCGTCCGCTACGTTAGGAACGAGTTCTTCGGCATAGTGCGCGAGGATCTGGTGTACGACATAGCGCGCCACATGACGTCGACCATAAAACTGTTCGACTCCTGGGGCCTGCCGCTGTGGAGGGATCCCAAGACCGGCAAGTTCTTGAGGACGGGGAGGTGGCAACACCCGGTCCACGGCGAGTCGTACAAGGCCATTGTGGCTGAGGCCTGCCTAAAATCGGCCGACGAGGTCTACGAGAGGGTCCTAATAACCCACCCCTTGCTGGACGAGAGAGTCCCCAACAGGATCGCAGGCGCCGTTGGCTTCCACGTTAGGGACGGCACCTTCTACGTCTTTAGGGCCAAGGCGGTTATAGTAGCGGCGGGAGGCGCCTCGCTGGTCTACCGCCCGAGATCCACCGCCGAGGGTCTGGGCAGGACTTGGTACCCCACCTGGGCGTCGGGCTCGGCGTACGCCATACCCATCCTCGCGGGGGCCGAGACCACGTCCATGGAGGCGCGCCTAGTCGTTGTCAGTTCAAGGATGCCTACGGCCCTGTCGGGTTCCCCTATCTGCTCCTCAAGATGAGGTCCACCGACGTCCACGGCAAGCAGTGGGAGCCTCTGCCCGACGAGGCCAGAGAGGAGTTCAAGAAGCTCTACGGGAAATACGCCGAGGCTAGGCCGACCCCGACGCTCCTGCGCGTGCTTGTGACTGAGCGCAACTTGATGATGGGCAGAGGGCCCGACCTAATGCAGACGCAGGAGAGGCTGAAGACCGACGAGGACCTAGAGACGCTCTATGAGGACTACCTAGACATGACGCCCACGCAAGCGTTCTTGTGGGCAGGCCAGAACATACACCCTGAGAAGAGGCCCTCGGAGCTGGTCCCCACAGAGCCCTACGTACAGGGCAGCCACGCGTCGCCCAGCGGCATGTGGGCGTCCGGCCCGGCCGACCTCGCGCCGCCTGAGTACAGGTGGGGCCCCAACAGGATGTTGACTGTCGAGGGGCTGTTCGGCGCCGGGGACACCGTGGGGGCGTCGGGTCACAAGTTCAGTAGCGGGTCGTTCACAGAGGGGAGGATAGCCGGCAAGTCGGCGGCCCGATATGTGTTGACGCAGGCAAAGGACTATAGGCCAACCATAAGCGACGACACGATCGAGCGGTACAAGGAGATAGTCTACAGGCCCATGGAGTGGTACCACGCGAACAAGCCGTTGACGACGACGCCGGAGATGCCGCCCTAGCTCACCAACTGGTTCGAGATACACCCGAACTACCTCAACTGGTTCCAGCTGTTGAACCGCCTCATGAAGATAATGGACGAATACGCGGCGGGCTGGGGCATGCACTACATAACCAACGACTACATGCTGGGCCGCGCCTGGGAGTTGTTGGTCATGTTGGAGGAGGACTTCCGCTTCGCCGCGGCCGCAAGCCTCCACGAGCTACTCCGCGTCTGGGAGTTCTACCACCGCCTACTGGTGGCCCAGGCGGTGGTCCAATCCATGATGGCGCGTAAGGAGACGAGGTTCCCCGGCTACTACGTAAACGCGGACCACCCCAACCTCGACGAGGAGAACTGGCACGTGTTCGTGAACGCGAGGAGAGATCCCAAGACCGGCCAGTGGAGCGTGAGGACGGTCCCCGTCATCCACATAATACCCTGATTTTTGCGCCAAGTCTCTTGCCGCCAGGTCGTTGCCCTCCCGAATCCGCCTGCACGTAGGCGCCAGGCCGGGGGGCCGCGAGATTAACCCCGCACGGCGGGCCGAGCTTTCGGACGTTTTAAATATCGACGTATTCTTTCTCGGATGATGTGCCGATGGCTAGCCGATCGGTGAGGTGCTCGTAGCGGGTTCTGATCCGCGCCGTCACCGTAGCGGGTTTTCGTCCCGCGGTGGCGAAGAACGTCTCTCGACATCGTGGCCTAACGATGTCCGGGCTACTTGCCGTCGCGTGTTAGGGCGTTCAACGTATTTTTACCTGCGCCTAACTGGACGTGTTCTCGCTGGAGTTGCCCTCAGACACGGCGGCGTTGGTCAGAGGCCCGGCGCGCGTGGACTGCGTAGGTGGCTGTAGGGTCTTCGGCGGATTTTTCGAGAGCTTCTACGTGCCGCCGTATAAGCAGTATCCCGTCGAGGGGCCCGCCTCCCTCAAGATAGATGGCGGATCTGTCGTGTTCTTAAGAGGCTCGCCGATTCCGGAGGACTGGAGGCTCTCGCTCGAGGGCGTCGTCATGTTGGTAGGCCCCACGGACTCCGGGAAGAGCGGGCTCTCGACATATCTAGTGAACACACACGTGGATAGGGGCGGCGTCTGCGTTGTGGACGCCGACGTTGGGCAGTCCGACATAGGCCCGCCTGGCTTCGTAACCTGCGCCTGCACCTCGGAGCCTGTGCCGCACATATCCGAGCTGAAGCCGCTGGACGGATACTACGTGGGCTCTGTCAACCTCCAGGGAATGGAGGAGCTCCTCATCGCAGGCGTCGTGCGTTGTCTGAGGCGCGTCTCGGCGCCGCTCGTTCTGATCAACACGCCCGGGTGGACGACGGGGAGGGGGATCCAGCTCTTGAAGGCGCTGGCCGACGCCGCCGAGGCCCGCGTGATCAACGTAGGCGAGAGGATCCTCCCAGGGCCGACCGCCTCGAGGCCGGGCCACATCTACCCACGGAGCCCCCAGGAGAGGAGGGAGCTGAGGAATCTAGCCTATAGGAGGCATATATCCCTCAAGGGGGAGGCGACGGCGCCGGCGGATGCCCTGTCGCCCTGCCGTTGGGAGGGCGGCTTGGTCTGTCCGTGGGGGAGGTACGTGCCGGGCGACGTAGAGAGGCCTGAGGGGAGGGGCCGGGACTACGTCGTGCCGCGCCCCTATCTGAGGCACATCCTCGCTGGGCTCTATAAGGCGGGCAGGCTGGTGGGCTACGGCGTGGTGGAGAGGATCTCCGAGGAGGGGGTCTCGCTCTACGCAACTGCCGAGGACTTCGACGAGGTGAGGATAGGCAAGATACGGCTGGATCCCCAGAGGCTCGAGGAGCTGGAGCCGCTCCCCTAAACTTTTTAACCTCAGTCGGGTTAGGTCCCGTGAGGCGGTACGAGGTCAAGGGGCCCTGTCCCGAGCTGGGCATGGTCCTCGCGCGGCTGGCCTTGGAGGTGCCGGCCGGCGAGACGGCCGTGTTGGTCAGCAAGTGGCGCTACGTCGTCGAGGACGTGAAGAACTCGGCCCAGCTACTCGGCGTAGAGGTCTTGTCCGTATCGGAGGGGCCCGACGGCGTGGAGGTCGTGGTGAGGAGGGCTAAAACGTGAGGACCAGGTCGGCCTCTCTGCTCAGCGCGAGGAAGCTGAGGGTCCCCCGTACTTGATCCCCTCCACCGGCTCGATCCCCAACATCCTCGCGACCGGCTCGTCAACGTAGACCACGATGCCGAGCCTCAAGGCCTCGCGCGCCAGCTCCTCAAGCGGCTTGGCCCCCAGCTTCTTGAGCTTCCACGAGACGTACCACCTGGCGAGGGTCGGCACGCCGATGAGCCTGGTCCTAGGCCTCCGCGAGAATAGGTATATGCCGAGGCCTGTGGCGAAGAGATATACGTCGTACCCCGCGGCCTTTGCCGTTATGGCGACCGCCAGCACGTGGTAGGCCCTCGCGAGGTCGTTGTCTGATAGGAGGAGGACCGCCTTGGGCACGTCAGCCCTTGACGACGCCTATGGGCCTCTGTCTGACGACCTTCTTCGCGAAGCCGACCTGGTGGGCGGTCTCGACGACGAGATCGACGTTCTTGTAGGCCTCCGGGGCCTCCTCGCTTATGACCTCGGTCTCGGCGCTCCTGACTATTATGCCTCTCTTCTCCAGCTCGGCCCTAACCCTCTGCGGCGGGAACGACCTTATGGCGGCCTCTCTGCTGAGCATACGGCCCGCGCCGTGGGGGGCGGTGCCGAAGGTTATCTTCATGGCATCGTGGGTGCCCACGAGTATCCACGAGGCGCTACCCATGGAGCCCGGTATCAACACGGGCTGTCCTATCTCCCTATACTTGGCCGGTATCTCGGGATGGCCCGGCGGGAAGGCGCGGGTGGCGCCCTTGCGGTGCACCCAGACCTTCTTGAGAGTGCCCTTGTCGTCCACCTCGTGGGTCTCCAGCTTAGCTATGTTGTGGGCCACGTCGTACACTATCTCGAGGCCGACCTTCTCTATGGAGCCGAAGACCCTCCTGAAGGCCTCCCTGACCCAGTGCATGATTATCTGTCTGTTGGTCCAGGCGAAGTTAGCGGCGGCCGCCATGGCCTTCAGATAGTCCTCGGCGACTTTATCCCTCAGCGGCGCGGCGGCCAGCTCGCGGTCCGGCAGTCTCAAGCCCCACTCCCTCATCTTCCTCTCCATGATCACCAAGTAGTCTGTGGCCACCTGGTGGCCGAACCCCCTGCTCCCCGTGTGTATCATGACGAGTATCTGGCCCTCCTGCTCTATGCCCATGGTCTTAGCGGCCTTCTCGTCGAATATCTTGTCGACGACCTGTATCTCGAGGAAGTGGTTGCCGGAGCCGAGAGTGCCCAGCTGGTCCTTCCCCCTGTTCTTGGCCCTCTCCGACACCTTGCTCGGGTCTGCGAGGTCCCAAGACCCCTTCTGCTCGATGAACTCCTTGTCCTCAGGCCAGCCGAAGCCTTTGGATATGGCCCACTCGACGCCCTCGGCAATCGCCTTGTCGAACTCCGAGACGGAGAGCTTCAGGTGGCCTGTCTCGCCGACGCCGGGGGGCACCAGCTTGAATATCTCGTCCACGAGCTCCTTCAGCTTAGGCCTCACGTCCTTCTCCGTCAAGTTGGTCCGTAGGACCCTCACGCCGCAGTTGATGTCGTACCCTATCCCGCCCGGCGATATGACGCCCTCCTCCGCGTCCACCGCGGCGACGCCGCCTATGGGGAAGCCGTAGCCTTGATGGCCGTCGGGCAGGACTATGCTGTATTTGTATATGCCGGGGAGGCACGCCACGTTCGCGCCCTGCTCCAGAGTCATGTCGGTCTTCATCTTATCCAGCAAGGCGCTGTTGGCGAAGACCCTGACGGGCACCCTCATGCACTGCTTGTACGTCTTGGGTATCTCCCAGATGTAGTCAGTGATTTTGTTTAAAGGCGGGGCCATGTCCCCCCTCACTCTCCACTTAATAAAGCTTTGGACCGCCCTCGAAAGGCGGCGCCCTCGCGGCTATATGCAGATGCGGAGACCAACGCCTGTTGACGTCGTTAGAGCCAGATCCAAGCCTGTTCCTCTTAAATAGCTATCCAGTTAGGTACATGTACGCAGTATCTGAGGAAGGCGGGGCCTATCTGGTGGAGTTCTCCATAGTGTCTCTGAAGGACGGCGACGTGTCGGAGGAGCGTGTGGCGGTGCGGGTTGATAGATCCGGCCGCCTCGTCGAGCCTTCCAGGTTTCAGTCCTTGGATCAAGCCATATCGGCGGCCGCTCTGGCGTTGCTGGAGGCGGCCGACGCGGTCGAGGCCGAGCTGGACCGCATAGAGTACGGCCTGGAGTCCGACGGAAAGGTGGACCCCTTGTCGGTCTACAACGTTGCCTATCTGATCCACACGCTGTATGGCCACTCCCGCTCTCTGCGCTCCCTCGCCGCCCGCCTCCGCCGCATGGGGCTCGTCAGACAGCGCACCTACGAGACGGCCCGCGCGGCATCGCGCCGGATAGATGCGCTGAGGAGGAACCTGTTCGACCTACGGCTCCTCCACCTAGCCCAGATACAGAACTCCATAAACGTGTCCATGAAGAGGATGACCTTGGTGAGCACGGTGGCGCTCCCGGCAATATTGATATCGAGCATATACGGGATGAATCTGTCCCACCTCCCCCTGGCCGACAACCCGGAGGCGGTATTCGCCTTGATATTCGCGGTCACTGCGGCCTTCGCCGCCCTGGTGTACAGAATGTGATCACTGGGCCACCCCGACGGTGTTGCCGACCCCCACCAGCAGGACGGACTCGCCCGGTTGCACCTTCTCCTTTATGAAGTCGACGACGCGCTTGCTGACTATCTGGACGGCGTCGTAGATCTCCTTGGTCATGGCGGTGAGGGCCTCGGCCTCCCTCATCTTTATCAAGAAGGCGTAGAGCGGCACCCCGTACTTAGTCGCCATGCTCTCTATGTTGAACTTCTCGGCGCCTATTCCGCCCATGGCCACGCCGACGCCCTCCGCCACCTCGCCGGTCTTCTCGCCCTCTAGCTTCAAGGCGGCGTCGACGGTGATGACGTACTTAGGCCTAGCCCCCAACTTCTCGAAGACGTACTCCACGCCCTCGTCGGGCCTCCCCACCGTGCTGCCGGGACCCTTGGCCTTGACGACGTACAGCCTCCGCCCCTCTAGGTCGCACTCGACCACCGAAGTGTCCTTGATCCCGTCGTGGACCACCGGCTGAGAGCACATACGCATGACGTTGTATGCGACGAGCGGGCCTGCGCTGTCGCCGACGGGGACGCCCTTCATGAAGGCGGTCACGGCGCCGTTGAGCGCGTCGGAGACCTCCTTGAGGAGGGGCAGAAGCATGGACAGCTGCATGGCGTAGACGTACAGCTTGTACTTCTTGGCGATTCTGTAGTAGTGGTCCACCACCTTGTATAGGTAGTTTATTTCCCTCAAGGCCTCAAGCGCCGTCGAGGCGTTCTTGACTGCGGTGGCGTTGTCCCCGATCAGCTTGGCCACCTCAGACTCTGAGGCCGTCTCGTAGGCGTTGAGTATGTTCTTGTATTTGGGGACTATGCCGAAGGGGTCGAGGCTGGTCGGAGGTATGACCGTGAAGTCCAGCATGCGCCTTATCACGTCGTCGACGTCCTTACGGCCTACTCCTTGTTTCTTGAGACGCTCTAGGTAGTTCCCTACGTCGTTCGACGCCGTCCTTATCATCTGGCCCAGATACGACAGAAATCCGCCTATCTGCCAGAGCGGCCTCTGTATGTAGTAGAACTCTTGGTATATGTAGATAGCCATGAACCACACTATAGTGGTTATGATCCAGTACCACAAGCTACTGCCTGTAGTCGCCGTTTGGAGTATCATCGGCTTCCAGCTGTTATGTCAATAAAAAGATTTCAGCGATCGAAGACCCGCTCACTTGTCGCGGCGCACGCGCTCATCACACGTCCACCGTCTCCTCCACCTCCTCTTTTTTATCGCTTCTCCCTACCGAAATCGCAAGCGCGGTGGACACGCCAGCGGCTAGCGACGCCGCCGCTATTTTCACCAAGCTGTCGGCGGTCAGGACGGGGAGCCTCACCGTGGCGCCTAGCTGGACGGTGTACTCGACGCCGCGGTATCTAATAACTGCGTAGCTCGACAACGGTATCACCACGGCGGTTCCCTGGGCCCCTCTGAAGGTCAGATTGCCCATTATCACCTCGAAGCTGTCTAGGGGACTCCCCAGGATATCGACGACGTGGACAACCTCGGCCAGGTTCGTGTCGTTTATCGATATTACGGGTTGGGCCTTGACTACGTACCTCGCTATCGCCGTCCCGTTGAGATATACGGTGACGGTGACGTTGGAGCCGGCCCTCGCCAGCCGAGGCGAGACCTCGCCCGTCCCCCACCCGTAGACCACGACCTTGGGCTTCACCAGATCTGTATGGGCTACCAGATATCCGTCGACAAGCGCCGCCGGGTAGTAGAACGTGGCGTTGTGCCAAGCCACGGCCACGTAGTAGGGCACGCCGTATACCAGACACCTCCCGACAGGCGCCCCGTCGGCGGTGGTCGGGTAGACCGTGACGTTGTAGTCTGAGAGAGGCGTCCCGGCGAGGTCCGTGGCGTTTATCCCCAAGAGCAACGTCGTGTTCACGGCCTTAGGGAACTCCGGGCTCTGTAGGGTGTACGTCTCGCCGTCGTTCAACTGGACGATCACCGAGACTGGCCTCGCCAGCGGGTCGGAGACGTAGGCGGTCCCGCCGCACTGGCCCACCACCGGTATCTGGACCTGGCTCACGATAACCGTCGGCTTCCCCAAGACGTAGATCTGAGACGGCGCGAACCTAAGGCCCGAGATAGGCGCCGGGAAGCCCCCCGACAGGTTCACGCCCGGCTCCGGCACGTACACGTAGTAGTCCGGCGCCTTTGAGGAGAGCGATATCGGGGTTACGTTGACCAGCCCGTAGCCCGATATGGCTATCTGGGAGCCGTAGGCCAGATACTTGACCAGATATACCCCCATGGCGCTTCGGTCCTCCACCTTGTATATGAAGGACCCCGTGACGTTGGGCTTGTAGAGGGACTTGACCTCTACGAGGGCTCCGTCGGTTAGGTTGAGCTGGACAGTGCCTATGAGCGCGTACGTGCTAGTCGTGCCGTAGGAGACGGGTATGAGCGGCCCCACGGCCCTCCACCTGTCGACGACTATGGACAGAAACGACCCGCAGATGCGGCCCGTCACGTACGTCGGGGTGCTGTAGGGCGCGAGGAGGGCCCGCTGGATGTTCCCGTACTGGTCTATGACGTATACGGAGCTTATCCCGTAGCCGGACAGCGGATCCAGATAGGCCGTGACGTTGGCGCAGCCGCCCAGATACGTGCTGAACGTGTACGGGACGTAGGGCACCTGTATCAACGAAAGCGTTGAGTTCAGCAACAGGTAGAGCGCGACCAACATCGCACCTGCCGGGTCGCGGGAAAATAAGGGCAACATTTAAGTATGGCGGAACACAGGGCTTTGTGAAATTCGCCGTAGCTTCGGCCATCTTCTCGCTGGCGGCTCTGGCCTCGGCCCTAGCTGTCAAGGGCCTGGCGGCGCCTCTAGCCCTCCCAGTCTACGTCTCGCTCGCCGCGATAGACATAGCCCTCTTCGTATTAGGCTTACGGGACGCCGCTGCGGCGCTGGACATAGCGGCTGGCGAGTGGGAGGCGGCCGAGCTGAAGTCGGTTAGGGCTCTTTTGGTGGTCCTGTTCTTCATGTCTATAGTGGTCCTGGGCTACCTGATATTGGCTCATGTAGCGCCGTCGGTCTTTGCGGCGTAGCTCATGTCCGCGTCAGCTTATCGCCTAGGCTCACAGAGGCACCTTGTTTCTCGCCGCCCAGCGCATCAGCTTAACCTCCTCCTCGTCGACGGGGAAGACAACCCCGGCGATAG
>JBMFIG010000028.1:0-17823 GCA_049976425.1 Thermoproteus sp.
CTTATCGACTTCGGCCGAGGAAAGAGTCCTCGCAGTCGAGACGTTAATACTGGCGCAACTCCGCGGCTTTCTTGGACACGTAGCTGGCGAGAGCCTTTATGTCCTCCTCCACCGAGCTGAGGCGCGCGTATCTGCTCAACACGCCGCTCTTATCCAAGCCGTTGTACTGGAACTCGTGTAGGTTTAGGGCCACGTTGGCGTACTGCAGAAGGTCCTGCCCCTCAGCCGAGGACAGATCTCTGGCCACCTCCAACATCATGCCAGTAGGCATCACGGCTATGAGCCAATCGGCGTATTGGACCTTCTTTCCGCCCCTAGTGGCCTTGGCGCCGGGGTATCTCTGGACTAGTTGCTCTCTATGCCTAGCGGCTAGGGCGGCCAACAACGCCTTGAAGGACTGAAATGCCTTGCCCGCCGCGTTCCTATACATGCCGGCCTCGAGAAATTTCAGGGCCAGCTCCGCCTCGTATACGGCCTCTCTCAGCCTCCCCTCGATATATTTGCTCAGATCTCTCCACGGCTTCTCTAACTCCGCCTCCACGCACTATGTCGTTCAGCCATATAAAGATACCCACGCCGCCTTGCGGATTCGGAATAGGAATTTACGGCGTCGGCCGCTACGCCCTCATCGTGGCCGCACAAAGATCCGGCTGTCGTGAGCCGCTGGGCGTTAGCGGCCTTCTAGAGTCGGCGAATCCCCCGTACGCCGAGACGGAGACCTCTATACTAGGGACATTATGTAGGCCGCCGCGGCGGCCGCTATGGGTATGGCCAAGTTGTCCTCTATGCCGTACGCCTCGGCCGCCGCCACGAATGCCGTTATCACCAACGAGGCCAGAGGCCCGTAGCCCGCCGCGATAAGCACGGCGAAGGTGGGCACCGCGCCGCCGAGCATCCCCTCGACGGTCGCATCGACGGCGGGCAGTCTGTGTCTGCCCATCGCAGTCCCGACGAGGGCCGAGAAGCTGTCGTATACGGCTAGGCCGACCACCGCCGGCAGGAGCCCCGTGGGGCCGAATATGTTATAGGATATGAGGATGCCCACCGCCCCCATCAAGAGGCCTAGATAGCCGCCGCGCTTCTCGTAGTCCCTCTCCGCAGCCTCTATGGCCTTCTCTATGGAGTCCAGCAAGGCGTCGTACTGCACCTTCAGATCGGCGCGCCCCACGGGCACTAGCTTGTTCAAGCTCTCGAAGACGTCCTCCAAGCTCTCGAATATGTCCCGCCTCAGGTCGAGGAGCATCTGCGGCCGCTTGACTTGTATAGAGTAGAATATGCCAGCGGTCAGAGCCAGGGCGGCGTAGTACAGCGACGGCTCGACCTTGACGAAAAGGGGGACGGCCAAGAGGACGGCGCCGGCTATGTGGAACGACTTCCTCACCAAAAGCCCTCTGATGTCCATAGTGTCGATCTACCCGGCGGCTTTTAAATCGTATTACGCCGGATCGTCGGGCTCGACAGATATCCCAACCCTGACCACCACTCCGTCCCTCAGCCTAGACACTAGATCTCTGGGCAGATCCGCCGCCGCCTTGTCGGCCTCGACGGCCAGGGTCGAGTCGTCCACGTAGCGGCTCCTCCTGACGACGAGCCTATAGGGGTTCGTCGGCGTTGCCAACGGGGTCCTCCCGGTAATGGTAGCTACGATGCCGCCGGCCTCCACGACGATTCTGACAGTCCCCGGCCTCCTCAGAGCGTCCAGCAGATCCCTAGCCAGCTCGGGCCCCGCCTTGTCGGCGCAACAGGCTATTATGCAGTCGCCCCGCCTGGTGACGTAGAGGTCCTTGGTTATCTCCAGAGTGCGCGCGTTGCTGGCGGTCACGTTGGGATGGCCTCGGGCGACTATCACGTCCTCGACTACGTGTGCGGCCGGCGCCACGTCGGTAAATAAACACAAAAATATGGCTTCCCCAAGGGCTATGGACGTCGAGGAGAGGCTGAAGCTGATAACCAGATACCCCGCCGAGGAGGTGCTCACGCTGGAGGAGCTCAGAGGCCTTCTCGAGTCGGGCTATAAGCTCAACCACTACATAGGCTTTGAGATATCCGGCTATATACATATCGGGACGGGCCTCGTGAGTATGTCCAAGGTGGTCGATCTGCAGAGGGCGGGCGTTAGGCCGACTGTGTTCCTCGCCGATATCCACTCTTGGCTCAACAACAAGCTGGGGGGCGATCTGGATCTGATCCGGCGCGTGGCCGTGTCCTACTACACGGCGACGTTCAAGAAAATAATAGAGGCTCTGGGAGGGGATCCGGACGGGGTCAGGTTCGTCCTGGGCTCCGACCTCTACCACAACAACGACGAGTATTGGTTCCTCCTCATGGACGTGGTGAGGAACCTCACTCTATCAGAGGTGCGCCACAGCTTGACCATACTCGGCAGGAAGATGGGCGAGTCGATACCGCTGGCCTACCTGGTGTACCCCCCGCTCCAGGTAGCCGACGTCTTCGCGTTGGGCGCCCACATACCCCACGGAGGCATAGACCAGAGGAGGGCCCACATATTGGCCAGGGAGGTCGCGTTGAAGGTGAGGTTCTACCCCCTGACCGTGGACGGCAAGAGGATAAAGCCGGTGGCCCTCCACCACAAGCTCCTGCCCGCCCTCAACATATCGGACAAGCCCAAGAGCAAGGAGGAGCTCAGCGAGATGAAGATGTCGAAGAGCATACCCCAGAGCGCTATATTCGTCCACGACAGCCCGGAGGAGATACGGCAGAAGATCTCCAAGGCCTACTGCCCCCCGAGGGACACCGAGTACAATCCCGTCCTGGAGATCCTCAGGATATCCGCGTTTAGGGAGGAGAGGAGGGAGCCTTTCGTGTTGGAGAGGCCGGCCAAATACGGCGGGCCTCTGGAGTTCTCGAGCTACGAGGAGCTGGAGAAGGCCTACGCAATGGGCCAGATACACCCTGCGGATTTGAAGAACGCGGCGGCTGACGCGTTGATAAAGGCTCTGGAGCCCGTACGCGCCTTCTTCCAAGGGCCTGGGGCGAAGATCTTACAGGATATGAAGGACCTCGTGGTCACCAGATAGCTGGGCGCGGGCCGCGCCGGGCCCTCTAGCAAAATAAAGCCCCAAAATTATTGCGTGGAGCGCGTGGTCGAGTACTACGACAAGCTGGCTAACGTATACGACGACCTCTACGGACAGGAGCAGACCGTCAAGTACCTCAAGGCTTTGGCCTACGTAAATGGGTCGAGAATCCTGGACGTCGGTTGCGGCACGGGCCTCGGCCTAGGCCTCCTATCGCCTCGATACGTCCTGTGCGTCGACGTATCGCTGGGTATGTTGAGGAGGGCGGCGGCCAAAAACCCCGACGCCGATCTGCTGTTGGCCGACGCCTACCTGCTCCCCCTCAGGCGGAGGAGCTTCGACACGGCGCTTGCCATAACCGTGTTCGAGCGGCTCGACGACGCGAGGGCTCTGGCCGACTTCGCCGAGGTCGTCGTGGCGGAGACTCTCGGCCGTTGGCTCGTGTTGGGGGCTAAAGCTTGACGAGAACCCAGTCGCCGTCCTCGGGCACCACGGCGTGTCTGTAGGACGCGGCGAGGGCCCTATGCCGCCCCAGGTCGTCGTACCTAGCGCTTATGTGCGTCAATATAAGCAACCGCGCTCCCAAGGCCTTCGCCGCCTCTATCGCGTCGAGGACCGTCGAGTGGCCCTCCTCGTGGGCCCTCGCGGGCTCCACGTCGTCTGCGAAGGTCGCCTCGTGTATCAACACGTCGGTCCAGCCCACCGCCTCTAAGGCCTTGGGGCAAGGCCCCGTATCGCCGGTGTAGAAAAGCCTCCTCCACCTCTTGTGGCCGGGCTCCGCCACGTCCTCAGGCCTCACGACCCTTCCGCCCACCTCCACGGCCTCGCCTCTGATGAGCTTGGTAAGAGCCTGCTTGGGGAACCCCTCGACCTTGGACAAGTCGAGCTTGAACCCGACGTCCCACTCGAAGAGCCACCCGCAAGCCTCGACTGTGTGGCACACCTCGACGCATCTGATCGACATGTGCCTATCGGAGGCCGACGTCGCGGCCTCGACGCCGCCTTTCGACAACGCCGACGCCAGCCTCGGCGGGGCCAAGACCTTCAAGGACTTCCCGGCCATCTTGGCGGTGCTCAACAAGCCGGGCAGGCCCAGCACGTGGTCCTCGTGCCCGTGGGTTATGGCGACGTAGCTCAACGACGCGGGCGAGATGCCGTTGGCCATCAAAGCGTACTGGACGCCCTCCCCTGCGTCGAGCAACACGCGGTGCCCCTCCCAATCCTCTAGATATATCCCGGGCATCCTCCTGTCCGCCCTCGGCACAGCCCCGCCTGTCCCTAAGAAGAGCAACTTCAGGAGCGGCATCTGCCGAACAGCTCGACCACCTCCTCCAGCGAGAGCTGATACACCCTCTTCCCCTCGGGGGCGCCCCCGCACAGCTTCCTCGCCAGCTTCCGCCTCTGCGAGAACAACATGGCCGTGAACTTCTCGAACGATTTAAAATCGTCGACGCACGGCGGTCTCGGCGTCAGTCTCACCACCGCCGAGTACACCTGGGGAGGGGGCGAAAAGGCGCGCGGAGGCACGGTCCTCAAGACCTCTACGTCGTAGTTGCACCTGACGGCCACGGTCAGCCTGCCGTAGTTCTCGGAGCCGGGCTCCGCCGATATCCTCTCGGCGACTTCCTTCTGCAACATCACCACCGCTGGCATCCTCCTCTCGGCGAGCCTCAGAAGCAGAGGCGACGATATATAATACGGTATGTTGGACGCGAAGAAGTCGGCGGGAGGCCACTCCAGCCTCAACGCGTCGCCGACTATCACCTCTACGTTGGGAGGCGCCCTCGCAGATAGGTACGCCGCGAGCGCTCTATCCAGCTCTATCGCGTAGACCTTGGAGGCCCTCTTGGCGAGCTCAAGCGTGAGGACCCCCGTGCCGGCCCCCACCTCGAGCACCACGGAGCCCCCGGGCACCAGGCCCGCCATGTACTCGGCCACGGATCTATCCCTCAGCATATGCTGTCCGAGCCGCCTCCTCACGTCTTATCCGGTATATATGATAAAGGCAGATAGAGCCCTCGCCGAGGTCGGCCCATGCAATGAGGCTGGAGGAGTTGCCTTTCGTCTTTTTATAGTGGATAAATGCCGCTATGTGGACTATAGAGCGTTGGGCTTGAAGACGGGGCTGGAGATACATATCCAGCTAAACACCAGCAGGAAGCTCTTCTGCCACTGCCCCCCTGTGCTGAGGGACGACGAGCCGCACTTCCGCGTTGTCAGGAGGCTCTACGTGGCGCTCAGCGAGTTGGGCTCTGTGGACCCTGCGGCTGTCTGGGAGGTTCGCAAGAGGCGCCTTTACGTCTACGAGGGGTACCGCGACACTACGTGCCTCGTGGAGCTGGACGAGGAGCCGCCGCATCTGCCCGACGAGGAGGCCCTCACGACGGCGGTGGCCGTGGCCAAGATGTTCAACGCGAAGCTCTACGACGAGATCTACGTAATGCGCAAGATCGTTGTAGACGGCTCCAACACCTCGGGGTTCCAACGCACCATGCTCGTGGCGCACGACGGGAGGGCGAAGATACTGGGCTACAACATCGGCGTCGACACGATCGCGTTGGAGGAGGACGCGGCGAGGAAGATAAAGGAGGAGGGCAGATACGTCTACTATAGGCTGGACAGGCTGGGCATACCGCTGGTGGAGATATCCACATCGCCTATGGAGTACGACCCGCAACAGATGGAGGAGGTGGCCTGGATCATAGGCTACAGCGTGAAGGTGACCGGCAGGGCCAAGAGGGGTCTCGGGACCGTGAGGCAAGACGTCAACGTCTCCATAGCTGGGGGGGCCAAGACGGAGATCAAGGGCGTGCCCAAGCTGGAGTTGATACCCAAGGTCATAGAATACGAGGTTTTGAGGCAACTGAACCTCTTGAAGATAAGGGACGAGCTCAAGAACAGAGGCGCCCAGCCTCCCGAAGGGGGCTACACGGACGTCACCGACGTGTTCAGGAACACGCAGTCCAGGGTTCTGAGGAGGGTCCTCGACGCGGGCGGCGTGATCTACGCAGTGAAGGCGCCCGGCTTCCAGAAGCTTCTGGGCTTCGAGGTCCAGCCCGGCCGCCGCTTCGGGACCGAGCTGGCAGACTACGTGAGGGCCTGGACTGAGCTGGGCGGCTTGATGCATTCAGACGAGCTTCCGGGCTACGGGATAACGTCCGACGAGGTCAGGGCGGTGGAGCAGAGGCTGGGGGCGGGCTCCTTCGTGTTGCTCTCGGGGGCGGATCCGAGGGAAGTCGCCGAGGCCGTGGACGTGGTGGTGCATAGGCTGAGGCAAGCCTTCGAGGGGGTCCCCGAGGAGACCAGGGCGGCGAACCCCGACGGCACGACTAGGTTCATGAGGCCTAGGCCGGGCGCGGCCAGGATGTATCCCGAGACGGATCTGCCGCCAGTTAGAATAACCATAGAGATAGAGAGGAAGGCCGAGGAGATAGCGTCGCGGAGCTTGGAGGCCGAGATAGAGAAGATCTCGTCGCTCGGCGTGAACAAGGACATGGCCTTGAGGCTCGTGAAGTCGCCGTGGCTCGAGTACTTCGAGGACTTCGTCCAGAGGTACAAGAACGTGCCGCCGACGCAGATAGCCGGCCTTCTCCTGAACACGGCGAGGGCTCTGGCCAGAGAGGGGGTCGAGGTCACGCCCGAGAAGATAGACGCGGTGCTGGCCGAGCTGGATAGGGGTACCATAACCAAGGAGGCCGTGGAGGAGATACTGAGGTCGTTGAAGGAGGGGGAGGGGGTGCTGGACGCGGCCAAACGGCTGGGCCTCTTGAGGATGCCGTATGAAGAGGTCAAGAAGATAGTGGAGGAGCTGGTCAAGGAGGTGGGCCCCGACAAGGCCTTGAGGGAGGCCATGAGGAGGTACAGGGGGAGGATCGACTCCGGGGACGTCGCCAGGGCGCTCAAGGAGATAGCCGGTCGGCAGTAATATTAATAAGGCACCTGCTAGTGGTTTCCGATGACGATACATATAGCTACGGACATTCTGGGTCTGATAGCCTTGGACGACAAGGGGGATGTAGTAGATAGGGTCCTCTTCGATAGGAAGGCCGACGTCATAGCGGGCAAGCTCGCGGAGCTGGAGAAGTCTACTCCCGTGCCCGAGCTCTTGGAGCTAGTCGAGAGGCTTAGGGGCCGGGGGGATAAGATAGTCTTGGAGGATCCCGAACTGGCCAGAAGGCTGTCGGCGGCTTTGCAGGGGGTCGAGATAATCAGCGAGTCGCCGGACCAGGTAGTTGCCGAGTTCAGACGCAAGTTCTGGGACGTCTATCTGCCCGCCTTAGGCGTCAGCAAGGAGGAGTACGACTCCCTCCTCCTCGAGGTCTCGGACCTCATCACGAGGAGCAAGTTGAGGCAGGCCGTGGAGAAGCGCGATCTGTTCATAGCTCAGTCCATAAGCACCGTCGACGATATCGACAAGACGTTGAACCTCATCGCGTCGCGCATCAGGGAGTGGTACGGGATACACTTCCCAGAGCTGGAGGAGCTAGTCAGGGACAATAAGGAGTACGTGTTGTTAGTCAAGAACATAGGCCATAGGTCTAAGTATTCGCCCGACGCCGTTAAGGAGGTCTTGAAAGGGGCGCCCGAGGATAGGGTAAAGAGGATAGTGGAGGCCGCCAGGAAGAGCATAGGCGCCGATATGTCCGAGTGGGATCTCGACCAGATAAGGACGTATGCAGACATATATTTAAGACTAGATGATTATAGAAACAAACTGTCGGAGTATATAGACGAGGCCATGAAGGACGTAGCGCCGAATATAAGGGAGCTCGTGGGGCCGCTCCTCGGCGCAAGGCTCATAAAGTTGGCCGGAGGCCTCTCCCGCCTCGCTATGTTGCCCGCATCTACGGTGCAGGTGCTGGGCGCCGAGAAGGCTTTGTTCAGAGCCCTCCGCACAGGCGGCAAGCCCCCGAAACACGGCGTGATATTCCAGTACCCCGAGATATTCCGCGCGCCTAGGTGGCAACGCGGCAAGATAGCGAGGGCGCTCGCCGCCAAGTTGGCCATAGCGGCTAAGGCCGACGCCTTCACCGGCAACTTCATAGCGGCTAAGTTGAAGGAGGATCTCCTGGCGCGTATCCAAGAGATAAAGACCCTATACGCCAAGCCGCCGCCCAGAGCGCCTGCGGTCAAGCCGGCTAGGGCGCCGGAGAGGAGGCAAGGGCCTCCGCCGAAGAAGCCCTCGGCGAAGAAGCCGTCGAAGAAAGAATAAAAAGCATGGGGGAGGCGTAGGGTATGTCCATAGAAGTCGTCGATGTGAGGCCTCACGAGAGGTTCGCCGGCGTCTACGTGGCGAAGTTCGAGGACGGCTCGGAGAGGCTGGCGACGAGGAACCTGACGCCGGGCAGGAGGGTGTACGGCGAGAGGTTGATTAGGTGGAGAGATGTGGAGTATAGGGAGTGGAACCCCTATAGATCCAAGCTGGCCGCGGCCATACTGAACGGGCTCAAGGAGATGCCCATAGCTGAGGGGTCGCACATACTATATCTCGGCGCCGCCTCGGGGACCACGCCGAGCCACGTGAGCGATATAGTGGGCGAGAGGGGGCTGATATACTCCGTCGAGTTCTCGCCGAGAGTCTTCAGGGAGTTCATGGAGAAGCTGGTCGACCAAGGCAGGAAGAACGTAGTGCCGATACTCGGCGACGCCAGATTCCCGTACCAGTACGCGCACTACATCAAGGGTGTCGATGTGGTTTATATAGATATAGCGCAGCCAGCGCAGGCGAAGATACTGGCCGACAACGCGGACTACTTCTTGAAGAAGGGCGGCCATGTGATGTTGGTCATAAAGGCGATGAGCATAGATGTGACCAAGGAGCCGTCGGAAACCTTCAAGCAGGAGATCAACGTGTTGAAAGAGCGCGGATACGAGATCTTGGACACCGTCCACCTCGAGCCCTACGACGTGGCGCACGCGATGGTCATAGCAAGACGCGTTTAACCCCGCCGCAACTCCGACGCGGTAAAATATATATTGTAAATAGGCTGGAGGCGTATGCGTTATTTAGAGAGGCCGTCGCCTCTCTCCAAGATAACGGATCTTCTGTCCCAGATAAGGCCTATCGAGGACGTCTTGACCATTCCGACTTGGGACGCCGCAGGATTCGTGGCCGCGAGGGACGTGGTGATGCCGCACGACTATCCGCCGAGGCCTAGAGCCGCTTACGACGGCTACGCGGTGAACTCGGCGGAGACCCCGGGCGAGTTCGTCGTGGTGGGCTCCATACTGGTGGGCCAGTACAGAGAGGCTAGGGTGGGGCGCGGCGAGGCGTATTACGTGACTGTAGGCGCCTTCCTCCCCGAGGGGGCAGACGCAGTGGTGCCGGAGGAGGCGGCGAGGAGGGAGGGCGATAGGATCTCTGTGTCGCGCAAGTACAACGCCTACGACAACGTCGATCCTCCAGGCGCCTACGCCCCCAAGGGCGCCGTCCTCGTCAAGAAGGGCCAAGTGCTCACTGTATTCGACGTAGTGGCCCTCCTGGACGTCGGCGTGACCAAGGTGAGGGCGTACAGGAGGCCCAAGATAGCAATCTTCTCCACGGGGGATGAGTTGATAAAGCCGCCTATAGATCCCGACGAGGCCGCCGAGCTCGTCCTCAGGGGTAAGGTAATCGAGTCGACGGGGTCTCTGGTGGAGTGGTATATCCGCAACTATATGCCGTACGTCGAGATCGCCGATAGGAGGGTCATGGGCGACGACAGCGAGGCGCTCAAGAAGGCCGTCGAGGAGGCGTTGCAGAAAGTAGACGCGGTGATAATAACGGGAGGGGCGGGCCCCAGCGAGATAGACCACTTCTACAAGCTGGGCTTCGCCGGGATTAGGGGCTTCAGAATGAAGCCCGGCCGCCCCACCTCTGTGGCCGTGGTCAACGGCAAGGTGGTCTTCGGGCTCTCGGGCTATCCCATCAGCGCATTGCACGGCACGATACGCATAGTCGAGCCGGTTATGAGGAAGATGGCCAACGTGGTTGCGGGGCCCGGCAACGGCTGGGTATACGCCACGCTGGCGGTCGACGTGACGGGCGAGCTGGCGCAGTTCGTGAGGGCGAAGGCGGAGTACAAGGACGGCGAGATAGTGGCCACGCCGTTGAAGACGAAACACCACTCGTTCACCGATCCAGACGCGTCCGGCGTGTTGCTGATACCGCCGGGAGGCGCCAAGAGGGGCGACAAGGTGTTGATGTTGCTGTACAGAGATCCCAGAGATATGGGGAGGTGGTTTGCGTGATACAGATAACCGGCAACAAGGACGTGGGGAAGACGGCGCTTGCCGAGAGGCTCATATCTATGGCTAGGTCCTTGGGGTATAGGGTGGTTGCCGTCAAACAGAGCCATCACGCCCCCGACGTGCCGGGCAAGGACAGCTACAGGATGAGGGTAGCCGGAGCCGACGTGGTAGTCTTGAGAGGCGGCGGCATGTGGGCCGTGTTCTCGGACAGATTATCGCTGTGCCGCATAGACTCAGACCTCGTGGTGATAGAGGGCTTTAGGGATGCCAAGCTCGGCTTCAAAATACATATAGGGCCCGATCCGCCGGCGGATGCCGACGTGGTCGTCTCGCTGGACGACGCGCTGAGGAGGTCGGAGGAGTTCTTGAGGCGGGCTAGATGCGACGTGGACGCAGATGGGTTGCTGGCGTTTTTAGCCGCGCGCTAGCCTGGACTCGGCCTGGCCTAGAAGCGCCTTGAACAGGGCCACGGCTACGGCGTATAGCCCCGCCGTTATGAACAACGGGGCGTCTATCATGCCCGAGCCCATGAGGTATCCCCCTATGGCGGGCCCTACGGCTCTAGGCACGCTGCTGAGCGTGTTCCACAAGCCGAAGACTCTGCCGCGCTCTTCCTGGGGCACCAGATCGTTTATCAACGCCGACAGCAGGGGATTGGCCATGTTCATCAACGCCGTTCTGGCCACGAAGAGGGATAGGGCGATCTCGGCCGAGCCGACGAAGGGCATCGAGGCCAACAACGCCGTGGCTAACGACTGCAACACGACTACGGCGTCGACTCTGCTCCGCAACGCCCTAGCTATCAAAGGCGCAGATGCAGCTCCCAGGGCGAGCGTTAGGTCGGACGCGGCGTAGAAGACCGCGAGGCTTCCCACAGACACGTGGAACTTTATATAGAACCATAGAGAGAATAGAGGTATTATGACCCCGGCCCCCAACCCTATTAAGGACTCCGGGATCAAGCGCTTGAGCAACCAGTAGGATCTAAGAGTTCTCAGATCGAGCGAGAGCCTGCCCCGCTCCACGGCGGCGACGGGCTCCGATAGGGATAGCAAGGCGGCCGATACGGCTATCGCGAGGCTCTCCAGCAGGAAGAGCGTCTGGAAGCCGGGGATGCCCGCGGCGGTTACGGAGGTCGAGAGGGAACCCAGCGCGGCGAAGAACGAGGAGAGAGATGAGGAGAAGGAAAAGGCCTCGTTGGAGAGGCCTCTAGCCTTGGCGTAGTCGCCGAGAATTGCGCTGTATACCACTCCCCTGTTCAGCAAACTCGCCGAGATGTAGGACGCCGCAACGACGAGGGGTTTAGCCGTTGCCATTAAGGCAGTGAAAGTGGCCGAGGCGAACGATAGGGCGTAGTATAGGCGCCTCCTGTCGTATATATCGGCTAGGTAGCCCCACAACAAAGAGCCGGCGGTCATCGCGGCGGTTGAGGCGCCGTAGACGGCGCCTATCTGCGCTATGTCTAACCCTATCTTGACTAGGTATATCGAGAGGGCCACCTGGTTGACGCCCCATATGAAGCCCGCCAAGGAGCCGGCCAGTATCAAGCCCCAATAGCTCGCGTTGCGCACTTGCCTTAGACAAATTTACCGGTTAAATTTATTCCGCACAGAGATCGCGAGCTCCACATCGTCGCTGGCTATTCCGTCAACCCTCCGAGACCAGAGCTCCTCCATGACCCGCCCGTCGTTTACGGTCCAAGCCACAACTCTGAGGCCCATCCTATGGGCGAAGTCCACGGCCTTGGAGGTCGCAAGCCTATAGTGGGGGAGCACGAAGTCGAAGCCCAAGCGCCTCGCGTCGGCTATTCTGCCCGGCGGCTTGGCGTATATCAAGCCGAGAGGGACGAGGCCCTTAAGCCGGGCCAAGGCCTCTTCGTGGAAGCTTATAACGGCGGCCCACGACGTGGCGCCGACGCGCCTCAAAACATCGCCTACGAGCTCCACAGCATCCGGATCCTTGACCTCCACGAACACGCCGGCCCTCCCCCCTACGGCCCGCAATGCGTCCTCCAGGGTGGGGATCGGCTCGCCGCCTATCTTGTGGACGGCTAGCTCCGGCCAACGCGCCTCTTTAACCCTCAGCTCGCCGCCGGGCGTCTTCACCAAGCCGTCGTGGATTACCACCGGCACGCCGTCCGCGGTCTTCCACACGTCCATCTCGACTATATCGGCGCCGGCCTCTATAGCCGCCATGAAGGAGGCGATGGTGTTCTCGGGCCTTCTGAGAGGGAAGCCTCTGTGGCCGATCACGGCTTTCCTCGAAAGCGCCTCGAGGACTCTATGCACGGAAAAATAGATCTCTATTTTAAAACATGGTCAAAGTTCTTCTGACGGCGGAGGTGGAGATAGGCAGACGCGTAGTCGAGGTCGTCGAGTCGTCGTTCAGAGGCTTGGTAAGGCTAGATGTCGTGGCGGCAGATCTTGGCGACGTGAAGGCAAGGGCGTATAACAAGGCCAGAGGACAGATAAGGGCAGATCTATTGCTGGATCTGTTGAAGCCAGCGAGGGGATGGAATAGATATGTCTACGTTGTCGAGGGCGACGGCTACGTGCCGGGCCTCAACTTCGTCTTCGGCGTGGCCCACGGCCATAAGGCCGTCGTGTTCACGGAGCGGCTGAGGTCGGCCGTCGAGCTCTTCGAGATGAGGCTGGCCAAGGAGATAGTGCACGAGCTGGGCCACACCTTTGGGCTGGGCCACTGCGCAGATCCCAGATGCGTCATGTACTTCAGCAACACAATTAAGGACACAGACCTTAAGGGGCCCGGCTTCTGCGAGGCCTGCCTCGCCAAGCTCACGCGGGCCTTTTCGGAAATATAGGCGTGCAGATCCTCCTGCCAGATCTGAGCTCGGCCACAAAACGCTTGTAGACGTCGTAGACGTCGAATATCCACGTGTTCACGCCCTTGATAGGCACGGGCTCCGTCTCTAGGACCTCCTCTATCTCCTCTCTGGGGAACCTATCGATATAGTAGCAGGGATCCTTAAGCAGGAGCACCCTCCTGTACTCCACCTCGTGTACGTGAGTTATAGACGTGCCGGGGGCGGACGTAGCCGACTTTATCAACGGCATTATATCGGCCAGCGATATCTCGTTCCTGAATCCTCTAAATCCCCACTCGGCTACCGTCGCCTCGAAGTACCCCACCAAGTCGTCTAGATAGGGCCGCCCGTCGTTGTAGTACATCAACACCACGGGGTGGTTAAGCCAGCCCCTCCTGCCGTCGTTTAGAACGCCCATGCGCCTCAGAAGAGCCATGATGACCTGCTTAGCCTCCACCCTCTGTTTGCCCAGCCGCCTGTTGTCCAGGACCCGGGCAGACTTGGACCAATCCACGTAGGGTCTGAAGATCTGCATCAACGGATCGCTGAGCTGTAGGCCGAGGTCCGCCGATAGGCCGTGGCCGGATCGGCGCAGGGCGGTAAGCCCGGCGCAGACAAGGCCTGTCGGCTACTGTGTCTGTCCTTTGTCTTGCTCCTGCATCTGTTTCTCTATCTCCTTCAAGGCTTGCTCCACCTCCCTTTCTATTTCCTCTATGGGCTTCGGAGGCGGGGTAGTCGCCAGCGCGTAGCCGACCCAGCCCAATATGCCGAACACGGCCGCCACGGCGAGGAACGCAGTGGCCTTTAGGACCACTATGTCGTACTTGGTCAGAAAGACGAGCCAGGCGTAGACGACGATCACCAACACCGATAGGACCAACAGACCTATGCCGACAGCCTTATCCCTATGCATAACCTCCAGTATGGGGTGGTTTTTAAAGATTCATGATATCGGCTAAAATAGGACAGATCGCACCTTACGTGAGGATCGGCGCTGGCAGGTTGCTGATCGCGGTGTCGTCGGTGCTGGTCCCCTCAGGCCTAGCCCTACTATACGCCCAAATACGGCTGGCGCACCTCATGGCACCGTTGTTGAACAAGATCGCGGCTGGGCCCTACGACGGGCTGATGCCATATCTGGCGCTGGCCTCTCTGGGCTCCGGCATGTTCCTAGCGCTGATCCTATCCCTAGAGCTCGCCGCCGGCAAGATGTTTGGGGTGGGTAGAGGAATCCATTTGATAAAAATCAAGATAGACGGCGCGAAGCCTTACGGCTTCACTACAGGCGGGCTGACGCGGTGGGTGTCCTTCGTGGTGCTGAGCGGCGGGGAGGATCCCGACTTGGAGAGGTTCGTCGAGCTCCACGAGGAGGCCCACGCGAAGCTCAAACACCCGGCCAAGATATGGGCAGTGGGCGCCGTCCTTTACGGAGAGATGGCGGCCCTACCGGCGACTTACGCCTCCCTGGGCTCGCTCCCGGCCTACGTCTATGTGTTCTCGGTGGCGTTGGTGATCTCAACTGTTTACCTGCTCTTCGTCTTGGTGAGGGCTCTGGAGGTGGAGGCTGATATCTACGTCTTTAGGGCCATGGGGCTGAGATCGCACGACTTGTTCGTGAAGCTCATGAAGACGCGCTACGGTAGCTGGCGCCAGCCGTTGCGCTCGAGGCTCACCCACACGCAGGGCGAGTTCGTCTTGCTCCTCGGCGATCCTATTGCGGCCCACACGCCCTGGGAACACCTGCTCCTATTCTCCCTACTATCTTCGGTTGTGCTTCTGCCGAAGATATCGGCGGAGTTCGCTCCGGCGTACCAGAACCCAAGCGCCTACTATGTTTTGGTGCTCTTCGCCATACTGATGTTGAACTACTTCCTATCGGTCGCAAGCGAGGCTATATTGAAGAGGCTCGCTAGGGCCAGGCTTACTGATAGAGGCTATACGAACTTAGCGCGGCTGGCTACAGGCATTTCGTCGACCATGGCGGCCGCGTCGGCTCTGACGCCGTTGCCGACATCGATAGCCTTGCTCATATTGGGCGCTTTTATATATTATAAGATTATTAATAGATTTATTAATAATATATATTTATTATCGATATATATCATTATTATAATTATAATATTTCCTTTATTTGCGTATATGTAATATTCTAGTGTTCGCGACGGTCACGCCCATAACTGCCATAAGCCGGAGATGCCGATCTCTATCCTAAAGCGGCTTAGCTTATATTTATGCTTTAACGATTCGACGTGGCCAGAAAGGCGCTTGTGCTGGACAGCGGCGACGACTTGACTAAACTCGTCGTGGAGGCGCTGGCGGATAACGGATATACCATACACCTCATCTCCAACGAATATAGAGGTAAGGAATTCATCAAGTATCCTGTCTATATACATACGATTAAATCGGAGACGTACGAGGCGCTCGTCGACAGGATCGGCCTCGAGGACGTCGAGACGGCCCTTTTCATCTCCCCCAACGATTCGCTCAATATGTCTCTGGCAAAACTGTGCAGATCCAGAGGCGTGCCGCGCGTTATAGTAACGTTGAGGAACCAAGCGGCGGAAGAGGAGGCGGAGAAGTACGGCATAGTGACCGTGAGCGCTTCGCAGTGTATTCTGGGCAGACTATACAGGTTGCTCAACCTCAAGTATACGAGGATAACCCCCCTCAGAGGCGACTTCGGGCTTCTGGAGATGTTCGTGACCGCGGATTCCAGACCGCTCGGCCGTAGCTTGGCCGAGATAGAGGAGTCCTACGGCGTTAAGGCGGCCTTGATAAGAAACGACGAGATAATCACGTCGCCAGACGCCGTGGCGCAGGAAGGCGACTACCTAATGGCCATGGGGTCTCTAGAGGCCTTAAGGGACCTCTCGTCATGAGCAGAGACTGGCTTAGGCGCAGGCTCGGCGTATTCGACATATACTCATTGGTCCACGCAGACAGCCAGTCGACGTTCTACTTCGTGTTGGGCGTCATAGCGGCCGAGGCGGGGAGGCAGACCTTCCTGGTGGTGCTATACGGCACAGCGCTGATGGTGGCTATAGCGTTGGCCTACGGCGAGATGGGCTCCCGATTCCCGGAGACGGGCGGATCCTACCTGTACGTCAAGACAGCTTTAGGAAGCACCGCCGGTTTCTTCTCCGCATGGCTCCTCGCCTTCGACCAAGCGGTGATGGTGGCGTACGGCTCTCTCGACGGCGTTCTGTACATAGCAAATATGTTGTCTTACTACGGGATCTCGGTGCCCTACATAGCCGCGAGGGCTTTCTCGTTCTTGGTGGCCCTAGGCCTCTTCGTGCTCGCGCTGGTCGGCATAAAGGAGTCGGCGAGGGCCTCCGTCCTGATCGCAACACTGGACATAATACTAATAGGCCTCTTGACGGTGGCGTTAGGCCTCGCCTTGGAGCTGAGGACGTATCCGCCCTACTTCTCGTGGGGAGATGTCGACGCAAAGGATATATGGGCCGGCTTATCCTATGCGTCGAGGGGATATACGGGCATGGATGCAATAGGCCAGCTGGCTGGCGAGGCGGAGATGCCTCTGGTCCAAGTCCCGCGGGCGGCGATCCTCGCGGCTGGCCTGGGCGCCGCATACGGCATAGGCCTAACGGCGTTGTTGATGAACGGCGTGGCGTACTCGGCGGTGGTCTCTAACCCCGCCACCGCCGTGGTTGAGATAGCGGCTGCCTCGTCCTACGGCAGATGGCTCGTCTTGCCCGTGGGTATCGTCACTGCCGTGGTTCAGATAATGGCCGCGCTCGCGGGCTTCGTGGCCTTTTCCCGTCTGCTTTATAGACTCGCGGAGGAGCGGCTATTGCCTCAAGCGTTCTCTAGAGTACACCGCAAATTCAGGACGCCGCATGTATCGCTCATCCTATCGGCGGCTATAGCCCTCGCCTTATTGGCCCCGGGCGAGGTCTACTTAATAGTGGACGTCTACGCCGTATCGTCACTGGTGAACTACTTGATGGTCTCCCTAGCGCTTCTGATCGAGACCCGGCGCGGCGAGCTTTACGGAGCGATGAGGTCGCCCACAATAAGAGGGATCTCGATAGTGGGCGCCGCTGGCGCGGTCATGACGGCGATAGGTCTAGCGCTGTCGGCTATTGTGAGATTCGGCGAGCTCTGGATTATAGGCCTGTGGGCTCTGGCCGGCGCCCTTCTGCTAGCTCTTCGACGCAAGAAGTGAATATGCCTTATCAAGCAACGCGTACCTGACCTCCTCCTCCCTCCTCGGATCTCTCAATATGCCGCGCGCGGCCAATACGACGCCTCTATAGCCTATGTGATCCACGTCGATTCTGAAGTTCTCGACCCCATATTCCGAGGCGACGGACCCTAGCTCGGCTCTGAGTTTATTTACATCTATTTTATACGGCATATACATATATACCCTAATTTCATGTCCTTCTTCTATTTTTACCAAATTAAATGATTCATGTATTAATTTAGTGTAAGGTATGTGGACTAGGTTGCGCCGGAAGTCTCTGACGACCAGGGCGGTCGGCCTCATGGCGACTACGTAGCCCGCCGTCCTGCCCACCTGTATGTAATCGCCTATGTGGATGCCGTGCACCCTAGAGACGACGATCCCCGTGAAGTACTCCTCTACCATGTGCCTAAGCGCTATCAGGAGGCCGGCCAGAGCAAACGCCAGGAATAGGACCATCAAGAAGAAGAGAGCATAGACGTTGTAAGCCAAGGTCTCCACGCCCAAGAAGATCACGG
>JBMFIG010000029.1:0-16932 GCA_049976425.1 Thermoproteus sp.
GTGATGCGCCTCCATCTATCGGCTAAGACACTACACGCCGTGAGGTATTTCGCTGAGAGAGAAGAGGCGGAGAAGGCCCTAAACGCCCTAAAGCCTCACGCCAAGATGTACGTTGATAGGCGTTGGTATGTGGCGTATATACCGTGGAGAGAGTTGAAAGAGCTACTTAAGAGGGATCCGACGTTGAGAGAAGCCGTTGCGAGATATCTAGCCGGTAGAAACAAGCCAGTAGCAAAGAAGTTGTTATCCCAAATCCCCCTTTTTGACACTAATAGCGTTATCCTCATGAAGATCGGATGGAGCCCCGGCCGGGATTTGAACCTTATCCCAGACCCCCTGGCGGGGGCCTGACGGGACCTCCCGCTTACAAGGCCTACGCGGGGCTAAGCCCCAGGGCGCTATACCGGGCTTAGCTACCGGGGCCCTACTCTTTACATATATTTCACGTTTTTAAGTTTTCCACTAGTGCCATCGCCGGCCCACCCGCTGACGTCTGTATAGCTCTCTTGCTAGAAGCGGCATAGGCCGGCTTTTGACGGCGCTCGGATAGGAAAAAGCGCGGAGATGCCGGGAAAAGGTTATCTCGCAGTGCCTAGGTTATTTTGTGATAGATCCGGAGGTGCTTACGCGGCTGGTGCTTGAGCACTCCGTGAGGGAGGAGGGAGGTGTCGTGTTGCGCCGCTATTTTAGATTTAGAGTCGATAGATGGTATGGCGGCATCGCCACGGCCGACGTCGTCGGTTGCAACCTCCGTTGCGGCATGTGTTGGGCCTGGCGGAACAGCTCGTTTAGGCTGGACGTGGGCGACTTCATGAGGCCCGACGCGGTGGCCCGCCGCCTGGCGGAGATGGCCAGGTCTAGGGGCCTCGCGCAGTTGAGGATCTCGGGAGGCGAGCCGACCATCGCCCCCCGCCACCTCCTCGCCGTGTTGAAATCGGTGCCGGAGAGCTATACCTTTATCGTCGAGACCAACGGCATATTGATAGATAGAGGGCTGGCGCGGGAGCTGGCCGGATTTCCCAACGTCGTGGTGAGGGTGTCCATAAAGGGGGCGACCCCCGAGGAGTTCAGCGCGATCACCATGTCTCCTCCCCAGTACTTCTACAGACAGCTGGACGCCTTGAGGAATTTGGTCGAGGCGGGCATGGTCCCCTGTAGAGACGTCTACGCGGCGGCCATGATAGGCTTCTCCACCGACGATGGGGTGAGGAAGCTCAAGGAGGCCCTAGGCAACATACACGAGGCGTTGGCCGAATGCCTAGACGAGGAGCTCGTCATCCTCTATCCGCACGTGGTCAAGCTGATGAGGGCCAGAGGCCTGCGGCCTCTACGGGCCGTGGCGCCGAGCGGCGTGCCGCAGTCAATGATATGAACTGCCTGGAGCTGACCCTATACCCCAGCCTGACGTTGACCCTCTTGGAGAGGAAGGGGGACTCCTACGTCAAGGCGTTCGGCGTGAGGAAGGGCGTGGACGCATCGGCCGATCCGTACCTTTCGGGTAGATGGTACGACCCATGGCGCTACGTGGGCGAGGTGGACAGCGACGTGGAGGGGGCCGTGCGGGAGCTGTTAGATCGGTACGGGGACTGCGTGGGCATCTCCATATCGCCGGGAGACGAGGGCTTGATCTTCGTCGCCGCGTTCCTCACGCAGAACACCGCATACCACGCGAACGTGCTCAGGTGGACGCATGCGTTGTTTTCCCGTAGCGAGCGCCTCGACGAGATAGCGGAGCTCGCCCCGTCTGTCGGCAACAGCTACCAGCTGAGGCGTCTGCCGGCCGCTCTGAGGGCCTACCTATCGGCCAGGCCTAAGGACAGGGTCGATCTCCTGAAGATCCCGGGCGTGGGGCCCAAGGTCGCGGATCTCTACCTCCTCTTCACGGGGGACGTCTCGGCGGTTCCAGTCGACAAGCACTTCATGAGGCAGGCTCCGCGTTTGGGACTGACGGGGAGGCCGCCCGACAAGAACCACTGCGCTAGATACGACTGCGCTGTCTGTCCCCTACAGTCCGTCTGCCTAAGGGCGCGCGCCGCCGACAAGCTGGGCAGGCTGGCGGGATGGGTCCAGACAGTGCTCTATATAGTTGATAAGGGCATTACGAGGGGGACTCGCCAGTCTTAGCCCCCTTGGCGCCCCGCCTCCTCCCCACCGGCCTCACGGGTTGCGGGGGCTGTCTAGGCACCACGGCGAAGCCCAGAGGCCAGCCGTAGACTCTATCCCTCTGCTCACTGGAGGTCGTGTGGGTCTCTATGGAGAAGCCGGCCCTGAACACCAGAGGTTCGTCTATCCAGACCGCTGTCTTTTCGGGGTAGTAGGCTATGGGCTCCACGAACCACTCAACGACTCTGCCGCCCTCGACGAACCGCACGTAGTCGAAATACTCGTCGTAGTTGTAGAAGCCCCAGACGACCACCAGCGAGGCCTCGGTCAGAGGCGGGCTTATCTTGCCTAGGGCCAGGCTGTAGCCGTATTTGTCCGCATCGTCTCCGTATATGTGCCTCGGCGCGAGCGGCTCGACCCTAGCCCCCACCTTTCTGGCATGTTCAGACGCTATGTTGTAGGATCTGCGTATTATCCTCTCGGCGTCCGCCCTCGACAGTGGAAGCAACCACATGGCCCGGCACCGTCGAGGGGCTTATAAACATTAATAAGGCGATGGCCCAAATTAACCGTTATGTTTTTAGAGGGGAGAGTAGAACGGACCATGCTTATGCCTCTGCTCGCCCTCACCGCCGTCGCCGCGTTGCTGGGGCTGGCCATGAGGAGGGTGAGGGACAGGGCGTTGGCGGTGCTCGGCGTCGTCGGCTTCTTCCTAATCGCCATACCGGCGCTCTTCGTGAGCGGGGACGTGGTCGAGAGGATAGTGGCTGCCGTATTCGCGTATGCGCCGTATTGGGAATACATAGTGCCCGTAGTCGCCTTCGCCTTGCCGTTGTTGCCGCCGGCCAAGACCTCACATAGAAGGCCTAGAGGGGCGGCTAGGGCCGAAAAGACGGAGTACTGGTAACCCCTACCTCTTTTTCGCAGAAACTATTATTACCGATATCACGAACACTATCAGTATAATGGAAATAATATAGCTGGTCAAGCTGGCGCTGGTCGGCATAGACGCCGTGATGGCTGGCGGCGGGGCCAATGTGGATATATTGGAGGGCGCCTTCACGATAATGTAGGTGGCGTTGGACGAGCACAATATATCGCCTATAGCTGCGGCGTACATCGAGGCCTCCTCGTACATGTATAACGCCGTCGCCGCATCGCTGTTCATGTAGTAGTCGCCGAACTGGATATAGCTAAGGGGGAGTATATTGGGCGATCCGCAGGCCGCCGCCCTGTAGATGTTCTCGAGCGCCGTCTGTTTCTCCACCGGCGCCAGACTGTCGGCGCCTGGAGACGCCAGCGCATTCTCGGCTAGAGATATCGTGTCGAGCGAGGCGGCGAGCGAGGCGAGGTAGTGCTTGCTGGAATAGAGGCTTTCAGCTAGCTGGAGGCTTTGCTGTAGCTCGGTCGCCAGATCGGGGGGCAGTTGAGATCCGTATGTCGTTACGACGTATGAGTACATCACATAGGCGTACTCCAGATACGTCTCGGCCATATCGCTTAACGAGCTCTCGTTGATCACGCGGCCGTAGGCCAACATCTCGGCCGCGTTGATCCAAGGAGGCAATGTCACCGCGCGCGCGTACATGAAGGCGGCGTCGGGGCTGGAGGAGTTGGCTTGTTGGTAAATTTGATAAATCCTTTCATATATACCTATTATAATTCCTAAATTATTAGAAGTAATAGTTATATTGTTTGCAAATTTTTCGTAGTTTTTAGTAAGCTCTAGCGCCTTATTAGAGAGAGCGTTGGCGCTTAACGCACCGCTCGACACCTGCGATAGGTAGTACTTGTATATGCCGTTGAACAACAGAGAAGCCGCGGTGTAGTACTGGCCTCTGGCCGCCAGCGACGATACGGCGCTCATGTTGACGTAGGCGTTGGCCGACGTCCCGGTCGCGTTCCTATATATGGCGAGGACCTGCTCGTAGAGGTATCTCGACACCTTGTTGAATACGGTCGTGTTTAGGTACGAGGGGCCGTAGGGCGAGGTCACGTTGTAGCCCGTAAGGTAGTATATCGCCTGTTGTATCGTGGCGACGGGTATGACCTGGACGCCGCGTACGCCCTTGGCCTGCCCCTGCTCGCCGAGCGGCACAAGCACCCGCTTTATGCCGTTCTGGGCAGCCGCCGCGACCTTGTCGCCGACGCCTCCGACCCAGCCTATGGTCCCGTCGGGGAGTATTATGCCCGTCATCGCCGTGTCGTTCCTGAGCGGGAGCCCCTTCATGAGGGCGAATAGGGCCGCCGTGATGTAGCCGCTGGCCGACGGGCCGCCTACGTTCGCCTCGAGGCCCGTGACCCTCAACAACGCGGTGTAGTTGGCCGCAGGGACGCCGGCGAGCCTGGCGGCCACGTACAGCGCCACCTGCGCGGAGGGCCCGAAGCCCTCGCCCGCCTCCGGGACCCCGGCCACGTAGGCTCTGCCGTTGCCGGGATACAGCAAGGTGACCTCTATGGGCACCACGGCCCCTCCGCCGCCTGAGCTGACGGCGAGCGCGTTGATCGTGGCAGTGCCTACCACGCGCATGGTCTGGCCGGGCCTCAGAGGCGCCAGAGTCAAGGCCGTGACTATGAGCGCGGCCGCGAGTAGGGCTACAACGACATACGCCAGCCTCATACGCGGCCTTACGTCTCTCGATTAAAAAGGTTGCTCACCCCAGGTAAGGTCAGCGTAGGTCCAGGCGCACACCTTCCTTCACTTAAGCCTGGCTCATCATCAAGGTTTTAACAGTCCTTAATTTATATGGAGGAGGTCGCCAAGGCTCTGGCCAACAGCAGATTCGCCGTGGCTTTCACCGGCGCCGGCATCTCGGCCGAGTCGGGCGTGCCGACCTTCAGAGGACCGGGAGGCCTCTGGGAGAGGTACCGGCCTGAGGACCTCGCGACTCCGGAGGCCTTCTGGAGGGACCCCGTCTTAGTGTGGCGCTGGTATAGGTGGCGGCAGGAGCTTATCTACAACGCAACCCCTAACCCCGCCCACTTGGCTCTGGCCGAGCTGGAGAGCCTCGGCGTCTTGAAGGCCGTGATAACTCAGAACGTCGACGGCCTCCACAAGAGGGCCGGGTCGAGGCGCGTCGTGGAGCTCCACGGCAATATATGGCGGGCCAGATGTACGTCGTGCGGCCGCGAGCTCCCGATAGAGAGGCCTGTGGACGAGATACCGCCGAGGTGTCCCCACTGCGGGGGCCTGCTCAGACCTGCCGTGGTCTGGTTCGGCGAGCCGTTGCCCCGCGACGCCTGGGAGGAGGCCCTATCGCTCGCGTCCTCGGCCGACTTCATGTTGGTGGTGGGGACGTCCGGCGTGGTGTACCCCGCGGCGTACATACCTCGGATAGCCAAGAGGAACGGCGCCGTCGTGGCGGTCGTGGATCCCGGCGAGACGGCTCTCGACGATATTGCCGACTTCAAGATAAGGGGGAGGGCGGCCGAGGTCTTGCCGAGGCTTGCCGTGGAGGTGAGGAGATGTCTTACGTAGTTCTGTTCAGATGCCCCGCGTCAGTCGTGGAGACGAAGGCGAGGAGGTTCAGACTGGAGGAGGGGCTCTACGCATACGTCGGGTCCTGCGGCGTCTCTTGCCATAGGAGGATCGCCCGTCATCTGAGGAGGCCCGCGAGGAGGCACTGGCACGTCGACTATTTGCCGTGCGAGGCCGTGGCGTCGCTCGTCACCCGCCTCGGGGAGCCCGAGCTCGCCTTGCGCCTCTCCGCCCGCGCGGAGTACGTCAAGGGCTTCGGCTCCACGGACGACAGGCGCGCGCCGTCGCATCTGTTCAGGGTCAGGTCGCTAGCCCACCTTCTTGACGCGATATCTGCCGCCCCTCACGATCAGCTTAGCCAAGCCGATCTCCGCTAGGTATTTGGCGAAGGCTATGCCCTCCTCCGCCAGCCTAAGCGCATCGCCCTCCCCCCTGGCGCATAGGGCCATGGCGTAAGGGACGCCCTCGGACGAGCACTCCTCGTAGGCTCTCAACAACCTCCTCAGCCTGCCCTCGAGGATCTCGGCGTATTGGGCGGCGGTGGTGGGCGGCTCGTGGGCCGGGTAGACCGTTGCGTCGCCGAGGGAGCGCAGTAGGGCTATGGCGCGCCTCAAGGAGTCCACGCTGACTATCCAGCCGCCCACATCGCCGACGAAGACTCCCTCGTCTATCTTGAAACAAGTATGGCCCCACGTATGGGATCCGCACGGCAGGACCTGGGCAGAGAACTCGTCTAGGTCGACCCAGCCCGCCGCGATCCTCGCGAAGCGGGCGCCCGCCCTCGCCGCAGGCACGTCCTTGAGAGGCGCGCCCGCCCTCCTGAAAACGGCGGCAACGTAGCCTCTGAACCTAGCCTCGTCGGTCAGCATGGCGGCCTCGAACGGGTTGGCCACCACGGCCCGCGGGGACGATTTGGAGAGGCCGGAGATATGGCCGACGTGGTGGTGCGTCAAGAGCACGTACTTGACGTCCACCGGCTCCGAGAGATCCACAGACACATCGCCCAGAATCCACGAGGCGCCGGCGCGGCTAGGCCTCACTTTTTTATACTACGGGTCGTGATATATACATGTCGTCGGACTGGACGGCTAGATTTATAGCAGACGCCGGGAGGCTGTTCGGGATATCGGCCGACGAGCTCGCCAAATTCGCCGACGCCATGGCCAAAGGCGACGAGAGGGCGGTCGCCGAGTGGGCCGAGCGGAACAAGATCGGGGATAGGGATTTCCTGGTCCTCTCGACGATGTACATCCTCTACAAGACTGAGGACAAGGTCTCCGACATGCTGGAGGGGCTGGAGTTGAGGGTAGACGAGGCGGTGGCCTTCGTGGGCAGTTTGACGGCCCAATTAGTAAACGGGCTGGGCGCCGATAGGGGGAAGGCGTTGCTGGCGCAGATCCTGCTGGCCGCCGCCCTCCAGATAGAGGACAAGGAGACTAGGGAAAAAATAGCTGAGTTCGCCGGGTCCCTCCTCTAATCACCAGAGGGCGCTCCAGCTCTCGGCGCCTGGGTAGAGATAGGCGGTGTAGGGTCCCGACGCCGCGTCGGCCATGCCGGTCACGGTCTCCGCCGTGTCGGCGCCGTAGTCGAACGCGTGCGGGACCGAGACCAGCTTAGTGCCGTTGAGATACTGCAGGGTGTAGTAGGCCTTGTAGGCCGACGGCGAGGCGTTGGAGCCGCCGCCAGGGCCGCCGGTGACCAGCTCGGCGTCTTCGTAGAGACCGCTGGGCAGTGTGGTGTACCCCTCGACGTAGAAGGCTGCGGAGCTGACGGGCACTTTAACCACAACGCTGTCGTACTGTACCACCTTCCCGCCGTATACGAAGTAGAAGTTTATCACTGGGTATTTCTGGGAGTTGATCGAGACCGTGACGAAGAGAGATACCTGGAGCGGGTAGGTGAAGGATATGGTCGACGGGTACTGATATGCGTAGTAGTTCTGGCCTTGGTAGGTATAGACCTTGCCGTTGCCGCTTAGACCTTTCAGCACGGATTTACTCGACGTCAAGTTCCATATGTTGTCCACTATGTTCATCTGGTTCGTCGCTGTGTTTATGACGGCTACGTCCTGCACCCACAGATAGGCGCTCTGCCCATTGGTCTTGGTGTAGTTGAGAACCACGTTTAGCTGTATCGAGAAGCTGTGGGGGTAAAACTTGCTGTTAGACGTGAAGCTGGCCGTATAGATGGTGAAGTTCCCCATGAACTCGTTGGTGGAGTATTCGTAGGGAATTTCGGCCGAGCCCGAGTAATACGCTCCGTAGTCCGTCACGCCGACTGGGGCCTGGCTTCCGGAATACCAAGAGGGCGGCAACGTGACCTGCATGTGTGTGGAGGGCGGCCTTACTGGAGGGAAGGCGGGAGGCGCGCTCTGCATCGACGCGACATGGACAAAGTATAGCACTATCAACGCCGTTGTTACTATTATCGTCATTGTTTCCAGTTTGTGCATAGTCAGCGGCTCTAATGAGTTTTTAAATATTAAGATAATAAGTAATAATATAAATAATATATATTATATCAAAGACTTCTAATAAATAACTTTAATAAATCGGTGAATAAAATATATGTTATTCCTGAACGCTTTAAACATTAATACTTAAAAATCAATATCTCGCTCTATCTATGGCCAAAAACCTACTCATAATACTGGCGCTGTTCGCGGCGCTGGCGGCGGCCCAGCCGCTCTACTTCAACTGCAACTCGGCGGTCCCCGGAGTCCCCCAGAACGCCCCGGCCCACTTGATAGTTTGGCTGTGGCTCAACAACGTGACCACGCCAAACGGCCTGAACTATCTCCTGTATCAGCAGTACTACGCTCCCTCAAGCCCCTACTACCACAAGTTCATAACGCCGCAACAGTTCGCCGCCTGGTACAGCCCGCCTGCCTACGTCTTCTCGTACATCAAGGACGTAGCCTCCTCCAGCGGCCTCACGATACTCGGCGTGTACCCGATGGCTGTGGTCGCCTCCGGCACGGCATCGGCAGTGGACAACGCCATAGCGGCGCTCCAGTCCGCCCCCTCCTCAGTCGCCCAGTGGATAATAGTGGGCGAATGCATGCCGATAGGGTACTTCGCCGCGAATACCCGTAGCAGTAGAGCGCCCGCCTACAAGCCGGCGTACGTCACCGCCGAGGTGGGCAACCTATCCCAGGCGTTGGGCAACGTGACCTACGTGAACGGCCTGCCTCTACAGATCAGGTATAGGAACTTCGAGATATGGCTTCCCAAAGGCCTCCAGTTCATATACGACGAACTTCCGCTGTTGTTGAAGGGCGTAGACGGCAGAGGCGTGACGATCGGCATAGTGGACGCCTTCGGCGATGTGAACTTCACATTGGCGTATATGTATCAGTACAAGGACGCCGCCCCCTATGACTTCGCGTTGTTCAACAAGCTATTCGGCCTTCCGCAGGCGCCGCTCTCAGTGATATACCCCGTGGGCATGCCGGTGATAACTCCGTACAACCTATACGACGCGTTGGGCTGGTCCTACGAGACGGCGCTCGATATAGAGTACGCCCACACAATGGCGCCCGGCGCCAATATAGTGCTGGCAGTTGCGCCGGATGCCGGCGACGATCTCTTCATAGCGGTGGAGTATCTGGTTAATAAATCGTTGGCCGACTTCATAAGCTTGAGCTGGGGAGCGCCCGAGGACTTCTACTTGGCCCCGCCGCCAACTCCGCAGTTGTTGCTGGCATACGACGAGGTGTTCATGCAAGCGGCCGCCGAGGGGATAGGCGTATTTGCCTCCTCGGGAGACTGGGGCGCGTTCAACATATTCTGGCAGTACTACGGCCTCCCGATAGAGCCAAGCGTGCTCTACCCGGCCAGCGATCCTTGGGTGACGGCGGTGGGCGGCACATCGCTACACGCCTACGTCTCCGACGGCATGGTGACGAGGATAGAGCAGGCGTGGAGCTGGAACGCCTACTATATGTGGGGCTCTGGCGGCGGCTACTCCTTCGTGTTCCCGGAGACTCCCGGCCAGAGGATCGCCGACATAGTCTACGAACGCCCCGTGGTCTACGAGCCAGCGTTAAGTGCGTTGTACGGCTACAAGTACTTCTTCTACCCGGCGGGCCATAGAGGCGTGCCCGACGTGGCCGCAGACGCCGATCCGTACACGGGCGTGCTCATAGTGATCAACGGGAGTTTGTTCGGCCTTATAGGCGGGACGAGTCTGGCATCGCCTCTAGTCGCCGGCATGACCGCGACTGTGCAGAGCGGCATCGGGTTCAGGATAGGGCTTCTAGCGCCGACGCTCTACGCGCTCTACAGCAACCAGGGTAACGGCACCTTGAACGGCCCCTATGTACAACGCCCCGTCATACCCACGTCCGCATTCTACAGCGGCTTCCCCGAGCCGTTCTTCCCGACCTACGGAGGCCAGAACGGGCTTTATAACGTGCTCATGCAACAGTGGAACCCGGTGACCGGCATAGGACAGCTCAACGTATACGGAATCTACTCTTTTATGAGGTAAAAAACAATTATAGAACGAAATAATTATTTTTAAATAGCTGTTTTCTATTATAAGAAAAATTTTTAAGACTGGATATGATCCATGGAAGTACTGATCTTGGTCTCCCATTTAGGCTGGCCGGACGAGGTGTCGTCCTATATAAGCAAGGCGCCGGGCGTCAGCGAAGTTTATAGCTCGCAGTCGGGGTACATAGTCGCCAGGGCGCGCGTCGAGAGTCCGTCGGATCTCAGAATGTTGCTGAGCTTCGTCAGGCGGTGCCGCGGAGTTCTCAGAGTCGAGTATATGGTGGCGAGACGGCCGGACGGTCGGCAACGGCCCTAGGAGGCCTTCTCGTAGGCGGCCTTCAGGAGGTATCTCCTGTTGAGGTAGACGACGCCGGCCACCACGGGCGCCAGCGATATCTTGGTCAACAACAAGCCGGCGACGGAGCTCCAGAAGTCCGGCGGAGGCAGGACGCCCCAGAAAGCTATAGGCATGAAGACCAGCGTGTCGACGGCCATGGCGATTGGGTCGGAGTATATCACCCTCTTCCACACGGCGCCCCCTATCTTGGCCACCATATAGGCGTCGAGGGTCTCCGCGGCCAGATACGCTATGGGCGACGCGAAGGCGACCCTCGCCGACGTGGAGAAGACGGCCTCATATATCGAGTTGGGCGCGACGGGCGAGGGGAGGTACACCACGACGTAGTTCACGGCCGTGATCAGCCACTGGGAGAGGAAGCCCGCGAGGACCACGTTCCTGGCGTAGTGGAAGCCCTCCCTCAACACGATTATGTCCAGCATGGCCACTGTGGCCACGTAGGTCATGGTGCCGGCCGGCACCAGGAAGCCCAGGTAGTTGGTTATCTTGGAGGCGGCGTACTGGGAAACCGTCAGGAGGACCATGTAGAAGGCTATGGCGAGCACCGTGGGGTCTATCTTGGCGAGCCTTAACAACGCCCTGTACATGACGGCGGTTAGGCCGAAGGCCGCGAGCGCCTCGAGGAGGAGGGCGATCTGGCCCAACACGGCCCTCTTGAGGCAGGTTGTTTTAAAATTTTCCTGAGTCAAACGAATTCTGCCTCGCCCAGCTCGACAAGCCCCCGTCTCTTGGCCTCGGAGAGGAGCTCCCTCACCGCCTCCTCGCCCCTCTTCCCCATATCCTTGGTGTACTCGTTGACGTACATATCCACGAAACGCGCGACGTCGTCCAGCGGAAGGCCTCTGGAGAACTTGGAGGCATATCTCAAGGCCTCCTCCCTATGCGCCTCGGCGTATTTGATGGACTCCGAGAGGAGGCCCCTCAGCTCCTCCGCGACGTCTAGGCCTAGCTCTTTCCTCACGGCGTCTACGCCGAGAGGCGTCGGCAGCCCCTTCTCGCGGAGCCACCACTCGCCTAAGTCGACCACCTTCCTCAAGCCGAGGCGCCCGTAGGTGATCTGGCCCTCGTGTATGAGGACCCCGGCGTCGACGACGCCGGCCGCCACCGCGTCGATTATCTTGTCGAAGGGGACCTCGACGGTCTTGACGTCGGGCATGGCCAGCTTGAGGAGGAGCGCCGCCGTCGTGTATCTGCCCGGCACAGCCACGAGTCTGACCTCGCCGGATCTGGGGCCCGCGACGACGACGGGCCCGTAGCCGTAGCCCATGGACGCGCCGACCCTAAGCACGTAGTACCTGTCGGTGAAGCCCAAGGCCGCCGCGCTCAAGGCGGTGAGGTCGAGCCGCGCCCCGCCCACCGCCAGCTTGTTGAGCGTCTCTATATCGGCTAAGAACTCCCTGAAGGCGAAGCGGCTCTTGACGGCCCCAGACGCTATGCCGTAGAACATGTAGGCGTCGTCTGCGTCCGGGGAGTGGGCCAGGACGAGCTCCATGGCCCCGCCGCCGCGCGTATTTTAAACTTGCGCGAAGCGCAGAGGAGGGAGGCCCAAGATCTCGGCCTCCCTCTTCATGGCCTCCACGACGGAGCCGTTGACGAGGTAGCGGGAGCGCTGGTAGTACTCCTCGACCAAGCTCTTGCTCACGGAGAGCCTTCTGGCCACGGACTCTATTAGGGGGCCGGGGTTCTCGTAGAAGCTGGCCACTGAGTTCTCCATCTCTGCCACCGCCTCCTCTAGGCCGGGAGCGCCCGGCCTTGCGACGAGCACCGCGAAGACGAGGGGGGAGCCGACGCGCTCCTGCCAGAGCTCGCCTACGTCCACCACGTGGGGGACGCCTCTGTCGGCCATCCTCAACGCCTCGTCGCCGACGACCAGCACCTCGGAGCACGAGTCGAGGGCCGTCCAGGGATCGTCGACGCCCTTGAAGGAGAGGCCCAGCAAGGCCGAGAGGGCCCTGGCGCTGACTGTGGTCTCGCCGACCGCGCAAGCCCCGCCGGAGCCGCGTCCCTTGAACAGGCGGGAGGATATTATGGGCCCCACGCTGTATATAGCCAGCCGCGGGACTATATGTAGGCCGTACTGCGCCGCGAGGGTTATGGGGACGAAGCCTATGTCGGCGACGCCGTCGAGCAACAGGCGGGCGGACTCCAGATTGCCGGCCTCCACAGCCTGGACCCTCGCCTTCCAGAAAAGCGGATCGCTGTGCGCGTACCTTATCCTGACTACCTTCACAGCCATCGCAGAACTCTGTGGAACGTATCCCTAATCGCAGCCCGCCTCCCGGCCTCTCTGGCTATCGCGGCGAGCTCCTCCGGCGACGCGGCCCCGCGCATGCCGGCCGATGCCAGCACCGCCTCGTTGTACATAGTGCCCACCAAGTCGTTGGCCCCAGCCTTTAAGAGAGTCGACGCCAGCCGCTTGCCCGTCGAGACCCAATAGGCGGCGACCTTCAACTTGTCCAGCAAGATGAGCCTCGCGATGGCGACGACCTTTATATCGTATACGGCAGGCGCCGGGGCCGCGACGAGGCCCCTCCGGCCGAGCTCCGTGTTGTGGGGGGAGAACTTGACCGGTATGAACAGGAGGAGGCCGCCAGTCCTCTCCTGAAGCTCCTTGACCTTGAAGATGTGGTCCACGACGTGCTCCGGCCTCTCTATATGGCCGTACAACATAGTGGCGTTGCTGGGTATGCCGAGCTTGTGGGCCAGCTCCGCTATGTTCAGCCAAGTCCCGCCGTCGAGCTTGTGGGGCGACACGACGCGCCTGACCTCCTCGGCGAAGATCTCGGCGCCTCCTCCGGATATGGCGTCCAGCCCCGCCTCCTTGAACCTCTCGAGGACCTCGCGCCACGACATGCGCCACAGACGCGAGTAGTAGTCGACCTCGGCCATCGTGGGGCCCTTTATCGCCACGCCGGGCGCCGCCCTCTTGACGGCCCTGAAAAGCTCCTCGAAGTACTCCACGGACAGCTCCGGGTTGAAGCCGCCGTTTACGTGGAGCTCAGTCACGCCGAGGGACGAGGAGGCCTCGGCGACGGCCTTCGCCACGTCCTCAGGGGCGCGGGTATAGGCCTCTGGATGCTTCGGGGGCCTATAGAAGGCACATATGGGGCATCTCGCCACGCAGACGTTGCTGTAGTTGATCACTATATTGTTTACGAACGTCACCGAGTCGCCCCACAATCTGAGCGTCAGCTCCTCGGCGGCTTTGGCGAGGGCCATGAAGTCCTCGTCGAAGAGCTTCACGGCCTCGCCGGCCGACAAGCCCGACAGCGCGGCCTCGGCTATCTCGCGGGGGGTCACGGAGGAGGAAACGGATTTTTGTATTAAACGTTCTCCCAGCCGTGAGGCTGGAGGACGTGAAGGAGTTGCTCTCCAGAGATCTGTGGGAGCTGGGGATGGAGGCCTGGAAGATAAGGAGCGGCCTCTACGGGAGGAGGGCCACGTACATATCCAGCATGGTGTTGAACTACACCAACGTGTGCGTGGTGGAGTGCGAGTTCTGCCCGTTCTGGAGGAGGCGGGGGGATAAAGACGCCTACGCGCTGTCGGTGGACGAGGCCGTCGGGAGGGTGCTCGCCGTCGACGCGAAGTACGGGCTGAGGCAGGTGTTGGTGCAAGGCGGCATAAACCCCGAGATAGGGATAGAGTACTTCGAGGATCTGTTCAGGAGGATAAAGGCCAAGGCGCCTCACATAGCCGTGCACGCGCTGTCGCCGCTGGAGGTGGACTACCTATCCAGGAGGGAGAGGATGTCGTGGCGCGAGGTCCTGGAGAGGCTCAAGGAGGCCGGCATGGACTCCATGCCCGGCGGAGGCGGCGAGATCCTCGTGGACAGGGTCAGGAAGGAGATATCGCCAAAGAAGATAAGCGCCGAGGTCTGGCTGAGGATAATGGAGGAGGCCCACAAGCTCGGCATACCCACGTCGGCCACCATGATGTACGGCCACGTGGAGGGGCCCGAGGACTGGGCCGAGCATATATGGAAGATAGCCGAGTTGCAGGAGAGGACCAAGGGCTTCCTGGCCTTCATAGCGTGGAACTACGAGCCGGGCGGCAACAAGCTCGGCGAGAGGGTGAGGCACCCGAGGACGTCGGCCACTCTGTTGAGGATGGTGGCCGTTGCGAGGATGGCGTTTATGGGAGACGCCTTCATACCCCACATACAGTCGTCCTGGCTCACCAACGGGCCCGAGACGGCGGAGCTCGCCATGTACTTCGGCGCCGACGACTTCGGCGGAACTCTATACGAGGAGAAGGTGTTGGAGGAGCAGAGGCGGAGCTCCCCCATAGCGACTAGGAAAGACGTGGAGGAGCTGATAAGGAGGGCCGGGTTCCAGCCCGTGGAGAGGGACAACTGGTATAGGCCAGCGGCCTAGGCCACGGCCTCGCCCGTCTCCAACAAGTGGAGGACGCCCTTGGAGGCGACCGCGACAGCCCTCCCGAACGCCCTCAAGCCGACAAGAGGCGAGAAGCGGCAGGTGCCCCTGAAGTCGCGCTCAGACACGGCGAACTCCTCGAGCTTGAAGACCGAGAAGGCGGCGGGGACCCCGGGCCTCAAGCCCACGTCGAGCCCGGCGAAGCGGGCCGGCCTGAAGGAGTAGAGCCGCACCACGTCGTCGAGGCCGAGGAGCCCGTCGCGCCAGAATCTGAGCAAGAGGGAGGAGGCCACGTCGAGGCTACAGATGCCGGGCGACCCCGACAGCTTCTCCTCCAGGGTGTGGGGGGCGTGGTCCGTCGCGTACATGTCGACTGCGCCTGCGAGGAAGAGGGCCAGGAGGCGCCTCCTCTGGTCCTCCCCCCGCAGAGGGGGGTTGACCCTACAGAGAGGGCCCGAGCACTTGTCGGAGCTGAGGAGGAGGTGGTGGGGGGTCGCGTCGACGGTGGCGAGCCCCCTCAAGGCCTCGACCGTGTAGGGCAGAGAGACGTGGGTCACGTGTATCCTGTAGCCGCGCCGGGCGTAGAGGGCGACGCGGTCGGCGCAGCGGGCCTCGGCCTCAGGCGGGCGGGAGCCCTCCGCGAGGTAGGCCGGATCCTCGCAGTGGAAGACCGCGACGCACCCGAGAGATCTGCACCTCTCCAGCAGACGCTCCACGTGGGCCCAGCCGAATCTCTCCACGTCCTCCGGGTATATCTTGACCGAGCGCGGCCGCGCGGCGTCCAGCTCCGCCAAGTCCTCCGGGACGCCCATATGGACGCCGTAGTGTATGGGGAGGGACGAGCCCTCGGCGAGCCTCTTGGCGTAGAGCTCGGCGGTCCTTATATGAGGCCTCGTGTTGGGCATGTCCAGCACCGCCGCGACGCCGCCCGCCAAAGCCGCCGCGGAGCCGCCGAGGAGGGTCTCCTTGTGGGAAAGGCCCCAGTCCCGGAAGTGGACGTGGACGTCCACGAAGCCGGGCAGTATCAAGTGCTTGGCCGAGAACTGGAGAACCCTACACCCCTCGCCCCTCCCCTTGAGGGACTTGACCACGCCGCCCTCGACGAGCAGAGATACGTAGCGGACGGCGCCGCCTACATACGCCTTCCCCTCCACGACGAAGCACATAGAGGCGAGAACGCCCGTCTTTATATCCGAAAGGAATATAAACAGGGGAGGGCAAGGAGAGTGGACGGCCAAGGGAGATGGCGAAAAGTTTTTAACTAGCTACGTTCAGTAAGCATCGCGCCTTCATCCATGTGGCCGAGGCGGCGCCTCGGCCGAATCATCTTCATGTTCCCCCGATGTCCCCTCCTGGGGCTAGCCCGGGCGGGGGCGCGGGGGAGAAAACCCCACGCCGCCGTACGCGCGCGGAGTCCGGGGTGGTCCCGCCCCCGAGGGCGGCCTGCGGCCGCTCTCGAAACCGGTTGATCCTGCCGGACCTGACCGCTATCGGGGTGGGGCTAAGCCATGCGAGTCGCGCGCCCGGGGCGCCGGGCGCGGCGCACGGCTCAGTAACACGTGCCCAACCTACCCTCGGGAGGGGGACAACCCCGGGAAACTGGGGCTGATCCCCCATAGGGGAAGGGCGCTGGAAGGCCCCTTCCCCCAAAGGGATCTCGGGCGATCTCCCGGGATCCGCCCGAGGATGGGGGCACGGCCCATCAGGTTGTTGGCGGGGTAACGGCCCGCCAAGCCGAAGACGGGTAGGGGCGGTGAGAGCCGTGAGCCCCGAGATGGGCACTGAGACAAGGGCCCAGGCCCTACGGGGTGCAGCAGGCGCGAATACTCCGCAAATGGGGGACGGCCGGCTCGCCATGGGCTACGTATTCGACCTCAGCCCCGTGGTTTACTCCAAATTCGACCGTAGACGGGGCATAAAGATACCGGAAAAACCGTCAGAGAGTCTAGCCGAGGAGGTCGCCGTACACCTAGGCGACGGCTACCTCTTCTACGACGCCGAAGACCACAGCTACAGATACGGCATCGGCCTAAACCCAAAAACCGAGGCGGACTACGCCGAAGCGGTAGCTGACTTGCTCGGAGAAGTGTATGGCTACAGACCGCCGGTAAGAAACGCGAG
>JBMFIG010000030.1:0-16834 GCA_049976425.1 Thermoproteus sp.
CTCGCCTGTCACCTCCTCCCTCTTGGGAGCTATGGCGGCTATCTCGTCGATAAAGATAATCGCGGGCGCGTTCTTCTTAGCCTCGTCGAATATCTCCCTAAGCTTCGCCTCAGACTCCCCATAGTACTTCGACATAATCTCGGGACCATTAATAGCGATAAAGTACGCATTAGCCTCGTTAGCAACAGCCTTAGCCAAGAGGGTCTTGCCGGTGCCGGGAGGGCCGAACAGAAGGATGCCTTTCGGCGGCTCTATGCCTAGGTGCTTGAACAGCTCTGGATGTCTTAGAGGAAGCTCCACCAACTCCCTAATCTTCTGCTTAGCCTCCTCCAAATCGCCGATATCCTCCCAAGTCACGGGAGGTATCTTGACGCCGGAGACCGGCTTCTCGTACAGCTGTATCTGGGTGTCGTCGGTCACTAGGAGGACGGCGTTGGCCGGGCGGGCCTGCACCACCTGGAACGTCAAGGGCTGGCTCAACACGTATATCTGGAGTATGTCGCCCTCTACGAGGACGTAGTCGCGGAGCCTCTGTTTTATGTACTGCAGGAAGTTGGAGTCGACGGCTATGGTCATGGAGACCGGCGCCAGCTTCACCGACTGGGCCGGCCTCGGCTCGACCTTCCTTATCCTGACCGTCTCGTTGAGGGAGACGTCGGCGTTCTTCCTCAGTATGGAGTTCATGCGGATTATGCCCTTGCCGCGGTCCTCGGGGAGGCCGTTCCACACCTTGGCGGCCGTCCTCCTCCTCCCCATGATCTCCACCACGTCGCCCACCATTATGCCGTGGCGCTCCATCACGTCGGGATCTATACGCACTATGGGCCTATTCGCGTCGCGCGCCTTGCTCTCGGCCACTCTGAGCTCTACCCAACTCACGCGCCTTAAGCCATTAGGTCTATAAAAAGCTATATCCTAGAAGCTCAGCCGCGAGAAGTACTCCAGCTCGATGTTGCCCACGCCTTGCACCGACCTCAGAAGCTCCTCCACCTCGTCGGACGTGTATTCGTCCGATTCGGGATGCCTCACATAGACCTTCAAGGCAGTTATGCCGAAGCCTATGGGCTCCTCCTCTATCCTATCCACCTTGTACTTGGGCTCCAGCTTCTTGGTTATCTCCTGCTTCAGCTTGGCCAGATCCACATCGGCGCTGTCCGGCAGGACTCTATATATCAACGCGACCTCCGCCGACATAGGAGCCGACCTGACAACCCTTTAAAAATTTTGCCTAAGGCCCCTCGAACCCGCAGACCGGGCACTTGTAGGATATGCCCAGCTTCCTCGCCTTGTAGCTCCTGATTATGGTGGACCTGCCGCAGTTGGGGCAGACGAACTCGACCCCCCTCTCCAGCGGGGCCAGCGTCCAGTTAGTCATCGTGTCGCTCGGCGGAGACGGCCCGTACAGCTTGGCGCCCCTAATCGACATGCCACCCCTCGACAAGCCCCATTTATATGCTTTATGCGTCGGGCGGCGCTCCGTCAAACTTTATTATCCGTCTCCACCCGCCCCTATGGATCTGCTGGCGGCCAGGCTCCTGTCCGTCAAGAGCGCCGTGGCGCCCTCGGCGGGGCCCGACGGGGCGGTGCTGTACCTCTCTGACGCGACGGGGCAGTACCAGATATGGCGTTTCGACGGTAGGCGGCACGACGTCTACATCCCCTGGGACGGGAGGGTGGGGGGATACGTCGTCTCCCCGAAAGGCGCGGTGGCCTTCTCCGCCGACGTGGGGGGCGACGAGCGTTGGAGGATCTACGTAGCCGAGGGCGAGGAGGTGAGGGACGTGTCCGTCGAGGGCTTCAACAACCTCGGCGCGTGGAGCCCCGACGGCTCGCGGCTCGCGTACACCTCTACCGTCGAGAGGCCGGAGGACTTCTCCCTCTACGTCTTCGAGGGCGGCGGGGCCCGGAAGGTCGCCGACCTGCAGGGGATAAACATAGCCGTGGACTGGTGCGACGAGGGGATATTGGTGGAGCACCACGAGTCGAGCAGAGACGGCGACATCTATCTGGCTTCCGGCGGGGAGGTCAAGAATCTGACTAAGCACTCTGGCGAGGAGGTCAACGCGTCGCCGCGATGTCTCGGCGGGGGCAAAATCGCATATCTGACCGACAGATGGTCGGAGTATAGGGGGATCGCCGTCATGGATCTGAAGACGGGCGAGGCGAAGCCCCTAGTCCAGCTGGACAGAGAGATAGAGCTCTTCGACGTCTGGGGCAACTACCTCGCATATGTGGCCAACGAGGACGGCTACTCCGGCCTGTACGTGATGCACCTCCCGACGGGCCTTACGCACAAGGTGTCCGTCCCGCCGGGCGTCGTCACCTATCTGAGCTGGCGATTCGGGAAGCTCGTCTTCTCGCTGTCGGGCCCTCGGGTCGGCCACGAGGTTTTCGTCTACGCGGGCGAGGTCAGGGCGCTCACCGACTCGCCGAAGTACGGCGTCGATATGTCGAGGAACGCCGTGCCGGAGGCCGCAAGGTTCAAGGCAAGCGATGGGCTGGAGGTTCCGCTCCTGCTGTATAGGCCGCAGACGGCTCCTCCCCACAAGGCGGTCTTCCTACTGCACGGGGGGCCCGAGAGCCAGGCGAGGCCCTACTTCGAGCCCCTGACGCAGCTTCTGGTCAGGCTCGGCTACATGGTCGTCGCCCCCAACTTCAGAGGATCGACGGGCTACGGCAAGACCTACGTGAGGCTGGACGACGGCGAGAGGAGGCTGGACGCCGTGAGGGACGTGGCCGAGGCCGTCGGCTGGCTCGCCGGCCGGGGGCTGATCGCCGGGAGGCCTTGCGTGTTGGGAGGGGGCTACGGCGGATATCTGACGTTGATGTCCCTGGCGCTTTACCCAGACCTCTGGACCTGCGGCGTCGAGATGGCCGGGATAGTGAACCTCGCCACGTTCCTCGAGAGGACGGCTCCCTGGCGGAGGCGGCACAGAGAGGCTGAGTACGGCAGGTTGGAGGACAGAGAGCTTCTGGCCAAGCTCAGCCCGATAACCTACGCCGATAGGATAGCCGCGCCTCTGTTGGTGATACACGGCGTGAACGACATAAGGGTCCCCGTCTCCGAGGCCGACCAGCTCGTGGCGAGGCTGAGGGAGCTGGGCCGGCGCGTCGAGTACTTGAGGCTGGAGGGCGAGGGCCACGTCTTCTCGTCGGCCGCCAGGCCCAGGATATACGGCGAAGTGGCCAAGTTCGTGAAGGCCTATCTAGGCTGAGGGGAATCCTTATATAGGCTCGCCGAGGCGCTTGGTATGATTCCCCAGAAGGGGAAGGAGCTACTATCGGCGGTGAGGCCCGTCTGGGTCGAGACCGTGTCTTGGCACAGCTCCCTCGCCATGCAGATAGAGGGGATTAGGTACATGAAGCGGACCAGGTACCAGGAGCTGGCCATAATAGACACGGTGGATTTCGGCAGGGCGTTGGTGCTCGACGGCTTTATCCAGTCCACGTACGCCGACGAGCCCTACTACCACGAGTCCCTGGTCCACCCCGCCATGGTGGCGCACCCGTCGCCGAGGAGGGTCCTCATCTTGGGAGGCGGCGAGGGGGCCGCGCTTAGGGAGGTGCTGAAGCACAAGACCGTGTCGGAGGCGGTCATGGTCGACATAGATGGGGAGGTCGTGGAGGCGGCCAAGGAGTATCTGCCGGCCATGCACCAAGGCGCGTTTAAGGACCCGCGGGCCAAGGTGTTGATAATGGACGGGGCCAAGTACGTCGAGGACGCCTTGGCGCGGGGGGAGAAGTTCGACATAGTCGTGATGGATCTGACAGATCCCTACGGCCCCGAGATAGCGCAGGGCCTCTACTCTGCGCAGTTCATCGGCAAGGTCAAGGGGGTTATGGCCGACGGCGGCGTCTTCGTGACGCAGGCGGGCAGTAGCTTCTTCTTCGAGGAGGAGTACGACGCGGTGTTGAGGAACGTGTCGGCGAATTTCCGCATAGTGGTCGAGTACACCGTGTGGATACCCTCGTTCGGCTACGCGGTCAACTTCATAGCGGCCAGCGACTCGGCCGATCCCAGAGCGCTGACCGCTGAGGAGGTCGACAAGACGCTCGCCGAGAGGGGCGTCTCGACCGTGTTCTACTCCGGCAGAGCCCACGTGGCGCTTATGAACATGCCGATATATAGGAGGTTCAAGAGGGCTTAGCCCTTTTCGGCTTCACCGCCATCAAGGCCCTCACCAGCTCGTAGTGCTTCAGCTCGTCGAACTCTATCGATTTTATGAGGGCCCTCACCAGGGGATCCTCGACTCTGGAGAGCGCGGCGAGGCTCTCCCTCATCCCCTTCTCCTCCTCCGAGACGGCCCTCAGCTCCTCCTCGGTCAGCGCGATCTCGTCGGCCTTGATCCTGCCGGACAGATAGTCGAGGATCGTGGTGAGTATCTCGGCGTGGCGCAGGCTGTCCATGGCTATCTGCATGAAGAGCGCTCTGGCCAGAGGGTTGGCCGATCTGTAGGCGAGCGCCATGCTCCTATTGGCCGTCTCCTGCTCCAGCTTTATGCGCTCCATTATGAGGAGGGTCACGTCGGCCTCGGCGCGGCTCGGCGCCTCGAAGGCGTTCCTCACCGCCTGGGCCAGATCGGTGAGGTCCAGCACGGCGGATCTCCCGCCCTCGGCGAACGCGTCGACGTAGGATCTGATTATCGACATGACCCGCTCGTCGGCCTCTATCTTGGCCACGAGCTCCCCTCCCCTCTTCCCGCTGGCGTAGAGCGAGACCGCGGCGGCCGTGACGCCGAGGAGCCTGGCCGTCTCGTTGACGGAGAAGCCCCGCCGGACCATCTCCTTGGCCACGACGGCCCTCACAGCTGATATGTATTTGTCCAAAGACACTGAGGATGGGGGCGCCGCGCTTATAAGGTTTCCGCCTTCGGCCCCACGGCGAAACAACGGTTATATACCGACGGCACTGCAGTGGCTATGTATAGGGTGTACGAGAGGTCGGTCGAGGTCCCCATAAGGATCTCGAAGACCGCAGACGAGCAGGCCAGGCTGAGGAGGCTCGAGAGGTGGCCCAGGGAGAGCGGGCTCAGCCTAGTCCTCGACGAGTCGGGCAGCAACTTCAACAAGCTGATGCAGATGTACGCCTCCGACTACGGGCTGGAGCTGGGCGAGAAGAAGTGGAGCGCCGACTCCTCCGGCGACGAGATAAAGGCAGGTCTAGAGGTCCCGTTGCTCAAGGCGGGGCAGGTGAAGGGCAGGGCCGTCATGCAGGCGAGGATACCCAAGAAGCCGACAGGCGAGGAGGGGAACAACTACGTCTTCACCGCCTCCGTAAACTACTTCATAGAGCTGGAAGACGACGTGTTGGCCGAAGGCGCCACCAGCGGGATGGTGGAGTTCACGCTGTAGCCAACATATAAAAAGTGCCCTTTCCGTAGCCTCATGCAGGTATCTCCCATTGTCAGCTATTCGACAGTTAGGGAGGTCAAGGGCCCTCTGCTCGTCATAGAGAGGACCCGGGGGGTTGCCTACGGCGAGCTGGGCGAGGTGGTGGGGCCCGACGGGGAGCCCCGCCGCGTCCAGGTCATCGAGGTGGGCACGGACTACGCCGTGGCGCAGGTCCTAGGCCCCACCCTCGGCCTCCCCGCCAAGGGATCGACTGTTAGGTTCTACGGCAAGACCTACAGGCTGGGCGTCAGCGAGGACCTAATAGGCCGTATCCTCGACGGCAAGGGGCAGCCGCGCGACCACATGCCTCTGCCGCCGCCCCAGGACTTCAGGGACATCAACGGCGAGCCCCTCAACCCCTACGCCCGCGAGTACCCCGAGGAGCCCATAGAGACCGGCATATCGGCCATAGACGGGCTCTACACCCTCGTGAGGGGCCAGAAGCTGCCCATATTCTCGGGCACCGGCCTGCCGCACAACGTCATGGCGGCGCAGGTGGTGAGGCAGGCGACTGTGAGGGGGAGCGAGGAGGGCTTCGCGGTGGTCTTCGTCGGAATCGGCATCAGGAGCGAGGAGGCGATGTACTTCATGGACGAGTTCAGGAGGACGGGCGCTCTGAGGAGGGCGGTCGCCGTCATAAACCTCGCCTCCGACCCCGTGGCGGAGCGCATCCTGGCGCCCCGCGTCGGCTTGACCATAGCGGAGCACCTCGCCTGGGATCTCGGCTACCACGTGCTGGTGGTCATAACCGACATGACCAACTACGCCGAGGGCCTCCGCGAGCTCTCGTCGGGCAAGGGCGAGCTCCCCGGCAGGCGCGGCTACCCGGGCTATATGTACACCGACCTGGCGAGTATATACGAGAGGGCCGGAAGGGCTAGGGGGCGCAAGGGCTCCGTCACGCAGTTCCCCATACTCACCATGCCGCACGACGACATAACCCACCCCATACCCGACCTCTCGGGCTACATCACCGAGGGACAGCTGGTGCTCAGCCGCGCCATGTGGGGCAAGGGCATCTACCCGCCCTTCGATATAATAATGTCGCTCTCGCGCCTCGCCAAGGACGCCATCGGCGAGGGCAAGACGCGCGAGGACCACAAGGACGTGGCGAACACGCTCATCGCCGCCTACAGCCGCGCCCTGGAGCTGAGGAGCTTGGCCACTCTGGTGGGCGAGCGCAACTTGGGCTGGCGCGAGAGGAGGTACCTCCGCTTCGCCGACGCCTTCGAGCAGAAATTCGTCAAGCAGGGGGTCTACGAGAGGCGGACCTTCGAGGAGACGCTTGACATAGGGTGGGACGTGCTCTCGATACTGCCGGAGGACGAGCTGACCAACGCCAGGCCGGAGATATCGGCAAAGTACTACCGCAAGCACATCTTCGAGTCGGTGGCCCTCTAGGCGGCGGAATACACGCGTATTACCTGGAAGACTAATTTAAGTGCCTCCCTTCTACACATCATGCCTCGGAATAAGGGGCAGGAGAAGATGTCGCTGATCTCTGTCCACGTCCCGAAACGAATGTTGGAGGAGCTGGACGAGCTCGTCAGGAGGGGTATATACCCAAATAGGAGCGAGGCCATAAGGGCCGCCATAAGGGAACTGCTCTACAAGGAGTCCTTGAAGCCGGCGGCTAGGCAGACAACGGCTGAGGAGATCGAGGAGGGCGAGGAAATAGAGGTTTTAACCGGCCGCTAGACCCGGCCAATTCTTATTAATCGAATAGATTTTAGCCGTGGCCTTGGTCTCGCCCCTGGAGTACGCGATATTGAGGTCGGCCGGGCGGCGGAGGAGCTTGAGGGAGGTCGCCGCCGAGCTGGGGACGAAGCCCGAGGACCTCATGAGGTACGTCGAGTCTCTGAGGGCCAGAGGGCTGATACGCGTCGAGCGGCGGGAGGTCGAGGTCTACGAGCTGACGGAGGAGGGGGCCAAATACGCGAGGGAGGGGTTGCCCGAGCTTGCGGCTCTGAGGGCCGCCAAATGCGGCGATATATGCGTCGTCGAGGTGCCGGACACGCCAGAGGGGAGGATAGTCCTCGCCAACCTGGCCAGATACGGACTGCGCCCCCGCGGCGGGAGGATCGAGGCGCCGAGAGACGAGGTCGAGAAGGCGCTTAGGGCCGTCGAGGAGAGGCAGAGGCTCCTCGAGGCCTTGGCCGCGGGCGGGGAGATACCGCGCGACGCCTTGCAGGAGTTCCAGAGGAGGAGGCTGGTGAGGAGGTCGTCGCGGGTGGAGATCTATGTGGAGTCTGCGGCGGACCTCGCGTCGTTGCGGGTTGCCGAGATGAAGACCGCGCTCACCTCCGAGGATCTGAGGAGCGGGGCCTGGAGGGAGATCGTCCTCAAGCCCATAGACGCGACGATAGAGGTGCCTCCCGCCCCGGCCCCCGTCCCCCACTTCTTCCAAGATTTCCTGGAGTACGTGAGGGAGGTCATGGTGGGGCTCGGCTTCGAGGAGGTGAGGGGGCCGATCCTCGAGTACGAGTTCTGGAACTTCGACGCGTTGTTCCAGGCGCAGGACCACCCGGCCAGGGAGGTCCACGACACGTTCTTCGTGGAGTGGGGAGGACGGCCGCCGGAGCCGCCTCCACCGGAGCTCATGGAGAGGGTGGGGAGGGAGCACGAGGCCGGCTGGGGCTACCGCTGGAGCCGCGAGAAGGCCCTCGGCCTGGTCTTGAGGAGCCAGACCACTGCGACGACCATAAGGGCGCTCGCCGAGAGGGGTGAGGGGACCTACAAGGTCTTCGCAGTAGGGAGGGTCTTCAGGCCGGAGCACATAGACGCCAAACACAACGTGGAGTTCCACCAGCTCGACGGGATAGTGGTGGGGCCGGGGCTCGCCTTCAAGCACCTGTTGGGGCAACTGGAGCAGATAGCGAAGGCCCTAGGCATGGCCGAGGTTAAGTTCAAGCCGGCCTACTTCCCGTTCACCAGCCCCTCCGTGGAGGTCTACGCGAGGCACGAGAAGCTGGGCTGGATCGAGTTCGGCGGCGCCGGGATATTCAGGCCAGAGGTGACGCGCCCCCTCGGCGTCGAGAGGAGCAGAGTCCTCGCCTGGGGCTGGGGCCTCGACAGAGTCGCCATGATACTGCTGGGCATAGAGGACATAAGGGACCTCTTCACGGCCGATCCCGAGAAGCTCGCCGAGTACTACCGCAGATGGAGCGCCTTCAAGAGGACGGTGGGCTCGCGGGGGGCGAGGTATACGCTGTAGCCTTCTAGGCCCTAACAAGGTGTGTCGTAGAATCTGGGGTATCTACATTTTGTAATACTAAGGTATTTATTGCTGTTTGTAGACGTGCAGGTTGTGCTGAACGTAAGGATTCCAAAGGAGTTGAAAGAGAGGATGGATAGGTATAGAGTCGACTGGAAGAAAGTCATAACCGAGGCTATCGAGGAGAAGCTTAGACAGCTGGAGGCCGAGGACGCCCTTAAAGAGCTGGAGAGGCTGAACGAGGGCCTCCCGCCAGCGTCGGCGCCCAGCTGGAGGCTCATTAGGGAAGACCGTGATAGTATGACCCCCAGCGTATCAAGCGTCTTGTAATCGCTGAGGGCAGACCTCCCAAACGCCCCGTCCGGAAAATCGACGTCGACGGGGCCGTAGGCCCCCGACGCGCCTAACGCCGCGCTACCTCCAGCACGGCCTCCGCTATGGCGCCGGCGACGTCGACGCCCGTCACCCTCTGGACGTTCTTGAATTCGGGCACGCCGTTGACCTCCAGCACCTTGTAGCCGTCCCTCGACTCGACGACGTCGATCCCCGCGTACATCACGCCGACGGCCTCCGCGGCTTTGACCGAGATCTCCTCCAGCTCGCCGTCTATCTCGACGGGCTCCGCCTTGCCGCCTCTGGCCGTGTTGGTGCGCCAGTCCGACGACGAGTATCTGTATATCGCCGCGACGGCCCTACCAGCCACCACGGTCACCCTTATGTCCCTCCCCGGCTTCTCCACGTATTCCTGCACCAGGAACTCCTGCATCGAGGACTCGAGGTGCCTCTTGTGGGCGACTATCGACGCAAGGTCGTCGGGCGACTTGGCGAGGCTGACGAGCCTCCCCCAGGAGCCGTCCAGAGGCTTCACTATGACGGGGTAGCCGAGGGCCTCGGCCGCCTTGAGGGCGGGCTCGAGGCCGAACGCCAGAGCCGTCCTGGGCGTGGGGACGCCGACGCGTCTAAGGGCTAGATAGGTCAGGTACTTGTCGTGGGATATATATAGCGACTGGGCCGAGTTTATAGATACGCCGCCGGCCGCCTCGTAGGTGTGGGCCAGCGGGAGGACCTTGGACCTCCCCGCGACTCTTATAAGGCCCACGAGGCCCAGCCCGTCGGGCGCGGCGAGGTTCTCGGCGTCTACAAGCCTCACGGAGGCGTTGCGCCTCTTTAGCGCGTCTAACAGCAACCGCTCGTCGAGCCTCAGCAGGTCGTAGACGAAGTCGATTTCCCCGACATCGCCGTCTGGAGGCGCCGGCCTTTATAAGCTTATTGTTGACAGATAGAGAGCTTCTCCTTAGCCGAGTTCCTAACCCTCTCGGGGTCGGGGGAGCCCAACACGGGCCTCCTCACGGCCTCGCGGGGGTCCGGAAGGTCGGCGGAGCCCGCCTTCACCGCCTCGGCGGTCTTGAAGTAGGCCTCTCTGAAGGGGACGCCGCTGAGCGCCAGCCTCTCCGCGGCGTCCGACGACGTCGTGGGGTACCTCTTGGCGTCTTGGTAGGCCTTGTCGCAGTTGAACCTCATGCCCTCCAGGAAGCTCCTCAACACGGCGACGCCCTCCTCGGCGGTCTTGAACACGCGCCAGAGGTGCCGCGTCGCCTCCTGGAGGTCGAGGCTGTAGCCGTACCCTATCTTTTCCTGGACCGCTAGGAGGGCCGAGGCGTCCGCCACCGCCTCGGATATACGGGCTCTCAAGACCTCGAGAGTCACGGGGTTCCTCTTGTGCGGCATTATGCTGCTGGTAGATACGTGTTCGGCGGGCGGCTCCACGTAGCCCAACAACGGGCTGGACCAGGCCACCAGATCGTCCACGAACCTCGAGAGCTCGGCGAGGGCCGAGGCCACGACGGACGCCGCGAGGCTTGCGAAGAAGCGGCTCGACGAGGCGTACAAAGTGTTCTCGACGACGCCGCCGAAGCCCGCCAGCTGGGCCAGCCTCCTGCGGTCCAGCGGGGCCGTGGTGCCGCCGGAGGGCCCCGAGCCTAGAGGCGACTTGTCGACGATAGGCCTAACCGCCGAGAGGGCTGAGAGGAGGTCGGACAGAAGCTCGTAGAGGGCGAGGAGGTAGTGGCCGAAGGTTATGGGCTGGGCCGGCTGGAAGTGGGTGAAGGAAGGCATGACGCAGTCGGCGTATTCCGCCGCGCGGCGCGCCGCGACGCACATGAGGCCCTTGACCTCTCTGGACAGATCGTCCATGTGGCGCAGGAGCCTCAGCCTTATGGCGGCCGCCACGTGGTCGTTCCTGCTCCTGCCGAGGCCGACCCAGCCCCCGGCGGGCCCCACCTTCCTGATGAGGTAGTCCTCGAGGGCCTCGTGGACGTCCTCGTAGCCCGGCCTCAGGAGATCCTCGACGCGGACCTCCCCCAACGCCTCGAGCACGGCCTCCCCGTCGCCCCTCGGCACAAGGCCCGCCTCGGCCAAATGGGCCGCGTGGGCCTTCATGACCTCAACCACCTCCCTCGCTATCTCGGCGTCGTCCTGGATGCTGGAGGTGTACCCGGCCACCACGTCGCTCGAGCCCCCGATCCATCTCCTGTAGAGGGCCATGTGGGCCCGGAGCCCCGGCTATAAATACGCGCCGCCTGCCAATATATTATCGAAAATAGCGCGAAAGACTTATATATGTCAAATGTCGTAGAGGCGATGTCCCAGGGGCGAACCACAGGGCCTACCTCGTCCTCGAAGACGGGACAGTCCTAAAAGGCAGGGCGTTCGGCGCAGAGAAGACGGCTGTCGGCGAGGTCGTCTTCACGACCGCCGTCGTCGGCTATCCGCAATCCATCACGGACCCCAGCTACAAGGGGCAGATACTGGTCTTCACCCACCCGCTCATCGGCAACTACGGGGTCTCGGAGGACCAGTACGAGTCCGACGGGCCGCAGGCCGAGGCCGTGGTCGTCCACGAGGCGACGCGGCCGAGCCACTACAAGGCGGTCATGTCCCTCGACGAGTGGCTGAAGGCTTCCGGCGTGCCGGGGATAGAGGGGGTGGACACGAGGGCTCTCGTCCTCAAGCTGAGGGAACACGGCGTCATGATGGGGGCCGTCGGCCAGGAGCCCCCCGACGAGTTGCTGGAGAAGGTGAGGAAGTCGCCGAAGTACGACGAGGTGAACTACGCCTTGATGGTCTCGCCTAAGGAGCCCGAGGAGCTCGGCGACGGGAAGATCTGCGTGGGGGTCGTGGACTGCGGCGTCAAGAGGAGCATACTGAGGGAGCTCGTCAAGAGGGGGGTCAGGGTCTTGAGGGTGCCTTGTCTGAGGTGGGAGCTGGCGCTCAAGTGCGACGCGGTGCTCTTCAGCCCAGGCCCCGGCAACCCCAACCTGCTGGATAGGGTGGCAGAGGGAGTCAAGGCGGCGGTGGAGATGAGGCTCCCCGTAATGGGCATATGTCTAGGCCACCAAGTGGTGTCCAAGGCGCTCGGCGCGAGGCTGTACAAGCTGAAGTTCGGCCACCGCGCCTCCAACAAGCCGGTCAGAGACTTGGCCTTCACCGGCAAGACCTACATAACCACGCACAACCACGGATACGCTGTCGATCCGGCCGGGAGCGGGCTGAGGCCGTGGGCCGTACAGCCCGACGACGGCACCGTGGAGGGGCTCTACCACCCAGACCTGCCTATCCTGACGACACAGTTCCACCCAGAGGCGGGGCCAGGCCCGAGAGACACGACGTGGGTATTCGACAAGTTTCTAAAGATGGTCGGAAACGGCCTCCGCTAGCCCCACATCTCCCTTGTTGTTAGGTATTTCCTCAGCGTCTCCGGGTCTATTGCGCATCCGTTGTTGTTTAGCCATTTTTGGAGCATTGTCAATATCAGCTCTGCGTTGTGTCTTCCCACCAGCGTCGTCAAGACGTCGTAGGTCCTCCAAGGCTCCTCCAGAAGAACCTTGTCGAAAGGGTAGCCCAAAGCCGCAAGAGACTTGAAATGGAGAAGGCCTCTAAGAGAGAAATCCAAAGAACCGTAAAAACGAGCCAACAAAGACCGAGTGAGACACATAGAAGAATGGCCGAAGTCTAGGATAAAAATTTTATGTTATATTTAGTGTGTCTAGCGGAATATCCGCCCCCGTTTCTAGTCCGAAATACGTATCGGGCCGGATCTCGGCGGCGGATTAAATGTTTTTATATCGATGCCTCACTGCCTCGCATGTCCAGCGTCGTCAGGATAGTCGAGAAGCAGCTGGACGAGATCTTGGCCATAGCTAGGAACCCCGCCCAGATACGGAACGCCGGCACCCTCGCCCACGTGGACCACGGCAAGACAACCACGTCCGACTCGCTCCTCATGGGCGCCGGCCTCCTCTCGCCGAAGGTGGCGGGCAAGGCTCTTGCGATGGACTACGTCGAGATAGAGCAGTTGAGGCAGATGACGGTCAAGGCGGCCAACATATCGCTGTACTTCGAATACGGCGGCAAGCCGTATCTCATAAACTTCGTCGACACGCCGGGACACGTCGACTTCACGGGACACGTCACGCGATCCCTCAGGGTCATGGACGGAGGCCTCGTCGTCGTCGACGCCGTGGAGGGCGTCATGACGCAGACCGAGACCGTGGTCAGACAGGCGCTGGAGGAGTACGTGAGGCCCGTCCTCTTCATCAACAAGATAGACCGCTTGATAAAGGAGCTTAGGCTCTCGCCGCAGGAGATCATGCAGAGGATACTGACAATAGTGAAGGAGTTCAACTCCCTTATAGACATGTTCGCCCCGCCCGAGTTCAAGGACGCGTGGAAGGTGGACCCGGGCAAGGGCCAGGTTGCCCTCGGTTCGGCCCTACACAAGTGGGGCGTGACCATACCCATGGCCCAGAAGACCGGCCTCAAGTTCAGCAACATCGTCGACGCATACGAGAAGGGCTACGTGGACAAGCTGGCGACCGACTACCCGCTCTACAAGACCCTCCTGTCGATGATAATTGAGCACGTCCCGCCGCCCAACGTGGCCCAGAAGTACAGGATACCGAGGCTCTGGAGAGGCGACCTCAACAGCGAGGTAGGCAAGGCCCTCCTCGAGGCGGACCCCAACGGGCCCACGGTCATTGCGGTCAGCAAGGTCAACGTGGACCCGCACGCCGGCCTCATCACGACCGGCCGCGTCTTCTCGGGGACCATAAGGGAGGGCGACGAGGTATACATAATCGGCGCCAAGTCCAAGAGGAAGGTCCTCCAGACCTACATCTACATGGGCCCGTCCCGCATAGTGGTGCCCTACATGCCGGCCGGCAACATAGTGGCGTTGCTAGGCACCGACGACGCGAGGGCCGGCGACACCATCGTGGCGGCCAACTTCAGCAACATACCGCCGTTCGAGCGCATGAAGTACATATCGGAGCCGGTGGTCACCGTGGCGATAGAGCCCAAGAACCCCGCCGACCTGGCCAGACTTGTGGAGGCCCTCAAGGAGCAGGTCATCGAGGACCCGACCCTCGAAGTAAAGATAGACCAGGAGACCGGCCAGATACTGCTGTCGGGCGTCGGCACGCTCCACCTGGAGATAGCCACGTGGATGCTCAAGGAGAGGACCAAGATAGACTTCACCGTGTCGCAGCCGTTGATAAGGTTCCGCGAGGCCGTTAGGGCCAGATCCGACGTGTTCGAGGGCAAGTCGCCCAACAAGCACAACCGCCTCTACTTCTACGTGGAGCCTCTCGACGACACGACGATAGAGCTCATAGCGACGCGGGAGATAACCGAGGAGATGGACCCGAGGGACCGCGCCAAGATATTGAGGGAGAAGGCCGGATGGGACACGGACGAGGCGAGGGGCATCTGGGCCATAGACGACCGCTACTTCAACGTCCTCGTCGACAAGACCTCCGGCATACAGTACCTCCGCGAGATCAGGGACTACATAGTGCAGGGATTCCGCTGGACCACCGAGGCGGGCCCGCTGGCCCAGGAGCCGATAAGAGGGCTCAAGGTCGTGTTGACCGACGCCGTAGTCCACGAGGACCCGGCCCACCGCGGCCCCGCCCAGATAATGCCCGCCACCAAGAACGCCATATTCGCCGCCATCCTATCGGCGAAGCCGACCCTCCTGGAGCCCCTCCTGAAGCTCGACATCAAGGTGCACCCGGACTACATAGGCGCCATCACGTCGGTCCTCAACAAGCATAGGGGCAAGATACTGGACATGACCCAGGAGGAGTACATGGCCATGATAAGGGCCGAGTTGCCGGTCCTGGAGTCCTTCACCATAAGCGACGAGCTACGCGCGGCCGCCGCCGGCAAGGTCTTCTGGTCCATGCAGTTCTCCAGATGGTCGCCGGTGCCCGAGGCGATGCTGGCCGACCTCGTGAAGCAGATACGCAAGAGGAAGGGCCTCAAGGAGGAGATACCGAAGCCCACCGACTTCATCGAGGCCCTCTAAATTTATAGTTTATATACAGTCGGCCCTCCCCCGGTTTTAGCCCACCCTCCCGGCCCCCAGCTCCCTCCTCCCCCTCGCGCCTTCGTTGTGGCGCGCCACGGCCTTCCTGACCTCCTCGGCCGACCCTGACGCTATAACCGAGGCCCTCTCCAGATCTATCCTCGCCCCGCAGAACGGGCATACGTGCGACTTTGCGCCGGATCTGGCCGCGCTCGCCATGCCGCAACGGGGACAGACGACCGCCAGATACCTCATCGCCCAAGCGCCTTGACGGCTCTGTCGAGGACAGCCCGCGCGAGCTCCCTCTTGTGGGCAGGCCCCAGCCTCTCGACCCTCCCGTCGCTATATATCGCTATGTACTGGTCCTTGAGCGTGCCGAAGCCCAGCCCCGAGACGTCGTGGGCGAGGACGAGATCCCAGCCGCCCTCCTCCATCCTCGCCCTGGCCCTTCTCAAGAGCTCCTCCTCCGATACGCCGTACTCCGCCTTGAAGCCCACGATATAGGCCTTGGGGTTCAGCCGCCTGGCCTCGGCCGCTATCTTCGGCGCTCTGAGGAGCCTCACGGTGTACTCGGCCACGTCGCTACTGATCTTCCCCGGCGCCCTCTCCGCCACGTAGAAATCCAGAGGAGCCGCCGCGAAGACCATGAGGTTCTGCGAGGGCGCGAGCTCGGCCACCGCCCTATACATGTCGAGGACCGACACCACGGGCACGGCCTTGACGTTCGGAGGCGCCTTGACGCCGGGGCCCGCCACCAGCGTCACCTCGGCCCCCCTGGCCGCCGCCTCCCTGGCAAAGTATATACCTGTGAGGCCGGAGCTCGGCGTAGATATGTATTTTATGTCGTCGATATGCTCGTGGGTGGGCCCCGCCGTGACGAGGACCCTCAGCCCCGACATGTCGCGGGGGGCCGACGCGTCTATCACAGACTCGGCCACCTCCTCCACCTCCGGGTACTTAGCCTTCCCCTCCTCGATCTTCGGCTCCACCACCAAAACCCCCCAAGACCTCAGCCTAGAGAGGGCCTCCTGGAGGGCCGGGTTACGCCACATGGCTAGGTTCATCGTCGGCACGAACACCGACCGGGCCCCGGCTCCCAGAGCCGCGTGTATGCACGTGGTCGCCACGTCGTCGGCTATGCCCAGAGCGGCCTTGGCCACAGTGTTTGCCGTCGCGGGGGCGACGACCAGCAGGTCGGCCCTCGCGCAGACAGAGACGTGCTCGGCCCTCCCCGTCAGCCTGGAGACGGCCCTCCTCCCCGTAGCCCACCTAAACAGCTCGGGGCTCACGAGGCGCGCCGCCTTGTCCGACAAGACGGCGGTGACGTCGGCCCCGTGCCTAATTAAGAGCCGGGCGAGGTCTATAGACCTATATAGCGATATCCCCGAGGTAACTGTTAAGACGACCGACTTGCCGTCCAGAAGATGTGAGTAGGAATACCTAATCGGCTCGACCTCCGCCACGACGCCATAAGGGAGCCGGTTAAAAACCATGCCCCAGCCAGTATCAGTCGATCGTAAGAAATATATTTACTTGATATTTCTATATTTATCTTATCTCTATATAGCGTAAACTGTTTAAAAACACATGAAGGTGGTCGAACTAAATAAAAAGGTGGCTGTGTTGAGGTTCGCCAAGGGAGGAATATTCGCGCTGATATTCGTCCTCGCGCTGGTCGGCATAATCAACCCGACCGGCATAAACTCCGGCGGAGGCATATTCTAAACAATTATATTTTCGCTCACAGCTTGGTAGACATAGCTTTTCTTTACCTGTTCCGGATCAGCTACATCAGCCACTATGGTCAGCTCGGCGTAGTTAGCTAAGACGCCTAGTATTATTAGGTACTCCCTCGAATCGCC
>JBMFIG010000031.1:0-16720 GCA_049976425.1 Thermoproteus sp.
CCTAGCCTCGACCTCCGCCCGGAGATCCTCCCAGACGTAGCGGGAGAGGGTGGCCTCGGTGAGGGCGCCGAGGCTGTCCTCTAGATCCGATACGCGTTTGTTTAGATGGGCGAATCCGGCCTTGGTGTAGTCGGCGAGGGCCTTTAAGGCCTCGGCGACTGCCTTCATCTCCTCGCTCCGGGCCTCTGCAAGGGCCTTCTTGACGGCCCTCTCCACGACCTCCTCAAGCACCTTAAGGTCGATAGACACGGGAATAAGCCGGCACTTTTTAAAAACATTGATGGGTGTTCGCTACGGCTACTTCTCGGGGCGGTCGGCCGCTCTCGCTTGTTCGGCCAAGATTAGTGGAAGAGACAGCCGCTTTCACGGCCTGTCGTACGGCAGGTCGGACGGCTGAGCCGCGGCTGGTCGCCGTACCTCGCGGTGGCGGAGATTATATAGGTGCTACTCGGCATGTGTATGGGCGGGAGGCTTCAAGGAGCGAGGGTTTTCGTCGGCGGCGTCGGGCCCGGTCTGGGCTCCGCCGTCGTGTACTTCGCCCTTCTGGAAGGAGCCAGGGTGTTCGCTGTGGCGAGGTCGAGGGATTTCTTGGAGAGGCTACGGCGCGAGCTCTCCGGGCTTGGGGAGCTCCACGTGGGCGCCTACGACCTCTTGCGGGCCGAGTCCGCGGAGGCGGCGGTGGCCGAGGCCGTGTCCAAGCTGGGCGGGCTTGACGCTGTTGTGGTGACGGCGGGAGGGTACGTCGAGGCTCCGATAGAGGCTCTGGACCCAGCGGTCCTTGAGGAGATGCTCTCGAGGAACCTCAGAGCCCATCTCTACGCCGTAAGGGCGGCCGTGAGGCGCCTCAAGGCGGGCTCCTCGATCGTCCTAGTGACTGCCGTCGGCGGGGCCTACCCAGCCTGGCTGAGGAACACCGTGGCGTACGTCTCGTCGAAGGCCGCGTTGGCGAGGGCCGTGGAGGCTCTAGCCGCGGAGCTCGCGGAGAGAGGCATCAGGGTGAACGGCGTGGCGCCCGGCGGCATGAGGAGGGACTTCGCCCCGGGCCGGGACTGGGGACGGCGACGTCCTCGACCTCTAGATTCTCCAACCCGGGCGCCGGGAAGACGGCGGCCCTCATCTACTACTTCTCCTCCACTACGTAGTTCCGGAGCACGCCTATCTTCTCGACCTCGGCCTCCACCACGTCGCCTCCCTTTAGGAACTTGCCTCTGGGGAACCCGACGCCGGGAGGCGTCCCGGTGAAAATGAGGTCGCCCGGCTTCAGCGTAATCCCCTGCGAAGCCCAGTATATGAGCTGTTGCACGTTGAATATGAGCTCGGAGGTGTTGCCCCTCTGCTCCACCACGCCGTTTACCCTGAGCTCCAGGCCAAGCCTGTTGGGGTCCTCTATCTCGTCCCTCGTCACTATGTAGGGCCCCACAGGCGCGGCCGTGTCCATGGACTTGCCCCATATCCAGTTGAGGCCGTACTGGGTGGCCGGGTACTGCCAGTCCCTAAGGGATATGTCGTTGCCGACGGTGTAGCCGAAGACGTAGTCCAGGGCCTTCCCCGGCTCTATGTACTTGCCCGGCCTCCCCATGACGACCACGAGCTCCACCTCCCAGTCCATCTTCTCGACCACCTTGTGCTTGACCACGGGCTGTTCGTGGCCGACCAAGGCGTTGGGGAGCTTGGGGAAGAAATAGGGCTTGGGCGGGGGCTCGTGCCCCATCTCCTTGCCGTGAGATCTGTAGTTCACGGCGACGGCGAAGATCTTCTCGGGGTTGGGGACCGGAGGCTCCCAGACTATGTCCTTGGGGCTGAGCTTCGCCTCCTCGGGCGCTCTGCGGGAGATGTACTCGACTATCTCCAGCGCCGGCCTCCCGGCCGCTATGAGCTTCCTCATGTCGTGGAGGAAGTCCGGCGCCTCGTAGGCGTCGTAGACGAGCGTGTAGGCCTTGGGGAGGTCCACTACGAATCCGTCGAGGAACAGCCCGACCCTCCGCGCTTCGCCTTTCCTGAACGTCAACAACTTCATAGAGCCGGCGTAACGAAGGACTAAAAAGCATTTCCGAATCGGCAAGAGCCGCGCTCGGCAGGTCCGCTTGCTGTTTCCGACGCGCCGGAGTTTTGCGCGTCTTGATAGGTGCTACTCCGCAAGAGGGCGGCCCGACGGATCTCTTCCCGTAGCCAGCAGTACTGTTGCGGCGGCCGGCCTGCCGCCGTCAGAGAATAGCCGGTGCAGGGCCTGGCGCGGCCCATAAGGCGGCGACCAAGGAAGCCGCGACGTCGGGAAGATTTACCATGGGGATCGCGTTGAGGGCCGCCAGCAGGCCTTCACGGGTCTTGAAGACGTCCGATAGATACAGCGATGTAGAGTTGGGCCGTGGGCTACGGAGGAATGCCGCCGACGCGGCTCCGAGTCTGGCAGATCGGAGAGGTTCTTTTCGGCGGGCTCTCCGGAGGCGCGCGGACGGATAACGTCGTGCCGTCGTCCCTTGCCTAGGCTATCGCGCCTGAGAGGAGTCGCGACAACCGCCACGTAGGCCCTTAATGCGGCCGGCCTTAGAGGCCGCCGATGTGGCCCCGTAAGCACCCGACCGTACTAGATCTGCGGCTTGGTCAGTTCGTCGAGGGCCTTGAAGTCCACGAGGCCCTCTACGTCCCCCTCGCGGGCCACGATAAGGTAGTGCCGCCTCCGGGCCCCCACGTCGACCTTGTAGGACCTCTCCACCAAGGCGTCTAGATCCCTAGAGGTGGCCCTCCCCCACTTCACCTCCACGAAGAGCGCGTTTCTGTCGTCCAGAGCCACCGCGTCTATTTGGTCCTCCCCCCTCCACCACTGGCCTACGTAGGTCGGCTTGAAGGGCAACGGGATGGCGCCCTCGGCTATCAGCGACCTCACGAGCTCCTCCAACACGAGCCCGTAGTGCATCTCCAGCTCGGGGCGTATCCTCTCGAGGACCTCGTCGACTCTGCCGAGCTCTAGATCCGACCGGTTCGGGAGCACGAACTTGAGCCAGAACCACATGTAGTTGTCCGCCACCTGGTACATCCCCTTGCGCCTCTGGCCGTAGGGCACCACGTGCTTCACGAGGCCGAGGTCCTCCAGCGCCGATAGGTACTTGACCAAGTTGGCCTTGTCCATTCCCAAGGCGCTCGAGAGCTTGCCCATGGAGTTGTAGCCGAGTGCTAGGTATTTCAGCACGGCCAGATAGGTCGCCGGTTCGCGCAACTCCTCCCGGAGCAGGAAATAGCCCTCGTCGTATAGGAGAGCCCCCTTCCTGAACACCCTATCCCGTAGGTTCTCCTCAAAGGTCAGGCCGTCGTCGAACTCGTTGAGGTAGAGGGGCACCCCGCCCGCCACGGCCCACACCTTGACGGCGTCGGCGAAGCGGTAGCCCGGCACGAACGCCCGCGCCTGTCTGAAGCCGAGGGGCGCCACCCTCCAGCTACCGGTCCTCCGTCCGTAAAGCGGCGATCTGTAGCCGAGGACCTCGGTCTCCATCAACGACACGCTGGACCCGCAGAGGACGAGGAAGAAGCCTCTCCTAGACAAGGTCTCGTCCCAAGCCCTCTGCAGATCGGAGACGACTCCTCTGTCCAGCTCCACGAGGTACCCGAACTCGTCGATTATGAGGCAAGGCCTTTCCGCCTCCTCGGCGAAGTACGCCAACAGATCGCCCAGGCCGCGCGGCTCCACTCTCCTGAATATCTCCTTCCCCAGGAAGTCGGCCATCTTGTCCCTCAGCATGTTTAGGTTGTCCTTGATGGAGGTGCGCGACGCCAAGAAGTAGAGGCATCGCTTGCCCTCCACGAACCTCCTCAATATCTCCGTCTTGCCCACGCGCCTTCTGCCGTATATCACCAACAGCTCGGCGCCGCCCGACCTCCACCGCTCCTCAAGGAATCCCAGATCCATCTCCCTGTCTATAAATTTATGTTTCACAAGAATTATACTCTGTCTACATATATCTTTATCGCTCGGTGTGTCGGCGTCTCCCTTTCGGGCATGGCCGCGGCGAGCGGGGACTGTCAGAGCCATGCCCTGTCCTCTCCTAAGGGCGGACGCGACGAGATACGCGCAGAGACCGCCGGCCTAGCCCAGACCGCGTCAACGCCGGAAATACCTCGACGTCCCCCGACGGTCCCGGGCGAGCATCTAGATAGGGAGGGCGCCGCCAGCCTTTAACGGACCTCCAACATCGCCGAAGTTGCACATAGCGGCCGCAAGCACGCGTTAGGACGGCGTAGCCCAGCCACGATGGCCGTAGACGTTGTGGCCGAGATGGACGCCTCGGGCCGACGGTCGCGGGGCTCGGCCCCTACGCCTATAGAGGACGCCGATGTCCTTGGCCAGTCGGCGGGCGTCGGGCTAGCCCTTTCTCTCCATCTCCCTCCTCCTCAATAAGCCTCTCACTATCGCGATGTACATCACCAGTTTGGGGTAGTACTTGAACAGGTCTTCTCTCCCGGTCTCCCAAGCCTCCTTGTCGATAGCCTCGGCGATCCTCTCCAGCTCTGCCACGTCTTCCCATGTGTAGTCCTTGAGGTCCTTGTCCAGCAACTCGATCAGCCTCCTCCTGACCTCCTCGGTGTAGTACCTCGACTTGGCGAGGGGGACCAAAGCCCTAAGAGTTCCGCGCAACAGAACAGCCTCGGGCTCGGTTATAAGCCCCTTAGCGGCGAGGAAGTCTATCAAGGCGTTCTGGTATCCGTAGAAGGACTCCCTCACCTGCACAAGGCCCCTTGCCAACTCCTCCACACGCGCCTCAAGCCCATCAATACGCCTCTCAAGATTACTAATGCTGCCCTCAATTCTATCCATACGCCCATCTAGCCTCTCGACGCGTCCCTCGAGACCATCGATACGTTTCTCGAGGCTATCGACGCCTTTTCTAACTCCATCGACATGTCCCTCGATCCTATCGATGCGGCCGCCGAGCTCCACTCTCACGGACTCAATTTTTCTATCTAGTAGTAGAGGACTACGATCGCGATTACCACAAGCGGCGCTTGGGCTACGAGCGAGCTGACTACGAATCCAAGATCTATCACGTAGCCGTCGGCCTTCTCAGCTTATAAGCTTATCAGCCCCAACCGCCGCCTAGAAACGCCGGCCGTCTAGATGTCGCCTGCAAGCCGTCAGATCTATGGGAGGTAGAGGCGGCCGCACACGACGGGAATCTATCTGAGGTACCGCTCGACGGCCCTCCGCACGATCGGGTCCGGGATCGAGTAGAGATCGCCAGTTTTTTCGAGGATCCCCGTCTTCACCAGATAGCGGAGCAACGCGGTGAAGTTCTTGTCGTCTATCTCGGCCCCCTCGCGGGCCTCGACCACCATCTTTATCTCGGACCACCTCATCGGCCTCAACGCGACTGCCTTCAATATGGCGCGGTACCTCTCCTCGGCCCTCGACTTCAGCAGGAATCTCTCGAGCTCGGCCGCCTCCTGCCGCGCCGCCGCGTCAGCTATTATAGGCCGCGCCGAGGCGTCAAGCACTAACGGCCCGACAGGCCGACCGAGGCGCAGATCGCCGAGCCGGCCTGGCGCGGTGTCTTATATCGGTGCGTGGAGAGGCCCGCGCTGGCCGAGCCCGCGAAGCTCTGGAGGACCCGGTCAGGCCGCCGGTCGACGTATCCCTTGAGCTCCACAAGCCTGCCATTCGCCTATTCGAAGCCGCGGCGCGTTTCGTCCTCCAAACCTGTCATCAACCTCTCTATCCCAATATGTCGCTACATCGACGCATCGGCGCCGCCGAGATGGCGGACGTCCTCGGCGCGCCGGCCGCAGGGCCTATCGCCAGGGGCACGGCTCTCTACAGCTGCGCGATGAACCCGTTGAGCTCCTCCACTAGAGTCCTGAACATGTCCTTGGGTACCCTGGCCCCAGCGGCGTTTCTGTGGCCGCCTCCCGACACCCCGCGCCTTCTGGCGAAGTCCCTCAAGAAGGCGTTCAGATCCACCGGGGGAGCGGAGCGCAGGCTCATGACGTACACGTCGCCCCGCTCCTCCGCCGCGATGCCCACGGGCGACTCCTTGAGGCCCCTCGCGAGGGTCGCGGCGAGGCCGAGAGGCCCCGGGGGGTTCACCACGTAGGCCACGCGGCCCTCCACGACCGCGTTTCTCTCCACCCAGCCCACAAGGGCCTCGTTGACCCTAGCCTGCTCCTCGGCCAGCCTCAGTAACTTCGGCAGAGCCGAGGGGGCGGCGTTTCTGGACAGATGGCCCACCACCTCCCGCTTGAACTCGTGGTCCTTCCGCGCCCGCTCCAGCCCCTGCATCAACACGCCGGCCTCGTAGTAGACTATCCGCCTATCCCACATCTCCAGCGCCTGTCTCACCCAGTCTGTGTGGTCCATATAGTCGCCGATGGCGCCGTAGAGGGCGACTCTGCTGTAGAGCCGGGGCAACCTCCCGGCGAGCCGCTTGTAGACGAGCTCGGAGGCCGCGGCCCCCTCCTCGTGGACCAGCTCCACGCCCGGCAGATCTGCGGAGAGGGGGTGGTGGTCTATATACACGACGCGGCCTCGATGCGCCGAGAAGGCCTCCCGCACCTCCCCGACTAACTTCTCGTCTATGGCCACGTCGACGATGTACACGTCACCAGCGGCGGCCTCCCGGAAGTCCTTGACCAGATCCACGGGGTGGGTGAAGTAGATCCGCACCTCCTCGTACTCCTCCGCAAAGGCGGCCCTCACGAGCGCGGCCGAACACACGCCGTCGGCATCTCCGTGGGCCAGAATCGTCAACGTCTTGCCCACGTGCAATATCCAAACTATTTTATTGAATTTACTTTACGGATCAAGCGCCTCCCAGAGGCCTTGAGGGGCGTGCCCAGCACTACCGCGCCCATTCGACACCACATAGGCCGACGGCGTCTGTGGACGGCGCTACGCCATCCGCGATGGCCGCGGCGTCGGGGTTTTTAAATCTGCGTAGGTGTGGCGATGTGAGGATTTTGAGGATTCTAGAAGACGCCGAGGCGAGGATTAGACGCATCGAGTCGGCCGACGACGAGGATGTACTGCGGTGGAATCTCTACGCCGCAGTCCAAGACGTGCTCGACGCGCTGGCGGTTCTATTCTCGGAGCTGGGCTGGAGGAAGCCGCCGTCGTACACCCGCCTTGTCCTAGAGGCTGAGGAGAGGGGCGTGTTGCCGCCCGGCTTCGCCCCCTTTGTCAAGATGCGGAACGCCTTGGCTCATGCGTATAGGGAAATAAGCGCCCGCGAGCTGGGGGAGATAAGGGCGAGGGCGCTGGAGGAGCTCCCGCGCCTCCTCGTCGCCGTTAAGTCGTTTGTAAAGGAGAGGGGAGTCGACCCAGTGGTGGAGTGGGGGCCTGCCGCTGAGGTGTTTAGGAGGTTTGGGGTCAAGTTCGCCTACCTGTTCGGCTCCCGGGCCAGGGGGCTTGAGAGGGAGGACAGCGACTGGGACGTCGCGGTCTACTTCGGAAGGGACGTCTCCCTTGTGGACGAGGCTGAGCTCGCGGCGGAGCTGTCGAGGGCGCTGGGGGCTGAGGTGGACGTGGTGGCGCTGGACGCGGCCGGCCTCGACCTCATCTACACGGTTCTGAGAGACGGCGTGGTGATCTACTCCGTCGACGAGGAGTTGCGGAGACGGTGGGAGATCGAGTCGTACCTAGAGTATCTGGACTACGCCAGCGGCTATCTAGACTGAGGAAGTTTTTAAGGCAGGCCATGCGTCTGGCATGGATCTCGCCAAGTCGCCGGATATCTCCGTTGCGGCTACTTTCGGGCTTGTCCTCGCAACTTTTCCGATAGGCGCCGATAGGCCCTCGGCCGGGGCCCGAACTGTATGACAAGCCGGCTTCAACTGCCGCGGGGCGTTAGGAGGGTGGTAGAGATATGCCGATCAATGGGGTATAGAGTTTTTCTAATTGGGGCGAGGGCCTTAGAGTTCTACGGCTTGGTGCGGCAAACGGCTGATTGGGACTTGGCCATCGACCAGCCGTTCACAGTAGAGGTCAGAGATAGGCTCACGGAGGCGTTGAGGGGAGTCGGCTATTCCGTCCAGTGGAGGAAATGGGGGCTGTACGTGGACGCGGAGGGCGTGCACGTGGATATAAACTATGCCCCCCTCATATTGGACGACGAGTTTGTCTCCAGGTGTAGGGAGGCTGGGGGCCTCCTAATACCGTCGCCTGAGGATCTGGCGGTCCTGAAGCTAGCGAGCGGCGAACGGAAGGACATAGAGGACTTGAAGAAATTACTTAGGCTCCCCCTCGACTTGTCGTATCTGAGGAGGAGGGCCCTCCAGGCAGGTCTCGAGAAAGAGCTGGAGAGGATCTGGCGGAGGGTGCATGGTACTCGCCTTTAGAGAAGAGGGGTGTCTTCTCTTCGGAGCTGTAAGGTTATCAGCTGAGGCTGTATATGTCTTGGAGGGCTGTGCCCTGGCCGGCTGGTCCGCTCTCGCCGCACGTCTAGGCACGGCGCTTCCTCTCCCATTTCATCCCCCGTACCTCCAGTTCGTATGCCCGTCGCTCGATACCGTGGTGGAGAGGGCTGCGAAAACCTCGCTATGTGTCTGGAGGGGGCGGGGCCGAGTCTCCCTCGGCACAAGGCTCGGCAAGGAGGCCGAGATAGTTGAAGGAACGGCTAGGGGCGCGCGATTCCGCTGTGGGCTGTATGTACAGACGTGCGACGAGGCGCTTAGACATATCGCCGAGCGCGGCCCCGGCTCGAAGTATCTGAAGTTGCTACCTAGGTACGTGGAGGAGGGCTTGTGTCTAGAAGGACAAGGACGTTCTGTATAGGTTAACGCAAGGCGTCTGACCTCCTCCCTGCCCCTCGGCGGGGTAGCTCACGGGCGCCCTTATTCCCCATCCGTCTGGGTGGGGCCGTGGGGCTGGCCCGAGCCAGTACTGCGGGCTTTGGTGCATGGGCCGGCCCGTTCAGCCTCCAGCACCGATCTGGAGACCCCTCTAGGGTCTTCTCGTCCACGACTGGGAGGCAGCCTTCACGGCCTCGGGGCATCTCGGCTTTGGCCTCTCCACAGCATGTTAAGAACACTAACAAGCCATAGGTGCCGCGGGGGTTCTTTAGTTGGCAATGCTTCGGGTCGCATCCATGATGGCGACGTGAGCAGGCGATCCCTCAGCATTATGCGACTCCGTATACTAAGGCTTTACATTTCCCGTTTAGCTAGTGTGGCTACTTGATATGTGTGTCTTGTTTGACAAGCCGTTAACTTGGGACGCATCTGGAGTGAATTTTTTTAAAAGGGGGCGCGTCGGCCCCTCTATGGCGTTAGAACAACTCCTCCTCCAGATAGTGTTCCTCATCGTGCTTGTGGTGCCGCCTCTTGTTTCGAAGAAAGTGGAGCATAATATTGAGCTGTTTTTTCTTGCCGTGGGTGCCGCCGGCGTGTCTCTGGCTGGTTTGTGGAGCCGGGAGCTTTTGAAAGAGGCGCTTCTCCACCCAGTGGCCGTCTACCAGCCTGGCTTGGGGTATCTGCCAATTGGCATTACTCAAGTCGTCCTCGCCGCGGGGCTTGTCTTCTACGCCCTCCGCAACAGGCTCGCCGCCTGGGCAGAGGCCTTAGCTAACCCGGCTGTTATTGCGCTACTCATATTGATCCTCGGGATGTCTAGTAGCGTCATCTCTGCCATCGTTGCGTCGGCGGTGCTGGCCGAGTTGCTGGGCTTCGCCAAAGCGCCGCATACATACAAGGCGAGGGCGGCCGTTTACGGCGCCTTTGCAATCGGCACGGGGGCCGCGTTGCTACCGCTAGGCGAGCCGCTGTCCACCATCGCCGTGGCTAAGCTGAGACAGGACTTCTTCTACCTAGTGGAGGTCCTCCTAGACGTGGTGGTTTTGATTGTGGCGTTTTTCGCGCTGTACGCATATCTAGCCCTCAAGAGGGTGGGGGCGTTTGGAGTCGAGATTGAGCCCTACGAGCCCGAGCTCGGGGAGGTGCTCCTCAGAGCCGCGAGAGTTTACATCTTCATATTCGCCCTCACCCTACTGGGGGAGTTCTTTAAGCCCATGGCTGATGCCGTGGCGGGGCTCGGCAGAGAGGTGCTGTACATATTCGGCGCGCTGTCCGCCGTGGTGGACAACGCCACGCTGGTGGCCGCGCTGGTCAGCCCCGACATGGCTGTGGAGACGCTCCGCGGCTTCCTGATTTCGCTCGTGTTGGCGGGGGGCTTCACTGTGCCGGGAAACGTGCCCAACATAGTTCTGGCAAGCGTGCTGAAGATAGGCTTCAAGGAGTGGATAAAGCTGGCCCTCCCAATAGGCCTCGCCGTCTTCACCGCCGTTGGCATGTACGTCTTGTTTCTCGCGCCGCACCCGCCATTTATACAACAGCCCTCTTAGGTTATTAATAGTGAGATATGTCAAGCTGTGGAGATTCCGCTTCTTCTTCTGGAAAAAGCGAGGAGACAAGGCCTCGATTTAGTAGACCTCATCTCAAAAGCGCTGTCTCTTGACCCAAATAGCCGCACAGCGGCACATCTAGAGCTAGCAGAGAGGTTCCTTAACGAGGGGAGAGAGCTCGTTGAAAAAGATCCTGTGCAAGCAAGCGAAAAGCTGTACAAAGTAGCTGAAGAGGCTGTAAAGGCGCTGGCTACTGCGCTGGGGCTGGAGGAGGCCGAGAGGGCGAAGGAGTACGGCCGCTGGAACGCCCAGATGCTTTTCCAGGCAGTAGACTCGGCCTCGAGGATAGCTGGGAGAGATCTAAGGCTTCTCTGGCGGGCCGCGTTGTTCCTCCACGTCGAGGGGTTCCACGAGGCGCGGCTGAACAGCGCACAGGTAAGAGAGGACGTAGAGTACGTCGAAAAGATCGTCGATCTGGCCTCTAAACACGTCAAGAAGGCTCGCGACCTCGCCGAGGGCAACCGCGCCGGATCTGGGGCCTAGGGCTGACCGGGCCCCGCGGCGTTTGCCCGACCATGTCGGCAATCGATAAATAGCTACATCGGAGTGTTGCCGTGAGGAGGGAGGAGTATATCGTGTATAGGATAAGGTTCAAGTCCTATACCGACGCGGCGAGGTTTCTGGCGAGCCTCGCAGAGGCCGCGGATAGGCTGGGCCACCACCCGGACGCGGAGCTGAGGTACGTGGACCTCGTCCTCAAGCTCACGACACACGACGCCGGGAACAGAGTCACCGAGAGGGACCTATCGCTGGCGAGAGAGATCGAGAGGCTTCTGGAGGCGTATAGGGAGTCCATAGTCGGGGTGGAGTAGCTGGATCCGCCGTGATGGGCGAGCTCCTGCTGGCGGCCGTCGCGTTGGGCGCTCTCCATATGGCGGCGCCCGATCACTGGGCGCCGTTGGCGGCGTCTTTGGCCAGGAGGCGCTACGGCGGAGCCGCCTTGGTGGCCGTATCGGCGTTGGTGGGCTTGACCCACGGCGTGTTGTCGGTTGCCCTTGCGCTTATCGCCGCCCTTGCGGGCTCTTACGTGTTGCCGATGGCCTACATCAAATACGTGTCAATAGCGCTGTTGGCGGCGTTGTCCGTCGGCGTATTGATCGATGCAGTGCGCGGAGGCGGCATAGACGTGGGGGGCTCGGCGGCCGTCTCGGTGTTGCCCGACCCGGCGGCGATCCCCTAGTCCTGGCCTCGTTGGCCCTCGGTAGCTCGTACGCTTTCCTGGTCGCAACCGCCTTCGTCATATCCAGCGCCGCGTCTCTGGCCTTGGTCATGTCGCTGGCGGGCGCAGGTCTCTCCCGGGCGCTCCGGAGGGTAGACTCTCAGTATTTCGACTACGTGGTGGCCGCCGTGTTGGCGCTGACCGCGCTCTACGTCTACCTAGCCCCCTAGGCCAAGAAGAACAAGCTGTCGAGATAGACCACGGCGGCGGAGCTTGCTATTAACAAGGCCGGTATGACCGCGCTGTAGAGCGGGCGCCACGTCACGCCGCGTCTGATAAGCGCAAGGCCGACGCCGCTCGCTATGTGCAGGACGAAGAAGAAGGCCAGGGGGTCTATCAGCAAGAGGTGGAGCTGTAGCCCGACCCCCTCGTCAGCAAGCCGCCGGTGGCGGCGCTGATTAGGTTAGAGGTGACGGGGCTTGCGGCGAAGCCTGTCAAGGCCTCGGCGACCGCCAGCGCCAGCAGAGCCCAGGCGGTCTGCCTCTGAAGCTGCGGCGAGTATATGCTCCTGTTTATCTCGGGCACCGCCAAGGTTGCGCCCACCGCCGCCGGTAGATACGGCGACAGCGCCGGCTGTAGGTACGCCGCTATCGACGCCAGCGCGGCCTCTATCTGTAGAGCCGCCGGGCCTAGGCCGGCCGCGCGGCCGATCCCCATGGCCTACTTGCCGCCGTCTTTTTGGCCACGTCCGGATAGCCTACCGACTCCCAGTAGCCTAGGTAGTCCTTGTCGGTCACTGTCAGCTTGACGAGCCACTTCACGCTCTTGTAGCCCCACCACCTCGGCACGATCAGCCTGACAGGGTAGCCGTGTTTGCTGGGCAGAGGCTCGCCGTCGGCCATGTAGGCCACCAGCGTGTCGGGCTCCATCGCCTTCCAGAGGGGCAGATCGCTGGTGTACCCCCCAGGTGGCTGAAGCCCCTCCTCCTGTTCCTCCTGATGTCGCAAGTCCCCACCAGCTTCCCGCCGGCCTCCGCAACCTTGAAGACCGCGTCGCCGCGCTCCAGAGCCTTGAGGATCTCCGAGAACCAGGCGAACTCGTCGGCCAGCGACGGCGGCTTCTCCTCGAGCGCCAGCCCGACCTCGCGCCCAAGCCTCTTGGGATCTTCGTCTACCTCTCTATAGTAGCCGTAGAGATCGATCACCTGTCGGAAGTCCTCCGGCTTGAGGTCCCTCACCGCCACGCCAGAGGACGTCGCAATAGGCGTTCCAAGCTTTTAAGTATTTGTCTACGTCTAGAGATGAAGTTGGGGCTGGGCGCCAAGTGGGGCGCCGTGACTGGGCTGATCGGCGGCGTCATTTCCGCACTGGAGATATACGTGCTCAGGGAGGAGATCTATAGAGCTGTATACGAGGCCGTGGCCTCCGCGGCCCAGTCTAGCGGCGCCGCGCTTACGCAACAACAGATACAGCAGATAGCGGAGCTCTCCATAACCGGCGCCTACATCGGCGCAGTCGCCGGAAGCGTCATATGGTTCGTCATAATAGGCCTCATAATGGCCGCCGTCTGGGATAGGCTGAGGCTTCCCTGGTACTCCAAGGGCGCCATATTCGGCGCCGTCCTTGTGGGGCTGAACTTGGCCCTCGGCCGTCCGCCCGCCGCCGCTCTCGCGGCCAGCGGCGTGGTTGTGAACTTCCTACTCGCGCTCCTCCTCGCATATTTCTTGAGCCGGGCCGGGGGGAAAGCCGCCGCGGCGGCCCAGTAGTAAAACAAGCTTTTTATGTGACATACGGCGAGGGGCCATGGGTTCCGTTACTGTCTCGGCCGGCGGACGCCTCGCCTACGCTAGCTCGGCGCGCGGCCGGCCTTGCGGGCTATGAGGACCGTCTCGGTCAAGCTGGCGTCTAGGTCCTACGCCGACGAGGGCATGGTGCAGATGCTGATGGCTATCCCCGGCATATACAACGCCTATATCGAGGGCGACCGCGTGGTGTTGGAGATAGACGACGCCGCCATACAGCCCGCCGAGGCCGTCAGGAGGATGATGGACCTCGGCTACGAGCTGGTACTGCCCCACTACGTCTTCTCGGTTGGCAGAGGCGATCCATGGAGGGTCAAGGAGCTCGTCGAGGGCGACCTCCCGCCCTACGTGGTCGCGGCAACCTTCGACGTGGATACCCGGCTCGCCTACGTGGCGGTGTTGCCCGGCGTGGGGCCCGAGGAGGCCGGCCGGTATCTTGCCGATAGGGGGCTACGCGCGGAGCTCGTGGACTCCTACCAGAAGCCCATAAGGCTCAGCTTCGGGTAGCGCGCAAAGCCTTTAAATCCACTATTTATTTTTTGCGTGGATGAGATCAAGGCCAGCATACTGGAGCTCCTCCGCAGAGAGGGGCCCCAGCCCGTCTACAAGATCGCCAAGGCGCTCGGCTTGAGCTACGGCGCCGCCCAGTGGCATATCTTCTACCTGGAGCGGGAGGGCCTCGTGAGGACCTTCAGGAGCGGCAACAAGCGCTACGCTACGATAAGCCCCACCGCGGACGTGTTGAAGGTGGTCAAGGTCGAGGACGTGTTGAAGGACGTGGAGCTCGCCTTGAGGGCGTACGGCGTGAGGCCCGACATGACGGTCCACGAGGCTGTCCAAGTGCTCTCGGAGGAGGCGCCGCATCTGGCCGAGCTAATCCAGCAGATGGCCGAGGAGAGGTACCGGGAGGCCGAGGAGGAGCGAAAAACTTAATTGGGGCCTATATCACGCCATGGCGCTCGAGGTAGTGGTCCACCACACCTGCTCGTCGAGCTGGAAGCTCTATAGGGACGTCAAGGCGAGGGGGCTTCCGGTGAGGTTCGCGCCGGCCTCTCTGCCCGACCTCAGACGGGCCGTCCTCGGCATCCCCGCGGTCTTCGCGGACGGGCGGCTGGTCCTCTACGACCCCGTCACGGCGGACGATCTGGAGGTCCTTCTGAAGGGCGCCGCGAGGCGGGATCTGCCGGTGGACGAGGCCGTCCAGAACTTCGTGACCGGGGTCGTATACAACCAGGCGCTCCTCTCGCTCGCCGTGTTGCACAAGTCCTTCAAGCCGATACTGGCCGACAGGGAGGCGGTGGAGGTCCTCACTAGGGCGCGTTTCTACGGCTCTCCGGAGGTCGCCAAGTCGGCCTACGAGGAGATATCGAGGCGCGACGCCCAGCTTTTCGCCGAGAATAGGGATAAGATGCTGAAGGCCCTCGCCTACGGCCTAGTCAGAGAGCTCTACTGGCTCGGCATAAGCCCCTCCAAGATCGGCGTAGAGCACGTCTCGATGTGGATAATGGCCAAGGCCACCGTCGGCAGGCTGGGGCTCCAGTACCCGAAGCCCTACGTGGATAGGGACGTGGCCGAGGTGGTAGCGGCCATACTCAAGGAAAGGGGCGACCACTACCTCGCCAAGATAGCCGAGGAGCAGTCCGCCATATCGTCAGACCGGGACTTCCTCTCCCTCTTCGGCTAGGGCCGCCGTCCCCGACACGCAGGTCTGTGAGGCCCTACGCCACGCCGGCAGGCGACGCGGCACCTACTTATATCCTTCGACAACACACATGGGTGTGAGTAACACACATAGGTGCGTGTCGGGGCTCTTCAGCCCGATCCCCAAGGAGAGGAGGAGCGAGCTCTTCGATAGGGAGGAGCTGGCGGCGTTGACGCGCCACGTCTCGGGCGGCGCGCCTCTGGTCTTGTGCCTCGGCGTCAGGAGGGTCGGCAAGACGTCTGTCGTAAGGATCTTCCTCGACGAGCGCGATGCCCCCCATACGACAGGGCCAGAGATGAGGTGCGCGTGGAGAGGTTCTCCTTGGAGAGGAGTATCTGGCGGCTGGCTTCGCCGAGGCGGGGATCAAGGTCGGCGAGGAGGAGCTGGAGAGGGCCGTGAAGATCTTCGACGGGATTCCGGGGTGGCTGGCCCTCTACGGATACGCCGCATGTAGGGGACAACGAGGCGCGCTCGACGCTTCGCTGGAGGAGGCCGTCCGGACGGCCCTGGGCGAGATCAGACACATAGCGTCTGCCTCCGAGCTCTACGCACACGTCCTCAGAGCGGTCTCCATGGGCCACGCCAGGCGGAGCGCTGTGAAGAGGGCCGTGAAGATCTGGACGGGCCGGCATATATACGACGAGACGCTACAGAGGATCTTGAACAAGCTGACGTCCATGGGCATTTTGGCCAAGGAGGGGGAGGAGTACCGCTTCCTCGACCCGATCTACAGAAGAGCGGCCCAGAGGCTCTAACGGCCGGCCAGAGGCCTAGCCAGCTCGAGTATCTTGGCGTAGTGGTCCTTGGCCTTGACGGCGGCGCTGGCCAGGAGAACGCCCCTAGTGCCGAGCCTCAACGCCGCCTCGACGTCCTCCCCTGACTCTATCCCCGCCCCCGTGATCACGGCGACGTCGGGGAAATGCCTCTTGACTAGCTCGACGGTCTCGACGACAGTCTCCGGCTTGTACTTGGAGACGGCTCTCCCCGTCCCTATGAGCTCGGGCGGCTCGACCGCCACCGCGTGAGGCCCCAGGGCGGCCGCGGCGAGGCTCGTCTTGGGATCAGGCGCGCAGACGACCACGTCGAGCCCCGCCGACCTGGCCCTCGCCACGAGCCTCGCCAAGTCGTTAAGCCTCAAGGGGGCCTCGCTGTGGTTCAATATAATGCCCGACGCGCCCGCCTCCTTCACGTTGTCCACAGCCACGTGGGCCGTGTAGGCCCCCGGGGACTCCACGTCGGCGCCTTGGGCGTAGACAGGTATGCCCACCGACTGGGCCACGAGGGCGAGCTCCAGATGGCTCGGGGCCACCGCCACGTTGACGCCGAGCTCCTTGGACACCCTCTCAGCGGCCTTGGCTATATCGACTGCCCTACGCCCTGCCGCCTCGCCGTACGCCTTGAAGTTTATTATCAAGATCGGCAACTTCATGCACTAGTGGAACTCCACCCGATTTAAACTTACCCCCGCAGTGTGTGTGGACCAGATAACACTTATGGCTTGTGGTGTGAAGAGGAGCCGCGGCTCCGGCCGCCGGCGCCGGTTTGGCCGACGGCCCCGGGCGGGTTGCCCCGTCCGAGGCCGCCGGTTTATCCCCGCGTCGCCTCCGCGGTTGGGCCGCGGAGGCTTAGGCCGGGGGCGGTCGAAACCGCGGCTGTATCTCTGATGTCCCAGTATTTAT
>JBMFIG010000032.1:0-16502 GCA_049976425.1 Thermoproteus sp.
GTCTGCCCGAGGAGATCCCCTCTTGGGCTGCTCACGCCGTGAGGTGAGGGTGAGCTGGCGGGATCCCAGCGCTCTGAGGCAGAGGAGTGAAGGCTACGCTAGAGGCTATCGGCCCTACGTCCTAGACGTGGAGCTCTATGTAGAGGAGATCGGCGAGTTCGTTCAGAAGATCCCTTATGGGCGTCTCTGTCGACTCCGCCGCCCTAGCCACGTCCTTTTGGGTCACCTCTATGCCTGATATAAAGCAGGCGAAGTACACGGCCACGGCAGCCAGCACCTGCGGCTTCCTGCCGTTTCTGATCCTCGGCGAGCGGATTATATAGCTCAAAAGATGCGCCGCGATCCTCTGCACCTGGGCCCCGAGCTCTCCGTCTAGGCCCAACGCAGAGACTATCCTCGGTATGTAGACCCTAGGGTCGACCTTCGGCATCTTCTCGCCGGCCTGCGCCATGTAGCGCAGGAACTCCATGTAGGCCGACATGAACGCGCCTCTGTCAAGTCCGGCCTTCTCCACCAAGGAGCGGTAGGTCACGGCGCCCACTCCGTGGCGCTTCACGGCGAAGTAGAGGGCCGCGGCGTAGCCCTCGCGCCTCGGCGATCTGAAGCCCATCTCGTACGCCTTCTTGTACAGCGCCACCGCCTCGTCTATGATGGCTCTGGGGATGCCCAAGAGCTCGCGGAGGGAGTCGTAGAACTCCCTCATGTCGATCTCCAGCCTCTCCGACGCCGACGTGATGGGCTTCGCCGCGCGTTTGAGCCTCAACGCCCTCAGCTTGTCGGATATCTTGACGACGCCCCGCTCCACGTCGCCGAGCTCGGTCCCCGAGGTCCCCACGAAGGCCCTCGACGATTCCGGCCGCCGCCACTCGGGCCCCAGATCCACTATGCCCTCCCTAATGACCGTGCCGCACTCGGTACACACTATCACGCCCTGCTCGTAGTCCACGCGCACCTTATTCACGGCGCCGCAGTTGGGGCAGACGAGGTCCTGCTCGGCAAGCCCGGCCAAGATACGCCGGGTCATGCCCCTCCGCGCCTCCTCTTCCTCTTCAGGTCGGCCTCATCTATATAGATCGCTTGGCCTATCACGGAGTTGTCTATAGCCACGGGCTTGATCAAGCCGTAGGGCTCCTCGACGTTGCCTATCACGTCGTAGAGAACGCCAACTTTCTTCATGGTATACGTGTAGGTCGTAATATACAATGGGGGGACTTGCGAAAGTTTTACAACAAGATTTTTTAGATTAGTATAGTGAAGAGCATAACCAATACGCCTAAGCATATAGAGCCCGGATGACTTATTATTAAAGGTTGGCCCCCTTACTCGGTATTCCGCGTGTCTTATCGGCCGCGTCCGGCCGGCGAGGGCCTCCAAGGCGGCGCCATGGCGTTAAAGCATTTATACCCAAGAACACGACGTGCCGTGAAGTCGGCCGCCTTCTACCAAGGCAACGACTTGAGGAAGCCCACAGGCGGGGTCAAGGGCAGAGTGGCTAAGGTCAAACGCAAGGCGCTCTGCGGAGGCCCGCCGCGGGTCCCCCGCCTCGGCCCTCAGCTCGTCGAGGTGGAGAGGGTCACAGGCGGCAACGTCAAGGTGAGGCTGAGGTCTGTCCAATACGCCAACGTCTACAACCCCAAGGAGAAGAAGACCGTTAAGGCCAAGATAATCTCCGTGATATCGACGCCTTCCAATCCCGACTTCGCAAAGAAGGGGCAAATAGTCAGAGGCGCCGTGATCCAGACCGAGGTCGGGAGAGCCGTAGTCACATCTAGGCCTGGCCAAGACGGCGTAGTCAACGCCGTGCTTGTTGAATGAAGAAGAAGGAGGGGAGGGTACTCTGGCTGGTATACATAGACGCCACAGTTCCTAGATCCCTCGGCAGGATCCTCCCTAGACGTTTAGCAGTCCCCAAGCCCTCCATCGAGGAGGTCGCGAAGGCTCTGGAGAAGCTGGGCATAAAATACGAAGTTCACGGCGACAGGAAATACCCAGCGCTGTGGTACGACGAGAGGGGGCGGGGCTATTTAGTTGTGTATGCAGACGACGTAAGGGACGTGGCCAGGAGGGTCGCGGAAGAGATATCTAAGTCCAGATCTCGGGGGTAATGCTGGTCGTCTTCTTCATAGGGACTGCCGGTAGCGGGAAGTCGACTTTGGTCTCAGCCCTCTACAACTGGATGGACGAACAAGGTTACGACGTGGCCGTGGTCAACCTGGACCCGGCGGCCGAATATCTGCCGTATGTCCCAGACGTAGATATAAGGGAGAGGATAAACGCGCGCAAGATCATGAGGCAGTTCAGGCTGGGGCCCAACGCCTCCATAATAGCGTCTGTGGACATGGCCGTGGCGGAGGCCGACAGGATAAAGGAGGAGATGGGCGCCGTCGGCGCCCCCATCGTGCTCGTCGACACGCCGGGCCAGATGGAGCTGTTCGCCTTTAGGGAGAGCGGATCGTATCTCGTCAAGCGTCTGTCAGACACCCACAACGTCGTGGTCTACGTGGGCGACGCCACCTACATGCAGAGCCCTGAGGGCTTCGCCACGACGGCCCTCCTCGCCCTCTCCAGCAGGATCAGGTTCAAACTGCCCCAGATAGTCGCCGTGAACAAGATAGATCTGCTCACGGAGGATCAGCTGGACAGGATATCCATGTGGGCCAGCGACTCGGAGGCCCTCGCAGACCTCCTCGAGTCGGCGCCGCTCGGCCGGGAGCTGTTGAGGGCCTCTCTGGGCCTGGGAGGCATAGGCGACTTGGTCTTCGTCTCGGCGCTTAACGGCACAGGCCTCGACAAGCTCTATTACGCCATACAGCTCCACTACACCGGAGGGGAAGACCAACAGATGCCTCCATAGCGTAAAAGCCTCCAGGGGCCGACTTTCGTTGATCGGGACCGGAGACCTCGGACAGTCGTGCCTGGTACTGTCTATGCTTGAGGGCTCGCGGCCGGCGCCTACAATGTTTTTAAATTATGCCGAGTTGTCGGGGCATGCCGAAGAGGACCCACGGCTATAGGTACAAGAGCAGAAAGCTGTTGACGAAGAAGCCGAGGGAGAAGGGGCTAGGCGGCTTGTCCCGGCTAATGTACGAGTACAAGGAGGGCGATAAGGTCGTCATAGATATAGACCCCACCTTCATAAAGTCGGCCCCTCACAGGAGGTATCAAGGCAGAGTGGGCGTGGTGGTCGGGAGGCAGGGAGACGCCTACGTAGTGCTTGTTGAGGTGGGGTCGAAGACCAAGAAACTAGTAGTCACTCCGGAACACCTAGTCCCTCTAAGAAGCGCGTAGCGGCTCTATTGGGGCGCGTCCGCCGGCCCGACGGCCGCCGTATCCTATGGAGACTTTAAAACCCCTTCGTAATGCGGTACGTGAGCGTGAAGAGGATAAGGAGGTCGGAGGATGTCACAAACGCCAAGGCGTTGGAGGTGCTTAGGAGCTTCTCGCAGAGCTTCGAGCTGAACGACGTCCAGAGGAAGACCATAGACTTCCTGGAGAAGGTGGTGGCGATTCCGGCGGACTCGGCCGAGGCGAAGGTCAACGAGCTGATCTCGCGTTTCGGGTTCGCGAGGATCACGGCGATACAGCTGGTCAACTTAATGCCGGAGGACGTCGACGAGTTGAAATACCTACTGCAGATGTTGGAGCGCCGCGAGTTCTCCGACGACGAGGTCAAGGAGATGTTGAAGATCTTGCGGTCATGAAGAAAAGGGAGGACTACGGCTATGTCCTCGACATAATACCGCCGGAGCTGGCGGCGTACAAGCTCCCGGCCAGAATCAGGCGGGAGTTCCCCAGAGACTCCACCTACGCGCACGTACTCGGCGAGGACCGCTTCACGCTTCTCGAGGTCACGTTAAAGCCCGGCGTCAAGGTCGAGGTGGGGGAAAGAGTCTACATAGGCGTAGGCCAGCGGGATAAGGTCGACAAGATAGTGCGCAGGATAAAGTTCGAGGATCTCCAGCCGCCGGCCAGAGAGGTGCTAGTCCAGCTCGTGAGGCAGATAGTGCAGTCCCAAGAGCAGAAGTACGTGGACTGGTTCAACAAGGCGGGTCCCCTTACCCTGAAGATGCACTCGCTGGAGCTCCTCCAGGGGATAGGCAAGAAGAAGGTCCAGGAGATATTGGCCGAGAGGAGGAAGAAGCCGTTCGAGAGCTACGAGGACATAAGGAAGCGGGTTGGCGTGGATCCCGTGGAGTTGCTGGTCGGCAGAATAATGGCTGAGATACAGGGCAAAGACCCCTACTATATATTCGTCGCCCCTCCCCCCTCGGAGGCTACTTAACCCTCGTGATCTTGTAGCGGTCCAAGATCTGCCAGACCTCCACCTCGACGCCTGAGGCCAGCTTGCCCTTGGCCTCCTCCTCCACGTACTTCATCGGCACTTCGAGGGTCTTGTAGTCCCGCATATCCATCAGCTGGATGGTGTCGCCGGATATTGCCAGGACTTGGGCCGTGAACTTCTCTATTATGGGGACCTCCACCTGCGTGTCGACGGGCACGCTGAGAGTCCTCTTGACGTTGTCGAAAAGCCCGACGGCGACGACCCTCGCCTTGGCGGATCCGTGTTTCCCCGTCTTCGACTTCTCTATCTCGACGACTCGGCAAGGCTCCCCGTCTATTACTATGTACGAGCCCTCCTTCAACTCGCCAACTTCTACATACTTAGTGCTCATAGAAGCCGTTGAAGGTACAGTTTAAGAATATAACGCTCGACGGCCTCGCCTTCGCGCGGGCTGTCTCCAGCGGTTCAACTTATGCTCTGGTTCCTAGGCAAGCTTTACTGAGGCCGGCGCTCACGGGCGGCCGTCCGCCGCTTCAAGACGACGAGCTCCAGCTTCCTCCCGTCGCATGTCTGCAGAAGCAACGTGCTCTTCACGTCGTATTTCTTGACGAGCTCGGCCAGCTCGTCCTCGTCCCTCACGGCCTTTATCCTGAACGCGCCGTAGTCCACGTCCACAAGGCCGCAGGCGAGGCAGGAGCCCAAGGCCTTGTCTATGGCGTTGGAGGCGCAGATGTACCTGGCCTCGTGGACCACCGAGCTCAGCTTCTCCACGTCGTCTAGGACGGGGTTGAAGGCCACCGCCACCAGCTTGGCGTTGGGGATCGTGCCGTTGAAGCGCTCGAGCCTCCTCGCGTAGGCCTCAACCCTCTTGGGGTCCACCGAGTCGGTATAGAGGACGACATCGGCATTGGAGAGGATTTTCACTGCGTCGGGCGTCAGATCTCCGCTGACGTCGACGAGATAGAGGCCCTCCAGCTCGGGCGCCGGGTAGAGCTTGTTGAGCAGAACCCTGTGGAGGAACTTCCTGCCCCTCGAGGGATCCATGACGCTGATTATGTAGCCGAGCTCGCGGAGCTTGACCAACGCCGATCTCAACGTCCTGGTCGAAAGGCCGGTGCCCCTCCTCAGATCGTCGAAGGTTAGCCAGACCCGCGAGTTGTATAGAGCTTCGAAGGCCATGTAGTACAGCACCAGCCGCTGGGCTGGGGTCAGCTCACCTCCCGACATAGCCGCACACAGGGCAGTTCTCGTCCCTCTCAACCCGTATCTCGTCGAAGGCCATGTGTTTGAGGTCGACGACCAGCAACTTGCCGGCTAGCGACGGCGAGCCGAGAGCCGTCCTGAAGACCTCCAGAGCCATTATCGACGCCACGAGGCCTACGACGGGGCCCAGCACGGGGCAGAACCCCTGGGCGCAGGAGGGGAGCGACTTGAGCCGGCCGAAGAGGTCCTCGAGGCAGGGAGTGACGCCGGGGATTACCGTGGTGACGTGGCCGTACCACTCCTGCACCGCGCCGTGCACCAACGGCTTGCGGGCCCCCACCGCCGCTCTGTTGACCACGTGCCTCGTTGCCCAGTTGTCCAAGGCATCGACCAGCACGTCGGCCTTCGCGGCCAGCTCCGAGGCGAGGGACGGGCTTATCTCCTCGGCCACAGGCTCCACCTCGACCTCGGGGTTTATGTCCCTGAGGCGCCTCGCGGCGGCCTCAGCCTTGAGGGCGCCAACGTCTGATGTGGAGTAGAGGACTTGTCTGTGTAGGTCCGGCAACGACACCTTGTCCGAGTCGACGAGGTAGAGCCTCCCGAAGCCGCCGGCCGCGAGGTAGTACGCCACGTGGGTCCCCAGCCCGCCGACGCCGAAGACCGCGACGGACGTCCGCCTCAACCTCCTCTGGCCCTCCTCGCCTATAACGGCGATCTGTCTGCTGTATCTGTCAAATATTCTCAACACAGACGACTAAGCCGGTCAATATATAAGCGCTACAGCGCCCGAGAGGGCCAGCAGAGCCAAGGCGGCCCAATACGCCTTGCAGTAGGCGCCGCCGCAAGCCAAATCGCCCATGACGTCTCTGTCCATGGCCAGAAGGCCCAGCAGGACGCCGGGAACCACCAACACCAGAGGCGTGACGGCCATGAGCTCCAGCGCGATCTCGGCGGCCTTGTTGCCGGGCATCAACATGACGGCCGCCAGCGCCGGCAGAGGCTCGAGCGCGTAGACTAAGTCGCGCCGAGATCTGTCCCTGATGCCGAGGGCCTCGACGGCCCCCCACACGCTCGCCAGCGCGATCACCACGTAGGCGAGGAACGAGGCCGCTATGAGCCCGACGCCGAAGACGTAGGGCGAGTAGGGCCCCGCCACGCGGGACAACGCCGACGCCAGCTGTGCGGGGCTCATGGGATCGGCCCCGTCGAGGCCGGCGGACGCTACCATTATGGCCGACATCAATATCTGCGAGGCGATCGCGCCCGCGAGGGTCTCCCGCGAAGCCCACGACGCCTTGGCCCGCTCGTCGCCGTCCGACGACGCGTATTTCCGCGAGGTGGCGGAAGCTTGGTAGAACAACATAAACGGCATAACGACGGCGCCTACGTTGGCCGCCACCATGAAGAGGAACCGGCGGTCGGCCGACACGTACAGAAGAGGGCTGGACGGATCGTAGCCCCTTATCGCGGCCTCGGCGATGAAGGCCAGAGGCATGAGGAGGGCTATGGGGAGTATATAGCGCTCCGCCTCCCTATAGCGCTTGCCCGCCACGGCCAGCAAGGCCGCGCCGTACAGGGCCACGAGGACCAGCTTGGGGAGGCCGAGCATCGCAGCTCCGACGGCCATCCCCGTGAACTCCACGGCGTATGAGAACATATCCACGAAGAACATAGGCATGGCGGCCGCAAGAGCCCACCTGGACCCGAACCTCTCCCTGACCAGCTCGCCGAGCCCTCTGCCGCGTCCCGCAACGCCGACACGCCCAGCGACGTTCTGTATAAGGAACAGCGGGATCGTCAGGAGGGCCATCAGCCAGAGGAGGCCGTAGCCGTAGGTCTCGCCGGAAACCACCGCGGTCAGCACGCTGGCCGCGTCGACGTCTGCCATCATGGCTATCCAGGCCGGGCCGAAGAGCTCCAAGAGCCTCCGCCTATCCACGTATTAACATCGTTTATTATTTTTAAGTATAGTCCCGCGGCCCGAGCCTCAAAAACTCGGCGATTAATTTACTTAGTTAATAGTTCTATGACAAAAACGGTTTCGATAACGTCAGAAATCAGACCTCCGCCAAGTTTAAAACCCTCCACGTCGGAGACCGCGGTGATGACTGGGAGACCTCGCCCGTAGCATGCGGAATTTGCCGAGTGCTGAACTTGTTAAATTGGTCCGCGATTTCCTTAACTCCGCTCTGTCTATGTTCTGCCCGATCTACATTAACGCGGCGGGGTTCGTCGCCGGCATGCTGGGGCGTTGCTTCGCCGACAGCGCAGGTCTGGAGATATCGCCACAGCTCTTCGGCACCTTCGATATCGACGTCTACAAGTACTTCGTAAGCGTCTACCTGACCAAATAGCTCTCTCACTCTACTATCACCCCGTCTCTCAGCCGTACTACCCTGTCACAGTACTTCAAGAGCTCCAGGTTGTGGGTGACCATGACTATGGTTATCCCGAGCTCCTTCTTGAGAGAGAGGAAGGTCTCCATGACCTTCGCCGCCGTGACGCTGTCGAGGTTGCCCGTGGGCTCGTCGGCGAGGAGGATGCGGGGCCTCGCGACTATGGCCCTGGCTATGGCCACCCTCTGTTGCTCGCCTCCCGATAGCTGGGTCGGCCTCTTCTTGGGATCCACGCCGTCTAGCCCCGCGAGCTTCAGCGCCTCCAGCGCCATCTCGCGCCTCCGGGCTTTCGGGACGCCGCGGAGTATTAGGGGGAGCTCCACGTTCTCCAGCACCGTCATCCTGGGTATTAGGTAGAACATCTGGAATACGAACCCGACGTTCTTGTTTCTGAAGTCGGCGAGCTGATCGTCGTCGAGGTCGTTGAGCCTCACTCCGGCAACCCAGACCTCGCCCCTCGTCGGCCTGTCTATGCCGCCTATTATATGCAACAAGGTGGTCTTGCCGCTGCCGGAGGGCCCCACGACGCACTGGAATATCCCCCGAGGGATCGAATAGGTGATGCCCCTAAGGGCTTGGTAGTTCCCGTAGCTCTTGTGTACGTCCACCAGCCTTATCTCCTCCTCCGCCATATCCCGACCGCCACCAGCGCAACCGCAACCACGACCACCGCCACGACCGCAACGACGGTCGCGCCCGACATAGCTCCGCCCGCCCCCGGCGTGGCTCTCGTGAAGTTGCCGAACCTTCTAGTGAAGTTGCCGCCTACGGCCACAGGCAACGTGACCGTCTGGTTGTAGACGTCGCCGTACTGGTCTTGGTACGTCACTATGAGGGCCACGACGTATCTGCCGGGCCTTGTGGCGTTCAGCGAGAATGTGGCGGTCTGCGACTGTTGTTGCGCGAGGTTGCCTATGTAGTTGAGCGTGGGGGTTATCGGCGTCAGCCCCGGCGGCGCCTCCAGCATAACCTGTAGGTTGTTGACGGCCACGAAACCGTTGTTTATCACAGTGACGGAGACGAAGAAGGGAGCGCCGAGCGTGGGCGTCTGCGGGGTGACCGACGTCGACGATATGAGTATCGAGGGCGGCTGGAAGGACTGGACGTAGAAGACTCCTTGGGCTTGGCCGGAGCCGAGAGGCGTCGTGTAGTACACGGTGTACTGGAACGGCAGAGAGCCCGTCTGGCCTGCCGGCACCAGGAAGCTTATGGGCACCTCAACCACGCCGAGCGGCGGGAGCAACGAGAAGTTGTACACGACGGTGCCCATCAAGACGGGCGAGCCCGAGGCAGGCGCTATGACCAAGACGCCCTTCTCCACTGGCACGTTGCCTTGGTTGACCAGCTTGACCACGACGGTCCTGTTGCCGCCCGCCGTGACGGAGGTCGGGGAGGGGGCGGCGAGGAATATGTTTGAGGAGGTGGCGGGCAGATTGACTGTGTACTGTTGCGTCCCGCGCTCTGTCTGGATCGTCGCCGATATGGAGACCTGCGACGCGGTGGGGTAGACCACGAGCGAGTAGGTCGCCGAGCCGGTGCCCGAGATATATATGGGCATGGGCACGCCTGCGGATGCGCCCGATATGGTTATAGCCGCGTTGAACCTCCCCGGCGCCTCTATGGTGAACGTCAAGTTGTTGGCCGAGTTGGCTATGAGCACCTGCGGCGACACGGTGAAGCCGGCCAACGCAGTCGGCGGCTGGACCGCCCAGACCGACGCCGATATCTGCGCCGACTGTTGATAGCCCTCCACAGAGTAGGACACAGACGCCTGGAACGCCACCGAGGACTGAAGCGGCGTTATCTCGACGGAGGCCTCGCCTCTGCCGTTGACTATCGGCACGACCACCGGGGAGGCGGGCGCCGAGGCGCCGGATATGAAGACCGCCGCCGTCCCGTTAGCGCCGAAGGGCACAGACACCGATATCGTCACGTTGTTGAGCTGGTCTAGGTACAACGTGCTCGGCGATATGGATATCGTCGGCGTCGGGGGCTGCACGACCGGCAGGTAAAGCGTGTAGGTGTACGAGACGGGGTTGCCCAAGGCGTCCTGCGACCTTATGGAGACCACGACAGCCGCCGACTGCGAATAAGGCACGACCTTAAGCGGTATGGCCACGTCGCCTCGTATGGATACAGGCGATGTGGGCGAGAGCACGGCGGCGGACTGCCCCGACACGGACACCTGCGCGGGGAAGGAGTAGGGATCCCGCACGACCAGCGCGAGCTGGCTCGGCAGGCCGAGGTAGGCGGATCCCTGCAGAGACGCTGAGAAGGTCGGGTACGGAGGCACGAAGACCGTCAAGAAGTAGGCGCCCGAGGCGTCTAGTATCTGGCTGAAGCCCGCGCCGTACTGGGCATCGGCGACCACCTCCAGAGGGCACGTGACGTTGAGCCGCTCTGCGTAGAGCTGGAGAGTGACGGAGAATACAGAGTTCGCCGGTATGGATTGGAGGAAGGCCGGCGGCCCCGGCGAGATGTAGGGACACTGCGGCGCCAGCGTGAACGTCACGGCGTGGTACGTGCAGGAGGAGTAGAAGGTGAGCGTGAGCGAGGCCGAGCTACCGTTATATTGAGGAAGAGAGGCCCACTGGGCATTCAACAGAGTCAGCTGGAGCGAGGAGCAACTGCCGCCGGACGAGCCAGCCGAGGTTATCTGTATAGTCGGGCCTGCAACGGCCAATGAGGCCATTAGTAGGACTACCGCCATTAAGGCCTTGGCGTCCATAGGCGGAGTTGCTTGGCGTTAATAAATACGTGACTCACCTCAAGTGAGTCGACGGGGCGGCTACTCGTACCTCAACGCCTCTACTATGTCGAGCCTGCCGGCCCTGACGGCGGGGATCAAGGCGCCGATTAGATTTACGGCGAGCACCAAAAGCGCGGCCAGAGCCGCTATCCGGGGATCGGGAGAGAGCGAGACGGAGCCAAAGGCACCGGGTCCCCTAAAGGGGCCGAAGCCCCTCCCGCGTACAGACGGAATCTGCACGTTTTGGCCCGCCAGCGCGAAGAAGTTTATTTTCACGAGGCCCAGCGGCGCCATCAAGGCGGCCCCCGCCGCTATCCCTACGGCCGCAATTATTAGGGCTTCGTAGAGCATCATGGCTGTTATCTGTCTTCTTTTGAAGCCCACGGCTCTAAGTATGCCGAATTCCTTAGTCCTCTGGAGCACCGAGATAGTCATGGTGTCGTAAAGCCATAGAGCAGTAATGACGGTAGAGACGCCGGAAACCAAGCCGAGAAAAAGCTCGAGGCCGGTGAAGAACGCCGTTATGGTCTGGGAAATGGACTGGGGCGAGAAGACCTCGGCGTTTGGGAATATGGACTTGAGCAAGCTCTGGATCTGGGCTAGGTCGTCCTGGCTCCTCAAGGTGACCACTATCGTGCGGTACGTGTCTATGCCGGTTATGGATCTGAACTCGTTTATGTCGACGACTACGGCGGTCATCGTGTTGAGGGCCGGGCTGGGGGCGCCCGCCGCTATTATGCCGCCCGTGACGAGGGTGTACGTCTTGCCCCTATAGCTTAGAACTATGGGTGTGCCTACGTAGAGCCTCTGTTGCCCGGTGACCTCGTCAAAGGCCACGTAGTAGCCCGCAAGAGCTATGGGGCCCGCCACGGCGTCCGTCCCGGCGTAGAGCGCCGTGTTCGGTATGAGCGCAGATACGTTCTGGGCGGGAACGCCGTATAAGGTTGCCGCCATGCTTCCTCCGCCGGGCACCTGGACGGTGGCAGGCGCCGAGGCCACGGGCACCACCGCCACGGCGTAGGGCGATATATACGACGTTATCGTCGCCACGTCGGCGTCGGTGAAGCTCTGGCCAACAATGTACACATTGTTTACGCCGAAGCTACTCGCGAAGAACTCCTGCGTGGAGGCCTTAAACGAGTTGCCGACGGACACAGCTAAGGAGAGCGCCGCGAACGCTATCATGACGCCTACAATAGTCCCTATGGTCCTCCCCTTGCGTTCCCAAAGGGCTTTCCAAGCCAACGAGAGCTCGGCCAACACGGCTTACGGGAAGCCGCTCTTAATATGCCGAACTCACCTCAGGTGAGTTGCCGGCGCAGTCTGAGGCGGCACGACTCGCCCCACTTCAGACGAGAGGTTTTTATTGAGACGCCCCGACAACATCGGGATGTACTCGATCTGCGCCAAGTGCCAGGGGCGGAAGATGTTGTGCGGTCTGCCTAGATGTCCCATAGTGGAGAGGATCAACGCGGTCAAGTCGTCGCTCTTCAGAATCAGAGGGCGCGAGATCTTCGGCGCGACCCCGCCCAGCGCCGTCGTGGGCGAGGCGGGGTGGCCGCGGGTGAGGGTATACATAGGCGAGCCTCCCGAGGTGACGGGCGACGCGGCGAGGGCCTACGACGACCCCAGACTGCTCTGGGGGAAGGACCTCGAGGAGATAATAAGGCTCAGGAGCTACATGGCGTTCGGCTTCCGGCAGACGTCCAGGCCTTGGGAGCTGGGCGAGCTGCCGCTGTTGGCCGTCTCCGAGAGGCCCGTCGACGTGGAGATGAGGCTCGCCAAGGACCCCGTCCAGACGATAAAGTTCGACCTGAGGGAGAAGCCCATGGGGCCCAGGGCGCCTCTCGACGGCGTGAGGATCGACGGCAACCCCGCGGTCCCCAGAGCGCTCGAGAGGGCCATGGCCGACGACCTTCAAGCCGGCGAGGCGGCGGTGGAGCTCTACCGCCGCGGCGTCGACCTCTACACAATACAGAGGGCCTTCGCGCTGGGCCTGCTGGGCGCTAGGCATCGGAGGAGGCTGGTGCCGACCCGCTGGAGCATCACTGCGGTGGACGTGGCCGTGGGGGACTCCATCGCGGATAGGGTGAGGCAGATGCCCGAGGTCGCGCAGACGCTCTACGGCTACGCCGAGTATCTCGACAACCGCTACCTCGTCGTGGTGGCGCCGGGCCCTCTGCGGTTCTTCTACCTGGAGAGGTGGATATACGGCGGGAGGGCCGCGGAGATAGAGGTGGTGGAGGACCCGAGAGGCAGGAGGAGCACCATGGACGGAGGCTACGAGGCGGCGAGGCTGGCCGTCTTGGAGAAGCTGGCCTCCATGGGCAGGAAGGGCACGGTCTCCATCGTGAGGAGGATCGGCGAGAGGTACTACGTCTCCGTCGGGAATTGGCAGATAAGGGAGACCCTCCGCCGGCTCCAGCTAAGGCCTCTGGACGAGGACTACCGCAAGTACGTCCAGCTCGTCGAGAGGGATCCCCTATCCCTTATAAGGACGCCGAAAAGGCTGGACGAGTTCCTTTAGCTATTCCTTGGCCCCGAAGGATATCCTGGTCAGCCAATACACCGACCTCAGAACGCCCAACGCGTTGTCCAGATGGATGGAGGACAGCTCTAGGGACGACCTCCCTCTGGTCTCCTTCAGCCGCTGGAACATCCAGTCTATCGAGCTGAAGACCCTATCTATCATGTAGCTGACTATCTTGCTCACCAGCTTGTTGCGGGAGTTCTGGAGAATGACGGGGGCGAGCCTCCTGGTGATCTTCAGGTTGTAGCGCCAGCTGACGTAGAGGACGTCCCAGAAGCCCTCCGGGAGGTAGTCCAGGGTCGGATGCCTCAGATGCCTCAGGGCCGAGGTGTACATGGGTATGACGGGGAGGGGGAACACCCAAGCCACGAAGTCGTGGTCCACTATCTTCTCGACGATCTCGAGGGTCTGCCTTATGTCCTCCTCGGTCTCGTCCGGGTATCCTATCGTCATGGTGTAGGCGGGGTAAATGTAGTTCTCGTTGAGTATGGCCGTCGCCTCTAGCACCACGTCGTGCCACTTCTCGGGCGGGTAGGGGTATGCCTTGTTCCTCATGTATTTGTTCAGAATCCTAATGCTACCGGTCTCCAGCCCTATCACGGGCGTGACGCCCTTGTCGGGCCCCAGCCCTCCGAGCTCGGCGACTGCCTTGACGGTCTTAGGCGACTCGACTACGGGAGCCGCCGAGACGTGGCTGAAGAAGATGTGGCGGACCTTCCTCCCGTCGACCTCCACGGACCTTATGGCCTCGTAGAGCTTCACTATGGCGTCGTGGTTCACCTTGAGCCTGTTGGGGCCGTAGGGCGACGTGCCGTACAGCAAGAGGTCGTCTGTGATGAGGTCCGCCTGCGTCCAGCCGGCCCTCAAGTTGACCTCGACCTCCCTCACCACGGTGGATATGGGGATGGAGCGGAACGTCACCGGAGTCACCGAGCAGAACTGACAGCCGCGGGGGCAGCCCCTCGTTATTTGGACCTCGCCGAGGCGCGCCGGGTTGACTATGGCCGGTATGTCCTCCGCCGCGGGGTACTCGTCCACGCCGGGCCTTATCACAGGCGGGACCTCCTCCCCGGCGAGTATCTTGGGGAGCCACTTGGGCAACGTCACCTCGACGTCGTCGATGAATATGACATCGGCCCACCTAGGCCTCCCCGCCCTCATTAACTGCTCCACGCCGGGGCCCCCAACAACTACCTTGAAGCCGTGCTTGGCCTTAAGCCTCTCCACCCTCTCGCCGAGCTCCTTGAAGAAGCGGGCCGTCCACGTCTCGCCGCCTCCGAGTATCGTCGTCAAGAACGTGCTGACCGGCGAGAGGCCGTAGGGGTCGTGCCCCGCGCCGACGCCGAGGAGCTTGGTCTTGGGCCCCACGGCTCTCTCCAGCCTCTCGGGAGGCACCACGGCCACGTCCCTATAGCCGGCGTTGACCAGTATCGCCTCCACCTTCCTGAGGGCGTAGGGCGCGTACACCGCCCTGCCCTCTCTGTCGGCCTTGACAGGCGGCGTGAAGAACTTGTCCATGAAAAAACGGGGGACGAGCCTGGCCGGCATGCAGGCGACGTAGCCAAGGGAGGAGTTGCCGCCGTAGTCGGTGAAGGAGGACCTATCGGCCGTGAGGACGAACTCCCACTGCATTATAATTATTTAGGATTTCCGTTATTAAGCGTTATAGCCGCGGCGGAATATCAAAAATTTATAAAGGAGAAAAACTATATTTTCGTATATCGATTATATATCGGAATTATATTTAAGGAGCGAGGTACAGAGATCTGTGATGACAGGGTCGATGGATGGATAGGTGACGTCAGGAAGAGACGAGCTGAACGCCCAGCCCCGCCTCTCTGGCCCTCCTGTAGACGTGGTAGATGGCGGCTACGTCGAAGGGGGCGTAGCCCACCGACTTGTAGAGGGAGATCTCGCCCTTCCGGCACGCGGCCCTGCCCGAGACGAGATCCTCCAGGAGGACCAGCTCCAGCCCGGCCACGTCGTCCGTCTCCTCGGGCGCCTCGGGGCTGTCCACCACGGCGCATCGGGCCCTGGCCCTCACCGCGTCGTCCAGCTCCCGCACCGGCCTAGGCGCGCCGACCGAGACCACGAGGGAGCCCTGCCGCAACGACGCCCCCCTCACCACGGGCTCGCGGCTGTCCGTCGCGGCGACCACCACGTCGGCCCTCAACACCTCGTCGATGCCCGCGGCCTCCACGCCCAGCCTAGAAGCCAGCTCGGCCGCGCGGGATCTGCTGTAGACGACTATCCGGGACGGCTTGAACACCTCCCTGAACACCCTTATGTGGTACTCAGCCTGTACGCCCGCCCCCACGACGCCCACGACGTCTACAGAGGCGCCCAACAGCCTGGCCGCGAGGGCGCTCGCCGCGGCCGTCCTCCACCCCGTCAGCCTGGTGGCGTCGGCCAACGCCAGCGGCTCGCCGCTGTGGGGATCGATCAAGACGGCCAAGGCCCTCACGGGAGGCCTCCCGCCTGGGTAGATGCCGACCAGCTTGGCGCCTATGCCCATCCCCTCCACGTACGCCGCCATGGGCGCGAACCAGACGCCGCCGAACTCCAACGCCCTGCGGGGCAACACGTGCTTGCGCGCCCTCAACGCCGCCGCGATGTCCTCGACGAGAGCCGCCGCGTCGACCGCCCTATCCACGTCGGGAACGAAGATCACGAGGTAGACGCGGCACGGTTTTTAAAAACCTCCGGCAAGTTTTTAAGCAGACCTGTCGGTATTGTGGTGTCGCTGGCTGAGGAGATAAAGAGGACTCTCCTGGAGCACCCGGAGATACTGGTGGAGGTGCTCACCGCGAGGCCGCAGATAATATACGAAGCGCTGGCGAGGGTGGCGCCGTGGGAGAAGCTGGCCACCAAGGAGGACTTAAAGGCCCTCGAAGAGAAGGTGGCCACGAAGGACGAGTTGAAGGCCTTAGAGGCCCGGATGGCTACCAAGGACGACGTAAGGAGGCTGGAGATTAGGATCGACGCGTTGGGCGCCAGGTGGGGCCTCGCCTCGGAGGACGCCTTCAGGGAGGGGGTGAGGGAGCTTCTTAGGGAGGCGGGCTTCTCGGTGGAGAGGTGGACGCATTTCGACTCCGAGGGCTACGTATACGGCTACCCGGCCGAGGTGGAGCTGGACGTCGTAGTGAGGGACGGGAGGACCCTCCTCGTGGAGATAACGTCGGCCTTGAAGAGAGGCGATCTGCCCATCGTCAAGAGGAAGGCCGAGCTCTACGAGAAGAAAACCGGCAGAAGGGCCGACGCCGTCATGGCGATCACGATATACGTCCACGACAGGAACCCCTCGCTGGTCCTCGCCGTGGCGCAACAGATGGGGATAAAGAT
>JBMFIG010000033.1:0-13727 GCA_049976425.1 Thermoproteus sp.
ATCTCAAGAAGAGGATTGAAAGTACCGCCGCTACCGCCGCTGGATATTCCTTGTAGTCGACTACATCGGAATCTCAAGAAGAGGATTGAAAGGCTCATGTGGTTGCTGTCCGCAACGTCGACGCCTATGAGGAACTCGAATCTCAAGAAGAGGATTGAAAGAACTACGATCCGCTCGCCGAGGTGGTCAAATACCTCGGCGGGCGAATCTCAAGAAGAGGATTGAAAGAATTGCCAAAGGCACCGAGTATGTCGTCGAGTCCATGGATACCTGAATCTCAAGAAGAGGATTGAAAGTTTTACCGCATGCCGAGCAAGTCCCAACTCAGGGAGGCCGTAAGAATCTCAAGAAGAGGATTGAAAGTGTAAAGAGGACACGTCCTCGGCCTCCTCCTCAAATTTACGGACCAGGAATCTCAAGAAGAGGATTGAAAGATCATAACCACGCGCCCCTCGGCCAAGGCCTTCTTGATCTCGAATCTCAAGAAGAGGATTGAAAGTCATTTCTATCTGCCTCTTCTTGACGCGCGTCAGCTTGGCCCTGGAATCTCAAGAAGAGGATTGAAAGTGAGGCTATACCGCCAGTGGTCCAACATGGGCAATTTGAAGTGGAATCTCAAGAAGAGGATTGAAAGTGAAGTGCAAACCATTTTGCAAAAACCCGGCACGCGCCGGGAGTTGAATCTCAAGAAGAGGATTGAAAGCTGACCGCTATAGGCGAGGTCAAGGAGGCGGTGCTGAAGCGTAGCCGAATCTCAAGAAGAGGATTGAAAGTTCGCCAGTCGGAATATGGATGCTAGCTGTGTTGCGATGAAGAATCTCAAGAAGAGGATTGAAAGTGAAGAGGAAGAACCACGGCTGTAGGAGGATCTGGGGGTTCTGTAGGAATCTCAAGAAGAGGATTGAAAGACTGTACTCACTGCTTCACGGAGGCGCGCCGCCTCCGCGGAATCTCAAGAAGAGGATTGAAAGGTCATTGCCTGTTCCGCCAGCCTGCCCCTGGCGATTTCGGTGGAATCTCAAGAAGAGGATTGAAAGGGACAAAGAGCGTTGATATTGTACAGGCAGTGGTCCGGCGTAGGAATCTCAAGAAGAGGATTGAAAGTTGAGGTGTTTGTCGACAGGAGACCCCTCTGGCTGGGCTTCAAGGAATCTCAAGAAGAGGATTGAAAGGGTAAACCTAACGTCCGGCGTACTCACGCTACAGTTCTCCACCGCGAATCTCAAGAAGAGGATTGAAAGGACAGGTCTGTGGCGCCAGTATCTCAGCGCCGCGGCGCTCAGCGGAATCTCAAGAAGAGGATTGAAAGAGCGCCGTGCTAGCCACCTGGTAGTGCTGCGAGATCTCGGGAGAATCTCAAGAAGAGGATTGAAAGAGCTGATAGACTACATCGAGTCTGTCCTCATGCAGAAGAGCCCCGAATCTCAAGAAGAGGATTGAAAGCCGACGCTACTCGACTTCATCTTCGCCGTGTCCTTCGGCGAGGAATCTCAAGAAGAGGATTGAAAGCGAACTCGTCGAAGTTGAGTATGGCGCCGGTCTTGATAGTGGAATCTCAAGAAGAGGATTGAAAGTTTTGGAAAGTGCTTTCCAAACTCCCGGCGCGTGCCGGGTTTTTGAATCTCAAGAAGAGGATTGAAAGGTCCTCCTCGTCGACAAGCTGGACAGAGGCAATATAGTGCGGATTGAATCTCAAGAAGAGGATTGAAAGATCGCCGAAACCAGCCTGTCGATCGGCGCGTACGAACACTGCGGAATCTCAAGAAGGGGATTGAAAGTCGTTGACTATAACAATGATACCACCACGCCGCGTCACTTTGTAGGAATCTCAAGAAGAGGATTGAAAGTGCTTTTGCACGGCCGCGGCGGCGGACGCTATCCACGTGGCTATCTGGAATCTCAAGAAGAGGATTGAAAGCTATGTCGCGCCGCTGATAGCGGTACGCGACCTGCTCGACGTGACGAATCTCAAGAAGAGGATTGAAAGTATCGATATACCGTACGGTCTTTCAATTATTTCGATCCTCTGAATCTCAAGAAGAGGATTGAAAGATGGCCACAGCTACGGGGAGACCTAGCCGGCGGCTCGGTCTGGAATCTCAAGAAGAGGATTGAAAGGAACGCTGTGCCTATTGTGTTCAGCGCATTTGCGAATGTGTCGCGGATTGCGACGAGAATCTCAAGAAGAGGATTGAAAGTCTTCGCGATTCCGTGTAGCGCCTCTATGTCCGCCGCATATAGTTGAATCTCAAGAAGAGGATTGAAAGCCACCGGTGGCGCTTGCTGGACTTCATCGAGAGCTTCGATACCGCGAATCTCAAGAAGAGGATTGAAAGATTATTGTCAAGTCAGATATAGTTGAGTGCAGTGCGTTGTTCATGAATCTCAAGAAGAGGATTGAAAGACCGTCTGCGGCGCGGCGATTAAGTAGACCGTCGCGGGAATCTCAAGAAGAGGATTGAAAGTATCGGCAAGGCCGAGAGCTTCCTCTCCGCGGGTAGGGAATCTCAAGAAGAGGATTGAAAGCAAAGCGTGGCTAGCGTCACCGTGATGCTGGCAACATAGACGGCTATAGAATCTCAAGAAGAGGATTGAAAGCCTGACTAGGTTCAAGCTGACGCAGGCCGTGAAACTGCCTCCGGCATGAATCTCAAGAAGAGGATTGAAAGTAGTTCTCAAGAAGCAACGGCGCCCACATCCAGGACATCAGCGAATCTCAAGAAGAGGATTGAAAGGATAAGTCGCCCAGTGAGGTGTTCCGCGAGTCGCTGGCTGAAATTGGAATCTCAAGAAGAGGATTGAAAGTGCCTGCCTCACAGGCAGGCGGGGCTTCCGGGGAGCCTGGCAACGGGAATCTCAAGAAGAGGATTGAAAGGTCTTCTTAGGTCGAGAAATAAACCAATTCCCTTTTTTCCTCCATGGAATCTCAAGAAGAGGATTGAAAGTGAGGCACGCCCAGCTTGGGTGCGCCCCGCCGTACCGCGTCTCGAATCTCAAGAAGAGGATTGAAAGCAGACGACGTCCGCGCCAAGCGGCGGCGGAGGAGGAGGCGGCGGTGGGAATCTCAAGAAGAGGATTGAAAGTCGCCCCACCGCGCCCTCAAGAGGGCGTGGCGCATAGCTAAGGGAATCTCAAGAAGAGGATTGAAAGTTGGCGTTAGAAAAACCTTAGTCTATAGGATTATAAACGGAATCTCAAGAAGAGGATTGAAAGTTTGAAACACTCGATAGCCTCATCTAACGTGTCAAAGTAATCTTGGAATCTCAAGAAGAGGATTGAAAGCCAGGTGGGGAGAGAAATCTTAAAGATCTGGGAATATGTAATTCTACATATTTGCCGTTACGGCGCTGTCTAGATCTTCTCTACTTTAGTCGCCTCGACTCCGCACCACTTCCTGTACCAACAGCCGGAGCATTTGGCCGGGTGGGGGTTGGGCTGTGGGACCCAGCCTCTGTACATCTTGGCTATCTGCTCCGCTACGTGTAGGACCAGTTGCTGGAGGTCGCGGGTGTTCCTCACCTCGACGGCCCGCCCGTCCTCGGCGTAGTATATATAGCCGCGGGGCGCGGCTCTGCCGTAGACCGCCTGGGCCGCGGCGAGGTAGGCCCCCATCTGCGCCTTGTGGTGTAGCGGCGTCTTCCCGGGCCACGCCGACTGCTTGACCTCGAGCGGCGCAGGCCTCCCGCCTATCCAGAGGACGGCGTCGACGACGCCGCAGAAGCCGCCTCCTTCGAGGCGCCGCTGTCTCTCGACCGCCTCGGCCCCCAGCGCCTTGGCGACCGCCTCGACGGCCTCGTCCTGGGCCTCCTTCCCCTTCCTCATCCTCTCCGTCGGCGGCTCGGCGGCCCCCGCGACGATGTAGTAGGCGGCTGTGGGGCAGTAGAGGTACTGCCTCACGAGCGCTGGGTTAATGCAGGGCGACGCCATCGCTACGGGGCGGCGGCTTGCCTATCCTGATCATGCCGTCGAGGGCCCTCTTGTCGACCTTGAGGATTATCACGTCGGCGTTGGCCCCCCTCGTTATCCTCCTCAGCCTCTCCGCGAGCTCCTTGACTAAGGCGGGCGGGAGCCTGCCCACGAAGGCCGATCTCTGGACCCGCGAGAGGCCGAACGCCCTCAGGGCCTCGGCCACCTTGTTCCTCACGTCGTCCTCCGTTATGTCGTACACGACCACTAGGTACATAGCGATCTGGCCAGAGCCCTCGCCTCTCTGTGTATTTCCGCCGACACGGCCCTCCTCCCGCCTGCGCCGAGCTCCTCCAGCACGGCTGCCGCCAGCTCCAGCCTCGATCCGCGGTCCAGGAGCCCGCCCTCGGTCTTTAGCCGGGGCGCGGCCCTCGCCACGACGCGGTCGACCCTCGGCCTCCACTGCTCCATGAAGTCCAGCACCAGGGACGGCCTCCCCGACTTGTCTACGTGCAGGAAGCCGACGTAGGGGTCGAGCCCGGCGAGCGCCAGCGACTTGAAGCAGAGCGCCTTCAGTATCCCGTAGCCGTAGTTCAGGCCGGCGTTCACGGGATCCCCGCCTTCCTGGTCCCTCCCGGGGAAGCCGGTCACCTCTCTGTACGCGGCCCAGTAGGCCTCGGCCGCCGCGGCCTCGGCCTCCATGACCCCCCTCGCGTCGCCGGCCCTCTCCAGAGCCTCCAAGGCCCTCCCCACCGCCTCGACGTAGTCGCCGTATCTCGACAGCCTCCTGCGCCAGGCCTTTATATTCTCCAGCTGTCCTCTCACCTTCCTCCAGACCCACCTCTTGGCCGTCTCCAGCCCCCTGCCGTCGACGGCGGCGGAGTACTGGCAGAGCCGTTTAGCCCCGGTGGCGTCGCCCACAGGCCTCATGAAGACGCCCAGCAGCTCGCCCCTCCCGTCGAAGACAGCGACCGTCGCGCCCGCCTTGAGGAGCGCTCTGAGGGCCCTCGTCGATATGGATATGCCGCCCGTCAAGAGCAGGACCTCGTCGACCTCGTGCAGGGGGTACTCCCTCCTCTGCCCGGCCGACTCCACGACGAGGAGGCCTTTCCTGGCCCTTATCCTCGCCCCGTAGCTAGCGACCGCGATCTGCATGGCAGATCTCGTAGAACGGGCAGGCCTTGGGGCAGTCGGGGGCTGGCCCGGGGTCTCTGCCCGACGCCACTATGTCTATCGCCTCGTCTCTGGCCTCGAGGAACTTCTCCCTTGCGGAGTCCCCCAGCGGGTGCGCGGACGCTCTGTACTCCACGGACCCGTCGACCGATATCTGGACGTGTATGCCGTAGTCTATGGGCACTCCCCACTCGGCCTCTATGGCCATGGCGTACCCCGCGAGCGCCGCGTCGACGTTTTGGGACGGGCCGAACTTGAACTCGACCACGGCTCCCAGCGCCACTCCGTCGGCCACCACGTAGCTCAGCCCGAGCGGCGCCCCGTCGACAGCCACCTGCGTGGCTATCGGAGCCGCGTAGAAGGCGGCCGAGTCCCTCCCCCTGGCGAGCCTAGACGCCGTCACGTGCTGGTGCTCGCCGAGGAGCCTCGTCGCTATGTGCCTATAGAGGGCCTCGGCCTTCGGCGCGAGCTCCTCCGGCAGGCCCTCAGGCGTGAAGGACATGGGCTGGCCCGCGTAGACGTACCTCTTGTAGTCCTCCAAGGCCTTGAACAACACGGCGTGTAGCGCCTGGCCCTCGGCGAGGGTCTTGTTGGGGCGCCCCCTCTCGCCGGCCACGTACTTGAGGTAGAGGTTGCGCCCAGTGGGGCAGTAGCCGTAGGCGAAGTCCGAGAGGGCTAGGCCCAGGTAGGCCGGGGGCTTCACGGGCGGCTTGTCGTAGCTCCAGCCTCTGAGCTCCGGCGACACCTCGACTTGTCCGTTGGTTATTTTAACGCGCCTCAACAACCTCGCTATCTCGAGGAGGGTTAACACAAACTTTCGAAGATCTCTGGGTATTATCCTTGCCCTGCTACAGGGGCAAAGGCTTAAATTGCAGACATCCGCAATTGAGTGCGGCTGGCCGTCACGGTCGGCTTCGAGTCGAAGCTGGTCATTAGGGCGATCACCCGGCTGGGGCCTACCAGAGGCGTCGTCTTCCTCCGAGGGATAACGGGTAGGGAGGGCGATAGGCAGTCTGAGGAGACCGTGAGGGATCTTGTCAAGATATTGGGCTACGGGGAGGACGTGGCGGTGGATCTCAGGGATTTGGAGGAGGCCTTCGGCAAGCTCGCCGAGATAGACTTCGACGCTGTGGCGCTTGCGGGAGGCCCCAGGCTTCTGGTCGTGCTTGCTTTCCTCGCGGCCATGTACAAGGGGCGCGGCGTGTACGTAGTGCCCGAGTACGATCCCGAGCCTATCGACGTGAGCCACCTGGCCCGCCTCCCCTCCATCTCCGCCCTCTCGCCCACCCGACTGAGGATATTGGCCTCTCTAGACGGCGACAAGACCTATAGGGAGGTCGCGTCCGACGTGGGGGTGGACTCCTCGACGGCTCTGCGCCACCTGGAGGGCTTGAGGAGGCTGGGGCTTGTCGAGAGGGCCGGCGGCAGGTTGCCCAGATACCGCGCGGGGCCCGCCGTGGTGAGGCTGAGCAGAGTGCTGTTGCGTATAAAATCTCGCAGATCCTTGTAAACAGCCGAATTCTTAAACGATATTATTGCAGATATCTATATTTAAAAATTCGGCATTTCTATAGGTTGTGTCAGTACAGTCTAGACAAGCCCAAATCGATATAGTGTCCAGAGCCGCCGCGGCGGCCAGAATAGCCGTGAACGTCGAGATGGCCTACGACGTGGTCGACGAGCTCGCCAGAATGCCCGAGAAATACCCAGAGCTGTTCGCCCGCATATCGCGGCTGGTGTCGAAGGTCTTGAGGGATATAGAGAGGGCTAGGAAGGAGCGCGGGGCGGGAGGCGCGGACAAGGATCCCTTAGAGATAGCCTACAGGCGCCTCTCGCTATGGCCAAAACTGCTGGAGGAGCTGTTCTCCGAGCTCGAGTCGAGGGACGAGGCCGCTAGGGCCAACATGGTCAAGAAGTTCGCCGCGCTGGCGGTGGCCCCCGACAGGTTGACGAACAAGGTGTCCGAGATCTTGCAGAGGGGATAGTATGGTCTACCTAAGGGCTTCGGGGAGGTTCGAGGTGCAGGTCGCCGTGTTGACGGGCCAGGGGGTTATGGGGAACTACAACATGCACACTACCGTCCGCGTGGTCCACGACGGGAAGGTCTACGAGGTGCCCGCCTTGACCGGCAACGCGTTGAAGCACTGGCACTCCGTCCACGCCGCGGAGGCCTACGAGGCGCTCGGCGGCAAGATGCTGAATGAATACTGCCGAGCCGGGGTCGGGCTTAGGGGCAAGAACCTAAAGGGGCAGGACGCTGACAGCGAGGCGGACGCCATAGAGGACTTCTGCAACGATCTCCACGGCTTTCTGATACCCAACAAACAGATCAAGAGGGACAGCTTGGCGAAGTTCGCCTTCGCAATCCCTGTCTTGGCCCCAGAGGTGCTGGAGTCGGTCAGCAAATTTGCGGTGACTCACAATAGGGTGGATCCCACGAAGAAGGGCGAGGAGACTGAGATGATGGTGTTTAGGCAGGAGTACTCCTCAGGCCACCTCTACGGGTTCGCCGCGTCCTTCGACTTGGCCTACCTGATGGTACCCATATACGACGTCCTCAGGGGAGGCGCCGCGAAAGCTGAGGCGAATACGGACGAAAAGATCAGAAGAGCTAGGGCGGCTTTCGCTGGCCTTATAGCCGCCATCTCGGGCGGCTACGGGTCGAAGGCGGCTAGGGCTCTGCCCATATCAGATCTCAAGGAGCTCGTCGTTGCGGTCTCGCAGAGGCCCATACCGCCTCTGGTCCACGGCGCCTATCAAGGCTATGCGGCTAAATCCCTCGACGTTCTAGAGGCGTATCTGCATATAGTCGGGGGTGCCGCTGACGTTGTGTGCTACGGCGTTGAGTGCCCCAGCGGCAGTAAGGCCAAGGTAAAACGCGCGGGGAGCCTCAAGGAGCTCGTCGAGATAGTCGATGGGCTGATAAGGCAGTATATCGGCGGCGAGAAGGCGAGCGAGAGGCGGTAGTCGTGGCGTACTTTGTGGTGGATCTGGCGTTTCCATTATTCTCCATAAAGGAACTCGACGTGTACCAAGTCGCGGCGTCCGCGCCTCTGCCTTCGCCCTCGTCGATAGTGGGGGCGGTGGGGGCTGCTATGGGCAGGGCGGGGCTGTGCCGCGGCGCCGAATGCCTCGACGTGGCCCGCAACGCGGTGAAGGTCGCTAGGCCCGTGGCGGTGGGCCGCGTGGCGAAGTCGCCCGTGGTTTTAAGGAGGGCCAGAGGGGTCCTGGAGGAGAGGGCTCTGCCCGGCGGCTTTGCGGAGTTCGTCAAGTTTTCGGACGCCATGTCGAGGGAGTACGTCTTCGCCGCCTCGATGAAGCTCCTCATAGTAGGCGACGTGGAGCCGGAGGTCCTCTACCTCATAGATAGGCTGGGCGACTCCGAGTCGCTGGCTGCTGTCGTGGGCGTGCGCCGGTACGACGATGCGCGTAGTTGCGGGGGAGGGGTCAACGTGCCCGTGGCGAGGGAGGTCGTCAAGGGCGGTAGCTACACCTTGGTGAAGATGGCCGACGAGAGGGGCAAGCCGAGGTATTTCGCCTTGCCTGTCGTGAGGTCCGGCGGCGACGTCTACCAGCCCTCCGCGATCGAGGTGGACCGGGGCGTGCTTTGCGTCGAGGACGTGAGGTTCCCCGAGAACAAGGGACCCTCCGGCGGTTATGACTGGTGAGGTGAGGGAGGTCATTAAGGAGATGGTGGCTACGTGGTGTAGGGCCAGAGGCGCCGGGCCGTGCAGAGTCGACGAGAGCGTCCTGGACAGACAGGTCGCGGTCGCCAAGAGGATCGAGGAATCCGAGGGGCTCGTGGTCGTCAGAGCGCCGACGGGCGTCGGCAAGACGGAGCTCTGGGCCGCTCCGTTCTTCGCCCAGTGGCGCACGGGGGACTGGTTCGCGCCGAGGATGTACGTCGTGGAGCCTATGCACGCCTTGCTGAACCAGATGAGGGAGAGGATGGCCGCCTACGCAAAGGCTCTGGCGCCCGGCGTAACTGTCGGCGAGGATCACGGCGAGGCGCCGAGCGACGTGTACCTATACACGGCGGTTGTGACCTTGACGACTGTCGACGCGTTGGTGTACGGCTATCTCGCCCAGAGGGTTCTCAAATGGCGGCAACGCGGCGTGGAGACAGGCTACTACACCATGCCCTCGGGCTTGCTGGCGTCCGCCTACATAGTCTTCGACGAGGCCCACCTCATGCAGGACGAGTTCTACCTAGGCCCCCGCGTACTCGGCTCAGTGGTGTGCGACCTCGTTGAGGCAGGCGCTAAGGTCGTGTTGTCGACGGCCACCCTGCCGGACGCGTATCTGAAATACTTCAAGTGCGTCGATCTGGCCTCCAGAGGCGGGAAAATCGCGGAGGGTGTCACGGAGCTCGATCTCGGCAGAGGCTATCTGTTGGATCTAGAGGGGCCGGATAGGAAGGTGGATATAGAGCTCGTCGAGGGTCCTCTCACCGCCGAGGCGTTGAACAAACAACTAGACTGCGAGGGCCGCAACATCGTCATAGTCAACACGGTGAGGAAGGCGCGCGAGATCTACAAGAGGCTTGAGTGTGAGAGGAAGGCCGTGGTGCACTCGTTGATGAGGAAGGAAGATAGGGACGCGGCGTCTAAACGCGTGGAGGACGGAGGCGTTCTGGTCGGCACGCAGGCGCTCGAGGTCGGCCTAGACCTCGACCTAGACGCGCTCTATACAGAGCTCTCGCCCGTGGACAGCCTTGTCCAGCGGCTCGGCAGGGTGGGGAGGAGGAGGCGTGGGAGGGCCCTCGTCTTCAAGGCCGAGGGGCCTGCGCCGTATTTGAAGGAGCTCGTGGAGCGCACAGAGAGGGAGGTCGCGCGGGATCCGTCTGCGCTGAACGTATGGTCGCGTGTCAAGGATCTCGTGAACAAGGTCTACGACGCTAAGGCGGTCGAGGAGATAGCCGAAAAGGGCGAGGGGATGTACGTCGAGGCTTTGGCCTACCTCTCCGAGCTGTCGCTCTTCTCCTATCCCCCTCGGAGGGAGGTCCTCTTGAGGCCGAGCAACTACGCGATAATCTACATAGTCCGCGGACCGCCTCGGGTAAAGGTCGGCAGAGATGAGTTGCTGAGGGGCTTGGTTAAATTCTCCTATAGATCTTACGATGAAAGTAGACTGAAGCTGTTCATCGACAATTTCGGCGGCACCATATACAAGGTCAAGGAGCTCGAGGACAAAGACGCCGTGCTCGAGAAGGTGGAAAAGGATAGCCTCGTGATAGAGGCGGGGAGGCGGAGGGATGGAGAGCGGGAAAAGAGGCTGAGGGACGACGAGTTCGTCGTCTTCACCGAAGAACTCGGGGATCTGTACGACGACGCCGGAATCGCCGTAGAGAGGCTGGAGGGACGGGGCGGCGGCGTCGAGGCCTCCGGGCCGGGCGCGGCGAAGGCGAGGAAGAGGAGGTCTAGGAAGGGCTCTGGAGGGCCATGAGCTGTTGCGCCTATTGGGACGAAGGGGGGAGCTGCGTCGAGACCTACGAGAAGCATATCGAGAGGGTCTTGGAGAAGTGGAGGGTCATGCGGCCGTACTACAAAAGCTGGGTGGAGGGCAGGTTCGGGATAGACGCGGTGGAGTTGGCTATAAAATTCCACGACTTGGGCAAGCTCGCGAGGGCGTACGGAGATAGGTCCCAGAGGCGTCTCTACAGGCACGAGATCTTGGGCGCGTACTTCGCCTACAAGGTGCTGGAGGGCGATCTGCGCTATTACGTCGCGGCGGCAGTAGCTCTACACCACGAGCCGATAATCATGGGCGTCTACGTCGGCGAGCTCGGCGAGAGCCGGCTCAATATATCGACGTTGTGGGCCATGTTGCGGGACGTCGATCTGAGCCTATCCTGCGACTACGCGCCCGCGGATCGCCCCCTGAAGGAGGCCGTGGATCTCTGGAGGAAGGGCGTGGACGTATCCGACGTCACGGCCGCCTTTAGGGATATGTTGGCCTTCCTGAGCGCCGGGACGGCCGTCGAGAGGAGGCATAAGAGGCTCTTGGTCGCGGGCGTACTGCACCCCCTCGTGGTGGCCGACTCCACTGCGGCGATGGAGGGCCGAAGAGGACGCGGCACCAAGATAGCGAGGGCGGCTATCTCGGGCGCTGAGCCGGGGCTATGAGGTACTATACGCCCGGCCACGGGCTCGTCGCGGATTCCTTGATAATGCACGGTTTCGTGAAGCTCGTACACGTCTCGGGCAGTCTTTCTGGCAGGGTGAGGAGGCTCGGCGAGCGTTTCGAGATGGAGGCGGATCAAGTCGATTGGGATAGGTATAGGGAATGGGAGCTCCACGAGTTCGTGAAAGTTGCCGTCGACCGCGACGTGGACGTAGGCCCTCTCGAGGATCTGCGGAGGTCCGCGATAGACGTGGCGGGCTTCCCGACTTGGAAGAAGAGGCTCAAGGAGGCCCTAGACGTGTTGCCCACAGTGTTCGACCTCTCCGTAGATCACGCCGAGAGGTTCAAGGAAGGGCGCAGAAAGGGAGGGAAAGGGTACACGCTCTATCTGCCTATCTCGTTGACGTTTGGCAAATACAACGTGGTCGACTACAGCGTGATGGACTCGGCCTACACCGTGTGCCCCTCCTGTTTTGCCCTTGCGACCTTGGGCTACATATACGGCGCCACGAAGGTCAGAATCGGCGCCGGAAACGACTTCGTCGTATACAACATAGCGGCTGTCCCCGGCGACGAGCTCAACTTAGTCGACCTGGTGGCGTTGCAGAGGCTGGCCGGCTTGGTGGAGATATGGGGCGGCGAGAGGGCGGGTAAGGGCATAAACGCGTTGGGGGCTCTCGTCTATGCGCTGTCTTTCGGCGAGACCGTCATGGCCGTGGAGCGCCCGATAGATTTCGTCGTATGGCGGACAGAGCGGTCGGGCAATAACCAGAGAGCCATGGCGGAGGGGATCTATAGGGGGCGGAGGCTACTCGAGGCTCTGGCCAGGCTGAAGCTGTACTTCCCCAGATGGCCTAACGCGGTCAGGCGGCTGTCCGGCGACGTCCTAAACGCAGTCGGGGAATACCTCGTCTTCGGAGGGGATGCCTACGCGGTGGTCAGGGACATAGTCAGGGACTTGAGGTCAGACAAGAGAGGAGGCGGCGGGTCGCGGGCCTTCGACGTCGAGCCGATAGCGAAGGTCCTTTTAAGCTTGCAGAGCCAATAATTAGTGCGTTTCAAGGTCGAGATAAGGCCGGACGGAGAGAACATCTGGCTGGCCGGCGAGGGGCATTTGGCGGATAAGACGGTGATTATGGGAGCTCCCCGTTCCGGAAAATCCACGTTCCTGAAACTGCTCTATTCGCTTCTGGTTGAGTACGACGACGAGTCCCACACGGTCGCCAAGGACGTCGCCTCCCACGTGCTGGAGGGTGGCGGCTTCATTGAGCTGGCCGTGGAGGGGATGCGCCTGCGTTGCTCCGCGGGCCGTGAAGATGCGGAGCCGGCGTGTTCTAGGGACGGCGTCTCCAGATCCGAGCCGGTGTACTTATTCTACGAGGGCTTCGAGCTGAGCATTAGGGAGGGCTTGAGGCCCCAGCTGTACCAGAACATGATGGCGAGGCTCGACGCCTTCGTCGCCGAGCAGAAGATCCGCGGGAGGTATGCCATATTGCGGAGCGAGGGCCGGTGGTACGAGGTCTTCGAGAGCCGGCGCATTCCGCTGAGCAACTCCTCCAACGCCGTGGCGGTCGTGGGATATCTGGAGAGGGCGGCCCGGCTGGAGAGGGGCTGGTTGTTGATAGACGGCGTCCTCGACCAGCTCTACCCGGAGGACGCGTTGTACGCCGCCGCGCAACTCTTGACATCGCGGGGTAAGGTAGTCGTGACGACACACAGCCCCTGGGTGAAGGATCTGTTCTTGTGCTATCCCTCCACGTTGAGGCTGGCCGGCCTCGACGCCGCGCAGAGGATCGACGTGATAGCATACGAGGTGGTCAAGGGCGGGTTCATGAAAATCGACTACTCCTCGTACGGAGATATCTACAGCAAGCTCTATGGGGGCTGTTAACTGTCCCTGCGTCGCCAGGTTTCTGTTGCGGAAGGAGCCGAGGTACTGCTATAAGTTTATACGTATATCCGGCTTGAGCCTTCTAGACTACAACGAGGCGAGGAGGTATCTCGGCGCGGTGTCCGACGATGAGGTGATCCGATGTTCCGGCCAGCCGGACGACATGTCGGTGGATTGCGTGGCGGATTGCGGCGGGGGCCATATAGGCGTTGAGTTCACCACGTGGACCGACGTGGATAAGCTAGAGCAGAAGCTCGACAAGAGCGCGATGCGCAAGAAGTGCGGGGAGGAAATACGCTGTGTAGTCGTCGCGGGTCTGCACAGGGAGAATTTACCCCAGGCGCGGGAAAGGCTGGGCCGGCTTGAAAAGCGGCTGTCGTATGTCGACGAGAACGACCTCCCCAGTTTGCGGCAGAAGGTGTGTGGAGGCGATCTCGACGTGATTGTGCTGGCCCTAGGCGGTCAGGGATGTTGCAGATGTGAGGCTACTTAACTGCGCCACTAGGGTTGTCAAGAAGCTTTTGAGGGGGAGAGGCGGTCGAGTCGTTCTGTAGAGGCGCCGAGAGGTTCGTCGGGTCTCGGGCGTACCTCAAGGTGGTCGCCGTGGAGTTCGCCCCGAAGGACGCCGCCGAGC
>JBMFIG010000034.1:0-13003 GCA_049976425.1 Thermoproteus sp.
GGCGGGCGAATTCGGCAAGCTCTATTCGCCGGTTCTGCCAACTGTAGCGCTCCTCGCGCTCCTCCCAATACTCAAGATATTGGCGACGGCGGCTACCATCGGATCCGGCGGAAGCGGCGGCCTGTTCGCGCCGGCGATCTTCATCGGCGCGTTCATTGGCGTGGACATGTGGCTCCTAATACACTACATGGCCCCATGTGCATCGCTCCAGATAACGCCCTTCGTGGTCGTAGGGATCGCGGCTATGCTGGCGGCCGCGACAAAGACCCCGCTGTCGGCCATGGCCATGGCTGTGGAGATGATCGGCGGCGTCCAGCTACTCCCAGCTGTCATGATAGCAGTTGCCGTTTCATACGTCGTTTCCTGGAACTATGCAATATTCGACGCGCCGGCGGATAGCGCCGGCGATGGAGGTCGACGGCCTCGGCCCGATAGCCCCGGCGCCGCGCTGGCGCAAGGCCCGGGGCCGGCTATGGGATCTTTAAGACGTGCGGCCCGTCCTACGCTGTAAAGCTTATATAGGGATTTGGTTAGGGGGGTTAATGTCGGCGGGGCGAATATAGCTGCCTCTGGCTCTGCGGTAGCCTGTATAGTAGAGCGTGTTCTCTCTGCGAGGCCATGGACGTCAGGAAGATCCTAGTGGTGGGCTCAGGCGCTATAAAGATCGCGGAGGCCGCCGAGTTCGACTACTCCGGCTCTCAAGCTCTCAAGGCCTTTAGGGAGGAGGGGATGGAAACGATCCTGGTAAACCCCAACGTCGCCACTATACAGACCTCGAAGGTCTTGGCGGATAGGGTCTACTTCCTCCCTATCAGGAGGGAGTTCCTAGAGCAGATCATAGAGCGCGAGAGGCCCGACGCGATAGCCTGCGGCTTCGGCGGCCAGACGGCCTTGTCCGCCTGCGTGGAGCTACACGACGCTGGGGTTCTCTCCAAATACGGCGTGAGGGTGGTGGGCACGCCGGTGGAGGGCATAAGGAAGGCCCTGTCTAGGGAGCTGTTCCAGAAGGCCATGAGGGAGGCGGGCGTGCCCATCCCGCCGAGCCGCTCGGCGAGGAGCCCGGACGAGGCGTTGGCGGCGGCCGAGGAGCTGGGCTACCCCGTGATGGTGCGCGTGTCGTTCAACCTGGGAGGGGCGGGCGCCTTCAAGGCGAGGAGCAGGGCCGAGCTGGAGTCCCGCATCTATAAGGCCTTCGCGCAGTCGGCTATAGGCGAGGTCCTGGTCGAGAAGTACTTGGAGGGCTGGAAGGAGGTAGAGTTCGAGGTAGTGAGGGACTCCCATGACAACGTGGCGGCCATCGTCTGCATGGAGAACGTAGACCCCATGGGGTACCACACGGGCGACTCCATAGTGGTGGCGCCGTGTCAGACGCTCACCGACGACGAATACCAGACGGCGCGGGACATCTCCATAGCCGTCGAGAGGGCCATAGACCTAATCGGCGAGGGCAACGTCCAAGTCGCCGTGAACTACGCCGGGCCGGAGCAGTACGCCATAGAGACCAACCCCCGCATGTCGCGCTCCAGCGCCTTGGCCTCGAAGGCCTCGGGCTATCCCCTCGCCTACATCGCCGCCAAGCTGGCGTTGGGCTACCGCCTCGACGAGGTGATGAACCAGGTGACTAGGCGCACCGTGGCGGCCTTCGAGCCGTCTCTCGACTACATAGTGGTGAAGCACCCGCGTTGGGAGAACGACCGCTTCGGCGTAGACGAGGGGCTTGGGCCTGAGATGATGTCCATAGGGGAGGCCATGGGCATAGGCCGCAACCTCGAGGAGGCCTGGCAGAAGGCCGTGAGGATGATAGACATAGGCGAGCCGGGCCTCGTCGGGGGGCCCCTCTTCAGATCCGCGACTCTGGATGAGGCCTTGAGCGCCCTCGAGCGCCACCTGCCGTATTGGCCCATCTACGCCGCGAAGGCCCTCTACCTAGGCGCGGCCGTGGACCAGATATACGAGCTCACCAAGGTGGACAGATTCTTCCTCAACGCCATAAAGAGAGTTGTCGACGTCTGGAAGGCCCTCGAATCCGGGCGCGCGTCTCCCGAGCTCCTCGAGGAGGCCAAGAGGCTGGGGTTCTCCGACGAACAGATAGCGTTGGCGTTGGGGGCCAGGCCGGAGGAGCTGGCCAAGAACAGGCGGAGGCCCGTCGTCAAGAAAATAGACACGCTGGCGGGCGAGTGGCCGGCCGACACAAACTATCTGTACCTCACCTACGGCGGGGAGTTCGACGAGCTCTCCCCGAAGGCGGACTACTTGGTGGTCGGCGCCGGCGTCTTCAGAATAGGCGTGTCGGTCGAGTTCGACTGGGCGACGGTCAACCTGGCCCTAGAGCTCAAGAGAAGGGGCTACCGCGTCGCCATACTCAACTACAACCCCGAGACCGTGTCGACCGACTGGGACATAGTAGACAAGCTGTATTTCGACGAGATATCGGCCGAGAGGATCCTCGACATATACGAGAAGGAGGGAGGGCCCGTCGTGGTGCTCTACGCAGGCGGGCAGATAGGGCAGAGGCTGTACCCCAAGCTGGAGGGCCTGGGGATCAGAATAGGCGGCACCCGCGCGTCGTCGATAGACCTCGCCGAGGACAGAAGCAAGTTCTCGCGCCTCCTCGACAAGCTGGGCATAAGACAGCCGCCTTGGTTCTACGCGAGGAGCATAGAGGAGGCGGAGAAACTCGCGGAGGATCTAGGCTATCCGGTACTGCTCAGGCCCAGCTACGTCCTGGGCGGGACCTACATGGCGGTTGCCAGAGACAGGCGGGAGCTGGCCGAATTTTTGACCAAGGCCGCCAAGGTCAGCGGCGAGTATCCCGTGGTGGTGTCCAAGTTCATGCCGACGGGCGTGGAGGCCGAGGTAGACGCGGTGTCCGACGGGAAGAGGGTCGTCGTCACGCCGATAGAGCACGTGGAGCCGCCCGGCGTCCACTCGGGCGACTCCACCATGGTCATGCCGCCCCGCAGAGCGCCGGAGGCCGCCGTTAGGAAGATGGCGGAGATCGCCTATACGATAGCCAGAGAGCTCGACGTCAGAGGGCCCCTCAACGTGCAGTTCATAGTCGCCGACGACGTGTACGTCATAGAGGCGAACCTAAGGGCGAGCCGCTCCATGCCGTTTGTGAGCAAGGCGACCGGCGTCAACTACATGTCGCTCACAGCGGACGTCTTGACCAGGGAGAGGTTGCCCTACGACGACGAGATGACGGTGTTGAGGCCCTCCAAGTGGTGGGTCAAGACGGCCCAGTTCTCCTGGAGCAGGGTGAGGGGGGCGTACCCGAGGTTGGGCCCCGTCATGTACAGCACTGGCGAGGTCGCCTCGTTCGGCGACGTCTTCGAGGAGGCGCTCCTCAAGAGCTGGTTGTCAGCCCCGCCCAACAAGATCCCGTCGAGGAACGCGTTGGTGTACACGTTCGACGAGTCCTACGCGAAGGAGATAGAGGAGATAAAGAGGCGCCTCTTCTGGCTGGATATACTGGAGCCGTCGCCCGAGATCGTCGAGGCCATTAAGTGGAAGAAAGTCGACATAGTGATCACGGCAGGCGTCACGCCGGATAGGGACTACGCCATAAGGCGCGTGGCCGCCGATACGTCGACCCCCCTCGTGTTGCACCCCTCGCTGGGGCTGGAGCTGGCCGCCGCGTTCGACTGGTTGAGGAAGGGCGGGAGGCTCGGAGTAGAGCCGTGGTGAGGCTCTTAGTCGACTTGGTCAAGGAGGAGGAGCGCATGATAGTGAAGGCGGCCGAGAGGCTCGGCGTAGGCCTCGAGCTGGTGAGGGTAGACGGGCTTAACCTCTCTGAGGACGTCGATCCCGGCGTCTATCTAATAAGGACGCTCAGCCACAACAAGGCCATCATAGCGGCCGCGCACGTCGAGGCCTCGGGAGCCGTGGCCGTCAACGGCTGGAGGGCCCTCGCGGCGGGGTGGAACAAGGCCGTGGCCCTGGCCCTACTACGCGCCTCGGGTCTGCCAATACCGAGGACTCGGCTGGCCCCGGCGGCTCCCGAGGCGTCCGAGCTCATAGTCAAGCCCGCCTTCGGTAGCTGGGGGAGGAAAGTCGCCTTGGCGAGATCTCGGGAGGACGTCGAGGCGTTGCTCAAGGGCGCGGAGCCCGACGAGGTGTACCTCGTGCAGGAGCGGGTAGGCGACGGGACGGATATAAGGGCCTTCGTGATAGGCTATAGGGTAGCCGCCGCCATGGTGAGGCGGCCGCCGCCCGGCGACTGGCGTAGCAACGCCGCCAGAGGCGGACGCGTCGAGGGCATCAAGCCATCGCCAGACGTTGAGGAGCTTGCCGTCAAGGCCGCGAAGGCCCTCAACGCTGATTACGCCGGCGTCGACATACTGATAGGCCCCGACGGCTATTTCGTCGGAGAGGTCAACGTAGTGCCCGAGTTTAAGGCCGTTTCCAGGGCCAGCGGGGTGGACGTGGCGGCGGAGCTCCTGGCCTACGTAGCCTCGCTGGAGAGGAGATAAGACCGCCCTATTGCCGGAAAGCCCTAGACCCGCGCGCTATGCCGCGCAACGGCTCCACGAGCTATAGAAGTATAAGCGGGATGTAGAGCTCGTCTTCGGTAAGCCCTCCGTGGTGTCCCTTAAATTTCAACGGATCCTCGTTCTTCTGCTTGTAGAGGTAGATGGCGGAGAGGCCGCGTCCCGGCAACGCTATGTAGTCGCCGATCCTCTCCGCGAACTTCCCCTCACAGCTTCCGAAGAGGCCCGCCTTAAGGGCCTCCTCTCTGGACATCAACGAGAACTCGCCGTGTCTCGCCAGGAGCTCAGCGAGGCGTCGGGGCTCTACGGAGGGCTTGAGATACAGCGCTCTGGGATCGCCGTACGGCGGCATGCTGAGCGCGTCCAACAACTCCACGTCCTTGGACAAGTTCTCGTTGCGGGCGATCTCCTCGTGGCCGTGATCCGCCGTGACTATGACGTCGGCGCCAGCCATATACTGTCTCGCCAGCTTCGTCACGGAGTCTAGGACTCCCCTCGCGGCCGCAAGGGCCTCGTCGGAGCGCGGCCCGTATCTGTGGGCGACGCTGTCCACTGTGGATATATAGACATAGGCGTAGGCCGCGTCGTTCTGCTGAAGGAAGCGGCCTGCGTTTATCAACGCGTCGTAGTGCGATATGTATTCGAAGGTCTCGGCGCCGTCGTAGAGTATTCTGCTAATACCCCCGCCCAGCCCCTTCGGGAGGAACACCCTCGACCTCACGCCGACCTTGGCCAAATCGGCGAATACCGTCGGCGCGTTGAAGAGCGCCTTGAGCTCGTAGCCGGCGTTGCTCAGCCCATCCCTCTCGCCTAACATGGCGCTCATATTCAGCGAGTCTATCACGGCGCCGGCCTCCTTGAGGTAGAAGCTCCAAGCCACGACTCCGTGTTGGCACGGCGCCAGCCCCGTCGATAGGGACGTCAAAGCCGCCGATGTTGTCGTGGGGAAGACCGAGGTCGCCCTATAGAGCCCCCTAAATATCCCGGAGTACTCCCCGGCTATCTTGGCGAATGTATTAAAGCCGAGGCCGTCTAACAAGATCAGCGCAATCCGCCTCGACGAGAGGCCTAGGCCGAACCTTATCTGTGGACCTCTAGGAGGCAGGCCGAAGTGCGCCAGCAAAGTGTTCGGCACGGCGGCTATCCCGCCGCCGTTGTAGTCCGGCACCTCCATACACGACGTCGTCCATGAATATTAAAAAGATGGCTCTGGCCGGGCTAGGGCCCAGCGTGCGGGCGGCCAGTTGTCTGAAAAAGTTTCCTATAGATCCACAGTAGCAAATATGAGGATCGACAACAACGCGATCGAGGCGAGCCCGAACACAGCCCGTAGGAATCCCCAAAGGCTCCCAATACCCCCAAGGCATCCAAAAGACCTCCGCCAGCCTCTCCCACCACATACAAGGATATTGCGCGTGTACGTCCGCGATCATGAGCGCGGCCACGGCCAGGAACAACACAATCCTCCGCCTCATGTAATGGGTTCTGTATAAATGTCCACAGACGGCCGGCGTGCCGCGCAAGCCTATCGCGCTTTTATGCGGAATTGTTAAAAACATCCCTACATAAGAAACTCAGATTAGCCGTAGCGGTTTTGTTGTTGTTGGCGCTGGCCTCGTATGGCCTAGCCGAGGTGAACGGCTCCTCCAAGGCCCATACGATCCACACGAGGCTGTACGTGGTCTTCCTCTGGCACATGCACCAGCCGCCCTACGTATTGCCGAACGGCATGGTGTTGGCGCCTTGGCCGCGGCTCTGGGTCACCAGGGGCTATTACCCCATGGTCGCATTGGCTCCGGCCGAACACGCCCACGCCACCTTCGACTCCACGCCTACACTACTCGAACAGATAGAGATGGTGGCCCAGGGGAAGTACGACGACCCCTACCTCCAAGCCTCTGAGGCCAACCCGTGCTCCCTATCAGAAGCCCAGAAGCTCTTCATACTGGAGCGCTTCTTCGATGTAGCGCCTATACAGATAGAGCGGTACCCCAGGTACTACTGCATATATCAAGAGGTGAAGCAGAACGGCATTCAGTGGGCCCTCCAGAACTTCACGCCGCAGGACTACCTAGATCTCCAGACTCTCTTTAACCTAGCTTGGTACAACGTCTATATCCTGGAGCGCGATCCCCAGCTAAGGCCCATATATCTCTACGCGCTGGCCAGCAACTGCACGACGCACTTCACTATACAGCAACGGGATCTCCTGCTGGCGGGGTTCCAGAGATATGCGGAGAGGCTCCTCCAGCTGATAGAGGAGAGGGGTGGCGGGTCGGGCTCGATAGAGTTCGTGACGACCCCCATGTACTACCCAATAATGCCTCTAGTGGCGAACCTGACGTCGGCTCTGCAGAGCAATCCGTATCTGATAGTGCCGCCCACGGGCTTCAGCTACCCGCAGGACGTGTACCGGCAGTTGCTGGAGGCGAGGGCCTTCTACAACCAGACGTTTGGGTTCGTGCCCAGAGGGCTCTGGCCGCCCGAGATGGCCGTGTCCCAAGAGGCCCTGGAGCTGGTCGCGGAGGCCGGCTTCAACTACACCTACATATCGGGCGACACCCTGGCCTTGACGTTGGGCCGTCCGCCCGGCGTGCTCAACTACGCCTTGTGGTATATGCCTACCGAATACGGCCGCCTCTACGTGCTCGCCAGGGACGACCAGATATCGAACTACATAGGGTTCGGCGCCAGCGGCGACGTGAACAGCCGCGGCCCCCTCTACGCCGCCAATAAGACCTATTGGATGATCAAATCGGTGGAGTACCAGCTGGAGCAGGCAGGCGTGAAGAGGGGCGTGGTCTTGATAGCGCTCGACGGCGAGAACCCGTTCCAGTACTTCAAGGACGACGGCGTCCAGTACCTCACGTACCTCTACGGGCTCATAAAGAGCGATAGGACCATGAAGATGGCCACCACCCTGGAGGCGGTGGAGGCGCTTAAGTCCAAGGCGTTGCCGCTCAAGAGGCCCGTGGTCGCCTCTACCTGGGCCGGCGACTTCTCCACCTGGGTCGGCAATTGGGAACAGAACTTGGCGTGGACTATTCTGTACAACGTGAGGCAGGACGTGGCCAACTGGACCTGCATGTACGAGGCGGAGGCGGGCGACTGGTTCTTCTGGTACAGCGGTTATTTCGCCTCGGCGACGCCGTATATATTCGACGACCTCTTCAGAGCCTTCGCGCGTTGTGCGGCGGCGCGCTATAACTATACGTGGCCTCTCAACGAGCCCATATACTTCTCGAGCAACGCGCAGATAGGCTGGGCCGGCTCGCCCTTCGAGCGCATAGTGACGGTGGAGGGGCCGTACACCTTCAGCGTACAAGTCTGGTCGCCTAACTACTCGCCTCCCAACCCCACCGACGCGCGGCTGATAAGGGCAGTATTGCACTTCGGCCCCGTCAACTACTTCGGAGGGCCGTGGACGTATCTATACTTCGTCCCCATGAACTTCAGCGGGACCTACGGCAACAACTATGTCTATACGGCGACGGTGGATCTCAAGCCGGGCAACTATGAATTCATCTATATAGTACAGGGCTCCAACACCTACTACGCCCACGCCGCATCGACGGCCGACGGCAACTACTGGATAACCGTCCTGCCGACGCCGAGCGGCACCGTGCAGAGCGCCTACGTGTACCAGGTCAGGGTGTATGGAGAAGGCGGCTACACGTCCTACAGCCCGGCGTCCGCGCCCGGTTGCGTCTACGCCCCCGCGGGCTCCACCGTGGGCATAGTGGTGGCCGTCCAGTCCAGCGGGACGGTCTACCCCGTGTTGCACTACGGCTACGGCAACTGGTGGTGGCCAGTCGACGACGTATTGGCCGAGCCGGTGGGCACATACGGCGGATATACCCTGTACGAGGCCAACATAACTCTGCCGAGCTCCGGCGTGCAGTACGTCTTCGAGATATTCCAGTCTGGCGGCGTCTACTGGGTCAACGTAAACGGAGCCAACGGGCAGATCTGCGCGTCTTGAAAAGGCCTTTTTCCCTGCCTACGCCCTCCTCTCGAGTGGCAACTTCCCGGCCTTCAAGTCGAGTATCAGCGATTTCAACTCATCAACAGCGGCCTTGAGGATCTCCTCGCCCTTCTCCCTAGAGGCCCTCGAGGGGTAGCCCTGCACTGCCTTGGCGTACATGGCCTCGTAGGCCCTCCGCCCGTATACGGCATACCTCACCTCGACCCACTCATCCGCGTCCCTCGGCACGGCCTTCACCAGATGCGGGTAGGCCGCCATGACCTCGCTCGTCTCGTCCTCCGCCGCGTGGCCCTCCGGGGTCTCGAGGACCCTGCGCCGAGCCTCCTTGGCTAGGTCTATCCACCAGTTGACGACCACTATGGTCATGTCGGCCGATCTAGCCACGTCCTTAGCCGCCATCCTCAAGGCATCTATATTCCCACCATGGCCATTGACCACGACGAGGTTCCTGACGCCGTTCCTCGCGACCTCGGCGAAGACGTCCCTATACAGCCTATAGAGCGTCTCGGCAGATATAGATATGGTGCCGGGGAACCTATCCAAGACGTAGGTCGTGCCGTACCAGATCGGGGGCAGGAGGAGCGCGCCCGCCTCCTCCGCCGCCCTCTCGGCTACGTACATGGCCATCAACGCGTCGGTGCCCAGAGGGAGGTGCGGCCCGTGCGCCTCCACAACTCCCACGGGCAGGACCGCCACGGCCTTATCGGCCTTCTCGAACTCCGGCCAGGTAAGCTCGGCCCACTTCATATAGTCCCTCGCGGGATAACTTTTTAAATGGCGACGCCATTGCCGACGGATGCCGTGTTGGGGAAGGCGGATGTCTTGAGGAAGATCGTCGGGGAGGTGGTCGGAGTCTACGACGCGCCCGACTGGCTGATCGCCGAGATATTGGGCGATCTCGCCGGCTGGGAAGACGTAGACGAGGACGTCCTCAGACGCGCAGTCGAGCTGAACTCGTCGAAGCTACACGGAGTGCTTAGGAGGAACCTCCAACTCTACCGCCCGGGGAGATCCAGCATAAGGAAGGCGGCGCCGTATCTAGTGGCCGAGCTCCTCGAGGCGGGAGGCCTTAGGCCTGCCTTCGTCAGCCTCTTCGGCGCAGTCCTGCCGGCCGCCTATAGGGGCCGCGGCCTCTACACGCCCGTGGTGCCCGTGGTCGAGGCCAAGAGGGCGGTGCTCAACAGACTCTCGGCGCTGGCTAAGTACCCCGGGGCGTACGTCGTGCTCTCGGCCGTCGACGGAGTGCCCGGCCTCAGGCTGGAGATAAGGAAGATCCAGAAGCCGCCTTACTACTACGCAGTGGCGGAGAGGCTGGGGCAGGCGCTGGAGAGGGCGGGCGCCATGAAGGCGCGGAGAGACGAGGCGGCGGAGCGGCTCTACTCCTTCTGGCGGAGGTATAGATCGCAGGGCTACCTCGTCCTCGCCGGCCGCGAGGTGGGCGGCGTAGTCGTAGATGTGCTAGCGGTGGGGCTCGGAAAGTATGGGGCTGTGGTGGGCGCCAGCAGGAGGAAGATAAACAGGCTGTCTAAGTTCCTCGACGAGGTCTACGAGCTCTGAGCAGTCGCCTTGGCCCGCCTCTCCCTAATAGCCTTTATCTCCCTCTCGGCGAGGTCCAGGTGGAACGAAAGCTCCTCTATCCCGTATTTCTTGGCCACATCCCTCCCCTGCTTTATCAAGGCCTCCGCCTCGTCGAGCCTCCGCTCCGCGATGAGGCTCCGCGTTTGGTAGACCAGACACTCCACGAGCTTCTCCTTGAACTCAAGCGCCTTGCCCTTATTGCCCTGCCTCTCGGCTTGTTGCATTAGCCTCTCCCACCTCTCGCAGACCATGCCCGCGCAAACGGCCGTCTTAATAAGCTTTCAGCCCAACACCATGAGTTGCGACTTGAGCTTCAAGATCTTGGCGTAGACCTCGTCCAAGCCCATCCTCTTGGCCGTCTTGGCGGCTTTGACGAGCTGTCTGTTGAGCTTGGCGATATACTCGGGGTTCTTCATGACCACGCCCATGGCCAACTTCCTCAGATAGTCCTCGGCATCGCTCACAATCCTCTCGACTTCCTGCAAGGCGAGCTCCACGTCGAGGTCGTCGCGCCCGCCCCCCTTCGCAACGTTTATGTTGAGGACTATGGGCTCCACGACCACCCGCCTCTCGGGACGCACTATGTTGTACTTGCCCATGAGGTAGCCCGCTATTAGGTAGCGCACCAGCTCCGAGACCCCGTCGAGCCCCTCCTTCCTGGCCAGCTCCTCCAGCACCGACTTCACCTTCCTATGGACGCGCACCGACACTATGGATCCCTCCTTGTCGGGGGCGCTGAAAAGCTGTTCGTAGGTCAGGTCGAACTCCCTCACGCCGTCCATACATGAGGGCGCGCCGACTTATAAACAGGCAATTCTCAAAATGGATCCCACCCCTGATCTTATGCCGCGTGAGCGTTGGCTATTTAAACCGCGGGAACAACGCTTAAAAAGACGCGGCGCCGCCGCGGCGTGGTGATCGCCGTCCTCGTGGCCGTCTCTCTGGCGCTCGCCGCCTTGGCCCTCGCCGGCCTATACAGGGAGGCGAAGTTCTGGTCGGTCGAGGAGCGCCGAGGCCAGACCTGCCGCGAGGTGGACGTGATAGTCCCCCTGAGGGGGGCCCCTCCAGGCCTGGAGGAGAACCTGGCGGCGATGACGCGGCAGAGGCTCGCAGGAGGCAGGGCCAGATACGTGTTCGTGGTCGACGACGCGGGCGACCCCGCGGCGTCCGTCGCGTCGAGGTTCGGCGAAGTCCTCGTCGCAAGGCCGGCGCCCGGCGTCCCCGGCAAGAGCTGGGCGTTGGCAAAAGCCCTAGAGGCCACACGGGGCGACTGCGTGGTGCTGGCCGACGACGATATAAGGCCGGGCCCCGACTGGCTGGAGGGCCTCACGGCGCCTCTGTCGGCGTACGACGCGGCGACTACGTATAGGTGGTACGTGGGGCGGAGCCTCTGCACGAGGGCCAGAGCCGCCGTCAGCAACACCGCCTTCTCGGCCATGCAGGACCCCCGCTCGAGATTCCTCTGGGGAGGCTCCACGGCGTTGAGGAGAGACGTGGTCGAAAGGGGGAGGATAGCCGAGAGGCTCCCCCGCTACATCAGCGACGACTACGCCACCTACAGCGCCGTCAAGGAGCTGGGGGGCAGAATATGGTTCTCCCGGAGATCCATAGCGCCGACGCCCGATCCCCTATGCAGATGGGGCGACATGTTCAAGTGGGCCGTGAGGCAAGTCCTCATGGTCAAATGGCACGCGCGCCAGGGCTGGATCGTGGGCCTGGCCATATACACGCTGAACTTCGCCTTCGGCATAGCGATGCCCGCGGCCGGCCTAGCCGTCGGCGCGCCGGCGCTCGCCGTAGGCTTCTCCATACCGCTGATCAACCTGGCCAAGGACTTCGTCAGAGCCAAGGGCGTGGAGAGGCACGCAGGCATAAGGACAAGCCCGTTGGAGGTCTTGGCCACGTGGGCCCTGGGGAACTTCGTCATACCGGCAGTTGTATGGGCCTCGGCATTCGTCAGATGCGTCGAGTGGAGAGGGCGGAGATACTGCGAAGACGACGTCAAGAAGCTCTCAGCCGCGGTCACGCCCTTGACGCCTTGACGGGGCTTGAGCCAATCTGCAGGGCGGCCGGCCTCCTTAGCAGTGCTAAAGACGTCGGCGCAGACGGCTTAACTGCTCTGACGGATAGGCCCTACCGAGACCTCGCCTATGCCGTTATTAGGACCGCGGTCCAGAACACGAGCATGTGAGGGAAAGGCTTTAAACCCGAATGTATGTAAGGGACTGGCGGGGGTAGCTCAGCCTGGTTGGAGCGCCCAGGGGCGTAGCCCCGCGTAGGGCTCATAAAGGGCTCCCGGCCCGAGCAGCCGGGAGGACCCGGGTTCAAATCCCGGCCCCCGCATCGTCATTATCGACGAAAGCTTAAAACTGCGAGGCTTCTCGATGGCCGTAAATATCGGCTATCTGCCGCCTGCACCAGTTACGGGCATGGGATGGGCTGGTGGCTAGAGCTCCAGCAGGAATCTCGGGGCGTTCTCCATGGTCACGACGATCACGTCGGGCGGGTAACTTCGACGAAGGTCAACGAGGGCTCCTCCAGGGGGATCTCCCGCAACCACTGGGGCATCCACTTGACCCTCTGGGCTTCCCAGGCAGATATGTGCGGGTCCCGCGCGTGCCACTCGGGATCCCACCACCAGGGGTTGGATCTGTCGACGAGCTCCATTGTCAATGAACTGACAACGGTCCTATTTATGGTTGTCACATAACTGACAATGCCTGCGCGGCGGGCGACCCTCGCTAGACCCCTCTGGGGTAGCCGAACTTCTTCAGCGTGTCGGGAGGCTCTATGGCGAGGGCGGCCGCCCCTATGGCCACCTCATCGTCGCCGAACTTAGCCCTCTCGATTGCCGGCGGAGTGAGCGGCGTGTATTTCCTCAGCCTGTCCTCTACCGCCTTGAAGACGTCCCAATGGTTGAGGGCCACAGATCCCCCCACGACCAACACCT
>JBMFIG010000035.1:0-12185 GCA_049976425.1 Thermoproteus sp.
TTATCTGGCTGTTGGTCCCCACGTCGGGCGCCGGTATGTCCAGCTCCTCTCCTATAAGCGGCGCTATAGCCCTAACGTAGCCTCTCGAGAGCTCCTCCAACTCCCGAGGCGAAAGCCTCTTGGGATCCACCCTAACAGCCCCCTTAGCCCCTCCATAGGGTAACCCGGCCAAGCTGTTCTTCAAAGTCATGATAGTCGCCAAAGCCATATCGTCGGCCAGAGACACCTCGGGGTGGAAACGGATACCTCCCTTGTAAGGCCCAAGCGCGTCGTTATGCTGAACTCTATACCCCTCGAAAAACACAACACCGCCCCCATCAACCCTAACCGGAATAGAAACCACCAGAACCCTCTTAGGCCTAGAAAGAAACTCGTAAAGCTCGATAGGGAAACCGCCGAGCTCTATACTCCTTCGGAGGAGCTGGAGGGTATTGCCCAGGAAGGCGTTCATTTGAGTGACCGACAGCATCATGAGATCGATAGAGGATACTTATAAGCTTTTATTTACATATATTCTATTTATCTCAATATAGAATATATTGAGAGAAAACTGCCGCAATCTTTTCGGGAAGGTCGTCGTAACCGAATAACATGCATAAAAGTATATATCATGAACCACCCTAGGCTCTGAATGTTTTAAATTTAACTGAGTTTTATTAATTAAAAACAACTTAAAAATAATTATAAATTTTTATTCTATTTTAATTGTTTTTGTTTCTTTGCCGAATAGATAGATAGATACGCCGGCCGTCAGCCAGGCCGCGGCGTAGGCCGCTAGTGCGGTAGAGAAGGTGAGGTATGTGGGCAGTAAAGGCCCTATTATCATGCCGACGCGCGCCATGGATCCGCTACTGCCCATGCCCGTGGCGCGGAGATCGGACGGGAACGACTCGGGCGTGTAGGCGTATATGAGGCCCCAGGCGCCGAGGTTGAAGAAGTTCAGGGCGATGCCGGAGGCCAGTAGCCAACCGACGTTCGGCGCGGCGGCAAACGCGATGGCCGAGGCGGCGGATCCCAGGAAGAAGAGGAGCAGACTGGGCCTTCTGCCGATCCTCTCTATGAGGTACGCCGCTGTGAAGTAGCCGGGCAGTTGAGCCAGCGACATGATCAACGAGTACTCGAACGTGGCGACCAAGCCGAGGCCTCTCTTGGCTATCATGGTGGGGAGCCAGAGAAAGGCGCCGTAGTAGCCGAAGGCTAGAAGGAGCCAGGCCGCCCACAGCAACAACGTCTGCGATCTGTAGCCGGTCAAGAGCTCCCTCGCCGAGTGCCTCTCGACGCGGTCGAGCGTGACGCCGTAGGTCTGGGCTATGGCGTAGGCCCTCTGCGGATCTCTGAGGTACAGCCACAGCGGGGATTCGGGGACAGCCGATCTGAGGACCAAGACGTAGAGCGCGGTCAAGGAGAGGAGGGCCAGCGGTATCCTCCAGCCGAGGCGCGGGAAGGCGAAGTATGCGACGGCGGCCGCCAGAATTGAGCCGAGGGACCAGAAGCTCTCCAGCAAGACCACGTTCCTTCCTCTATACCTAGTCGGCGAGAGCTCGGACATCAACGAGGCGGCCACGGGGAGCTCTCCGCCGAGCCCAAGGCCCGTGAAGAAGCGTAGCAACGCCAGATCCGACGCCGATCCGGCCAACGCCGTCAGGCCGGTCCCCGCGCCGTAGATGGCCAACGTCGTCATGAAGACGGGCTTTCTGCCCCAGACGTCGGCCAGCCTCCCGAAGAGGAGCGCGCCGAGCAACATGCCCACGTTGTTCGCCAATATGACGAGGCCGGCCTCGCCTTTGCCGAGCCCCAGCTCGCCGGCCGCGGCGACTAGGATATAGGAGAGCAGTAGGACGTCCATGGCGTCGAACATCCAGCCTATGCCGGCCGAGGCCAACAACCTGACGCCCTTCCAGTCCATATACGGCGTTGTGCATGCCGGTAGTACATAGTTGTGTGCAACATTTACGCGGGGAGTGCCGTAGGCCGCCGCCGAGCGCCTCGACGCCGCGCATGGGATACATATATTTTCAGCTGGGCGGCGCCTATATAGCTTAAATATGGCCTGCTTCTCAACGTTATGTCGCTCAGATTCGTGGTGGCCGCATCGACCGTAGGCACGTTGATAGAGTGGTACGACTTCTTCGCCTACGCTTCCCTCTCCCCCATCATCGCCTCCCTCTTCTTCCCCAAGGGGAACCCCGCCGCCGCGATTATAGGAACCTGGCTCATCTTCGCGACGGGCTTTGTGGTGAGGCCTATCGGCGCCCTCGTGTTCGGCCACCTGGGCGATAGGATAGGCCGCAAGTCGACGTTCCTCGCTACGTTGATTCTAATGGGCCTATCGACTACCGGCATAGGCCTATTGCCCACATACGCGCAAGCCGGCCTCGCCGCGACGGCCCTCCTGGCGGCTCTCAGGATGGTCCAAGGAATAGCGCTCGGCGGAGAGTACGGCGGCGCGGTGACCTACGCGCTCGAGTACGCGCCCAGAGGCAGAAGGGCGTTCTACGTCGGCTTCATCTCGGCGACCCCCCGCTTGGGCTCGGCCTCTCGTCCCTAACTATAGTCCTATCCTCAATGCTCCTCACGGCTCAAGAGTTCGCCGCATGGGGCTGGAGAGTTCCCTTCCTACTGGCGCTGACGGTGTTGGGCGCCTATCTGCGCCTCAAACTCGCCGAGACTCCGCTGTTCAAGGCGCTGAAGGAGAAAGGCGCTATGTCCAAGATACCGGTAGTCGAGGCGTTCGCCAAGTATTGGAAGTGGATACTTGTGGGCATCGCCGTAGCGGCGGGTCACGCCGTCCTCGCCTACACCTCCACGGCCTACATATTCACGTTCCTGACCCAAGTGCCTAAGTGGACCTCCGTCGAGGCCAACGCCATAGTCGGCACAGCCGCCATCTTACAACTGCCCCTCTACATCTTCGCGGCGTGGCTCGGCGACAGGTTGGGCAGAAGGCTCATATACGTGATAGGGCTCGTCGTAGGCATAGCGACCTACTACCCCATATACCTCTTCCTCTCGTCGTCGAAGAACTTCGCCGTTGCCATCCTGGCCGTCTTCGTGTTGATAGGGGCCACGGCCTTCACCTTCAGCATATTGGGCACGGCGTTAGCCGAGCTCTTCCCCACGAGGGTGAGGTACACCGGGATGTCCATAGCGTTCAATATTGGCATAGGCTTCTTCGGCGGCTTCACTCCGTCCATAGTAGGGGCCATAGGCCTAGCCCTACACAACCCTCTAGCGGGCGTCGTGCTGTACACCTACGTGGTGGCCGCCGTCGCGCTCGCCGTAGCCCTACTCGCCCTGCCGGAGACCAAGAACGTCGACGTATCGGTCTGACGGCGTCGCGCATCCTGCGTATGCGACCGCGTTTTCCAGCCAGCGCGGGCCCTAACGGCGCGTCTGGCCGGCCAACGGCATCCGCGCCTGATCTAGCTTATTAACTGGCGACTTCTATTCACTGGTGATGCGGTGTGCCGCCTCCGAGCGGTGAGGTAATTCCTGTCGGGGCTGATGCCTATTTATTGAGGATGCATGATACCTCCGTGAAGCGGCCGTTGAGGTTCTACGACATAGCGGCCGGGAAGACGTTCGTCGCGGACCAGTACGAGGTGGTGGAGATCAAGTCGTCCAGAGGCGCGGTCCGCCTCGCCGTGGCCAGATCGCCCTATACCGGAAACGAGTGCTACAGCTTCGCCCCGAAGAGGCCCGAGATAAGATCGGCCACGTTGAACGGCTACCTATAGCTGTAGATCTCCGACTCCTTGAACCAATAGGCTATCTCCCGCCTCGCCTCCTCGGGACTGTCGCTGGCGTGTACGAGGTTGCGGATAGACCGCCTCTCCCTATTGGCCAGGTCGGGGCTGTCCGTGGAGAAGTCGCCCCTGATAGTCCCCGGCTCGGCCTTGTAGGGCAGGGTATTGCCCACGAGCTTCCTCACCACGCTCACGGCGTGGTTCCCCTCAACTACCATGAGGAGGATAGGCGCCTCGGTCATGTAGTCCACCAGCCACCCCTTCACCATCTTGCCTATCTCCACGGGGTCGTCCGTGCCCAGCTCGGCCTTGGGGTCGATCCCCATCTCCCTATAGCTGTTGAGCGTCTTGTTCCCCACGTTTCTGAGCCAAGCCTCGTCGCTGGGGTAGAAACCCGCCATCTGCTCGCGGGAGGCCCACACCATCTTGGCGGCGACTATCCTAAGCCCCGCCCTCTCGAGGCGGGATATTATCTCCCCGATAAGCCCCCTCTTGACGGCGTCCGGCTTGATTATGACCAACGTCCTCTCGATCATGGCCGGAGGAAAACCGGCCTTTTTAAAGGTCGGCCCTCTACTGCCCGGGCCGGACTTACCGGGGCCGGCTCAAGTAGCTCCTGCGCATCCAGCTCAACTACAGGTGAGGTGCGTGGACGGCTTACAATATCTCTATCTCTTGGCCTTCTCTATATACGGCCTTGCGCTCGACGACGTAGGTAAACGCGCTGGCCGAGCCGGCGATGCCGCCGATAAGCCCGCCGAGGAGCCCCCACAAGGTGAGATCCACGCCCTTGGCGGCCGAGATCCCCATGCCTATTGCCGTGCCCAAAACGACGGAGCCCGTCAAGATCGTGATTGCGGCTGCCAGCGACGCCGCTCTCCCCCTCCGAGATATGGGATACTCCATGTAGATCACGTCCCCCTCGGCGGCGTCGACCACCGCGTTATACTCCTTCCCTCTGTATATGTACTTCAGTTTCCAGAAGGGGTAATACACGATGCCCTCGAAGGCGGTCCTATCGGTTACCGAGATCTTGAAGGCCGAGGCGTAGCTCCTGGCCTCCTTCTCGTAAGGCTTTGAGGCGGCGGCCCAAGCCGTCTCGGGATCCAGCTGGGGCTGGTGGAATACGGCGGTTCTCTCCAACGACGGCTTGAAGGGGATCCTCCAACGGGCCGGGAATCTGTAGTCCCTCGGTACGTAGAACGGCGGCTTCTCCACCGCAAGCGCCGTCGCATATGTGGCCAGCTCCTTAAGAGGCTCGAAATAGACATAGTAGAGGTAGAGCGGGAGGAAGTGGAGCTCCGCGTCGGCCGGCGAGGCCGTGCCTAGATCCCGCGGCGAGGCCCAAGGGCGGAAACCGAAGACCCTGTTGAAAGCGGCGGTCTTGTCGAGGCGCGGCTCGAAGAAGTAGACGGACTCGAAGATCTTCCCCTCCCTTAAGACAGTGCCGCAGTAGGGGCAGACCAGATACTGCGCGCCCTCCGGCGCCTCGTACTCGGCCCCGCAGTAGGGACAACGGACCCTCATTTCTTGACCTTGAAGGACGCGACCACGTTCTTGCCGATAGCCGCCGATATCCCCGCGCCGAAGAACAGAAAGACCGCTCCGACCAACGGGTTCTGCGGAAGCGCGATCCCGCCTATGCCTGCCAAGATGCCGCTGGCCAGGACAGAGCCTACTATGGAGCGGAGTCTGCTGGATACTGTGATGGGCTCGAGGGCCGCGAGGAGCTCGCCGTCCCAGCCGGCGAAGGCCATGTGGTATTGGGCCTCGTCGACAGTGTAGGGGACTAGCCAAGCCGGGAGGTACGTCAGAGGCGAGAGGTCGAACTCGCCGACTTGGTAGTCGACGGTCTTGTCGAGCACGGCGGTCCTCGCCGAGTGGAGCCGGAGAGCCTTCAAGGCCCTCTCGCCCGCGTCCTTATCAACTCTGGCGAGCAAGTCGTCCACGGCATCCCGCATGGCTATGCCCCTTGCCCTATCTCTGCCGAACTCGGCCGCCAGAAATGCCTTGGAGGTCCTGTAGCCCAGCTCTATCTGGTCCAGCGGCTTGGTCTGCGGCTTGGTGGATAGGTAGTGCTGGGCCAGCTTCTCGGTAGCTATGCCGGCGACGGCCCTCCTAGCCAGCACGGGGATGGTCGTCGAGTAGTTGAGGGATCCCGCCACGTCGACCGTCCTGGTCACAGTGGTTTTGCCGGAGCTGTAGGTCACCCTAACCCGTGCCCTATAGCTTGCCGCCATCTCCACCGATGCGAAGTAGTAGGGCAGATAGTATAGGTCGGGGTCGCCGAAGGTCGCCGACTTCAGCTTGAGCTCCTTACGCGCCGCCGCCACGGCCCTCCTAGCTATCTCGTCGCTGTTCAGAGTAGGCACCGCCGATATGCCGCCGGTATCGACGCCGGAGACTACCAGGTTGGGCCTACCGCAGTACTGGCAGACGACCAGGACGGAATCCGGCGTGACGTCCAGCGGCGCGCCGCAGTAGGAGCACCTGAACTCCCTACCCCCCGACGACATGGCCGGACGAGGAGAAGAGCCCTAGCGAGGCGGTGCCGTAGGCTGACGCACGCATGCTCGCGGCATACATAGTATCTATAACATGGACGTTTAAATAGTTCGCCACCGCTGTAGCTCGTTTTAGATAAAGCTGTAGGTTTTCAAATTAGGGTATGAGCGCGGCCAGTAGCAGAGGCGCGGCGACGCCGAGGACCACCGCGAGCGTCGAGGTGAGCACCGAAGTGGCGTTGTCGGCGCTGGGGCCAGCCGCCTCAACGATCTGCCTAAAGATCCGCAGATAGTAGGGGGTCGCCAGAGCGCTGTTGAGTATCACGAGGACCGCGACGCCGACTTGGCCTAAGGCCAGCGATAGGAGTATGAGCAGTAGCTTGGGCCAGAAGCCGAGGAGAGGCGGCAGGCCGAGCAGAGACAATACGTTGATGGTGTTCGACAGGACGCGCCTCTCCGGGACCGTGTCGGCGTGCTTGACGGTGAGCGCGCCGAATATGCCCGCCTTGCCGAGGCCCGAGGTCAGACCCTCCAGCATGATCACTAGCGAGGCCACGGAAAACGCCGACATGTTGCCCACGAGAGGCAATGAGACGAACCTGTTGCCGAAGTAGAACACCAGCGCGGCGGCGGCCACGGCGTAGGACATATGCGCGATGGAGGAATACGCCAAGGTGCGGCCGAAGGTCCTCGCCGTGAGGCCGGCCACGTTGGCGAAGGTCATGGAGGCAAGCGCCGCGATGAGAAGGGCGAACGCGGCTGGCTTGGCCATGGGGACGACGTTGAGGAGAGTCAGCAGGACCAACAACGGCGTCAGCTCGCCGAATATGGTCAACGCGGCGACGCCTCTAGGCGTGGACAGGGCGAACGCGTCTACCATCCAGAGGTGGGCCGGCACGAGGCCCAGCTCGAAGATGAAGCCTATTGCGAGCACGACCCAGCCGAGGGTAGGCGATACGTAGAGGGCGAGGGGGAAGCCGAGCATCATCAAGGTCTTGCCCACGGCCGAGAATATGAGGTACTTGAGAGCCCCCTCCACGTTCTCCCTCTCGCGGCCCGACGCGAGCAGGCCGTATATGCTGGTCGTCGACACCGCCAGCGCGGCCAGCCCCGCGAAGGCGTAGTAGACCGCCTGTTGAGGCGCCGCTACGACCCTATAGTAGGCGTAGGCCGCCAGGGCCGTGGACGTGGCCGAGAGGCCCAAGGCGAACCCCAGCCCCCCGTAAGGCCAATCCAGGGCGAAGGCTATGGCCACCACGCCGAGTAGCGTGAAGAAGAACGCGGCCTCGGGCACGAAGAAGGCCATGGCGAACACAGCTATCCCCATGGCGGCCGCGAGGTAGCGCCCGTCCACCTTAAGCGCGAGGGGCGCAAGCGCGGCGAAGGCCAACACGACGAGGAAGAACGGGTCGATCATAGCAACACCAACAAGACCAGCACTAGGAGGCCGGCGATGGCGTATAGGAGATACCAGCTGAGGCTCCCGGTCTGCAGACGCCTAAACGCGGCGGACATCCTGCCGAAGGCCCAGGGAAGCGCCGCGTGGTAGAGGTTGTCTATCACGCCGCGGTCGACGACCCAGTAGATCAGGTGGGCCAAGTGGTGGTATATCCACACGAGGACCCCGTCGTAGAGCCACGGCAGGTAGAACCTCCTATAGCCTATCCTCCAAAGCGGGGTCAAGGCCCTGGACCTCACGCCTGGCCTCAAGACGTAGAGCGCCAGCGCTACGGCGAAGCCCGCGAGGAATGCGAAGAAGCCGGGGGACGCGACCAGCTTCGCGACCTCGTCGGCGTAGAGGTACGCGAAGTAGCCGCCGACTCCCAACGCGGCCAGGGCCAGGACGGTGTAGGGGACCCACATGATGGGGTGCGCCTCGTGGACGTGTTCCTTAGGCTCGGGGCCGTGGACCAGCGAAAGGCCGAGGAGCCTCAGCCCGTAGAGAGGGGCGAGGAACGCTATGAGGCCGGCCACCAAGACGCCTGAGAACCCCACGGCGTCGAAGCCCGCCGATATGTTGTCGACTGCCATCTCCTTAGTGAAGAACCCGGCGAACGGCGGCGTGCCGATCAGCGAGAGCATGGCCAGCCAAAGCGCCAGGGACGTCACCCTCATGTAGTTGCCGAGCCTGCCGACGGCGCCGAGGTATTTAGTGCCGGTCTCGTGGATCACAGCGCCGTATCCCATGAAGAGAGGCGCCTTGGAGATCGCGTGCCCCACGATTTGCATGAAGGCGATCCACAACAAGGCCGTAAGCGCCGCTCCGCTCCCCACGAGACCTGCGCCTCCCGCCGCGGCGGCTATAATGCCCAGATTAGCCGCGGTGGAGCCCGCCAGAACGAGCTTGAACTCGTCCACCGTCAGCGCTATTATCGAGGAGAGGATTGCGGTCAACGCGCCGAATACAAGAACGGCGAGGAAATACGTCTGTGCCCCCTGCACAGACGCGAATATCGGCGCCGTGACTATGAGCAGGTAGACGCCGGCGTTTACCATAGTCGCCGCGTGTATCAACGCCGAGACGCTCGTCGGGCCTGTCATCGCGGTCAGCAACCACTCGGTGAACGGGAACTGGGCCGACTTCGTCAAGGGGCCCATCAAGAAGAGGAACAACGGAAGCAGGCCGAGCGCCGAGATCGCGGGCCCTAGCCTGAGCAAGCCGGAGAGCTGGACGGTGCCGACGGCGGCGAAGATGTAGGCGAGCGACACAAGGAAGGCCGAGTCGCCGGTCCTAATCGTGAGGATTGCGCGGAGGCCCGCCTTCGAGGGAGGCCAGGCGTAGTCGACGAGCGCGACGCGGTCGCCCGGATGGCCCACCCACTTCACGTCCGGCTCGTCGTCTTTATACCAATGTCCGATAAGGGCCCAGGACGCGAGGCCTACGCCTTCCCACCCGACGAGGAGGAACCAGAGGTTGTCGGCGTATGTGATTATGAGCATCGACGTGGCGAAGAAGCCCATGAAGAACCAGTACCAGCCCGGCCTGTAGTCGCCCTCCATGTACTTCACGCTGTAGAGCACTATGAAGAAGACCAGCCAGGCTACGAGCATGCCCATCACTCCGCTGAACTGGTCCAGGTGGAGCGAGATGTAGATCCCTAGCTGGGGTATCCAGGGCACCGAGTACGTCTCGGTGTAGATGCCCGAGACTGGCGGCGTGTAGGCCAGGATGGAGAAGACCGCCGACAGGAAGGCGCCTGCGACCACGAGCCAGGCCTTGGCCTTCTCTCCGGGCAGGAAGAGGCTGAGGATAGACGCTACCAGAGGCAGGAATACCGTGAGGAATACGTACTCGGGGCTCATAGGCTAACCGGGACGAGGTGGTTTTGTACGTATACGCTTATGTTAGTCCAGAGACTCGACGACATCGGCGGGAGGAACAGTAGCACGGAGAGGAGCGCGGTGGCCACTATCGCAACTAGGGCGGCGTCGTACGGGCCCGCGCCGCTTACCTTGGGCGGCCCGAAGAAGACGTTCTTGATTGTGGTGAACGCGTAGATGCCCGTCACGACGAGCATCGCGGCGAAGGCTATATATAACTCTATATACTCTACACCGAGATAGGTCTTGACCAGCGCCACCGCGAGGGTTATCTCGGATATCATGCCTATTGTGAGTATGCCGGCCAAGTTCAAGAAGCCCACTATGGCGGCTCCCGCGAGGGCCGAGTTCCAGCCGTATAGGCCGCCCATCCTGTCCACGTCGCGGGTGTGGAGGTGCATGATGAAGTAGCCGGCGGTCATGAAGAGGACGGCCTTGCCCAGGCCGTGGCTGATGTATATCAACGCGGCGGCGGTGAGGCCGAAGACGTTGTGGAGAGAGAGGGCGAGGAGCATATAGCCCATCTGGCTCACGGTCGAGTAGGCGAAGAGCCTCTTGATGTCGCTCTGGACGTAGGCCATCATGCCCCCATATATGGCGGTGGCTATGCCGTACCACGTGAGGGCGGGGAACCAGCTCTGCGGCGTTATGGGAAGCGCCACGACCGATATAATATATCCGCCGAAGCCGACGAGCACGGGCGACAGAAGGGCCGACAGCGGCGTCGGGGCTTCTGCGTGCACGTAGGGTAGCCACATGTGGACGCCGAGAGCGGCCATCTTGATGAAGGAGCCCAGCAGGATCAGCAGAGTTGCGAGGTAGAGAAGCGTCTTGGGGAGAGCTCCGGCGGCTGTGGCGGGCACCGGGACCGAGGTGACTCCGTGGAGGTACAGCACTATGAAGCCCGCCAACATGAGGAGCGCCGCTACGTGGGACCAGACCAGGTACATTACGGTGATCCTCGCCCTATCGCCGTAGCCGTAGTACAGCACCTGGAAGAGGGAGGCTATCAGCGCGACCTCGATGAAGATGTAGATGCCGAAGAGGTTCTGCGCCGCGAACGCGCCGGCCAGGCCGCCGAGGAAGAAGCCGTAGGTGAGGTAGAATATGGTGTTCCTGACGCCGAGCTCCTCGGCCCTATGCTCCATGTAGGGCGCCGAGAATATGGCGACCATTATGCCGACGAGGGCCACGGTGAAGACGTAGGCGGCGTTGTAGGGCTCGAGATACAGCGCGAAGATAGACCAGAGGCCCGTTCCGACCGAGGCCACGTACCTCGATCCGCCGAATAGGGAGAAGGACGATAGGGCCAGCAACGGCAACAACGCGACAGCGCTTATGTAGGCCGCCGTCTGCGTGGACCGCCTGGCGGCCGCGTACGCCGCCAGCGAGAGGGCCATGGGCAACAGTATCGAGGCGTAGAGCGCGAGGCCGGTCATGGCCTATCTCTGCCCGATCTGAACTCCTCCAGGTCTGTGGTCTTGGCGGCCGCGTATGCCCTATATATCACCGCTCCTATAATGGCCACCTCGCCGGCGGCCATGGATATGAGCAACACCAACGCCCAGAGGCCTACGGAGGGCGCGGCCGATAGGACCGGCGCGAGGGCGGCGAGAGCCCCCACGACTACCACCTCGATCGCGATGAGGAGGCGCACCATGTTCCTGCTCGCCGCAAGGCCGTAGAGCCCCACGGCGATCAGCACGAGCCCGATGGCGATTGCGGCGATCATACCCTCTTCGCGACCTCTATGGCCACCACTAGCGACGAGACCAGGAGGGCCGCTATTAGGGCGAGGAGGTCGAAGTTGGGCTGTAGCTCCTGGCCCATCTGGGGCGGCGGCGCTTGCGGGATCAAGGCCCACAACAGCAGGGCGGCGGCGACGGCGAGGACGGCCACGGCTATCTTGTACCGGCGCGGGTATTCGAAGAAGCCGCCGTACATCGAGGCGGTGACTATCACCATGAGTATGACCGAGCCTATATAGACGACGAAGACCAAGAAGGACGCCACCACGAGCCCCATCAAGGCGTAGTATGCGGCCACCGTGGCGGCCGAGAACGCCAGGCTCAGGGCGGCCACGGCGTTGTCCTTGACCAAAACCGCGAGGATGCCGAAGATTAGGGCAACCGCCAGAATCAGATATTCCAGGAACATGTAGGGCGTGGAATAACACCCTTTTAAATAATTCTTGAGTCGAGTGCAAAAAAGAGTTAACTCGCCCCCAGGATCTGCGACCGACGCGGCTCCTACCGGCGATTAGCCCGTCGACAGCCCTCTCCTCAGCTCCTCCAGCGCCTTTTCTAGCTCATCGCTCCACTTGACTCTCCCCCTCAAGGCCTCTGCCCTCTCGGCGAGTTCTCTCAAGAGCAGAACCACGTCTCTCGCCGCCTCTCCCCTATCCCTATACTTCGAGAGAGCCATGTCGGGGTCCGGGCCGTGGTACTGGTAGTCGTGGAGGTCGAGGGCCTTGTCTGTCCACGCCGCGATGCCCGCATGGCCGGCCTCCTCAAGCATCTGCGACAGCGCCTTCATACGGCTAGTGGGCACTCTAGGCACCGCGGTCGACTCAAGCCAACGCCTGTCCTCGTCGCTTCTGGCCAAAGCCTTCAGC
>JBMFIG010000036.1:0-11784 GCA_049976425.1 Thermoproteus sp.
ATAATAATTAATATAATTTAAATATTATATATTTTCAAGAATTTGCGTAAAATATAAATATAAATATGAAACTATAAATAGTAAACCAAGGGATCTATAAGTCCTATATAGCCGGTTTCGGCCGACATGTCGCAATATTTACGGAATACTCTCCCCCCTCAGCACCTGTATATGGAGCTCTTAAATTTGCCCGGCGCAACTTCCCCGTGGCCGTAGAGCTGGCTCAGGAGACGGTGCGCAACAAGGTGAAGGACTTCATCCTCTCGAACGAGAAGGTGCTGGACGAGGTCGTCAACATGATTGTACAGCACAAGAGGAGCCTCGAGGTTGACTTCGACGACGTCTTGATACACGACAAGGAGCTCGCCGATCTCTTGGTCGAGAGGCCGAGGCAGGTCCTGCCGCTGGCGGACGCCGCCGTGAGGGAGGTGGTGGAGGAGAAGGACCCCGAGACGGCCAAGCGGCTCAGGAGGTTCTACTTCCGCGTCAAGGGATCGCCCTACTCCATACCTCTGAGGAAGTTGCGGTCGGAGTACGTGGGGCGGCTGATCAAGGTGGAGGGCATAGTCACCAGGCAGACCCCGCCGAAGCACTTCCTCCACCGGGCCCTCTACAGATGCACCCAGTGCGGATACGAGCTGGAGCTGGTGCAGGAGCTGGAAAGGCACGTGGAGCCCCCCTCGAGATGCCCCAGATGCGGCGCCGCGAAGTCCTTCGTCCTCGTGACGGAGCTCTCGCAGTATATAGACTGGCAGAAGCTGGTGGTGCAGGAGAGGCCGGAGGAGCTCCCGCCGGGCCAACTGCCGAGATCCGTCGAGGTCGTCGTGCTAGACGACCTGGTCGACTCGGTGAAGCCGGGGGACATAGTGTCGTTGACGGGCATCTTGGACCTTGCCCTCAGCGAGCTCAAGAAGGGGAAGCCGCCGGTCCTCAGCTCCTTCCTCTCGGCGGTCCACATAGAGTCCACCAACAAGGAGCTGGTCGAGGACATAACCAAGGAGGACGAGAAGAAGATCATCGAGATATCGAGGAGGCCGGACGTGAGGGACCTCGTGGTGAGGTCGATAGCGCCTTCCATATACGGCCACGAGGAGGTCAAGGAGGCCGTGGCCTGCCTCCTCTTCGGGGGGAACGAAATAGTGTACCCCGACGGGGTGAGGGTCAGGGGCGACATACACGTGCTGGTGGTGGGCGACCCAGGCACGGCGAAGTCGCAACTGCTCAAGTTCGCGGCGAAGGTGGCGCCGCGCGCCGTCTACACCACGGGCAAGGGGTCCTCCGCCGCCGGCCTCACGGCCGCCGTGGTGAGGGACAAGCTGACGGGCGACTTCTACCTGGAGGCGGGCGCGTTGGTGCTGGCCGACAAGGGCGTCGCCATAATAGACGAGATAGACAAGATGGACGTGAAGGACAGAGTGGCGATACACGAGGCCATGGAGCAACAGACCGTCTCCATAAGCAAGGCCGGCATAGTGGCGACCCTCAACGCCAGGGCGGCCGTCCTCGCCGCCGCCAACCCTGCCTTCGGCCGCTATCTGCCCAACCGCACCGTCGCCGAGAACATAGACCTCCCCGTCTCTCTGCTGAGCCGCTTCGACCTCATATTCGTCGTCAGAGACGAGCCGCAGGAGGACTACGACAAGGCCGTAGCCACCCACATACTGGACCTACACACTGGCGCCCTCCCCGAGTCCTTCAAGGACATAATAAAGCCGGACCTCCTCCGCAAGTACATAATATACGCCAGGAGGCACGTCAAGCCCCAGCTGAGCGAGGAGGCCAAGGACAGGATAAGGCAGTTCTACCTAGAGATGAGGAGGCACTACCAAGGGCCCGGCACGGCCATAGCCATAACCGCCCGCCAGCTCGAGGCGCTCATACGCCTGACCATAGCGGAGGCCAAGATGAGGCTGTCGCCCATAGCCACCGCCGAGGACGCCGAGAGGGCCATAAGGCTGTACCTGGCCTTCCTCAAGTCGGTCGGGATAGACCTGGAGTCTGGGGTGGTCGACATAGACTCCATAATGACGGGAGTCCCCGCGTCGCGCCGCGAGGCCTACATAAAGCTGACCGAGCTCCTCAAGAAGCTGGAGGAGGCCTACAAAGGCCCCGTGAAGCTCGACGCCTTGCTGGACGAGGCCGAGAAGGCGGGCGTGCCGAGGGCGGAGGCCCAGAGGCTCGTGGACCTCATGATAAGGAACGGCGAGCTCTACACGCCGAGGCCTGGATACGTCAAGAGGATAGGGGCCTAGGGGCTCAAGATCTCGCCCAGAAGGGCCTTGACCTCGCCGTGTAGAGCCAGCGCCAGGGCCCTCTCCTCCGGCGCCAGCCTCTCCTGGAACTCCTCGTCGTCTATCAACTCCGGCGAGGCCGCCATGAGCCGGGCCAGCTTCTCCACCCTCCTGATGAGGAGATCCCTCGCCGCGCCGATCAACGCGCTGAGCGTCTTGGAGTCGCCGTCCTTCTTCAGCTGGGCCACGGTGATCCTCAGCCTGGCGTAGAAGTCGTCAGGGAGCTTGGCCGGGAGCTGCTCCCGCTCCTCCACGAACTTCAGCCCGGCGATCTCCTGCGGCTTGAGGAGAGAGGACTCGTCTATCTTCGCCGCGCCGATCTCCACGAGCCTCAAGGCGGTGTAGACGGGGAGCAACGCCGTCGTGCCCGATCTGTAGGGCCCCAGCCCCATGAACTGGGGCAGATCCTTGACTATCTGGACTCTGACGCGCCGCGACTCGGCCACGCCGACGACGACAGGCATACGAGAGCCGGCGCGTCGAGTTATAAAGATTCCCGCGGCTCGATCCGAAATAGTTAGATCTATAATTTGGAAAAGATTTTTATTTAGATCTATACGCGCCTCCATGAACGCGGAGACGTTGGCGAGAAAACCGCCCATAACGGTCTCGACCAAGACGACCTTGAAGGAAGTCGCGAAGACCCTAGCCGAGAGGAAGATCGGAATCGTCGTCGTGGTCGACGAGAAGGCGCCCCAGAACCCGCTCGGCGTGATATCCGAGAGGGACATCGTGAGGGCAATAGCCACCGGCGTCGACCTCAACACCCCCGCCGAGAAGTACATGACCTCCCCCGTCATAACGGTCGAGGCGTCGGAGCCCCTCTGGAAAGTCGCCGAGGTCATGAGGACCCACAACATCAGGCACGTAGTCGTCACCAAGGGCGGCAAGCTCTACGGCGTGATATCCATAAGGGATCTCATAGGCGAGGAGAGCACCCTCCGCAGCTTGATAGAGTACGGAGAGGCCGAGGAGAGAGGCCCCGCCGCCGACTGATCTTAACCAACGCCCTTTTTAAGCCGGGAGCCCCGGCTATCTGTGGTTCGAGACGACGTATAGATGCCCCCGTTGCGGATCCCCGTTGGTATATATCGAGAGGAGAGGCTCCGCCGCCTTGAGGTGCCCTGTCTGCGGCGTGAGGGTGTGGACCGACGCCCGCACCGCGGCTAGGTTCGCCTCGGGCGGGAGGCTGGAGTGGCGGAGGTTCATGGAGCTCCTCTACGCCGCCTACGCCTACCGCCTTGCCATGAAGGCCTAAATACCGGCCGCCAACCCCCTCCGTGGACGTTTCGTCGTTGCCCATACCGCCCGGGCTGAGGGACGCCTTGAGGAGGCGGGGCGTGGAGAGGCTCTACCCCCCGCAGGAGGCGGCCGTGCGGGCCGGCATCCTGGAGGGGGCCAACGTCGTGATGACCACGGCGACGGCCTCGGGGAAGACCCTGCTGGCCGAGGTGGCCGCCGTGAAGACCGCGCTGGAGGGGAGGATGGCCGTGTTCACGGTCCCCCTCAAGGCCCTCGCCTACGAGAAACAGCTCCACTTCTCCTACTACGGCGATTTGGTCGACGTGGCGGTGTCCACGGGGGAGTACGACTCAGACGACGCGTGGCTCCACAAATACGACGTGGTGATAACGACGTACGAGAAGCTCGACAGCCTTCTGAGGCATAGGCCGAGCTGGCTCAACAAGGTGGGCCTCATAGCCCTCGACGAGATACACTACGTCGGGGACCCCAAGAGGGGGCCCGTCCTCGAATCCATAGCGGCGAAGGTCAAGTACCTTGGCCTCAAGGCGCAGGTCGTCGCGCTCAGCGCGACCGTCGGGAACCCAGAGGCTCTGGCCAAATGGCTCGGGGCCAAGCTGGTCAAGTCCGACTGGAGGCCCGTGCCCCTCATGGAGGGGGTCTACGTAGACGGCGCCATCCGGTACGCCGACGGGAGCGTCAGGCATATACCCAAAGGCGCCGACCCCGAGGTCGCCTTGGCCCTAGACGCGGTGGAGAACGGCGGGCAGGCCCTGGTCTTCGTCAACAGCAGATCGGCCACCGTGTCGACGGCGAGGAGGATAGCCGAGGCCGTGGCGGCCGGCGGGAGGAGGCTGATAGACCCCGAGGCGGCGGCAGACCTCGCCGAGAAGGTCGAGGAGGCGGCGGCGAGCAAGATCATAGGCAGGGAGCTGGCGGAGGTGGTCGCCAGAGGCGTCGCGTTCCACAACGCCGGACTGGAGCTGGAGCTGAGGAGGATAGTCGAGGAGGGCTTCAGGAAAGGCGTCATAAAGGCCGTCGTGTCCACCACCACGCTGGCCGCCGGGGTCAACCTCCCAGCGCGGAGGGTCGTGATAGCCGAGCTGAGGAGGTACGACCCGTTGACAGGCGTCGAGGAGATACCCGTCATGGAGTATAGGCAGATGGCGGGGCGGGCCGGCAGGCCGGGCCTCGACCCCTACGGCGAGGCCGTGGCGATAGCCTCGAGCGAGCGGGAGGCCGAGTACGTGATGGAGAGGTACATAAAGGGCGCCATAGAGCCCGTGAGGTCCCAGCTGTTCTCCGACGTGAACCTCAGATCCCACCTGCTCGGCGTAGTGGGGAGCGGGTACGCCAACACCGAGGACGAGATCGTCGACTACCTCTCGGCGACGCTGGCCTACATACAGCTGGGGCCCGCCGCCATGTCCATAGCGAGGGGCAAGGCCGAGAGGGCCTTGGACCAGCTGGTGGCCTGGGGCTTCCTGGAGAAGGCGGGAGGCGCCTACTACGCCACGCCGCTGGGGAAGCTCGTCTCCCGGCTCTACGTCGACCCCGAGACCGCCGCCATGTATATAGACCTACTCAAGGCGATGAGGGGCGACTCGCCGGTGGCCTATATCTACATCGTCGCGGCGTCCCCCGAGGTGCCCAAGATATGGCGCGGCCGCCTCGACAAGAAGATCGCGGCCGAGATAGCCAGATCCTTCCCCGACCTGCCCCTCGACGAGGAGGACGACGAGTTCAGACAGACCGTCAAGACGGTCCAGATGTTGTGGGAGTGGGCAAACGAGGCGCCGGAGGACAAGATATACGAGAAATACGGCGTGGGCCCCGGCGACGTGAGGGTGTACGCCGACCTCTTCGAGTGGCTGGGGACAGCCGCCTCGAAGCTCGCCGCGGCCGTGGGCCTCCCCCAGAGGGCCGAAGGCGCCTTGAGGGCAACATACCGGGTGGTGTACGGCGTGAGGGAGGAGCTTCTGGAGCTCGTCATGAACCTCAGAGGCGTGGGCCGCGTAAGGGCGAGGACGCTCTACCAGGCAGGCTACAGGACGCTCGCCGACGTGGCGAGGGCCAAGCCCGCCGACATAGCCCGCCTGCCGGGCTTCGGCGAGAGGCTGGCCGCCAGCGTGGTGGAGCAGGCGAGGGCCGCCTTAGATCAGAAGGGGATAGCGAGGTGGGCCCGCTAGAGGCCGAAGGCGTCCAGAAAGCTCCGCCACCTCCTGTACTCCGAAAGGAACCGGGCCCCCTCCCTGGTCATGCAGACCTCCCCCGCGCCCCGCCTGACGAGGCCCCTCCTCTCCAGCTCCTCCAACAGCTTCGACAGCCTGTCGTAGGCCAGATTGGCCTCTGTGGCCAGCCGCGTGGGGTTCGAGCACCCCGGCTCCAAGGCCGAGAGCACGTCGGCTATTATCTCTATCTTACTTCTTCTCGGCCTCGGCATAGGTCACCCCCGCCGCCAGGAACACGGCCGCCGCCGTCCTCAAGACCAGCGCGAGGCCGTAGAGGCGCATAGCCGCGAGGCTGGCCGAGAAGAGGAGGTACGCCGCGGCCACCAGCGGGCTTCCGCGCCCCTGCAACGATCTGTAGAGAAGGACGGCGCCTATATACGCCGCCAGCCCGGCGTCCACCGTCAGCAACAGGAAGGACCTCAAGGCGGGGCCGGCGCGCTGGATCTCGGGGGCGAGGAACACGGCGTAGGCGGCGGAGGGCGAGACCGAGATCGCTATCAAGAGCAGGCCGGCCCCCATTATCTGGTAGGAGAGGAATACGAGGGGAGCCAAAGGCCTGAGGAGGCCCGGCGCCGCCACGGCCCCCGCCAAGCCCTCCAGCAAGAGGGAAAACGCGAAGACTATCTGGCCCATGGCGAAGAGGCCTATCCTCGCCTCTCTGAAGGATCTGTAGGCCTGGATCCCCCTGGCAATTACGTAGAGCGATACGGCGATGAGGATGAGGTTGGGTACGAGGAACACGGGACGGGAAAAAAGCTAGGTTATTTGAGCTGTGGCGTTGCCGTAGTACACCGTCATCTGGGCCACGCCGAGCGGCTGGACGACCGCCCTATAGACCCCTCCGCGGTACGCGACGTAGATGAGGGCGTCGCCTGTGTAGAGCCGCAACGCGAAGGCGCCTCTGCCCACCACGCCGAAGGCGCTCTCCACGGCGTAGGTCCGCCCCCCGGCCTCCACGACGCCGCTACCGGCCACCACCCGCGCGACGCCGTAGGGCCCCCTCACTATGCCGACCAGCCTCAAGTCCAGCGACACTTGGCCCGACGACATGGCGACGGTCAAATTCTCGGCGGTCGGCGGGTACGCTGAGGCGTTGGCGAGCCAGCCGTGTGGGCGTGCGGCGGCTCCCCAGGGACAATAGACGGCGTTGTGGCCTGGCCCATGCCCCGCGGAGTAGGTCGCTGTCTGTTGACCAGCCGCGTAGGCTATATATGCCGCGACAACGGCGAGGGCCGCGGCGGCCGCTACGATCCATATCCGCCTCATGGGGAGCGCGGCCGCACGGACTTAAAAGACGAACTCACCTCAGGTGAGTAGGAGAAAAAAGGGGGTTACTGTTACCTCCTCAGCTCCCTCGCGAGCTCCTCCAGCTCCTTAGCCAGCGCCTCTCTGCTCTGCGGATCTAGACGGCCCGCGTTCTCCTTGACGAACTGCGCCAGTCCCCTGATCTGCCACACGGCGGCCCTCAGGTGGAGGTCGAGCCACTCGTCGTAGGTCGGGCCCCAGACGGGCGGCCCCCTCCACCACCAGCCGCCGCCCCAGCCCATCGCCCATTTCCTCCACCACATGTATCGAAACAGATATCGGATATATTTAAATTTTTCGATATCGGTTAGAGCCTAACCACGTCGTACCTCCCGACGACCTTCAGAAGGGTGGTCCTCCCCCTAAGCGCCGACACGAGCCCGTCGAGCCCGTCGCCCACCTCCAGCTCCACCAAGAAGAAGTAGTCCCAGGGGGAGAGGCGGGTCGGCCTCGAGTATATCAGGGACATGTTGACGCCAGCCGCCGCGATGGGCTCCAGCGCTCTGTAGAGAGAGCCCGGGGTGTTCGGCACGGCGAATATCAAGGCCGCGTAGCGGCCCCCGCCAGCTGTGCCGGACCCCGCCGGCGATATGACTGCGAATCTGGTGTAGCTCTCGGCGTCCTCGACCCCGCACTGGGCCTCGAAACCGGCGAGGGCCCTCGGCGACGCCAAGACCCCGCAGTCTGTGCAGGTCTCGAAGGCCTTGACCGCCTCGGCGGTGCTGTTGGTGTAGACCACCTGCGCCCCCAGCGAGGAGAGGAGCCGCCGGGCTTGGGCTATGGCGTGTGGGTGGGAGTAGACCACCCGCGGCGTGCCCCTCCTGGCGAAGCAGAGGACGATCCTCATCTCCAAGACGGCGGATATGCGGACGTTCCGCGTCGCCAAGGAGTCGACCGTCTCCCCCACGGGCCCCTCCAGCGAGTTCATGAAAGGCACCACTCCCAGATCGGCCGAGCCGCCCTCGACCATGGCGAAGACCTCGCCGATTGATCTGGCCGGCACCAGCGAGGCGCCCGGCATGTACGAGGAGGCCGCCTCCCACGTGAACGACTTCTCCGGGCCGAGGTAGGCGACGACAGGCTTGTGGCGCCTAGATATCAGCGAGGCCAGAAACGCGCCGAGCTCGCCGCCGGTGGAGGGAGGCTCCGGACAAGACGCCCTCAGCTCTACCAGCTCCTGGATGCGGCGCTCCAGATCCCGAACCCCGCGCAGTCCATGAGGGGCGGAACTGCCGGATTTATATAGATTGGCCGCGCCTACAGATCGGCCTCCGCGTACACGTCCGGCCTCAACGGGAGGTCCAAGACGAGGCGCACCTTATACCTCGCGCCGCCGCCCAGGCCCCAGACCTCCCCCGGCGATATGCCGATGCGCTTCGCCTCCCCCACCTCGACGGCCCGCGGCACCACGTAGAGCCCCCCGCGGCCCGCGACGTTGAGGACCTCCCTCACCACGCCGTTCGAGGAGGCCTTGGCCAGGACGACCTTGGCCTTCTGAAGCCCGAAATCGGCGTGTAGCTCGACCCGCGCCGATCTGGCCCTCGACCCCCAGAACTCCAGATAGGTCTCGACTACGCCGCCCTTGACGGCCACCTGGGCCTTCGCGTAGTCCCCCTCCTCGGTAGAGGCGGAGAGCGACACCGGCCCCCTCTCGGGGACCGGCCCCGCCACCGCCGCGACGTAGATCCCCCTACAGCAGGGGTCCGCCACCTCGTAGGCGGGGAGCCAGAGGTACAGCCAGTCCCGGCCGGCCGCAACGACGTAGCCCGAGGAATGGCCCCAGTCGAGCCTCGACGCAAGGTAGGCCCCGCCGAAGGGCTCGAACCTCAGCGTCCCGCTCTCCCCTCTGCCCGTGCTGTAGCTGTAGGAGGTCAGGTAGCCCGGCACGACGGCGAGCGGCCTCTCCAGAAACCCCCCGCACCTCAAGACGGACATCAGCGATCTGACCCGCCTGCCCTTGCCGTAGCCGTAGAGGGCGACGGCCGCCGCTGACGCAGACGCCACGGCCAACGCGAGCTCGAGCGGGGCGCCGACTCTTCTCAACGGCAGGAACAAGAACAGCCAGCCCAGCGCCGCCCCCAAGTACCAGAAACCCGGTCTGAAGAGAGCCGTCGGGCATCCCTCCATACGCGGATCTGGGGACAGAGATAAAAGAATGACGCCGTAGGCGGCCGGCCGCGCAGATCGACACGCCGCCTCACAACGCGCCGCGGGGCCCTCCGACGCCGTCGCTGGGCGACGGACTGCGGCGATCGCTTTAGGCGAGATTCCCCGCGCCGAGCGCGCTGCTGTGTAGGAGCCGCGAGGCCGGCCTCGCGGCCGGTCAGCTCGGCGCCGCGTATAGTCGACGCCCAAAGCCCCGCGCTCCTCCTCAAGCTCGCCGCGTTGCGGCCCTTCTGACGTATTCCACCACGTCTTCTACGTCCTTCTTGACCTGATCCAGCGACCTGTAGCGCGACAGAACCCCCTCGGGGTCGAGGCCGCTGTGCTGGAATTGATGGAGGTCTAGGGCTTTTTCCACTGCCAGCTCCAGCTCCTTGTCGCCTATGTGCTGGGCCACCTCCTTCATCCTGGTTGTGGGCATTAGGGCAATCACCAGGTCTACCTTAGCCACCCGGCGGCCCCGGCCCGCCTCCTTCTCGCCGGGATAGAGGCCGGCCAGCTTTTCCCTGTGTTGAGCCGCCACCGCGGCCAGCAGAGCCTTCACGGCCTGAAACGCCTTGCCAGCCGCGTTTCTATATAGGCCGTTTTCGAGAAAGCGGAGGGCCAGCTCGGCCTCGTAGACGGCCTCCCTCAGCCTGTCCTCGCGATACCTATCGAGGTCGATCCACGGCTTCGCCGCAGACTCCACGTTAATCCCCATGGCCCAGGTTATATAGTTAGCCGCGTCGGGCGCAAGTCCGTGCCCGCAGATGTGGCGGTGTCGTGCACTGCATTATACGAAGACGCGGCCGCTGAGATGTTGGCTTCAGCTACGCCGCGTCGGCATCTCGCGGGACGCGGGGCCGTTTTGGCTGCAGAGGCGTAGCTGGCGGCTCTCCGCCTCCGGCCGTCGGAGCTGTCTATTTATACCTTATTACGTATGTAATTATTATGGCTGTAATAAAACTCTACGGGCGGGAGAGGGAGCTGGCTCTGCTTGGGCGCCTCAAGCCTCCCTTTCTCGCCGTGGTGTACGGCCGGAGGAGAATCGGCAAGACCGCGTTGGTGCTGTCCTTCCTCTCGGCGAGGCCCCACCTGTACTTCTTCGTCAACCCGAAAAAGCCCCGGGGGGCCTTGCTCGAGGAGTTTGGGGAGGCGTTGAGGCGGGCGGCGGGCCTCCCGAGCTACGTCCGGTTTGCGGACTGGGAGGAGTTTTTCGACGCGTTGTTCCGGCTTAGGGGGTACGTGGTGGCTTTCGACGAGTTTCAGTGGTTTCTGGAGACGGCGCCTGAGGTGCCCTACATACTGCAGAAGATGTGGGATACCCGGGTGGAGAAGCCCTCGGTTATCCTCACGGGATCGGTGGTGGGCATGGTGAAGAGGCTTGTGGCAGAGGCGGGATCTCCCCTCTACGGCAGGGCGGACTTGGTGCTGGAGCTGGGCGAGCTGGAGCCTCCCGCCGTCTTTCAGTGGCTGGCCGACATGGGCGTGGCGGGGGAGGAGGCCTTCAAGCTCTTCCTCCTGTTCGGCGGGGTGCCCTACTACTACCGCCTCGCTCAGCAGTGGGGGGTGAAGACTGCGGAGGAGGCCGTGAGGCTTCTGGTGGCGGGGGAGGGCGGCCCCTTGAGGCACGAGGTGGAGTTCGTCCTCGCCGAGTCTCTCGGGAGGGAGTACCGCACCCACTTGGCGATTCTAGACGCAGTGGCCGGAGGCGCCACTAAGCTGGAGCAGATGGCCAGCCGCGCCGGGGTGAAGGCCACGTCCCTCCCGCCCTACCTCAACGACCTAGTCAACCTCCTCGGCGTGTTGGAGCGGCGCAGGAGCAAGAGAGTCTACTACGAGATTAGGGATAGGTTCTACGCCTACTGGCTGAGGTCCGTGTACAGACACGGCGACGTGGCGGCGGGGGAGGCCCTGGAGGAGGCCGCCGTCAGGGAGCTGGAGAGCTTCTACCCGTGGGCTTTCGAGGCCGCAGTCAGGCAGATACTGCCGAGGCTCTACCCCGTCAAGAAAGTGGCCAAGGAGGCGGTGCACCTCAGAGAGGGGGGCAGGCGCGTCCAGCTGGACGTAGACGCCTTGGGAGTAGACGAGGAGAGGGGGTTCGCGGTGCTGGCCGAGGCCAAGTGGGGCGCCGCAGACCCCCGCGAAATAGTGCCGAAGCTCAAGAAGGCCGCGGAGATCCTCATCCCCCCGGGCTGGACGACGCGGCTGGCCATATTCGCCAGGTCCTTCACAGCGGAGACGGAGGAGGCAGACCTCATAGATCTCCCAACCCTCCTCCAAAACCTCACGCAGCCCCCTCCAGATGTACATGCCTTCCAAAAAGACGCGGCCCGCGGCGGCTCGGCGAAGCCCGGCGACAGTGCACGCCGGTGGCCACGGCGCCAAGGCTCTGGAGCTTAGGAGGACTGCTGGCGCCGGCCTACGTAGGCCCCAGCCGCGCCTCGTCTACCCAGCGCCTTTCTGCGGGGCCGCCGAGGCGTTGCGGGCACTCCTACAGTGGAGGCTTCTCTAGATGCATTCCAATGTGTTCCACAAGGTCTTCTCAACGAAAAACTAGCCGAGCCCCACGC
>JBMFIG010000037.1:0-11610 GCA_049976425.1 Thermoproteus sp.
CTTCAAGCTCCAGGCAGACGGGACTCCTCAAGGAGCGTCCTAGAGGCGCGGTAGAACGCGCCGCGCCCCTCCGCCGATGCGTCCGACGTCACGCCTTAATGAATAGTCGTACAGATCCCGCGGTCAAGCCGCGTAGAGGTTTGGGATGCGGCCGATGAATGATGTTAATTGATGTAGGCGTCTGCCCCCTACGCCGCCACTAACCGCCTCGCCTGTCTTTCGGGCCGATGGGGATCTGTTCGGCGACGAAGGGCATCTCCCCGCGACCGAGTACATTACCTCGTAAAAGAGCCCCGCGGAGGGTATCCGGCCGTACAGAACTAGCGGGCCCGGCGGGATTTGAACCCGCGACCTCCGCCCCGCTAGGGACTACGGCTCCGCAGGCCGCCGCGCTGATCCAGGCTGCGCTACGGGCCCTCTTTACTTATTTCTCCCATATTTTTAAGCTTTGCTCACAACGTCGCCGAGCTGGCGCCTCATCGTCAAACGACGGGATAAGCCGCCACAGCGCCGATCCGGCGGATCGGGCCAACCGCGAAGCTGTAGAGACGCCCGTAGTCCCCCGGCGCCGACTGAAGGCAAGCTGGCAGACGCGGGCAAACTTTTTAAGCCGAACCGAGATACGCTACCGGGCCGTAGTCTAGCCTGGTAGGACGCACGGCTCGGTACGGCGAGGCGCGGCCCAGCCGTGAGCAGGCCCGTGTGATCCCGGGTTCAAATCCCGGCGGCCCCACTCCTCTGCTTTTCTAACGGAGTTATGATCGGCGCGGACGCCGTCATGTTCTTACCGGGCCGGCCTGGCAACGACACAGCTGATTAGGCGCCGTCGTCAACACCCTGGTCCTGTACCTTATATCGCCGCCCAGTATCAAGGCTATCCCCAGCTCCCCAACCCGATACATCTCGGGGACCGCTATCCGTATCCCTCGGCAGACGGGCTCCTTGGCTTTGTCGGAGTGCTCTGCGACGAGGTAGCTAGCTCGCCGAGGATCCGGCGACCTCGGGCTGTCATGTCGATGGAGAGCGCGCCGGCGGGCTCCGACGCGCGCAGGGGCCTACACGACGGAGCTCCGTCGGCGGTTGCTGGCGATGTGGGGGTTTTAGAGCTTGGCTGTGGTGAGCGTGCCGTTGAGGGCCCTCTCGAGGACCAGCTCCACGAACCTCTCTAGCGGCACTATCTTCTCCCCGAGCAACCTCCTTAGGGATTTCATGGAGCCTCTAATCTCCTCGACCAGCGGCGTCATCTCCCTCTTCGCCCCTTCGTCGGCCATGTCGTCCGAGTACTGGTATAGGACTCCGAGGAGCCTCCCGAGAGCCGCCGCCGGTCTGAGGAGATCTCTCCTGCTCAATATCATGGTGGGCATCACGAAGGCGGCCTCTATCAACGGCGCCGTCTTGAGCTCCGCGGCCTCCTTCCTCAGCCCCTCTATGTCTAGGGCCTGTCCCTCCGCGAGCCTCTTGGCCACGCCGGCGAGGTACTTGACCGCGTCGGCGCTTATGGACACGGCCCTCTCTATGGCCTCTGCTATCAGCCAGTCGCTGGCCACTATGGCCATCCCGTCGCCGTAGATAGCGCGGGGCGTCTCGACGCCTCTCCTCGCGTCGTGTCTGTCGACGACGTCGTCTTGTAGGAGGGACACTATGTGGAGGACCTCCAGCAACGCGGCGGCGTTGATTATCCTCTCGTCCTTCAGCTTTTCGGGATCCAGCACGTATGTGAAGAGCAGTAGGAGGAGCGGCCTTATCATCTTGCCCGGCGTCTCTATGTAGTACCTTATCGCGGCCCTCAGGGAAGGGTTCTGGACCGACTCGCCTATACGTCCCATATCCTCCCTCACTCTGCCCAAAGCGTCGAGGACCTCAGGCGGTATCTCCACGTGAAAATAAAAAGGAGTTCCCTTTTTATTGTTTGAGTTTATATCTGTGGTCGACGGTCTCCTCGACCTTGCCCTCCCTCTTCAGCCTAGTCAACTGGGCCTTCACAACGGCCACTCTGTCGACCCCTATGGCCTTGGCCACCTCCTCCGCGGTGAACTCCTTGCCGGGGTTCTGCGCGAGGAATTGGTACACTTTATTCTTTACGCCCTCCGGCATATTTATACACTGCTCCCAGTTTTTATATTTTTCCGCGGCTCTTTTTATCCCGGCCCCTCTCGGTTTATATTTTCGCCTAATGCGGCGGGCGAATTGTATTAAAACTGGGGCGTTCGCCGGGGCATGGTGAGGCTCGCGATAGTGGTGGCCGAGTTCAACTACGACGTGACCCAGCTCATGTTACAGAAGGCTCTGGACCACGCCAAGTTCTTGGGAGCCGAGGTGACCTACGTGGTCAAGGCGCCGGGCGTCTTCGACGTGCCGGCTCTTCTGGCCGAAGTGGTGAAGAAGGAGGAGGTCGACGCGGTGGCCGTCCTGGGCGCGGTAATACAAGGCGCCACAAAACACGACGAGCTGGTGGCTAACCAGGCGGCGCGCAAGATACTCGACATCTCGGTCGACAGCGGGAAGCCGGTGGCCCTCGGCGTGATCGGGCCCGGCGCGAACAGAATGCAGGCCCTCGAAAGGGTAGAGGAATACGCGCGGAGGGCAGTGGAGGCGGCTGTGAAGATGGCGAGAAGGAGGCGGGCGTTGAGGGAGGCCAGATACTCCGGCTCTACCGTGTTTATCGAGTAGGCTCCAGTATATTCAACATCTCCCAGACGGCTTTCATGACCTCTATCTCCAGCTTGAGCTTGGCGTAGACGTCCTCCTCTATGGCTCCGGCCGAGTAGGCGTCCTCCACCTTCTTCTCGAGGGCGACCAGGTCTATCTTGGACAGCTTGTCCTTGGTCAGAGAACGGGCCCAGGCGTATCTGATCCTCGCGTCTATCTGGTCGGTCCTGTCCCTAAGGGCCTTCGCCTTCTCCTCCAGCTCGGCGATCTTCCTCCTGGACTCCTCGGCGAGCTTGGCGAAGTCCTCCTCAGATATTAGGCCCAGCTCGCGCTTCGCCGACAGGACCTCGAGCTCCCTCGTCAGCTCCGCGACGACGCCCTCTATCTGCTCCAGCCTGATCTTGACCCTGGCGAGGTCGCTGTCCCAAGAGCCCTTAAGCGCCTGCGACGCCTCGACGAACGCCCTCCAGGTGTCCTCAACGCCTCTCAGCTTCTCCTCGTACTGCGCGAGCAGTTTGTCCAGCTCGCCGACCGCCACGTAGGCCACGTCGACGCTCATGGCAACACCCCCTCCAGCTCTTTTTTAAGCCTCTCGTACGCCTCCTTGGATATCTTGCCCTCCTTAAGCAACTCGTCGAGCTTGCCGAGGGAGACCCGTAGGTTTATGACCTCGGCGTTTGTCGAGGTCGACAACACTCGTTTGAAGTGTTGCCCGAGGACCTCCTCTATGGAGCTGTACCTCCTCTCCACGTCCTCCAGAAGGGCCTTCAGCCCGTTCAGCTTCTCCTCTATCTCTTGCCTCGCCTTGTTGTACTGGTCCTCGGGTATTAGGTCCCTCTTCAGCTCGAGCTCCTTCAAGGCCCTCTCGTAGTTGGCTATCGACGCGCTGAGGAGGTCCAGGGACCTCCGCAGGACCAGCTTCTCGACCTCCCACTGCCTCTTGTAGCTCAGGACGGAGGACTCGTAGCTGTGCCAAGATTCGTCGAGCTTCTTCAAAAGCTCGTCGTACTTCATCACGACGTTGTCGACGACGGGCTTTATGGCCTTGTCGAAGTCGGCCTCGGCCCTCTCGACGGCGGCTACCTGGGCCAGCTGCACCACCTGCGCCTGCTCCTGTTGCTGCGCCTGTTGTTGGGCCGGCTGTTGCGCCTTGTACCTAACGTAGACGGGGCATTCGGCGTAGTTGCCTATGCAGTACCAGTCGAAGGGGTTCACCGGCTTCCCGGTGTAGCCGCAGACGAAGCCGCCCTCGCTTCTCCTAAGAGCAGGGCAAACGCTCATGGCGCTTATTGTATAGAGTTATATATTTATTACGCTCAGCGCTCTCTTAGCCTCGGCGAGGTCCTGGAGGGTGCCCACGTCGACGAACTCGGCCTTGGACACGTAGACGGCCACGCGGGGTATTAGGGAGCGGGCGAGCTCGTCGAAGTCGAGGTACCTCTCCTCGAGCCTGCGCAACACGGAGCCCTCGGCCACGTATATCCCCGTCGACACGACGTGTCTAAACCTCGGCTTCTCCCTCCACGCCGCCAGCCGCCCCTCCGCCGTCTCCAACACGCCGAACCTCACGGCGGTCTCGACCTCGCGCCCCACCACCGTGAGATCGACGGAGGACCTCGCGTGGAACTCGGCGGCGGCCCTCACGTCGAGATCCGTGACGACGTCGCCCGGCGCAACCAACGCGGGCCCCTCGTCTATGTAGTCCCTGGCGTAGTAGAGCTGCCCGGCGGTCCCCAACAGCCTCCTCGACGGGACGAAGACAACATCGGGGTGCCGCTCGCGGAGGTAGGACCTCAACACCTCCTGCATGTAGTGGCCCACCACGTATATCTCCCTCACTCCGTTCGCCCTCAGCCACCCCAGCGCGTAGTCTATGATGGCCCTGCCGCCGAGCGCGACGAGGGGCTTGGGCGCGAAGTACGTCAAAGGCCTCAGCCTGGTGCCCAGCCCGGCGGCTAGGAGGAAGGCCTTCAAAGGTAGTCCCTCAGCCCGTACTTCTTCAAGTGTTGCTCGATCTTCTTGACCTCCTTGTCCATCTTCTTGGCCTCGACCACCAGGTCGGCCCGCTTCTCCTCGGCCCCCTTTGCCTTTATGGTGCAGAGTCCGTCCGGCGTCAGCGCGCGCGCCTCGCAGTAGGCGTACTGGCACCTCGCGCCTATACACTCGTCGTTGAGCCAGGTGCACCAGAACACTATCTTGTTGCCCCTTATCATGGGCTTCAACGCCTTCTTGCCGCATCTGAAGAGGGAGGAGCCGTTGGGGCCGAAGGCGCATCTAGGCCCCAGACATAGTTCCCTCGCGCCGGACACAGTATATAGCTTACCCCTCTATTAAAATTTAATCCGCGATCCTGTAGCCCAGAGACTTGAGGAACTCGGCCACCTCCTCGAACCTAGGCGAGGACCGCGCGCCGGGCCTCGTGACCTTGATGGAGGCCGCGGCGTTGGCGAAGAGGAGCCTCTCGTAGAGCGAGAGGCCGGCCAGCCTAGCGGCTATGTAGGCGGCGGCGAAGGTGTCGCCAGCGCCCGTCGTGTCGACCGGCTGTAGCTTGAACGCGTCCACGTAGATGAACTCGCCGTCGCTGACGGCCATGGCGCCCCTATCGCCGAGCGTTATCACAACCTCCTTCGCGTTTATGCTCTTGGCTATGACGTCGACAGCCGCTCTGTGGTCGGCCGAGCTGGCCAACATCTTGGCCTCAACCTGGTTCATCAACACCACGTCGACGCCCGAGAGAGCCTTCGAGGCTATCTCCAGGCCCTTCCTCGCCAGCGCCGTGCCTCCGTCGACCGAGACCGTCTTGCCGAGCCTCTTGGCGACCTCCTTCGCCTTGAGTATGAGCTCCACGCGCCCGCTCGCTATGTGGACGTGGTCGACGCCGCCCAGCGACTCCTCGTTTATGTCGTCGGGGGACAGGCCCATGTTGGCCCCTCTGTAGGCTATCATCCGCTTCACGCCGTCGGGCTGGACCAAGACGACCACGACTCCCGACCTAACCCCCTTGATCCTCTTGACAAAAGACACGTCGACCCCCTCGCCGGCGAGCTCCCTCAGTATTATATCGCCCAGTACGTCGTCGCCGACGGAGCCTATGAACCTCGCCCTATGCCTCATCCTGGTTATCGCCACGGCGAAGTTCGCCGCAGAGCCGCCTCCCCCGGTGTATATATCCACGGCGTCCACCGACTGGTCTAGGCCGGGCAACTCCGGCGTCTTTATATATATATCGTAGTTCAAATTCCCTATAGACGCGACTAAGGCCACAATTTATTTTACCCCTATATTATCTATTGTGGTCGAGGACCTCCTCCAGCTGAGGAAGGCCATAGAGGAGAAGATAGCCCAGATGGAGAAGGAGCTCGAGCTATACAGGAAAGTGCTCGCGGCTCTGGACGAGGTGATCGGCAAGAGGTCGTTCACGACGGCGGCCGAGGAGAAGGAGAGGCGCGAGGCGGCCAGAAAGCCCCTGGAGGTCCAGACCCTTAAGTCCAAGGACGGGGAGGAGCTCGGCGTGGCCGAGATATACGAGGACGAGCTGGTCTTGAGGCCCAAGACGCCCGTCAAGCTCGAGGGACTCCTCAAGAGGTTCTTCGTCGAGAAGCTCCTGGAGAGATATAGGGAGGAGGACGAGGACGCCGTGAGGCAGGGCAAGAAGGAGGCGGCCCTCGAATACGAGGTGCAGGAGGAGGGAGGGGCCGTCAAGGCCATCGTGGTTAAGAACTACGGCGACGAGAACAGACGTAGGGACATAATAAGGGCGTTTAGGTGGACTCTCGAGAGGGCGCTCAAGAGCTGAGGGGCCAGGCCGCTTCAAGGCGCCGCCTCCGGGCCTTGCTCCACCTTGACCTTCTTCTGGCTCTTGTACATCTCCAAGAGCTCGTCGACGGTCGTCGCCTCCTCCGGCGATTTGTCCGTCCTGTATCTGCCGGTGAATCTGGGGAAGCGTATCGCCAGGCCGACGTCGGGCCTCACGGCGCCTAGGCAACAGGTGTGCAACGGCGACAGCGTGATCTCCGCCCCTATGATCTCAAGGACCACGCCGGGCGTGAACCAGACGTCGGGCTCCATCCTGGACGAGACCCTAGGGTGTCTGTGGTCTATCTTGTAGGGCTCCAGCATCTGGTACATCTTCTTCAAATCGGCGTCTGTGAACCCGCTCCCCACCTTGCAGACGGTGTAGAACGTGTCCGTCTTGGGGTCGTAGGCAGCCGTGAGGAAGGCGCCGTAGAGGCCCGCCCTCTTGCCCCTCCCGTAGAAGGCCCCCACGACGACGAGGTCCACGGTGTCGCTCATCTCGCTACGGTAATCCCTCTTGTATTTTATCCAGTTCCAGCCCCTGGCCCCCATCTCGTAGATAGACGTGGGGCTCTTGCAGACCAGCCCCTCCATGCCCATGGATATGGCCTCGTGGAAGAACACGTCGACCTTCTCCTCGTCGTCGAAGAGGGCCCATTTGGCTATGACCACGTCCTCCCCCTCCTTGACTATCTCCGACAGCTTGAGCCTTCTGTACATAAGCGGCTTGTCCGTGAGATCCTCGCCGTCTAGGTAGAGCAGATCGAAGAGGTTGAGCTTGGCCGGGTACTCCTTGACGGCCTCCTCCACCTCGTGCTTCCTCTTGCGGTGCATGAGCTCTTGAAACGGCAGTAGGTCGCCTGTGTCGGGATCCACCGCCACGATCTCGCCCTCGAGCACGGCCTCTCTGGCCGACACCGACCTCTTCACGGCCTCCACGACGTCGGGATAGGCGTGGGTTATGTTCTCGAGCCTCCTGCTGTATATAGCCACGCCGTCGGGCGATACGTGTATCTGGGCCCTCTCCCCGTCGTATTTGTACTCGCATATGGCGGCGCCCCCCAGCTTGGCCAAGATCTCCCTCGACGTGCTGAGGCGTTGGGCCAACATAGGCATGACCGGCACGCCTGGCGTTATCCTCACCTCAGCCAGCCCCGCCGCCCCCCTCTCGGCCACCAGCCTGCCGAGGAAGCCGAGGTCGGGCCTTACGTTGTAGGCCCTCTCCAAGGCTTCTTCCGGCACGCCGAAGGCCTCCGCCAGGGCGTCTATCACCGTCATGTCGGCCACGCCCAGCCTCAGACGGCCCACGACGAAGCGGGCCACGTACTTGGCCTCGTCCGGCGAGAGCTGGGAGAAGAGCGACGAGAGGAGGGATATCTTTAGGTCCTGCGACCCCTCGCCGGAGGCCTTGGCCACCTTGAGAAGCGTGTCGTAGACCTGCGATATGGATAGGCCGGCCTTTCTGCCCCCCGCGAAGGCGAGCAACGTCTGGGCCTGCCGTCTGGAGAGGGCCCTCCTCGCCGCCTCCCCCATGTCGCCCGTCTTCTTGTAGAGCTCCTCGATCTCGTCGGCCTTGGCGCCCGAGGCCCGCGCGATTGCTCTTATGCAGAGCTTCTCGCCGACGCCGAGCTCCAGGCCCTCCCAAGGAGGCCTCAGATCGCCCAATATGATATATATCGCCTTGTCTATCTCGGCCGGCTCCAGCTTCTTGAATAGGCCCACCAGAAGCCGCACCATCGTGGTCCTCTGAGTAGTCGACTCTATCGAGGCGAGTACCTTGGCCAGCTCCGAGAACTCCACGTGCTATACTCCTCCCTTAAAAATACTTAGGTACAGCTCCAGATACGTGGCGTCGACCTTCTCCCTCAAGCCCAGCCTCTCGGCCAGAGCGGATATCTCCGCCTCGGCCTCCCCCACAGATCCCTCTGAGGAGGCGACCGCCTCTATCTCCACGAACTGGCCGAGCCCCTCCACGTCGTCTAGGGATACGGTGAGGGGGCCGTAGGAGTAGTACTCGCGCCTCTTCTTTATGACCGCCACTTTCTTAAACCCGAGGGCCTCCAGCACGGCCTCCACGTCGCCCTCGGCCGAGGCCGTCAGCTCCAGCCGCGCCTTGGCGTTGGACCGCATGCGGGGGCCCTTGTACGACACCTCCACGTCGGAGCCGGAGCGCCTCACCCTAAGCGCCTCGTCTGTCTCGGCGAAATCCCTACAAGGATGTTGGAAATAGACGTCGACCTCCTCCTTGGCCTCCACGAGAGAGGCGCCGAGCTTTAAAAGCTCCTCCCTGACCTTGCCGAGGTCGGCGCGGTACTTCTGCTCAACCTCCAACATTCTTGCACGGAGGCCTCGCGGGATCGGACACGGCTACGCTGAAGAGGTAGCAACGCGACGTGGCCTCGCCGTAGTACGCGCACTCCCTGCAGTCGTCCGGACGGCCGGGCATTATGCGGACGGACACCTTCAAAGCGGCGGGCCTCGGAGGCGGCGGCAAAACGGGCGGAGGAGGCGCTTGCGGCGGCGGTTGCACGGGTTGTGGGGCGGGAGGCTGAGGCTGGGGAGGAGGCGGCAACTGCACAGGTTGTGGAGGCAACTGAGCAACTGAAGGAGCCGAGGGGGGCTGTTGTGGAGGAGGCTGTTGCGCTTGCTTCAAGGCCTCCTCCAACGGCTTTATCTCGGAGACCGGCGGTTGAGGAGGCGGCGCCACGACGGGTTGCACGGGCTGGGTAGGAGCCGAGGGCGCAGGCAATGGGGGCGGCGGGGGCGGAGGGGCCGCCTGAGGGCCCAGCTGTATGCCGAACTCCTCGCCGGCCTTCTTGTAAACCGCGCTTAGGGCCTTCGACACGTCCTCGGTCCCCTCCAGTATTTTCTGGCCGTCTATGACGACTGCGGGGAAGGCCGTTATGTTGTACCTCTTGAGTATGGAGACGAGGGAGCGGAAGTGCGGCGGCACTCTCTCCACTGGCTGGTCCAGCATCTTGACCACTTGATCCGCCGCGTCCTGCCTTATCTTGACCGTGGCGAGCCTGACCCGATCCCTCCTCTCCACCTTCGACCTAATCTCCTCGATGGCCTTCTTGAGGGACTCCTCGAGCTCCTGGCTCTTCCCCGATATGACGAACAGCTCTACGTACACGTTTTCAACTACGCGCCTCTATTTAAGCCTAGCGTTTGCTGGATCAGACGAGAGCGCCAGAGCTCCCTCTCGATGACCTGCCCCTCGGGCCTCAGCTCGTAGAATATCTGTGTCGAGAACACGTATATCTTCTCCGGCACGCCCACGTTGCTCATGACGTATCTCGGGAGGGCGTCGCCCAATATCCTGCGCTCCAGCATTGTCTGCGGGAGGACGACGAAGTTGGGAGGGACGTAGACGCCCTCTACGCCCCATCTCAAGGACGTGAGGGACTCGAGGGAGGCCTCCCGGAGCCCGTCGACCAGGGTGGCCTCTATCACGGCCCTGCGTAGCTCCATCTCGGAGAAGCGGGGTATCTGGAGCACCAGCTTCCCGGCTATCTTGGCCGAGTCGTGGGCCAGGTCCTTGACCGGCTGGACGACGCCGAGGGAGCCGCGGACCTCGCGCCGCTCCCAGCCGTTGGAGCGGACTAGGAACTCGACCGTCACGAAGACGCCGAGCCTATACCTGGAGAGGACCTCGTCCGACGTCTTGAGGGGAAGCCCCTTGATCTTCCGCTGCATGGAGGAGCGTATGTGGGAGATGAGGCGGGCTCCCTCCTCTAGAGAAAGCATGAAAGAAAAAGGAGGAGGGTTTTAAAAAGGTGGCGGGGTATTACGCCTACTTCGGCGGGGCCAATATCTGCATCAAGCGCCTCCTCCTCCAGTTGCTGTACTCCATCAGCAGTATCGCGACGATTATCACTATGACTATCACCAGCACTATCCACAGCACAAGCTCGGATATCGGTATCCTAACTCCGCCTATGGTTATGCCGGCGGTGCCGGGCACGGTGACGCGTATGGCGACGGTCTGGCCGGCGGGCGGAGTTATCTGGGCAGTGCCGACGTGGTTCTGCTGGGCGGTGACCTTTATGGTGTACTGCTGGCCGGCCAACACCTCGACTTCTACGGGGGCGGACGAGAAGCTCTTGTACAGAGTGCCGTTGGCGAAGTAGACGTCGACCTGCGACACCATGTTGTTGATGGGATAGCCGTTGTCGTCGACGGCGGATATCTGCAGCACTGCGGTCGGGACGGTTATGGTCTTGGTGGCGGTCTGGCCAGGCGACAGCGTGAACGAGCCGGTGGAGTAGGTGCCGAACGGCGTTACGGCCACCACGTTGTACTGGAGCGGCGCGCCGGTGTTGTCCTGCGCGAGCACCTCGGCGCTCACGGAGCCGGTGCCCGTGGCTACCGCGGAGCCGCTGGGGCCTATTATCTGTATGGGCCACTGGCCGACGGAGCCCATGGCCTGGTCGACGACGCTGGCGGATATCTTGGCGGTGGGCACCACTATCTGCACGGTCGCGGTCTGTCCCTTAGAGACGGTGACGGTCTTGCTCCACGTGTAGCCGAAGGCCTGGGCGGATACGGTGTAGGTGCCGGCGAGCACCTCGGCAGTCACGGAGCCGGTGCCGGTAGCGACGTTGGCTATCTGCACAGGCGAGCTGCTGAGGGCGGTGCCGAAGGCGTCGACCACGCTGGCAGATATCACGCCGGACGGCACGCTGACTACGTAGGTGGTCGGCCCGCTGACGGTCAGCGTTGTGGTGTTGACCACGACGGAGCCGCTGGGAGTCTTGACCGTAGTGGCCACGGTCACGTTGTAGGCGCCGACGTACTGGCTCAACGGCAGGTAGGCGGTCACAACGCCGTTGCCGGTCGCCACGGTCTGGCCGTTCAGCGAGATTGTGATCGGCCAGTCGGTCCTAAGCTTCCCGAAGCCGTCCTGGGCCTGCACGGTGACCTGCGCCAGCAGGCCGAGGGACGCAAGGTCGAAGGAGCTCGGCAGAGACGAAGTGGTCAGCGTTGTCTTAAACGGCGTCGTGAGCTTTATCGGGACTCCGTTGACGGTCACGGCGTCTATCTCCATCTGTAGCGGGTAGCTCACGCTGGTGGGTATGGGCTGGGACGGCACAATGTAGGAGGTGCCGGATACGGTCACCGTCTTGAACGGTATAGCCACGGTGCCGCTGGGAGTCTGCATGT
>JBMFIG010000038.1:0-9577 GCA_049976425.1 Thermoproteus sp.
CCGACCGGCTACGACCCGTACTACTACGACACCGCCATGATGGTGCTTAAGGCCATAGCCGAGACCGGCTCCACTGACCCGACTGTCATAAACTCTGTGCTTGAGCAGTGGGGCAAGAACGGCGCCTACGTGGGCGCCACGGGCCCCGTCTACTTCGATCAGTACCACGACCGCGAGTACGCCAGCTACCTAATCGTAGGCGTCGAGATAATAAACGGCACTCCGACATGGATAAACGCCGGCTTCTACAACGGCACAACCGGACAGATAACAGCATTCCCGCAAGGACAGCCCCTATTCAGCTCGTAAAAATCCCTATCTTTTTTATTCCCTTATCCTTATCAGGAAGGCGGCGAGGTCTAGGACGTCCCTAACGCTGAGGATGCCCACCAGCTTCCCCTCCTTGTCCACCACGGGGAGGTGCCTGACATTCAGCTCCCTCATCTTCTCCACAGCGTCGAGCAACGGGGCGTCCTCTGCTATCGTGACGGGGTTCTCGGTCATCACCATCCAGATCGGCGTGTCGGCCGAAAGCCCCTTGGCGCATACGTAGACGAGATCCCTCTCCGTGACTATGCCCACGGGCTTCCCCGCCTCGTCCACCACGACGACGCTGCCTATCTTCTTCTCGTACATAGAGCTGGCCACGTCCTTAACCGGCGTGTTCTTGCCGGCGGTGACGACCTCCCTAACCATCACGTCTGAGACCCGGAGAGGCACGGCCCTCCTGGGCATGGAGGATAGGACGAATGTACTATTATATCTTATTACACCCGGCCGAGTAGCCTAGATAACGGCTCGGCGTCTGCGGCGCCCTATTGCGTATGTTACGACGCCGGCCGGCACGCCGTAAGCCGCCGAGGTTAACAGCCAGTCCACCGACCACCTGACCTCCAGGTCGAGCGGGCCGTCGACGGGCACGATGTAGCCGGGCTCTTTGAGGAAGACGCCGCGGAAGACCTCGGCGGGGGCCACCGCGACGATCGCGCCGGGGGCCAGCCACGCCGTGTAGTTCGTCTGCTCCGAGCCGTTCACCGCCACGGGGTATTCGCTGTGTATGCGGACTAGATACTGTAGCGACCAGACGGCCGCGGCGTTGACGGGCCCGCGCACAGCCAGAGACAGCTCGGTCGAGTTGGTAGCCACCGCTCTGGTGCCGTTGCCGAAGTAGTAGACCTGCGGGATTCTGACGACGACAATATCCGACTCGTTGAGCCACGCCGTGTATCTAGTAGCCGCGGTGCCGTTGACGTATATCGGTATCGGCGAGCTTATGATGACTAGGTACTGCGGGACCCAGTAGATCTTCGCGACGATCGGCCCGACGACAGCCACGGCCGAGGACGAGTTGAGGGAGGCGAGGCGCGAGCCGTTGCCGGTGTAGACGTAGCGCGGTATGGTCAAGTTCAGCACGGCGCCGGCCGGGACCCACTGGGAGAAGTTGAGGGCGGGCGCGCCGTCGATATAGACTGGGGCCTCGCTGTAGATCTGGACCAGGTACTGCCTCTCGAACGCCACGGTCAGGTTGAGGGGCCTCTCGACGGTCAGGACCTCGGAGCCGTTGAGCGCGGCCAGCCTCGTGCCGTTCCCCAGATACACATACCTCGGTATCTCGATGTCGAGGGAGGAGCCCGCGTCGACCCATAGGGAGAGCTCGGTGGCGTTGATGCCGTTCACCACGACGGGCGCCGGCGATCTTACGGCGACTAGGTACTGCTTGGCGTAGGACGCCTCTATCCTCAGAGGCGACGACACGGCCAGAGTGACGTTGCCCCGGTAGGCCGCCCCGTCTACGGATATCCCGGAGAAGGCCAGCCGGGTGCCGTTGCCGAGGTAGAGGACCTCAGGCGCCAGGACCTCGAGCACCGACCCCTCGCCGACCCACTCCGTGAGGTTCTCGGCCTCGGTCCCGTTGACGTAGATAGGCGCCGGCGATTCCACGGAGACCAGATACTGCCTCTCCCACAAGACGCGGATCTCGGTCGAGCCATGGAGGGCGACCGACAACTCGGTCCCGTTGGAGGCGAGGGTCCCGTTGACGGAATAGCCGAGCAGGACGTACCTCGTCCCGTTGGTCAGATAGACGTAGCGCGGCCTCGTCAGGTTGAGGACGTAGCCGGGCGCCTCGAGGGACGCGTTCGCCCCGCCGGCCAGCGGGTCGTATATCGTCAGGAGCGCGAAGGCCGTGCGCAGAAACGCCGGCCTCTCCAAGCCGGCCGACACGTAGACCTCGCCGGGCCCCACCGCGGTCGCGTTCGCGCCCAGCGCGGCCTCGGCGGTGTGTATGCCGAAGCTCCAGACGAAGGGCACCGGCACGAGGTAGTCGCCGTGCTTGAAATACAGCGCGAGGTCCGCCGACATGGAGCGCACATAGGTGCATTCAGATCTCCACGGGCCGGACACCACGAGCTCCGCATCGGCCAGCGGATATCCCGGCGGCTCCACGACGAGCCTCGCGTAGGTCGCGGGCACCCCTATCGTGACGTTGTCGTACCAAGTTATGTGGGCCCCGTCCAGCGAGTAGCCGAAGGCGGCCCACGGAAGCCCCTCGGCGGAGATGCCGGATTTCACGACGAGGTAGATCTGTCGCGGGGCGGGTTGCGGCGGCCACAGGCCCGATGCGGAGTAGAAGACGCCTCCCGCCACTCGCCCCGAGCCGGCGATTAGGCCCGGCGAGAGGGCGGCGGAGCTCTCAGTGTCGTTCCATATGTTGTCCCAGATCTCCACGGTCCCTTTAGAGGAGTCGTAGCTAGCTATATCCTGGAGCCAGTAGTACTGCGTCCCGCCGTCCGCGGTCCTCACCTCCATCACCACGTTGAGCTGTACGCTGAACCACCTGCTCCCCGGCTCCGCCGACAGCGTAGGGCAGTAGCCCGGCTCCTCGGTATCTGCGCCATATACGGCTACTCTGCCCACGAACATGTCCGTGGAGTAGCTGTACGCGACGAGCCTCCCGCCGGCGAGGCCTATGCCGTAGTCGGCCGCCCCCACGGCGACGGCGGGCCCCTCGGGCTTCGGCGATGCCGATACGGCGAGGAAGACTAGGGCCGGCTCGTCGGTCGAGTTGTTGTAGGCCACGACGTAGTAGACGCGCCCAGCCGGCAACTCCTCGGAGAGGTAGACCTCGCCGCCGTAGGCCTCGGCCAGATACCGCGCGGAGCCACCCTTGCTGAAGGCGAGGTACTGGCCGCTATCCATTATATAGATCTGGACCGGCCCGCTCGACCACGCGTAGACCTCCACATAGGAGGTAGATAGCCCCGTCAAGTTCAGCGTCACCGGGAGGAAGTAGCCCGGCTTGAGGAGAGAGAAGTACGCGTAGCTGTAGTTGGCGCCGAAACCAGCCGAGATCTGGACGAGGGACAGATTTAGGGGGTTGAGGTAGGTGAACATGGAGGGCTCCGGCTGGACCACGTTGAGGCCCAACACCGAGTAGCCGGCGACGGAGCTGGCGGCCAGCAGAACAAAGAACAAGACCAGCTCCGCACAACGCGGCTTGCGCATGTCGTATCTCGTGGGGACCAATTTTTAAATTGATGTGGGGGCGGGCGGCGGTGGTCGAGACCTTCAGATGGCTTAGGGAACGCCAGGCGCGTTGGGATCTCGCGAACAGCGGGGTCTGGCCCCTGGACTACAGAGAGTATCTGGCCGAGCCGGGGGCCGACCTCGCCGGGCTGGTGTCCGAGCTCTACGGGGTCGATAGACGGTCGGTCGCGCTCACGTCGGGAGCCCAGGAGGGCAATTTCCTGGCCCTCTGGGTCCTCAGGAAGAGGGCCGAGAAGGTCGTGGTCTTCCCGCCCGAGTACGAGCCCATCGCCCTCCTGCCGGAGGAGCTCGGCCTGCGGAGGGTCGAGGGCTCCGGCGACCCCTTCGGCTATGTGGAGAGAGGCGCGGTCCTCCTGTTCTCCAACCCCAACAACCCCACGGGCAGGTACCTCGCCCCGCGCGTCTTGTCGGAGCTGGCCGACGAGGCCAGGAGGAAGGGCGCCTACGTGGTCGCCGACATAATATTCATAGACTTCGTCGACGGGAGGCCGAGGGGCTTCCCGGCCGAGAACGCCGTGTTCAACTACAGCACCGACAAGTTCTTCACGAGCTCGGTGAGGGTCGGCTGGAGCTTCGGCGATAGGGCGATCGTCGAGGCCATGTCGGAGGCCAAGGACCTCTTCAACCCAGGCCCCAAGGAGCTGGAGGCGAGGGCCGGCTACGGCTTCTTGTCGAGGAGGGAGGAGGTCAGGGCGAGGAACGCCGCCTGGATCTCCGCCAACTGGGCCGCGCTCAAGAAGGCGCTGGGCGGGGCGGCCGTCGACTACGCGGAGCACATGCCCGTGGCCTTCCTGCGCCTGCGGTGCGACGGCGTGGAGGCCGCCGAGAGGCTTCTGGCCAGAGGCGTCTCGACAGTCCCAGGCCGCTTCTTCGGCGTCGGCAAGGCGCTGAGGGTCGGGCTAGCCAGAGTGAGGCCTGAGGAATTCGCCGAGCCGCTCTCGGCGCTGTCGGAAGGGCTGGCCGACTGCCTCGGATAGGCATCGGAGGCGGATTCCCTCCCCTGCCTGGGGGGACATATCCGCCCCCCCACCGTATCTTCTTTATTCCTAGTTTAAAAATTTTCGTGATAGTGTTCGTCGACGAGAGCGGGACCAAATCGCCGTGCAACTGCGTGGCGCTCGGCGCCGTGGCCTTCGAGGCGCGGTACGGGATTACCTACATGGAGCTGGGCCTGCACTTGGTTGAGCGGATAAAACGCATGGCGAGGGTGGGCGGAGAGCTTAAGTGGTCCGACGTGAGGAGGAGGGCCGACGTCGGCGCCGTCTTGAGGCTTATATCGGAAGCCGCCGAGGTGAGGCACGCGGTCTTCCACTACAAGTCGGCGGAGGACGTGGAGAGAGCACTCGCGGGCCTCGTCGAAGGCGCCGTCTTGGTGGTGGCCGACAACCAGCTACTTGCCGGGCGTCCCCGCCTAGGCGTCAGGCTCATAGAGAGGGACTCGCGCAAGGTGCCGGGGCTCCAGCTCGCCGACGTGGTCGCCGGGTTCGCCAGATGGAGCTCGTGCGGTCAGCGGCGCGGCCTCCGCAGATAGAGCCAGTAGACGGCCGCCGCGGCGGCGACGGCGACTGCGGCTACGATGGACGCGAGCGGCGTCAGGTCTAGGACCCAGACGGCCTCGGCGCGGACGGGGCCGGACACGGCGAACTGAGTGGAGATCGCCCCGCTGACGTTCCAGCCCACGAACACATAGCGGAGCGGGAACGGCGCCCACACCGCCGTCGGCTCCACCGACGGGGACAAGACGGAGCCGACACGCGCCCAGCCGGGCGCGTTGACGACCGCGCCGTATTTGGTGTAGAGCGAGACGGAGCACTCCTCGACGAAGTTAGCCGAGGCGTAGATGGGGCGGGCCACGCGCACAGTGGCGTTGGGGGACGTCGCGTTGATGCCGGACCAGCCCGCGAAGACGTACCTGCAACCGGGGGGCGCCTGGGGCGGGACCGCCCTTATGGAGACGTAGGACCCGGCCGGGTAGTAGCCGTTGCCGCCCTCCACAAACGCCGGCGGCTCCGCAGCGACGTAGTAGTACCTCTCCACGACGTAGGAAGGCCTCTGCGGCCACACGACGGTCCTCTCGCTGGCCAAGACGTAGACCGCGGTCGAGTTGCCGAGGGTCCCGTTCACCAGCGGGACGACCTCGTAGACCGCCGAGGCGTTCACGGGCCCCAGCACCGTCAAGGACCTCACGAGCCTCCCGCCCACCTCCCACCCCAGGGGGGCCAGCTCCACGTAGCCGAGCTCCAGAGGCGGGGGAGGCGGGACCGTCGAGCCGGCGGACATCCAGCCCGAAAAGGGCGCGGGCGAGGCGAGGGAGACGTAGTACTGCCTCACGTACGTCGCCAGGACGGTCTGGCCGACGGTGTAATTCGCCGAGAGGACGCACCTGGTGCCGTTGGGGAACTGGACCGCGGAGGGGGGAGCCATGGGGGAGCCGGCGGGGACCAGGCGGGACCAGTTGCCGCAGTTGGAGACCACGGTGTAGTTGACCAGGACGAGGGGCCGCGCCCCCGTAGGGGTCTCGTAGACTATGTTGAGCCCGGCCGAGGACACCGACAGCACGGGCGCCCCCACGTTCGTCACGTAGACGAGCCTCCCGCCCATGTAGACCTCAAGCGACCCGGTCGACGTGCCGTATATGGTGTAGGGCCCGTCCACGGCGACTGCAGTCCCCTTATCGCCTCTGGCGAGGACCAAGCGGCAGCCGGGCCCCACGGCGAAGGAATACGCCAGGCCTACCCTCGCCGGCCTCGACCCGATCAACGTCGGCGTCCCCCCATCGACCTTGTAGAAGTACTGGGTCCCGCCCCTCACGACGGAGGCCACGACGCAGTCGACGCTGGCCGCTAGGCCGGCCGGATAGCCCCCTACGGCTATGGTCGACGCGCCGGAGGGCCCAGCCGCCACGACGTCGCCGTCCATGTCGAGGATGTAGCCGACTCCGTTCAGGAAGGCGGCGGAGTAGGGAGGGGCGGCCAGCTTGAAGGAGTAGGAGCCCGAGGGCGATATGTAGACCCCCGACGTCTGGTTCGCCGCGACGACGGCTCTGCAGTCGGCGGCCAGAACCGTCGGCGTGAAGTTGAGCGGGTAGAACGCCTTCAGCGCCCCTCTGAAGCTCAAGACCGAGATCCCGCCGCCCGTGTAGAAGGCGATGCAGGTCGGCCCGACGTAGGCTGGGGCCCCGCCGGCGTAGAGGAACTTCCCGTCTATGGAATATACCGAGAAGCCCGAGGGGCCCAACACGGCGTAGCCCGAGCCGTCGCTGAAGACCACCACCTCCGCCGAGGCGGCTACCGCCAGGGCGAGTAGCAGAAGGGCCGCTGTCCTCATGGCGACGGGACGCCTGCCCCGTCGGCGGAGCCCGGCGAGTACTTGTTGACGATCCAGTAGGGCGGCTGGTTCTGTTGCGAGTTCCACGGCACGAAGATCCACGCCGTGTTGCAGATCCCCACGCCGCTACCGTAGGAGCCGGTGCCCCAGTTGAAGTTGCTACAGTACCAAGCCCCGTCTATGGTCGGCATATACGCCTCATTTGTGTCCTTAGGCCCCACGACAAACATCAAGATGGACTCCGTATGCCCCTTGAAGTACTGCACCTCCACGTCTATCTTGTTGGAGCTACACCTAACCTTACTGTAATCGAAACGCGGCGACGTGGGGCTCCAGTGGTCGATCGCCAGGTTGCCGCAGACGTACACCCGCACCCCATCGTCGTGCCACACGCCGACTCTGAACTCGTTCCACGGCACGTAGAGCGTGCCGGTGTAGTCCAGCGACCAGTCGTCCCATCGGGAGGCCGTGGGGTTGAGCAACGCGGCGGCCCACTGAGGCGCTCTGTCGAGGTAGTTCCCTATGGTGAAGTACGGCGACTGGGCCGAGAGAGGCGGCTGTCTGTTGGCCAGCCAGAAGTATATGCTCCCGACGGACCAAGTGCCCATGTACGTGTTGAGGTTCGTGTCTTGGTAGACCTTGACGGGTATGCCCCAGTCCGTCCACTGGGGTATCTCGAAGGCGATGGGGTACGAATAGGAGCCGCACGACAGGTAGAGGGAGGCGGTAGAGCCGGGCGCCGCGTTGGGGGACGCCCTCACGTCGACGTATATCGTGTACGTCCCCGGCTGGAGCTGTACAGCCTGGCCGCTCCCGTTCACGTAGAGCGTGCCGGCGGATGTATATATCTTCAACGATGAGAGGAAGGTCGGCATGGGGCCAGATATCTGGACAGCCGCAGGCGCCTGCGAGACGGTCAGAGACCCTATCTCTACGTGGCTGAGCTCCACGTAGTAGCGGCCCGAGCCGCCGGTGGCGTACGCCGGCACGAGGAGGCCCGGCCGCACCGCCACGACGTAGCCTCCAGGTCCGCCGCCCCACGCCCCGATCCACCCGTTCATCTGGTTGAAGCCGCTCAGCTGGGACCCGTTGACTGGAGTGAAGGAGCAGACGCCCGACGGAGGAGGCGATGTCGAGGCGGCGAGCGAGGAGGAGTTGACCAGCTCGACTACCACCGCCGTAGCCCCGTTCCAGCTGTAGGCGCCGTAGCTCTGGACCACGACGGCCTTAACGGCGGTCCTATTGAAGGCGCCCACAGCCCTACAGCTCGCGACGCCTAGGTATATAGGCCTCTGCTCTCCAGGTCCCAGCGCGGTGGGCCCGACGGAGAACGTCGAGGGGGTGCAGACGACCTTCGAGGAGTCGTAGAGGAGCGCCACGTCGTAGGCGGCGGGGAGCCAGCCGGTGGAGTTGTCGTAGACGTTGAGGTACAGCTGTATCGCCACGCCGTCCCCGACCTTGGAGACATAGGCCACCGTCCCGTTGGCGGTTACCCAAGCCACAGAGGGGCCTATATATACATATAGGTACGCCAGCTGTCCGTTCTGCCTAACCCCTATATATTTATAGAGGCCGGGGCCCGGCGGGCAGGAGATCTTGAAAGCGCCCACGAGGGACGGATAAACCTGGGAGCTGGTCAGCGCTCGGCCCGTGGGGGCCGCCACCTCCAGGTAGTACGCAAAAGGCGATCCGGGCCCCGCGGCGGAGAAGACGCACGTGCCGTTGTAGATCAGAGCGCCTAGCTGGTCGGGCGGGAGCGCGGCCGACCTCACCTCCTGCACGGCTTGGGTCGTCGTCTGCCGCAACAGCTGGTAGTAGTAGATTGCGGTCGCCACGAATATGGCGAAGACCACGACGAATATGGCGAACGCCGCGACGGTGGATAGGCCCCTCATCGCCCCCACCAGTCAACGGTCTGTCCGTTGTTCGTCGCGAGCCTGTAGCCGGGGTAGCCGTAGGGCAAAGTGGTGTTTATAGCGGCCAAGGCGCCGGGCGCCACAGACGCCGAGATCTGCGCGGCGGCGGAAACCCCGCCGGAGAGATCCAGCGCGTAGGCGGCCGTGAAGGCGCAGGACGTCTGGCCGAAGTTGTAGACCCAGATCGAGGCGGCCCCGCTGGAGTTGGACACGGCCACTATCCTCGCCTGGCAGTACCTGCTCGCCTGCGCGAGGGCCAGCTCGCCCTGCTGTTGTATATATATGTTGTAGAAGATTGCCACTAAAAAGGCCAAGAGGACTACCGTGATGGCCAGCAGAAGGGCCGACGCGACTATCTCCGAGACGCCGTCCATGAAGGCATCACGGACCTATATTAAAAACCTTATAACGAATAGACGAGGGAGGCGCCGGAGTTGAGCGATAGGTATATATACATGTGATATCCTTCGCGCTATGAAGATGAAGGGAATCGAGCCGATAGTGGCCGCCGTGTTGTTGATAGTGCTGGCCGTCATAGGCGCGGTCCTGCTGTATCTCTGGTTCGCTGGCTACGTGACGCAGGCCACCACACAGGCGAGCCAGATATCCGCAACAGAGCGCCTCAGCATAGAGGCCGCCTCCCTATCGTCTACCACGGCTAACGCTAGTCTCGAAATAAGAAATCTTGGTGGGAACAATGTAACTCTCTCGACGGCGTATCTACTCCAGCCAGGCTCTTCGAGCCCGCAGTGTATAAGTAGAGCCATCACTATATATAAAAATGCTAC
>JBMFIG010000039.1:0-9178 GCA_049976425.1 Thermoproteus sp.
GCTCGGCGGCGTCCTTCGGGGCGAACTCCACGGCGACCACCTTGAGGTACGCCCGAGACCCGACGAACCTCTCGGCGGCTTCCACAGAACGCCTCAACTGCTCCAGAAGGCCCTCCGCCTCCTCGACGCTCCTCACGGAGACCGACACCTCACCCACGACAAGCGGTTGAGGGCAGAAGAGGTCCACCTCCTTAAAGCCGTCGACCGGGAGCGTCACGTTGACCCTCATTCTGCACTCCACGCCCCTCTCCCTCAGAAGTCCCTCGACAACCCTAGCGGCGAAGTACTCGAAGCCTCCCCCAAGGGCGTCCCGGATCTCCAACAGCGCAGACCTAAGCCAGTTGTTAAACCTGAACTGCTCCTCCCACCTCTTCTCGTTCTCTTCCCACCTGCGCCAATTCTCCTCCCATCTCTTGTTGTTTTCTTCCCATCTCTTCTCGTTTTCTTGCCAACGGCGTTCGTTCTCCTCAAGGAACTTCTTCCACGTCTCGAACCACTCGCGCCAACGCCGCTCGTTCTCCTCCCAGCGCTTCTCGTTCTCCTTCCATCGCTCCTCCTCCATCTTGACGAATGTCATGAAGTCTTCCCTAAGCCTCCTAAGCTCTTTCAAAATCTCGTCGAGGCCTAGAAGGCCGGCCACAGCTAGGCGAAACTCCTCATCCTCCTCCAAAGCCCTAAGAAACCTACGCTTCTCCTCGGCGGAGAGAGCCACGTAACTACAGTGATCCTTTATTAATACCTTATGTCTGCCAGCCCCTATAAGGCCCCAGCGCTTGTCACCGAATCGGTACATAGTCGAGCTGATCGCGGTGACGGCGTAGGCGGCCATAGAGAAGCGCCGGGGGTGGGATTTGAACCCACGCCCCCTTGCGGGGACGGGATTTCCTGCAGGGCCTCAAGTCCCGCGCCTTGGGCCGCTCGGCCACCCCGGCCGGATCCCCCTAGGCCGAAATATTTAACCTTTCCGGCTGTCGGTAAAGCTTTTAAGCCTCCGCGTTGATAGATACGGCGGGGGTGCCCGAGCCAGGTCAAAGGGGCAGGACGGGCGGGCCCCGTGCCAGGCTTAAGACCCTGTGGCGTAGGCCTGCGTGGGTTCGAATCCCACCCCCCGCACCAACAGCTCTTCTTATACGGACGGCGCCTGCGATCTCTTTTTAATACGGCCTGGTCTTCGTGCCGACGGGCTACATGCTCGCGGCCGTCGCCGTCTTGGAGGAGGCGTCTTGGCTGAGGCTGGCCGACCTCACCAACGTCGCGTTGAACCTCCACGAGCTCCAGTACAACGGGCTGGACAAGTCCGGCGCCTTCAGCAGATACTCCTCCCTCTAACTCGTCGAGGCCGACGTCAAGAGGCCGGCGAACGCCGTGTTTGAGCTAGTGTCGAAGCTAGAGGGATAGGGCCACCTCGGTCTCCACATCTGCGGATCGAGGCGCCGTCTGGCTGAAGGGCCCGATCGCCGGCATTCGCCGAACAGATCGGCGATAAGGTTTTTATCCACTTCACTGGGTAGGGCCGTGGCGGTGCCTAGGGTCAGGACCTACGTGCCGGGCCTCGACGAGATCCTCTACGGCGGGGTGCCCGAGAGGAGCATCGTCCTGCTCAGCGGAGGGCCCGGCACCGGGAAGTCGATATTGGGGAAGCAGTTCCTCTTCAACGGCCTCAAGAGGGGCGAGCCCGGCGTGTTCGTGGCGTTGGAGGAGCACCCGGTCGCCGTGCGCCGCAGCTTCAAGCACTTCGGCTGGGACGTCTCGCAGTACGAGCGGGAGGGGAAGTTCGCCGTGGTGGACGCCTTCACCGGCGGCGTGGGCGCGGCGGCCCAGCGCGAGAGGTACGTGGTCAAGCAGGTGGACGACGTGCACGAGCTGGGCGACGTCTTGAGGCAGGCCATAAAGGACCTCGGCGCGAGGCGCGTCGTCGTCGACTCGGTCTCGACGCTGTATCTGACCAAGCCCGCAACGGCGAGAGGCACCATAATGGCGCTGAAGAGGGTCATCGCCGGTCTGGGCTCCACGGCGTTTTTCGTGTCGCAAGTGTCGGTGGGCGAGAGGGGCTTCGGAGGGCCCGGCGTGGAGCACGCAGTCGATGGGATTATAAGGCTGGACCTCGACGAGGTGGACGGGAAGCTGTACCGCTCCGTCATAGTCTGGAAGATGCGCGACACCAAGCACTCCATGGTGCGCCACCCCATGGACATTAAGGACAGCGGGATCGAGATCTATTGGGATAAGTACATAAGGCTGGCGGGCGCCGCGGTCAAGATAGAGAGCCTCCCCAAGGAGGAGGTAGACGCCATGAGGAAGGCCGTCGAGGAGGCCGAGGGGCCGGCCAAGAGGATAGAGGTGGAGGAGGAAGAATGACGTCGTTCGACGTGCCTCTAAAGCCCGTAGGGAGGGAGGAGATACGCAGGCTGGAGTCGGCGCTCCTCGTCATGGCTCTGCTCGACAGAGAGGCTCTGGAGGCCATGAAGAACCCGGCGGAGCGCGTCACCTGGGTGGACTCGTTGTACACCGCGGCGGCGGCCCTCGCCAGGGAGAGGGCAGGCGTGCCCGTCTCCAGAATCGCCGAGGAGCTCGGCGTCACTGAGGCGACGGTCAGACGGCATCTGAGAGGCGAGACCAAGGCCGGCCAGCTGGTGGCCAAAGTCTACGAGAGGCTGGCTAGGGAGGGATTCAAGCCGGAGCTCCCGCCCGAGCTCGGCGGGGTTCCCGACTGCGCGGGGCAGGTGGAGGAGCTTAGGTCGAGGCTGGAGAGGGTCAAGAAGGCGTTGGGCGAGATATTGAGCTTGTTGAGGCCCTAGCCCAACCCCATCGGCCAGGCGCGCCGGCCTCCCTCACTGCCCCTTCGCGAAGCCCAGCACGTCGGCGAAGTTGGCGAGGTCCAGAAGGCCGTGTCCGCTGAAGCTGACGAGTATGACCTTCCTCTCCCCCGTCCTCTTGGCCTCGTCGGCTACCTCCTTTATGGCCGGCAGGACGTGGGCCGTCTCGGGCGCCGGGACGTAGCCCTCCAGCTGGGCGAATATCTGGGCCATTCCGAAGACGGTTTCCTGGTCGTAGTCCCTGCCCTCGACCCACCCCTTGTACATCAAGTACGACAGAGTGGGCGCTACGCCGTGGTACCTCAGCCCTCCGGCGTATATGGGCGGGGGCACGAAGTCGGCGCCTATGGTGTACATCTTGAGCTGAGGCAGTAGACGGCCGGAGTCGGGGTCGTCGTATTTGTAGACCCCCTTGGTCACCTTGGGCACCTCGAGGGCCCCCACAGCTATGTACCTCCTCCTGACCTTCCCCGCCCTCAGCTCGTCGCCTATGAAGGGGTAGAAGGCGCCTCCCCAGTTGGACCCCCCGCCGACAACTCCTATGAACACGTCGGGCTCCTCGCCGATCAGCTCGAGCTGTTTCTTGGCCTCGAGGCCGGCCACCGTCTTGAAGAGTATGTCGGCGTTTATCACGCTTCCGACGACGTACTTCCCTCCGTGCCTCAAGGCGTACTCAGCGGCCTCGGTTATGGCGACTCCGAGCGAGCCTGGGTGGTCGGGGTTCTCCTTGAGCAGCCTCCTGCCGTATTCCGTGAGCTCGCTGGGGCTCGGATGGACCTCGGCGCCGTACATCTGCATCAAGTACCTCCTCAACGGCTTGGCGTAGTAGGACGCCTTGACCATGAAGACGTGGGCCTTGGTCTTGAAGAGGGCGGCGGCGAGAGCCACGGCGGATCCCCACTGCCCTGCGCCAGTCTCGGTGGTGACGAACTTCGCCCCGTCCCTCAACGCGTAGTGGACCCAGGCGAGGGCAGAGTTGATCTTGTGGCTCCCCGTGTAAGTGTAGCCCTCCATCTTGAGGTATATCTTGACGGGGGCGTCGAGGTACTCCTCGAGCCTCCTGGCCCTTATGAGGGGCGTGGGCCTGCCCACCTGCAGATACCTCTCCCTGACCTCCTCGGGGATCTTGATATACCTCTCGGTAGAGAACTCCAGCCTCAAGGGCTCGGAGGGCACGACCTGTTTCAAGAGCTCCAGCCTTCTGCCGTTGTCGGGGTCTTGAGGCGGCGGGAGCGGCTCGGGCAAGTCGGCGAGTATGTTGTACCAGTATTGGGGCACCTCCTCGGGAGGTAGATCCACCCTCAACTTCTCCGGCATAATTCTCGGAAAAAGATTCTATTTATAGCTTGCCCCGCGGCCTATTTGACCACGCCGACGTCGGCGATCAGCGCGTACGGGACAGTCGCGGGGACCGGCATATCCCACCAATAGACTTGGGCCGCGCTCGAGGACAGCGCCTCGATGCCCTTCATGACGGCCTCCAACGTGTCGGCGATCCTCATGCGCCTCACGACAGCGACGGGCCTCCCTCCCTTCACCGCCAGCGCCACGTCCCTCCCGACGGTCGAGAACTGGCCCGTCTTGATGTTCTGGTAGCGGGTGTACCAGTTGTTGTGGAGGTAGTAGCCGTCGCCGAGCTCCGCCAGAAGGCCCTGCAGATCCCTCGCCCCATCGCCCGGCGCAACCGATATGTGGCCGGGCGCCGGCGCGAACCAGCCCCTCAACGCGTGTCCGGTGGTCTCGACGCCCAGCTTGGCCGCGGTCTTGTTGTTGTGGAGGAAGCCGGCCAAGACGCCGCGCCTTATCAGCTCGACGCGCTTGGCCGCGTTGCCTTCGTAGTCGAGGGGCGCGAACCCGTACACGCCCTCGTCCGCCGTCACGTCTGCGAGGGTCAGCCTCTCGGAGGCCGCCGCCGAGCCCACGTCGTTCGGGCCGTAGCGAGAGGAGCCCGATATCACGTTGAGCCCAGTCAACCACATGGAGGCCACCTCCCCCATCAGGTGGCCGAACACTAGGGGGGAGAGCAACAGCCTATACCGGCCGGGCTCAACGTCCCGTACCGGCAACCCCTTGGCGAGCTCGAGCAACTCGGCGTTGGCGGCGCCGGCCTCCCTCGGCCTCAGCTCCTGTATCCTCCTAGCCGCCGTGGCGGCCGTGGCGGAGAGATCTCCCCTGAAGCTCCTTATGGTCAGATAGGCTCTGTTCGCCGCGTATTTGCCCGACTTGCCGTAGGTGTCCTCGTACTCGAACCTCACGTAGGTCAGCAGGGCGGCTCCGGCGTTCCTCTCGGCGCCTGTAGCCCCGGCTATCGCCTCTGCGACGGCGTCGGCGAGCCTCTCGAAGTCCTCCTCCCTCTCCTCTCTAGGCGCCGGCGGGTTGGCCCTCAGCCTCACGTACAGCGGGTCCTGGGGCAACTTGGGGAGCCGCTTGAGGGCCTCGTCAAGTGCCTTGAGGTCCGGCTCCCCCGTGAAGGATATCGAGGTGGTCCGCCCGTCCTTGGCCAGATAGAGGCTGACCTCCTCGGCGATCCAGGTCTTGAACGCCGTGATCTCGTCGTTGGCGAACCTCACCATGTAGTGTTCGGCCCTAACCTTGACGAGGGCCGCCTCGTCGACCAGCCTCTCGACCAGCTTGAGCATCATGGCAACACCAGGAGGTTTCTGCTCCTAAAGGTCGGGCCGCCCATGGTGACGGGCACTCCCTGGGGCGGGTTGCCCTTGCCGCACGTGCCGACGTAGAGCTTGAAGTCCCTCCCGACGGCGTCCACGTTGCTCCAGAGCTCCTTCGTGTCTACCTCCAGGAAGCCCCTCACGGGCTCCTTCAACTCGCCGTTCTCGATCATGTAGGCCTCGAAGAAGCCGTACCTCCCCGCCTGCCTCACGTCGTCGATGTTCCACTCGGTGTAGGACGCCACGTATATCCCCCTCTTGGTGTCCCTTATTATCTCCTCGGGCTTCCAGTCTCCGGGGACCAGATACGTGTTGCTCATCCTTGGTATGGGCTCCCGGTCGAAGGCTGACGCCCTAGCCCCCGCGTTGCTGTGGACCCCCACGACGGCCGCGTACTGCCTGTTGGTGATGAACTCGGCGGCCTTGCCACCCCGCAGGAGCCACTTAGGCCTCGCGGGCACCCCCTCCTCGTCGACGAGGTAGAACCCGTAGGTGCCGGGTATCGTGGGGTCGTCCACAACGTTCACCAAGCCGCTCCCGACCTCGACGGCGAGGTTCTGGGGCTTGACGTAGGACTCGCCGGCCTCTGCGCCCTCCCTGCCGAATATCCTGTCGAGCTCGAAGGGGTGGCCCACCGACTCGTGGACGAATATGCCGGCCATCTCGGGGGAGAACACCAAGTCGTACCTGCCTGGCGGCGCGGCCCTCGCCTTGTCCAACAGCTCCACCACCTTCCTGGACTCCTCCGCCACGAACTCGTCGAACCCCTCCAGCGACCTGGCCGACGTCCCCCCTGCGGAGACGTCCCTCTGGAGGCTCCCCTTGGACGGCTCGTGGCCTATCAACAGCCCGAAGACGAAGACCCTGGGCACCTTGCTGTAGGCGTTGGCGCCGTCGCTCGTGACGACCCACTTCTCGGTGGTCCAGACCCCGCCCACGAAACGCCTGACGGAGACCCTCTTGTCGGCCTTGGAGTCCAGCTCCGCCAGATAGCCCTCCAGGTCGATCTCTATCGGCGGGAGCTCGTACCTAACTACGGCGAGCCTCTCCTCCGAGAGCTCGACCGGCCTCCTCCTCATGGCGCCGGCCGCCTTGGCCAACTTGACCGCCCTCTCGACGGCCGCCAGCAGATCCTCGGCGGCGGCCTTAGGCGTGGCGGCGAAGCCGAGCCCGCCGCCGGCGACGGCCCTCACGGCGAAGCCGGAGGCCTTTGCGGAGCCCGAGAACTCGAACTGGCCGTTGCGGTAGCCGGCCCACCTCCCCTGGTCCGACTGCCACCTCACCTCGACGTACTTGGCGCCGAGAGATAGGCCGTAGTCGACGGCCCTCGACATCAGCTCCTCCATACCCCACGGGCCGACCTCCCTTTTAACTATTGCTCGCCCGCGGCGCTATCCAACGATCCCTGTTTAAACCCCTACGGCCCTACGAGTAAACTTTTTTAGGCCGGGCAGGGAGCGGCGAGTGTCCGTCATAGATCAGAGGGATAAACACAGGTTTGGGGAGGACTCGACCCAGATAGTTCTGGATAACGCGAGGCGCAAGGCGGCCTCTCTCGGGCTCGAGCTCGTGGTCGACGACGACAGGCTCAAGATAGGCGGGTTCGAGATAGAGGCGCGGGGCGGCGAGCTGAGGACGCCCTTCGGCGCCTACCCGATAGTGCCGGAGGAGTGGGACCTCCTGAGGGGGCTCCTGCTGAACTTCTTCGCCTCTAACGGGAGGCCGCCGGATCGCCGAGAGTTCGCCGAGATGTACTTCGCCGCGACCGGCCGCGAGGCGACATGAGGCCTATCCCCATCGCGTTTCTGCTCCTCCTGGCGGCGGTAGCCGAGGCCGCCTTCTGGGGCGGGCGGATAGCCTCGGGCCTCCCTCCGTTCTACAGCTCCTCCATAGCCGCATACGGAGGGCAGGCCTACGTCTTCTACACCGCGCTGGGGAGCAACGGCACGGCGATTGCGGGGATCGCGCTCCTGGGACCCTCCTACGGCCAGATCCTAGGCCCCCCGCAGAGCCCCTCGTCGTCGCCCTACCTCTTCGCTACCCGCGGCGCTCTGGCGATGCTCTGGACCTACTCGTCGTCGCCCGGCGCCGCCCTCCTCTACATGTCAACGCTGGGCCCCGCGGGGTGGGGAAGGCCGACCGCGTTGACGAAGAGCGGCGTCGTCTTGTCCTACGCCAGCGACGGCGAGCTGATATATGCGGTGTGGGAGCCCTACTACGACCCCACATACTCCACGGCGAGGCTCCTCGTCATTGCGCCTAACGGCACCTTGCTGAGGTCGGCCGCCCTTCCCGGCCTCGTGGCGCTCAACGGGGCGTGGCGGGGCGAGGCGGTCGGCGTCTTCTCCAACGGCACCTACGCCGTCTTGGCGGCCAACGGCACCGTCGAGAGGCTCGAGGCGTCGTATGCAGGCGCCTCCGACGTAGGCCTCTACGTCTTCTCCAACGGCGTGTTGAGGTACGGCGGCAGGTCGCTCCCGGCGCCTTGGGCCTCCGCCGCGGCTCCGGCGTCTGGATGCGGAGGCGCGGCCGCCTTGGCCTGGAGCTCCTCGGGCCGCCTCGCCGTCTATCTGATAAGGGGCGAGGCCGTCCAGTTGAGGAGCTTGGAGGTGCCCGGCCTGGCCGTCGCGCGCGGGGTCTGCGCCGGGGACTACCTCTACGTCGAGGCCGAATCGGTGGAGGACCACGGCAAGTCCATATGGGCGTTCGTCGTGCCGATATCGCCCGTGAAGCCCGCCGTCGGCGTCAAGGCCCTCGACGGGACGGCCTCCGTGTCTTGGGACGTGCCGTACCTCCAGGAGTATAACGTGACCGCTGTGTATCTGGCCGTCTACCTCGACGGCAAGCCGCTGGAGGTTATGGAGGTGGCGCCCAGCGGCGCGCTCAACTACACCCTCCGGGGACCCGGCAACTACACCTTCGCCGTAACCGCGGCCGGCCCCCTCGGCAACGCCACAGCTACGGCGTATCTGCTATACAACGCGACGGCCGCGCAGACGGCGACCGGCGCGCCCACGACGACGGCGACGTCGACGCAGTCCACGACCTCAGCAGTCCCCACGCCGACATCCACCTCGACGGCCCGCCCCGCGTCGGCCGGAACTGGCCACGGCCTCCTCTACGTGGCCATAGCGATCGCGGCCGCCTCTGCCGCCGTCGCGTTCGCCGTAGCGCGTAGGGGAAGGCGGCGGCCGGGCCGCGGACGCCGTTGAGCAAGTCCGATACGCTTATTACCCCGCATCGCGGCGTCTATGTGGACGACTGTGCCTGTATAGCGATGCTTGTACCCTGCGACGAGACGCTCGTCGGATCGGCCTTGAAGGCAGGCGCCTGCTCGGCGAGGTGCGAGGGAGGGGCCCTCGTCCTAGTCTGGCCTAAGGGGAAGGAGATGCCGTGTTCCGTCAAGTGCGCGCTTTGGCAGACCGGCGGCAGGTCGGAGCTGGTGGAGCGGTGTCCTACGTGATCCCCACGCCGACACAAACGCCTTCACGATCTCCGCAGCCCTCGCCATCTAGACGGCCGCCCCGCGCCGCCTCTGCGGTAGAGCCCCCGCAACGCCTCCTTGCCCAATACGTCGAAGTCCCCTGGCCCCGCGGTTGGGGGGCTTTGCCGTAGCCGTCCACCCACTAGCCGTATCGTCGGTTTTCTCAAGGCCATGTAGATCTTTCCCTAATAGTTTCCTCGGTTGATTTC
>JBMFIG010000040.1:0-8823 GCA_049976425.1 Thermoproteus sp.
CCTATCCAAAGCCGTAGGAAAACACAACGCAGACGTATTCATGATAATGTACGCCAAGTGGCTACAGAGAAAGGCGATAGGCAACTGAGCGCTTTTTACAACCAGGCTCTTTCTCCCCTTCCTCATTTTTCTGAGAGGTAGTAGTGGATTGTGCTGGAGCCGAGCCTGCCCTGCGCTCTGCGCAGGAGCGTGTAGAGGAGCGCCGCAACCGACAACGCGATTCCGGCGTAGATCGCCGGCGTATACTGTAGCCTGGTCGATGCTGCGACGTACAGCGTGGAGACCAATATAGCCGTCCCGGCGATAGGGGCGACGACGCCGACTAGAAACGCTCTCAGCCTATACTGCCCAGCTCTGCGCAGGTACGGATAGAGCGCTATCTCGGGGAGCAGATGGTGGGCGTACCACAGAACGGTAGCCGCCGTCGACGCGAACAGCCAGGCGATCTCGGCCGAGGCGGGGCTCAGGCCCGATCGGACGAAGACGTAGGCCGCCGCGGCGGCCGCAAAAGCCGAGGAGGCGGCTAAGTTGAACAACGCGGCGTTTCTCGGCACTCCGTTTCTGTCGAGCTCCTTCAGCCTCTCGTAGCCCACGAAGCCGTCCCTAGCCATAGCCCAGAGCAATCTGGCGTGGGATCCCGAGGGGCCTCCGTATGCGAGGACAGCGGGGGCTATGAGGAGGGGATACGCCGCGAGGAGCCAAGCCGGGAGGTAGCGGGACCAAGCGTCGACATAGGGCATCGGCGACGCCGCGATCTCGCCTATCGCCGACGGCGGCACTGCGGCGACTACGGCATAGGCCGACAGAACGTAGAGAGCCGCCGATATTGTCGTGGAGATAACGACGGCTCTCCAGACGTCTCTTGACGGGTTCTCGGCCTCCTCGCTGTAGAAGAGCGGCGTCCCGTAACCCACGTACATCCAGAAGCCCTGCACGGCGGCGGCCACCGCAACTCCGCTCCAGTCGCCGGGGAATAGAGGCCTTGACGACTTGTAGGGAGAGGCGGCGATTACGTAAACGTCTAGGGCCGCCGTTATCGAGGCGGTGAAGGCCAGCGCGGGGATCAGCACATCGCCGGCATAGCGGCGCGGTTGCGACGAGGCGCCGACATACGACAGCGACAAGACGCCGACAACCGCGGCGGCCCACGCCGCGGGGCTACCCGTGATGCCGTAGACTACCCAGCCCGCCTGCAAGGCGTTCTGCGCCTGCCACGCGACGTAGTAGAGGTAGTTGGCGACGGCGGTGTATTTACCGGCTAGAGGCCCCAGCCCCAGCTCCGCCAGCCCGTAGTAGCCGCCGGCGAACCGCGCGGACCTGCTGTATTCGAGTATAGGCACGGCCGACAGCAACACCATGGCGTAGCCCAGCAAGGCGGGCCAAATCGCCGATTCTCCCGCGTACTTGACAAGCGGCGCCACCCCTATGGGGGCGCCGACCGGCAGAACCCCGGCGAGCCCCAACGCAACGAGGTCGCGCAGCCTCAGCCGCCTCTGCACGGAGGCGGGGAATCCCCAAGTATTATCGTTTTGCCCTTCTTAAATTGAGGGACGTATACTTATATGAGGCTGGTGCGGGTGAGGTTCAGACTCTACTCTAAGTCCAAGGGAAGCCGCACCTACCCTTACATAGCGGGCTCCCTCACTCTCGGCGGCTGGGCCCTCTCGGACGAGGAGCGGAGGGCGGTTCTGAGGAGAGGCGAGGTGGAGAAGGAGTTCGTCATATTGACTAAGGAGGAGTACGAGGAGCTGGTCGACCCGCCCTACGAGATATACACTATTTAATTTTGGGAGGTTTTTCCGTTAATGAAGGTCTACACCAAGGAGCTCCAGGTCAAGACCTCCTCGCGGAGGGCTCTCGTCAACATAACGGGCGAGGTGGAGTCCGCAGTCGCCGAGTCCGGCGTATCCGACGGCATCGTGCTGGTGTTCTTGACGCACGCAACCGCGGCCCTATTCGCCAACGAGGACGAGCCGAGGATACGTAGGGACTACGAGGCGTTTTTCGAGAGGCTTGCGCCCGCCTCGGGCAAGTACGAGCACAACGCGATAGACGACAACGCAGACGCCCACCTCCTCTCGGCGCTGTTTAAGCAGTTCTACCTCTTCCCGGTAAAGGGCGGTAGGCTCGTGAGGGGCACTTGGCAAGAGCTCTTCCTCGCCGAGTTCGACGGGCCTAGGATGAGGCGCGTCGTGGTCGTCGTCGTGGGCCAATGAGGGTGGTCTGCGCCCGGTGCGGCTACGAGAGGGAGGGCGACGAGCTCCGGTGCCCCAAGTGCGGAGGGCCTTTTACCGTGGTCGTCGACTTCCCGTATAGGGAGAAGGTAAGGGAGAACTTCCCCTACATAAGACGTTGGGTAACGCTGGGCGAGGGCAACACGCCGCTTGTCGAGGTCGGGGGCGTCAAGTTCAAGCTGGAGTTCCTCAACCCCACTGGCAGTTTCAAGGACAGGGGGTCGGCCGTCCTTATCTCGGCGTTGGCGGAAAGGGGAGTGCGGAGGATCTCCGAGGACTCGTCGGGCAACGCCGGGGCCTCCATAGCGGCCTACGGAGCCCTCGCGGGCATGGAGGTGGAGATCTACGTGCCGGAGACCGCAAGGGGCGGCAAGCTCAAGCAAATAGAGGCCTACGGCGCCAAGGTCGTGAGGGTGCCGGGCGGCAGAGAGGCCGTGGCGAGGGCCGCCGAGGCGGCAAACGCCTACTACGCCTCGCACGTCTGGAGGCCCGAGTTCAGAGACGGGATAAGGACGCTGGCCTACGAGCTGGTAAGGGGCGGCAAGGCGCCCGAGGCGGTTTACCTGCCCACGTCTGCAGGCACCCTCCTCCTAGGCGTCTACTCGGGCTTCAAGCACCTCCTCGACTCAGGCGTGATAGACAAGATGCCGAGGCTGGTGGCCGTACAGACCGAGCAGGTGAGGCCTCTCTGCGCCGCGGTAAAGGGCGAGAAGTACACGCCGCCCGATCGGCTGACGTCTATGGCAGACGCGCTGGTCTCGACGAACCCGCCTCTACTGCCCGAGATGGCCGAGGTCGTGCGGAGGCACGGCGACTGCGTCTGGGTCGCCGAGCCGGAGATAGAAGCCGCCTGGCGCTGGCTGGCGAGGCGCGGGCTGTTGGCGGAGCCGTCCTCGGCCGTGGCGCTGGCGGGCTACTGGAAATCGGGCGGCGGGGAGGACGCCGTGGTGGTCCTCACAGGGAGCGGCTTGAAGACGCTATGAGCTGGGGGACCTCCATAGCGGTGGCGTCCGAGAGCTTCCAGGCGACCTACCTCGGCCTCAAGGTGTACGAGATGGGCGGAAACGCCGGCGACGTGGCCGTGGCTGTCTCGCTGGCCCTATCCTACCTCCTGCCCCACCTCAACGGCGTCGGCGGCGATTTCCTCGCCCTTTACGGTAAAGGGGGTTCGGTAAGGGCGGTCGTAGGCCTCGGCTGGGCGCCCAGCGGGATATCCAGACGGCCTCCCGAGTCGGGCCTCCGGTCCGCGGTGGTGCCCGGCTTCGCCCAAGGCCTCTGGGAGCTACACAGATCTCTCGGCTCCATGGAGTGGCGGAGGCTGGTCAACTACGTGGTGGACTTCTTGGAAAAGCGCGCCGTGGTCCACCCCTCGCTGGCCGACGCTCTGTCTAGGGCCAGGCTGGAGGGTCCCGGCGCCTCGCTATACGCCTCGATACCGCGCGAGCCGGGCGCCCCTTACCGGATCAGGCCTTTGCTTGCCCTTTACCGGATCTACGGAGAGCACGGGCCAGACGGCCTCTACGAGGCCCTCGCAGACTCGCTGTCCGGCGACTACTTCTCCCGCGACGACTTCCTGCAGTACAGGGCCGAGGTCAGGGACCCCATCTCGATGGAGTACGGCGGGTGGACGCTCTACGAGACGCCGCCGCCCTCCCTCGGCTTCGCCGTCCTCCTTACTCTCAAGCTGTCGAGGGACGAGCTGCCGAGGGAGCCCTTTTCCTACAGACGTATAAGGGCCGTGGTAAGGGCGGCTAGAAAGGCCCATTGGGCCAGGGACAGATACCTCGGCGACGGGCCTGTGCCGGTCGACGACTTGTTGCGGGGGCGTATAGAGCTCGGCGAGGCCGAGGCGCCGACCCCCACTCGGGGCACTACCTATTTCGCCGTGGCGGATAGGGACGTGATCATATCGGCCATCCAGAGCATCTACTACTCGTTCGGGTCGCAGTACGTCGAGGGGAAGTGGGGCGTTGTCCTGAACAACAGAGCGTTCGACTTCACGACCGGGCCCAACGAGGCCGCGCCGCGGAGGAGGCCGGCCCACACGCTCTCGGCCGTGCTGGCCGTGGGGGAAGGCCAGGAGGCCGCGTTGGGCTCCAGCGCCGGCCACTACAGGCCGGTGATATACGCCCAGCTGGTGCAGAACCTCGTCGACTACTCCATGGAGCCGAGGCGGGTCGTGTGGGCGCCTAGGTTTATGTGGGTGGGCGGCTGGAGAGCAGTCGCCGAGAGGGGCTACGAGGAGGGGCCCGACGTGGAGATAGTGGACTACCCAGCGCGGCTCGGCGTAGCCGCCATGGCTTTCAGGAAAGGCGGCGTCGTGGGCGCCGTGGCGGACGTGAGGGGCGACGGGGCGGCCGCCTCGGTTTGATACTTCATTAGGGAAAATCTTTATATTTTCTATTTGGGGCCCGCCCATGCTTAGGCTACCGCCGGGCAGGAAGCCGCCCGACGAGATATACGTCTTCGTCGAGATACCGGCTGGCTCGAACGTCAAGTACGAGTACGACGACGAGCTCGGCGTCATCACCGTCGACCGCGTGCTCTACACCGCCCTCGTCTACCCGTTCAACTACGGCTTTATACCCAGCACCCTTTCCGAAGACGGCGATCCTCTCGACGTCGCTTTACTGAGCGGAGCCGAGTTCGCGCCGGGGGTAGTCGTCAGGGCGAGGCCCTTGGGCTTGCTGGAGATGGAGGACGAGGAGGGGCTCGACTACAAGGTCATCGCGGCGCCTATAGAGAAGATAGACCCGTCGTATGCCGACGTGAGGGACGTCTTCGATCTGACCAAGCCCACTCTGGAGAAGATAAAGCACTTCTTCGAGAGGTATAAGGAGCTGGAGCCCGGCAAGTGGGTCAAGGCGAGGGGCTACCTAGGCGTCGAGGAGGCCAAAAATACATCATGGAGGCCGTCGAGAGGTTCAGGAAGTCTGGAGGCTCGACTTAATAGACGCCGCGGCTAGGTCCAAGGCCTCCCTCCCGGCGTCGACCAACGGGTAGAATGACACGAACCCGTGTACCATCCCCGAGAACACCGCCGCCGTCGCCCGCGAGCCCGCCGCCCTCATCTTGAAGGCGTACAGCTCGTCCTCGTCGCGGAGCGGGTCGTACTCCGCCGCTATCACCAACGCGGGCGGGAGGCCGGCTAGGTCGGCCAATATCGGCGAGGCCCTTATATCGAACGCGTCCTCCGGCTTGGCGAGGTACTGCCTGCCGAACCACGCCATCATGTCCAGCGAGAGGAAGGCGTCCTCCGCGGCCCCGTACTCGGCCACCGACTTGGTCGGCACCCCGGTCATGTTCACGACCGGGTAGATCAACACCTGCTTCTTCACGAGCCGCTCGCCGGAGTCTCTGTCCAGTATGCTGACTACGGCCGCCAGATTGCCGCCGGCCGAGTCGCCCGCGACGGCTATCTTGCCCGGATCCGCCCCGAACTCGTGGGCGTTTTCGGCGGCCCACCTCAACGCCGCGTAGGCGTCGAGAACCGCGGTGGGGAATTTGTGCTCGGGCGCGAGGCGGTAGTCCACCGAGACCACCACCGCGTCGGCCTGCCTTGAGAGCCTCCTGCATATGTGGTCGTGGGTCTCGACGTTGCCGAAGACGAAGCCGCCGCCGTGGTAGTAGAGCACCAGCGGGAGCCCCTGCGCCTTCCTCGGCACATATACCCTGGCCCTTATGGAGCCGCCTTGCGCCGGTATCTGCACGTCCCTCGTCTCGGCAACCGGCTCCCGGGCCGCGGCGACGAGGGGCTTGTGTTGCTCCTCCACAGCCTTCCGGAGCTCCTGGACCGACATCTGCACAGGCAGCGGCGCCTCCCTCAACGCCTTGAGCAGTTGCCGGATCTGGGGATCCAGCGGCATCAGAACACCATGGGGACGTAGCCCGAGTTGAGGTAGTAGGCTATGCGCTCCCCCGCCGGCAGGAGCTTGACTATCTTGGAGAGCTCCTCCTCTATGCCCTTCGCCTTGGCGTAGTTCACGCAGGCGGAGTCCACCGCGCCGGCAGATCTAAGGGCCTCGAACATCTGCCTGGCGGGTTCGGGGAGACGCAACAGCCTCTCCTGGCTCGGGCCGAAGAACACTATCTTTAGGTCCTCGTACCTCTTGGCGTCCACGGACCTTGCGGCTAGCGTCAGCGCCAGGTCCATCTTCTCGTCGCCGCTCATTATCACGAACAGGACCTTCATGAAGTATAATACGCTCTGTATTTATAAGTCAGAAAAACGAATCGAGCGACGAGGTCTTGGCCTTGCTCAACGCGCGCCGTAGGCGCTCCAGCCCTTTCTCGACCCTGTCTCTGCTGAAGTCGTGCTCCTCGACCAATATCTCGAGGACCTTAGCCTCGTCGGGCTCCCTGAACTCCACCCTGTACTGGTCGGTGACGGGCGGGTTGAGGAATATCTTCTTAATCTCTAGAGGGTCGACGGGCCACTTGACGCCTTTTAGGACCGTCTTGAGGGCGTTCTCGAGAGAGCCTTGCTCCAGTATTATCTTCAGCGCCTTCTGGGGACCAACGCCCGGGACCCCGTCGGGGTTGTAATCGGTGCCGAGCAGGATTGCGATATCGACGAGCTGCTCCCTCGACTTTAGCTTGAGGGCCTTGAGTACCTTGTCCAGCTCTATCACCTCGGGCGGGACCTCGACGTACTCCTCGCCTACCTTCCTCCTGGAGGACACGGCTAGGTTTCTGACCAGCCTCGGCGCTCCGAAGAGCAACGAGTCGTAGTCCTGGCTCCCGGCGCCCCAGACCGAGCCCCTCGCCGCCATATACGCCGCCTGGGCCTCGCCCTCGCTCGGCGCCTGCACCCAAGGGATCCCCATGGCCGTGAGGAGGGCCTTGGCGTCCTCGGCCATCTGGTCTGTGACGTATATAACCCTCTTGGCGTATTTCGCCACGTCCTCGGCTCTCCCCTCCGCCGCGGCTTTCTCCATCTGCTCCTTGGCCTTCTCCTTGGCGGCTCTCCTGGACTCTATCTCCGCCCTCTTGAGCTCCGGCGGCTTGCCGTCGAAGACGTAGACAGGCCTTATGCCGGCCTCCACCAAGTTTATAGTCCTATAGAAAAGCCCGTTGAGGTGGCTGGTCACCCGGCCTCTGCTGTCCATGAGGGGGGTCCCGTCCGGTTGCCTTATCGACGCGAGGAATTGATATAGCGCGTTGTAGGCGTCTAGGGCGACCGACCGCCCGGCCAGTTGCTCTAGCTTGACCTCGCGCCTGGCGTCTTGCGGTATGAGCTTCCCCAGCTCTGTGACTCCCACGTAGTTGGTTCCGCGGTATTTAATATTGGTCCTCTGGAAGGGCCTTGGGCGGCCTAACGCCTCTTGACGATCTGGTATACCTCTTTGCCGCCCTTGACCAGCCTCCTCACGTGGATCTTCCCGTAGAGCTCGAGGACCATAAGGGCCTTCCGTATCTCCGCCTCAGTTATGTCGGGCCTAGCCCTCTTGAGGAACTCCTGGATCTCGTCAGAAGTCATGACCTCCTGCCTCTTCAGCCTATGTATCGTCTCTATGACGTCGTTGACGAGGGCGACCGTTATGTTCTTCATAGATACAGCGGAGGCGCCGCCTTGGCCTTGGCGGCGGGCTGTAGCTGTCTAGCACGCTCGAGCCAGCTCTCGTAGAACTTGAGCATGTCGGGCGTTATCGACGGCTTCACCTTGTTGAGCGCCGCCTCGAAATGCCTCATGGCGACCTCCTTGGCGTTTATGTCCTCCCTCAACGCCATGAAGGTGGCCTCCCTCACCACGAGCTCGATATCCGCGCCGGAGTAGCCCTCTGTCCTCCTGGCCAGCTCCTCCAGATCCACGTCCTTGGCCAGAGGCACGTTGCGGGTATGTATTAGGAATATGTCCAGCCTCGCTCTGAAGTCGGGCGGAGGCACGTAGATTATGCGGTCGAACCTACCCGGCCTAAGAAGCGCGGGGTCCACCAAGTCGGGGCGGTTAGTCGCGCCGATCACCACGACGTTTTCAAGCGTCCTTATCCCGTCCATCTCCGCCAACAGTTGCGCCACCACGCGCTCGCTGACGAACGCGTCGGTGCCTAGGCCTCTCGCCGAGGCCAGCGCGTCTATCTCGTCGATGAAGACCACGCATGGGGCGGCCATCCTGGCCTTCTGGAATATCTCTCTGATCATCTTCTCGGACTCGCCGACCCATTTGGAGAATATCTCGGGCCCCCTCACCGCTATGAAGTTGGCCCCCGACTCCGTAGCCACGGCCTTGGCTAGGAGGGTCTTGCCGGTGCCGGGAGGGCCGAACAGAAGGATGCCTTTCGGCGGCCTCAAGCCGAACTTCTTGAACATCTGCGGATATTTGAGGGGCCACTCCACCGCCTCTCTGAGCTCCTGCTTCACCTCGGCCAGCCCCCCTACGTCCTTCCACCTGACCTTCGGCACCTCTATGTGTATCTCGCGGAGGGCCGACGGCACGATCTCCCTCATGGCCTCCGTGAAGTCCTGCATGGTCACCTTTATCTGCTCGAGGGACTCCGCAGGTATCGTGGGCTGGTTGAGGTCGACGACGCCGCTCTGTATGGCCCTCCTCAAGGCCCTCATAGCCGCCTCCTTGGCCAGAGCGGCTATG
>JBMFIG010000041.1:0-8686 GCA_049976425.1 Thermoproteus sp.
TTTAGTTTTTCCTTTCCTTTCTTTTTGTAAAGAGTTTCAATTCTTTTGTAGATTCTACTGAGCATTTTTATTCGGGATCTTGGTTTTCTCCTCTTTATAAATATTTCTGCGCCGACTGGCGTCTACATCCGGTGTGTGGGAAGGCCGCCCGTATCCGCACGGCGCGTTTTACAGCCTCTTGGGTATTTTTACGTAAAATATGGAATTTCTAATAGATTTAAGAAAGAATTGTGCGAGGTGCCGATGCGCCTAATCTTCCATGAAATCTAGGTAAAGAGTAAGCAAAAGTATAACTATATATTTTTGCTAAATTATGTAAATTTACCCAACGGAGCGAAATCTATATATAGTTCTATATAGAGGGAAATTTTTCGTTCCACTTCCCTTTACTTATATAGAGAGCATCGGCGGCGCCGGGCCTCTGCCTCTCTGCGGGCGCGGTCCGTCCCTGCCTCTGTTCAGCCTAGGTGGGCTGCTTCTATTCCTCGTGGAGTCGGGCGAGGACGCGTCAGCCTAGGTGGACCGCCGATTTCTGGACCTTCACGTATATGGGGTGGCGGTAGACGTAGCTCTGCACGTATGCGAGGCCCTTGTCTGCGGATGCCAGGAATCTCCGCTCGGAGGCCGGCACGCCGAGCTTTTCCAGGACTTTCTGGTCGCTTCTGAGGACGACCTTGGTGTTGGCGAGCTGTATCACGACGTCGTTTAGGTCGTCGGGCATGTGGGTGGCGAAGACCACGGCGATGCCTTTGGCCCTCCCCAGCCTGGTGAGGCGTGTCAGGTGGGCCTCTATGAAGGTCTGCTCGTCCTCGCTCCGCGTCTGGGGGAAGAAGAGGTGGGCCTCGTCGATGAGGACGGCGGTTGTCGGCCGCGCGGTTTTGTAGACGGCGTCGAGCACTCTGTAGACGACGAGCCTCTGCTGGTGGGTGTTGAGGCCGGATATGTCGACGACGGAGTAGCCTGAGAGGGCCTTCCTGTAGTCGGGCTCGGCGACCTTGAAGCCGGGGCCCTCGACGTCTACGAGGCCGGTCTCTATGAGGGCCAGGAGGGCTCTGACTATGTTCTCCATGGTCCCTGCGTGGAGGCCCAGCGATGCGCCGAGCTTCTCGTACATGACCGCGGGCCTGCCCTTCTGCTCCTCCGCAGGCGCTGTGAGGAAGGCGAAGAGGTCCTCCGCCTTCTCCTTCCCGCTGAGCTTCTTGGCCTCGTCGAGGACTCTCCTGTAGAAGATCTTGGCCTGCTGGGTCAGTATGGGGATGGCTCTGGGGAGGTTGCCCAGCACCTTCCCGCTCTCGAGCGCCCAGGGGTATACTGTGAATCTGCCTCTGCCGTGGGGCGACTCGACCTCCAGCTCTATCCTGGCGAGCCTCGGGCCGGGCGCCTTGTAGACCCTCGCCTTGTACCTCCCCTTGCCTTTCCAGATAGCCCTCGCCGCGGCCCTCCTGGCGATCGCCCTGTACCCCCTCCTGGCGAGCCTCCTCGTGACGGGCAGGACGACCTTCACGTGTATCCCGTTGTAGGCCAGGTGGTAGAAGTGGCCGACGGCGTCGAGCGCCACGGCTCTGGCCTCCGACGCGAGCTGGAGCGCCAGCTCCTTCACCAACACGGTCTTCCCGCTGCCGGTGGTGCCGACTATCAAGACGTGGTGCCTCAAGGCCTCGAGGGGGAGCCTCACGGCCTCTCCCGGGAGTGGGTCGCCGGACGGTAGGGCGAGGCTTCCCAGGACCACGCCGTCTTGGGGCAGGCCCAGCATGGCCCCGACCTCGCCCGGCCGCGGCGGCCTGACGCGCGAGTGTATGGGGGCGGGGACGGCCGGCGGCCCGCAGACGCCCTTGACGCACTCCGAGACCAGCTCCAGCTCGGCGGTTTTGGGCCCCAGCTTGAGCCCCACGGCCAGCTCCTGCTCGGGCGATAGGACGGGCGTGTTGGCCACTGCGTATATGTCGGCGATCCTCACCCCGGCGACTCTCGCGAGGTACAGCCTGTCGCCTGCCTCGACCACCAGGAAGGACCCGACGCCTACGTCGCAGGTCAAGACGGCGTAGGTCTTGGCCTCCTCCAGCGATATGGAGGCGGGGAACTGCCGGGAGATGAACCCGCAGTCCATCAGATGAGCGCGGCGATCAGCGGGTTGAGCCTCCTGTCGGGCGCGGCCAGGAGGCCCACCTCCTCCAGGTGGTGGACGTCTAGGCCCAGCTCGGCGACCAGCGCGTGTTCGTCGGCCTCCCCGCGGGAGTATCTGGCGACGACCTCCTTGACCTGCAGAGGCAGCATGGGGAACTCCACGAGCTTCTGGAAGGTCTCGTGCACGTAGAATATCCCGTTGGCCCCCGCTATGTAGGCCGCGATTGCGGCGAAGGTGGACTCGGGCTTGAAGCCGCCTGAGGCTATCAGATAGGCCAGCCTGCCCTCCCCCCTCGCCTTGGAGAAGTCTTCCTTGATCGCCGCGGCGAGCCCGAGGAGGGCCTCCTGGAACTCGGCCTCTCTGCCCAGCCCTTTAATCTCCCTAACCGACGCCGAGCAGGTCCTGGCCCTTAAGACCTTGCAGGCCGCCTCCTTGAGGACCTTGGCGACGAGCCTGCCCTGGCCCGTGTCGGAGGCGTACAGCGATATCCTCACGTCGTCCGAGAAGAGGGCGTCCCACCTCCTCGCGGCCTTGACTAAGGTGTTGAGCTCCGCGCAGCACTCCTCGGGGTTGCCCGCGGCGTAGTCCACGAGGGGGCTCGTGTCCATCCTCTCCAGCTCCGCCTGTCTGGGGTCGTCGGGCCTCAGCCTGTCGAGGCCTTGGGGGACCAAGCCCCTCTTCGCGGCGTTATTCAAGAGCGAGGCGCCCAGCGTCACGCCGAGGAAGACCTTCGCCATAACAGTCGTGGGGCACCTATTTAAATAATCCCCGCCGCCCGGCCGCCAGCCTGCCTCTCCGGAGCTCCGGCGGGAGGTCGTCGATCCCTACGGATATCTGCGGGACTCTGTGCAGGTTGCCCTCCTCGTCGACGTATATGACTTGGGCGCCCGCGATCCAGCCGGCCAGGGCCAGGTAGACCGCCTCCAGGTTGAAGCCCGTGGTGACGGAGACGTATTTGTCGCCCTCGGCGGATGCCAGCCTAGCCACGGCCGCCTCGATGAGCTCGGCCGCCCCTTCGTAGGAGCCCGGCGTGAAGCGCTTCACCGCCACGTAGCCCCGAGGCCTCGCGGCCTTGGTCTCCTCGGCGCACATGACCAGGAGCCTCGCCGCCAGGAGGGACTCAGGCGCGTCTGTAGCCACCAGGTCCAGCTCCACCGGCCCTCCCACGGCCCTCGACAGGACCACCGCAGTGTTGAGCTCGCCCACCTTCCTCGGGTCGGGGCACCTCCCCCTGAACTTGTCCAGCCTGGCTATCGCCGGGATCTCGCCTCTGGCGATCCCCAACGCCCTGAGTATCGAGAGGCCGGCCGCCGCGAGCAGGTAGGTCATAGCTCCTTCAGAGCCGCCGCCACGGCCTCGAGCCCTCTGTACGTCGGCTCCACCGGCGACGCGGCGTAGAGGAGCTTCACGGCGGCGGCGTTGAGGCGCCGGGCCAGTCTGTCCGCTATCTGTATCGGCACGGGGATGCCGGCCGCGTCGGCCATGGACCCCATCCACGAGGCGGCCTCCCTCGCCAGATCCGGGTCGAAGGCCTCGACCCTCAAGACCCTTATCCCCTTGGCGCTGGGCGCGCCGACGTAGTACAGGTATTTGGCCATGTCGCCCCACCTCACCTCGACGGGCCCCACGAAGCCGGGCGAGTTGTCGAGGAGCCTCCTGGCCACGACCTCGTCGTCGGAGCCGAAGCCGACGCACCTGGCCAGATAGGCGGACTGGTCGACCCTCTTCACGACGCCCACCGCCCTCCTGCCCGCGAGGATCTCGGCCCTCCTCCTCGCGAGCTCGCCGTAGAGAACCGCGTAGTCGCCTCCCCTCTGGAGCACGTCCAGCGCTCTGAACACAGGCCCGTCCACCAGGAGGACCCCGGACCCGTCCCACGACCTCGCCAGGACCTCCTCGACGTGGTACCTCATCTCGTCCCTCGCCGCCTCTATGTCGAAGTAGGCGTCGAAGGGCCTCCCCAAGATCTCCGACTTGAAGTAGAGCCGCGACCCTGCCAACTGCTCGGCGCCTCCTCTGAAGTTCAGCCGAACCCCCAGCCACTTCGCGGGGGCGCCGGGCACGACGGCGGAGGACCTGCCGACGAGGGCCCCGGTGGCCACTATGGCCGAGGCCCCCTCGAACTCGACCACCGCGGTGTGGCTGTCGAGCCCGTGGACGTCCCCCGGCGGCGGGGCAGACTCCCTCGACACCTCGTAGTAGCTACACGAGCTCTCCGCCGACTCCCTCCAGCCCGCGGAGGGCGGAGGCGCCTCGGACGCCTTGTCGCCCAGCTCCTTCAAGACCTCGATCAGCTCGAAGAGCTCCTCCACGCGGGGAGCTGGGCGCGGAGATATAAAAATAGCCGGCGGAGGGAAAAATTTATACTCGGCGGTATCTACATGGGCTGGAGGATCGAGGCGGCGGGGGGATGCATCAGGCTGGTCGAGGGCGGGGCGTCTGCCGAGATATGCAAGCTCTCCGGCGGCTACAGGTTCCGCTACGGCGCGGTCTCGGCCGAGGCGTACCAGCCGGGCGATCTCTATAGGGAGGTCGAGGACGTGGGAGGCAGGATACTGGCCCGCTCGGTCAAGCTGAGCGACCTGGTCGAGTTCTCCGCGGAGTGGGGCGAGGGGAGGGCCGTCGTGACGGCCTCGGAGGCGGCCTTGAGGCAGGTGTTCGAGGACGCCAAGGCGGCCGTGAACGAGCTCGCCGCGAGGATAAAGGAGGAGCTCCTCGACGCCTTGAAGGACGCGAGGGTCAAGTACGTCAGCGCCTACGGCGGGGTGGCCATAGCGGCGCTCGAAGGCAAGCAGGCGGCCGTCGAGGCGCTGACCAGCGGGCAGGAGCAGGGCGTCTTGCTCAAGGTGTCGAAGGCCAAGGCGGCCTACCTCAACGTGGTCTGGACAGACGCCGAGGCCAAGGAGACGGCGGCGAAGCTGGCGAGGGGCGAGGCCGAGCCGGGGCTCTTCCAGAAATACGTCGAGGCCAAATTCCCCGACAAGGCGCTGTAGCGCCGCCCTTCCGGCTGGGCCGGCCGAACGGAGGGCCGGGCGCCTTCGCGGGCGCGGTCGGCCTCACCGCGGAAGCCCCGCCCAACTGCCGCGGCCTTTACGGGCAAGGGCAATTGCCGCCGCCCTCGGCGCCGGGCCTCATCTGCCTAGGACGGCCTCGGGCCTCCCCCGCCAGCCCGCCCTCCTGTCGCCGGATCGCCCCTCCGGCCGTCTGCCGCACGTCAAGGATCGGCCCCGCGCCTGCGTAGCTCCTCGACGATCTTCACGGCCAGCCTCGCCGCCTCCCGGTACTCCCTATTCCTCACGATCCTCGCTATCACGGCGGCGTCCACGGCGCCGTATCGGCGGACCGCGGTATTCCTGAACCTGACGACGGCCCTATACCTCTTGAACTCGTCGTCGTCGATAACGCCGGCGCTCCTCAGCTTCTCGCCGGCATCTATATAGCCCTCGACCTCCAGCCCCAGCGCGGCCGCCGCCCTCACCGCTATGTCGATGAGCGCTTGGGCTTGGACCTGGAGCAGATAGACCGCCGAGAGGTATTTGTAGACGTCGCCCAGATCGCCGGCGTCTATGCCGTCCAGCAACGACGTGTAGTGGAGGAGCAACTTCAGTATGCGCTCTACCGCCGCCATTTTCCCGTCACGGCCTCTATCTGCGTCCGCAGGAGGTCGAGCTTCTCGGAGTCGATCATGAAGTCGAAGCAGGGGTACAGAAGCCTCGTCTTGATCTCGAGGAACTCGTCCAGATCCCTGAAGTATATCGCCTTGCCTCTGCCCAATATGTCTATCACAAGAGAGCACGGGAGCCTCTCGTGGTGGTTCAAGACGACGAGGTCCACGCCGTCCTCCCCAACCCCCAGAAACCTCGCCAGATCGCGCAGGAGGTCCAGATCCCTATCCACGTCCTCCAGCCAGACGCCGATGTCCCAATCCCCCTTCACCGCCCTCCCCCACGCCCTGGAGCCGAACAGCACTGAGAAAACCACGCCGTACTTCGCCCACGGGAAGGAGCGCAGGACCTCGACGCCCACGTCACCGACACGGCCGAGGTTTAATAATGTGGCCGCCGTCGAGATCAGGCCGGCGCGTCCGGGAGCCCCCGGGGATCGGGAGGAAGGCCGGGCATCCGCGGGACCTGCGGGGTTGGCGGAAGGCCGCGGCCGAGGGGCGCGGGGCGGCGCAGGCCGTACGCCGCGTCGGGCCCAGGCGCCGGGGGCTGTAGCTCCGCGGCGGCTCCGGGGCGACGGCTGAGGAGGCGGGCGCCTTTATCTTCGGCGCAGGGGCCGCCGTTTGGCCGCCGGGGCCGGGCCGAGGACTCTAGGGAGCGGGCCAAGGCTTATATGCGGGCTCGGGCGTATCCACGTGTCTTGGTACCTCGTGGAGGTGTCGGCCCGGGCCGCGTCGCCCTGCCTCCTCGCGGGCTGGAGCGGGTCCTTCGCCTACAGGGCCTTCCTGGAGCTGGTGAGGCGCGCGGCTGAGCCCAAGGGGCGGATATACGCCCACCCCCTCTACGTCGGCGGGAGGCCCCTCCTGTCGGGAGTCGACGGGTCGGCGGCGGCTCTGGAGCCGGGGAGGCGGTTCTCCCTCAAGGCGGTCATGTCGGAGCACGACCTGCGCCTGCTGCTCGCGGCGGCGACAAGGTGCTCCGGTCGACCTGCGAGGCGGAGCTCGAGGAGATCAAGTTCGAGGCCCTCCCAGAGGCGCTCGGCGACGGGCACGGGCTCGCCTCGGCCAAGCTGGAGTTCTCCCCCACCGCGTTTATGTTCCACGGGAGGGACGTCCTCTACCCCTCGCCGCAGAGGATGGCCTACAGCCTCGCCAAGACCTACAAGGAGCTCTACGGCCGCGACTTGAAACAGCTCGCCGACAGGGCCCCCACGGCGCTCGAGGTCGTGTACATGGCTGTGAGGCCCGTCAAGGTCAACATCGGCGAGTCCCGCGCGGTCCCGGCCTTCGTGGGGAGGGCCGAGATGGCGATATACGGCAACGTCGAGGCGTGGCTGACGCTCTTGAAGCTGGGCGAGGCTGTCGGCGTAGGCATCTCCAGAGCCATAGGCCTGGGCAAGTACAGGATACTGGAGGTGAAGAGGCTGGCCTGACGGCGCGCCGCAGATCCTCCAGCCGCGGGCATTCGACCCTCCCAATACTCCCCGTCCGCCCCCATCCACGCACCTATCTCCGTAGTATTCGACCCCCTCAGCTGTCTTCTCCTCGCGGCAGTACTCACCCCCTCTTAGATCTGTAGAGAGCGCTCGTGGCAGAGCGGAGGACCTCGATAGCCGAGTCGACGTCCGGCGCCGAGGCGAACTTGTCGATCTCCCCAAGCTTGCCACGCCTCCTGAGAAACTTAAGCAACGAGCCTCCCGCCCTCAACCGCCATAGACGCCTATTGACGAAAATTTAAACATTTTGAAAAATATCTGTAGAAAAAGGAGCTGTCGTTAGGAAAAGAGGCCGCCTGTTTACAAACACATAAAAGAATCGCGGCGGGCAGTCCCCACGAGAAGTCAATACACCAACTCCACCCTAGAAAACGCCAAGTGGCGACGCGCGCGTGGTGGAACACTCGCCAACCGCCCCCTGAAACACGCCCCAGAGGAGGAGAGGCCGCACCGATCCTTAACGAAGATATATAAACGCGCCGATGTAGAGACGTGGACGCGGCTCTGGCCAAGCCGTGGAGGGACCTCAACGCCTACATAGAGGCCAGGCTGGAGGAGGCCCGCGCTGAGCTGAGGCTGGCCCTTGCGTTGATGCGGGAGGGCTACGCCAGAAACGCCGCGGGCAAGCTCTTCCAAGCCTACAAGTCGTATCTAGCCGCCCTAGCCGGCATGAGGAAGGCCGAGCTCGCCCCCCGCTTCAAAAACATAGACAAGATCATAGCCTACATGCCCACGAGGGCGATCCGAGAGGTCTCGGCCGCCCTAGGCATGGAGAGGGAGGGCTACGTCGCCCTCGCCCTCCACCAGTATCAGTACAACGGTCCGGACCCCGAGGGGATCATGTCCATATACCCAAGCCGCGAGGCCGCGGCCCGCGACCTCTGCTGGCTGGCCGCCAGGCTGTGCCAGGCGCTGAAATGCGACGAGGGCCTCTACACAGAGGCGTGCAGAGAGGGCCGAATCGAGAGCGCCTGAACAAGACTAACAACCGCGCGAAGAGGCAGGCGCCCCCACGCGGAGCGCCATGTTGCTCCCCCGCCCCTGGGAGCGGACGAATCGTCTGCGATATAGTTTCTTCTTTTGACTTCTGGTGCACAGGTCCTGGGAGCCAGTGGCGACAATATTGCTTCAACTATCTTTTGATTTCTACCTCTCCGCGTGGGCGCAACGTAGTACTGACATCTCATGAGGTGTAGTTTCAACTATCTTTTGATTTCTACAGCTCGTTTTCTCGGCTTTTTGGTTTTTTAAGTTTTTCGCGGAAGTCTATGAGGTGCGGCGGACGTCTTTCCACTATGCTTTACATTCATATATTCCGCTGTGCGGTTTAGCCGTACGCCATTCTTCGCAGAGACGCCGGAAGAAGACGTAGGAGACGCCGAGACCCAGCGCCGTTCTTCGCCG
>JBMFIG010000042.1:0-8580 GCA_049976425.1 Thermoproteus sp.
GCATACCGCCTCTTGATCCAGGCGGCCGAGGCGGGCGCCAACGTGACGGGGCTTGCCGACATGTTCAACGAGGCGTTGGCCGGGGGCCAGCTGGGACCTGACTTCGGCGCCTTGGCGGCCAGGCTGACTGCCGAGGCGGAGCGGGCCCGCGCGGCGTCGCTCGCCGTGCTGGCGGCGGCTCTGGTAGCCGCCGGGGTTCTGGCTTTCCTCCTCTACAAGTATAGGAGGACTATAGCGGGCTGGATCTGGCTGGCCGTCTGGCGTCGGGGGTTTCTGAGGCCCGGCTCGGGGAGGGCCAGGACTCTCTTATTCGACGAGGAGGTGGCGGCTGTCGTCGCGGCGGTGGCGGTCGTCTTGTTGGCGTTCGTCGCGGCGTTGGAGCTGAGGCCTGCCGTCGCCGAGCCCTTCTCCGCCATAGGCCTTCTGGGGCCTGGGGGGAAGATCGGCGGCTATCCCTCGGAAGTTTCGGCGGGCCAGCCGATCCGCCTCTACATCTTCCTCTACAACCACATGGGGCGGCCTGTCTGGTACGTGGTGGAGGTGAAGGTGGACAACGGCACGGTCCCTCCCCCTCTTCCAAGCCCCCCGGTGTTGACTATCCAGCGCCTCCTCCTGGAGGGGCAGAATTGGACGGCTCCGCTGACGATCTCGTTCAACCGCACGGGGCGTTGGAGGCTGGTGGCGGAGCTTTGGGAGGTCTACCCGAACGGCACTACGGCCTATACGGGCCAGTACGTGCAGCTCTGGCTTAACGTGACCGGGGCGCCCAGGTAGCGCGCGGCGGAGGGGACTGGGGAGGGCGAATGAATAACGCCGACTTATGTAGCTAAAGGCGGCCTCGTTTTTCTGTCTGAATCGACGGGGAGCGCTGGGCCTCCGATTTTTGGAGGCCGCGGCTTTCGCACCGTCGGCGTTGGCTATGGCCTCGGCGCTCCACGCGCTTGCGTATACAACCCGGCGACGACCGGCCAGTACTTGAGACGATTATCTTGCGTGGAGGACGTGGATCGGTTTGGACGAGGCTCTGCAGATGGTAGCAGACCGACGCGTCTGTCGCAATTGCGGTTCTGACGCCGTCTGTTAATGCGGGCGAGGTCCTCCACGGCTCCACGCCGGTCGGCCCAGAGTTGCTCTGGATTGCCGAGGCTAGACGAGTACGCAGGAGGCGTTCTGTCTGCATAGGGGGGCCGCCAATGTCCTCTCGCCTATGATCACGTCGGCTTGCGGCGGGGCTTGTCTGGGGAGAATGCCGGCGTAGTCGCGGGCCTCGCGCGCCTCGACGTTTAGGGCCTCGGCCATCGATATGAGCTCCTCCATGGCCTCCGCGTAGCTCTGTCTGTCCACCGACAGCGAGCCGGCGCCTCTCCGCGTGATGTACTGCACCTCCACGCGCTCGGTCTTGGTAAGCGCCGCCGCGACGGCCGACGCGAGCGCCTCGAGTACTCTGTCGGAGGTCTTGGGGCTAGTGGCGTAGAGGACGGCGGCTATCCTCAGATCGGATCCGGCTCTGCCCTCCAGCTGTTTCACGACGGGCTTGAGGACCTTCGCCATCTTCCTCCAGTGTAGAAGGCGTAGCGGATCGCCGGGCACATACTCCCTAGCTCCTGCCACTTGCTCCAGGAAGCCGGCCAACGCTCTTCTGCCGGCTTCGACGGCCGCGCGGGCCCGTGGATAGACCAATATGGGGGGATGCCTCACACGCCTCTTTAGCTTGACGGTCTTGGTGGGGCTTACGTAGGTGAAGACGAGCTGGGGGGCGTAGACGCCGGCTACGTCGAATTTGACCTTGACGTCTACCGACGCCTCCCCCGACACCTGCACTAACTTGCCGTCAGGTAGCTCGACTACGGCCGGCGCCCCGCTCCTTATCTTGAGCTTGTACGTCAACGGGATGTCTGCCACGGTCTTGAGCCTCCCTCTGGCCTCGACTGCGGGCTTGTCGCGGGCGAACTTGATGTAGTAATAGAGGGCCTCGCCTGCCGAGTACAGCAGAACAGGCGCGAGGGCTGGGACGGCCAAAGTCCCCGCTATTAGGGCCGAGACGTGGACGTACCAGGGGAGCGGGTTGTCGCGTTTTTTGGCCTCGTGGAGTAGGGGGACGGCGGCCGCCGCGAGGGCGATGGACCACGGCCAGGGGAGGAGGGATATCACGGCGAGGTGCAGGAACAGGGAGGCTGTGTGTAGCTTCCTCAACGCGGTGTTTTCCAGAGCTAGCAAGGCCAGCGAGGCCGCCGCCGGCACTAAGTGGGGCCAAGCGACGGCGAAGTAGAGGAGGGGCGCCGCCCTACGCGTCGCCTCGTATATATACGGGGGGCTCCACCTCGCGGAGGGCATCCTCGACGATGCTGGAGGGGTCTACGTCGTCGTACTGGGGCTTGAGGTATATCCTGTGGACTAAGGCGGGCTTGGCGGCCTTCTTCACGTCGTCGGGCACCACGTAGCTCCTGCCGTCTAAGAGCGCGAGCGCCCTCGCCAGCCTGTAGACGGCTATGGGCGCCCTCGTGGAGAGCGGGCCCGCGACGCGTTCGTCTCTGCGTATCCTCTCCACTAACTCTATTATATACATGACGATGTCCTGCGATACATATATCCTACTTGGGTTAAACCTCGGCGGGTTGGCCGCCGTCGGCTTGCCGTCTAGCTGGTCCAGCATGTCGGAAAGGACCACCACCTCGGCCTCCCTCGCAGGGTCGACGTAGCCGACGTGGAGGGCCGCTGTGAACCTGTCTTGTACAGCCATCGGTAGCGGGGCCGCGGCGCCCGCCGCGACATCCGTTATGTTAATTGTCGCTATTATCATGTGGGGGGTGGGTAGCTTGAAGGTGTTGCCCTCTATGGTGACCTGCCTCTCCTGCATCGGCTCTATTAAGGCCGAGAGTGTGCGCGGCGGGCCTCTGTTTATCTCGTCTATGAGAACGACGTTGTTGAATATTGGGCCTTTGACTATGCGTATCTCGCCTCCGGCGTATACCCCGTATCCCAATATATCGGAGGGCAGGGTCTCGTTGGTCATCTGGATCCTTGCGAAGGTGCCGCCGATAGCTCTAGCCAAGGCCTTTGCGAGTATGGTCTTGCCGCTGCCTACCGGCCCCAGGAGGAGTAGGTGGCCTCCTGAGATCAAGGTCGCGAGGGCTATCTCGACGGTCTCGGCGTCTCCTAGGAAGTACTGCGCGACTGCCTTTATAAGCTCTCTAGGCGCCAGGGCCATGGCGGTGTCTGTATATCAGATATAAAGCTATTGTTGTGAGGAGGGTCGGGGCGATCCACGGAGCGGCGGCCTCCAAGATCTCGTGGGCGTAGTGGGACGGGTCGCCGTAAGGCACCACTATCCTCACCGGCCTTGTGCAGATGGCCTTGGCCAAGCCCATATTCCACCTCAACGCAAGGTTTGTGAATAGGGCCGCGTTGTAGACGTATAAGGTCTTGTTGTCGGCCTTGACGGCCAAGGCCAGCGCGAACGGGCCGCGGTCTCCGTCGGCGAAGCTTGTGGGGCTTGTAAGTATCAACGGCTTGCCTCTGCCCAGAAGCGGTGTTGCGTTGGGGGCGGCGACGGGGCCGTAATAGGCCGAGCCGTTGGCCGGCGCGGCGTAGGCGGCGGGGATGTAGGGACTTCCTAGGTTGACCAGGGGGTCGACGATCTCGGCTGTGGAGGCGGTGACATTGAGGCCCTCTGCCGAGGCTCCTGGGGCAAGCACCACTATGTCGGCCGTTGGCGAGGTCCGGCACATGCGGGCAAATTGGGAGAGGCCGTAGGGGCCGGGGTTGTAGGGGCTGAATGGTGTAGTTGAGGGGGTCAGGTAGAGCACGGCCGCAACGAAGGCCAGCGCTATTACAGCCGCTCTATACATGGCCTCGCCGCCTCTATCTCGATGAGGTCAGGTGGAATAGGGGAATAGACAGCCCTCTCAGCGAGTTGTACCAAGCGCCAGAGGCAGTCTCTGTCGGCCGCATAGCGCTCCACGGCCTTGACGTATTCCCTGTAGGTCATGATCCTCCTGTACCTAACGCCTGACCTCTCGCCCAGCTTGGAGAAGGCCTCGGCGAGCATTTCCAGAGCCTCTCCTGCCTCCGCTGTGACGGTCCTCTGCGGAGCCGCGGCCATCTCGGCGGTAACGGCCGCTACGCCGGATCTGCGGGGTAGGCGTCTCACCGTCTTGACGGCCAGAAGTACCACCGCAATTGCGGCCGATATCTGGAGCGGGTTCAACACGAGCACCTCGACGCTTGCCGACGAGATCCAATAGGGCGGAGACGGAGGCGTGGTGACGGATATGGCGACGAAGCCTGTGGGGACTTCGAGGGGGATGGCGCCGGCGTACGGCCGCCCGTCTATGGACAAGGACGCGTTCAACCTCGGCTGTATCGACAGCGCCACCGCTAGGGGGGCTCCCGCCACCGCTATGGGCGGGGCCGATATGTCTATCTTGGGCAACTCAGCGGCTATTCTGACGGCCGTGCTGGCGGCGGCTGGGGCATAGGCGCCGGCGCCGTTCGCGTAGGCGGTCACTGTGTAGTTGCCCGGCGTAAGCGCCGATGTGGGCACGTCGAGCGTGGCGGCGTAGACTATGTGGCGGGTCAGCACCATCTTCCACGTCCCGTTGGAGATGCTGACAATCACGCTTCTCGGCACAGGCGGGGATTGGTATATCGTTATGTTGAGGGGGGCGCCCCAGAGGACTTCGCGCGGCGCCTCGACGATTAGCTCGGTCGCGTTGTATATCACCGACAGTTGCACCGAGGCTGTCGACGGCCTGTAGGCAGAGCCGGGTTGCGGCAGGTAGGCCGCCGTCACGTTCACCGTGGACTTATACGCCGCCAGCTTGAAGATCGCCAAGTATTTCCCGTCGGGGCCGGTGACCGCTAGAGCGGCCGCGACGCCGTCGACATATATGACCACTGGCTGGCCTCCCAGAGGCCGTCCTCCAGAGGTGAGCGCGCCGGATGCCTCCAGATAACTGCCCGCCACAGCTCGCGACGCGTTGAGCGTCAGTGTTATGGAGGTGGGCTGGGGACCGCCGGTTGTCGGTAGCGTCACGTTGAGGCGGAGCTCTGAGATAAATCTCAAGGCCTCCGAGAGCGAGCCGGAGTTCGATTTGACTAATTCAGCCAGTTGCTGGAGGCTTTGCGGCGCGGAGAGCATAGGCCCCGATGGTCTATGGAGGGCGAGTAGCAGGAGGATCGCGGCCGTCGACAGAGCCAGCGCGAGCCTCCTCATATGCCCAAGATGGTCATTATCCTCAGCGCAGCAAAGTAGGCAAAGGCCGCGAGGAGGGCGAGGCCTATAGCTGTGTGGACTATCCCCAGCGGCTTGGGGAGGGGCCTTACGAAGGGCGCCACCGCCCAGTAGATGAGCGCGAATATGGAGACGACAACGTCTATGCCGTCCACGCCGAGGTATATGAAGAACGCCGCGACGATGCCCGAAAGGACCACCAGCGCGATGTAGGGGGCCTTCATCGCAACACCACCAACAGCCTTCCTCTGCCCTCGACACGCTCCTCGACTATCTCCACCGCGCGCCCGAGCACCTCGGCCGCGACCGCGGCGGCGATGGAGGCCAAGACGCTACCGATGGCAGGCCTAACCAGAAGCCTTCCGTATAGATCAGGCGCGGCGACCCCTCCGAACTCAACGGCGATGTTGCCGTCCCCCCGCTCGGCGACCTCCACGGAGCGGGCCAGCCCCAGGGCGTTGACCGCGCAAGCCCTCAACGCCTCGCCTAGATCCCTCGGGAGGCCGACCCCGCAGATCTCGAGCGCCTTGGTGCCCGGCGTGGATAAGACCAGGGCCGGGCCCTCCTCGGCGGTGAAGGCGAGGGCCTTCCGCGGGATCTCCTTCGGCTGGGAACGCGCGACGACGGCCACAGGCCTGCCGGCAACCGACGACGGCAAGTAGTAGGCCTTGGGCGGCAGTCCCGCCGCCTGTATCAAAGCCGAAGTGTTCTCCCACCCGGCCTCTCCCAGCTTGGCTATTATCCTCTCCCGCGCGGCCGGCTCCCAGGTGGCGAGGAGGCCCACGGACAGCGAGGCGAGGCCGAGGGCCAGCAACGGGGCGAGGTTGGGCTGGAGTATCCCCAGTAGGGATATCGCGATGCCAAGGACTATCAACGAGGGGCCTAGGTCGCTCCGCATGTCGACCCGAGCGACTCGATGCGGTATTTCCTGTAGGTCGCGTAGATCACGGCCGCGGTCGTGAACGCCGCTAGGGAGGCGACTATGGGGCCGAGCCTTATGCCGAACGGCGTATAGTTCAACAAGAGGCCTATGAGCGGGACCACGGCGAGGCTTAGGCCTATGGATAGGGCTAGCCGTTCCAGCGGGGACAGCTCGTCGCCTCGCGGGTATAGGGCCTCCACCAGCGCGTACCCCGGCAGAAACAGCACGAAGAAGGCGCCCAAGACATACCGCAGGTAGATCAGCGGCGGGCTCTGAGCTAGGAACACCAGCGCGACCGCGGCGGCGGTGGTCGCCGTTATTAGCCAGAGCCACGCCCCCCCGGGCCCCAGTATGTATGCGAAGAAGTTGTCGGCCCCCGACTCCACCGCCAGCCTCCCGGCCTTTACCTGCAACATGAGTTCGTACGCCGCCTCGTATCTAGACATGCCCGTCCTCCTAGCCACCTCCTCCACAGCCTCCTCCACGGTGGAGCATTGCTTTACTAACTGTAAAACGTCCACATCGGCGCAAGGCATATTAAAAATATAAAACTTGCCTCCCCGTGGCCGTATATAGAGCGGGGATGTGGCTATACGCCTCTAACCTCGTCGCGCAACTTGGGGGCTACCTCTTCTGGTTCGTCGCCGCCGCCACAGTCAAGGCAGAGGCCTTGGGGGAGGTGGCGTATCTAGCGGCCGTCGCCTCTATACTAGCCTTCGTACTCCAGCTGGGCGTGCCCACGGCGCTCGCCAGGCTGTACCCAGCCACCCGCGACTCCACATATGTATCAAGCGCGCTTGCGTTGACCTTGATTGGCGCCGCCGCGGCGGCCTTAACGGCCTTGTGGAGGCCTTCCCTAGCACTCCTGACCGTAGTGGGGGTATTATCAACCTACTACGGGGCCTACTTCCAGGCGATGCTGGACACCTTCCCCATATTCATCGCCACGCTGACGGGACAGGCGGCGAGGGTGGTCCTCGCCCTCCTCCTAGCTCGCTACGGCCCAGAAGCCCTTGCGGCGACCTACGCCATACCCGGCGCCATACTGACGGCGCTGGGGGCCGCGGCAAGCCGGGCTTCCCCCTCGCCTACCAAGATAAGGGAGCTCGTCAAGGCCGGCGCCGCTGTCTGGCTCCCCGGCGTCGTGTCTGTGCTGGGCACAAATCTCGGCGTGGTGGCCGCCTACAATCTCGCCAACCCCGAGACGGCTGGGTATGTATACATCGCCCAGGTGCTGGCAAACGCGGCCGTGGGGCCGGCCACGATAATCACAGGCGTGTTGCTACCCTACCTCTCTTCAACAGAGAGGAAAGAGGCGGGCGCCGAGAAGGCGGCGAGGCTCTCCCTAGCCATCTCCCTTCCGCTAGCCGCAGTTTTGATATTCGGCGGACGCAACTTCCTAGAGCTCCTAGGCGCACACTACGTCCAGGCCTACCCAGCTCTCGTCATCTACACAGTGGCAAACACCCTCTCGCTCCCCGCAAGCGTTCTGAGTAGCTTAACCTACGCCCAAGGGGCCTACGCAACGTTTCTAGCAGGCGGGCTCGCTTCCAACACAGCCAGGGTAATCCTATACCTGCTATACGGCGCGTCAGCCGAAGGCGTGGCGGCCTCCTTCCTCGCCGGCACCATCGTGGCTCTTGCTTACTACGCCGCTGTGCAGAGAAGAGTCGCTATGTCCATCTCCCGCATCTCTCCAAAAATTGCCGTGACAGCGGTGCCGGCCGCCATGGCGGCACTGGGCATAGCCCCCGCGGCCGCTGGAGCCGCCCTGGGTTACGCCGCGGCGCTTAAGCTACACATCGTCACCCGGGCCGAGGTAGCGGAAATGGCAAGACAAGTACTGCCGGATCCTATCTACGTGAAGGCGGCCCCCCTAGCCTCTAAACTACTAGATATACTAGATTAAAACCCAGATATTTGCGACCATGGTGAGGGTGGCGGTGACTGGAGGCGCCGGCTTCATTGGTAGCCATGTAGCTGTCCATCTAGCGAGGCTTGGCTACAGAGTAGTGGCTGTGGACAGCCTGGAGAGGGCCACTGGCCTCGAGAGGCTGGAGGAGGCGGGGGTGCCGCTGGTTAGGGCGGATCTCAGACACGACGACATCCCGGAGGCAGACGTGGTTATACACGCCGCCGCGTATATAGACGTCGCGGAGAGCTGGGAGAGGCCGTACGAATATATGTGGAACAACGCCGCCGTCACCGCCAAGGTCGCCAAGCGGGCCGCCGAGAGGGGCGCCCACCTAATCTACATCTCCTCGGCGGCTGTCTACGGCGAGCCCGAGTATCTCCCCATCGACGAGAGGCACCCAACGAGGCCCAAGTCGCCCTACGGCCTGTCGAAGCTAGTCGGCGAGCAGATAGCGGGGATGCTGACCAAGAGGCTGACTGTGGCTAGGCTTTTCAACGTATACGGGCCGGG
>JBMFIG010000043.1:0-8510 GCA_049976425.1 Thermoproteus sp.
GGGGAAGTTCTAGGCGACCGTACCCGCGGCCTATAAGGAGAGGCTTGGGATTAAAATAGGAGCCAGTCCGCCTCCCGCTGATATTCCGAGGGCCTCGCGCATCTACGCCTCATAGCATGTTCACCACGATGCTTACGTCTTCGCCAGCCTTTTCAAGGAAGTTTACGAGGTCTCTATCCAAGGTTAGGAAGAGGAGGCCGTTCCTCGCGGCTGTTGCGTAGAGAAGCAGGTCTACCACATCGCGATGGCCCCTCCGCCTGAGCTCCAGCGCCTTGAGAAAGACGTGGCGGTCTGCGTGGGCCTTCCGGAGGCCCAGTTCGATGCTCCTAAGCCCCATATCCACTCTCTTAATATCGAAATTGGTCTTTGCAATCTTCCACAAAGCCTCCAGTATGGAGAAGTCCGAGTAGTAGAGCTCCACCTCGCCTCTCCTCGACAGTGAATCAAGCCTCTTCAGCACCGGCGCCACTTCCTCTACCTCGACCCCCAATATGGGCAGGATAAACGAGGTGTCGAGAAGTACCCTCTTCACGACTGCTCCTCCTCGCTCTCCCTTTCAAACTCCTCCACGGTAGTCTTGGCGAATTTAGACCCCTCGAGGGCCAGCTTAAGCGGGCTGGGGATCGGCAGAGCCACCAGCGCGCCTCCCTCCACCCGGAGCTCCAGCAGAGACCCCTCCCCAATGCCCAGCGCGTCGGCTATTTCTTTAGGAATATACACAGTGTTTTTCTTAGACACCCTCACTACTCTCATACACAACAGAACAACCCAAATTTATAAAAATTCCCAGACGTCGGAGCTGGCGGCATCCTATTATGCGGATATCCGCACTACCAACAGCCGCAGTACGGCACATCGGCACTGAAGAAACCTAGACACCTACACGTCGCGTTCTTGCGGGGGGTTATGCTACTCCTAGGCCTCCCCCACTGAGCACCTAGCGCCTCCGTCGATGGGACTGTACTAGATCCTCAGCCACATGTTGTCCTCGGCGACTATCACGTCTCTTCTGCCCGTCCTCTCGACGTCTTTGTGCACCGTGGGGTTGAACCCCTCGTCTATGTGGGTGAGGACCAGCAGACGTGCCCCGACGACGTCGGCCTCCGCTATAGCTTGTAGGGTCGTGGTGTGGCCGTACTTGGAGCAGACGCCGGCGTTCTGCTCGTTGCACGTGGCCTCGTGGATCAACACGTCGACTCCGCGGCTCAGCCGCCTCACAGGCTCGCAGTTGGGCGAGGTGTCGCCGGTGAACACCAGCGACGCGCCGCCCTCTACCCTATAGGCGTAGGCCTCCTCGGCGGTGTGGTGGCACGCCTGGGCCGCCTCGACCTTTAGGCCGGGGAGCTCCAGGAGGAGGCCCGGCGCGGCTGGCCTTATATCGAGCTGGTAGTTTATGTTCTTGAGCAGGTGGGGCGAGGCGGCCTCTATGGTCCTCGCCACTATCTTCGGCGCCACTACGACGAGCCTCTTCCTCCTGCCCTCTATATGTGCCTGGAAGAGGGCCTCCGGGAGGCCGAGGAAGTGGTCCATGTGGCTGTGCGTCACGAATACGTAGTCTATCTCGGTGAGCAGCCCTCTATCAGATAGCCGGTAGTGGCAACCGACGCCGCAGTCGACGACCGCCAAGCCTCCGTCCGTCTCGAGGAGGTTCGCCGCCCTCCACCTCTTGGAGCCGGGGCTCCCCCCGGCGCCCGACCCGATTATGTGTAGGTACATGTCACCCGAACCGAATTATCTTTTTGACGTCTACGCGGAACGGCACGACGTCCCCCTCCTCGAAGGCCGCGGCCGGCGGCGCCCTGGCCTTGATCCTCACGCCGTTGAAGTCCAGCTCGTACAGCTTGTAGGGGCCTAGGTACTCCACCCTCAACACCTTCGCCTTGTGGTCGCCCTCGCCGAGCGCCACGTCCTCCGGCCTGAAGCCGACTGAGAACTCGCCGTCGATCCCCAGGAGCTTGGCGGGGACGAGATTGCTGAGGCCTAGGAACTGGAACACGAAGAGGCTCTTGGGCCTTGCGTAGAGCTCGTCCGGCGGGCCGACCTGCTCTATCCTGCCGTTGTTTATGACCACCAGTAGATCGCCTAGGGCCATGGCCTCCTCCTGGTCGTGGGTCACGTGTAGCACCGTCGCGCCGAGCCTTCTCTGGAGCTCCTTGAGGAAGCCGCGGACCTCCAGCCTCAGCCTGGCGTCGAGGTTGCTGAGGGGCTCGTCCAACAACAGCACCTTGGGCTCCTTCACTAGGGCTCTGGCTATGGCTACCCTCTGTTGTTGTCCTCCCGACAGCTGGTGGGGGTATTTGTGGAGCTGGTCGGCTATGTTGAGGACGGCCGCTATCTCCTCGACCCTCTTCTTTATCTCGGATTTGGGGAGCTTCTTGTTCTTGAGGGGCATGGCTATATTGTCGAAGACCGTCAGGTGGGGGTATAGGGCGTAGCTCTGGAACACTATCCCTACGTCCCTCTCCCACACCGGCAGGTTCGTGATGTCCCTCCCGTCGAGGATGACCGAGCCTCTGTCCGGCCTCTCGAGCCCGGCAATTATGCGGAGGAGGGTCGTCTTGCCGGAGCCGGAGGGCCCTAGGACCACTACGTAGTGTCTGTCGGGTATCTCCAACGACTCTACCCGCAGCGTGAAGCCCTTGAAGGTCTTTACCACGTCCTTGAGGAGGAGCATGTCACCCGGCGCCCCAGATCTTTTCAAGATTGCGCCTTACCGCGACCAGGTACACCAACGGCGGTATGGCGCTCAGGATGCCCGCGGCGGCCACCCCGCCGTAGCTCATGGCTATGGGGCTCATGAGCTCTCCTATATAAATCGAGAAGGTCTGGGCTCCGCTGAAGCTCAACGGCTTTGCCAAATTGTAGGGCGTCGACGTGAAGGCGAGCGGGAAGATGAGCGCCCCCCACGAGAATAGGAATGCGTAGAGGCCCGCGACGCTCATGCCGCTTCTGCTGAGGGGCAGAACCGCCCGCACGAAGGCCTTTATCCTGCTCATCCCGTCGGCGAGAGCCGCCTCCTCTATCCTCTTGTCGAAGCCGGAGTAGTAGTTGTAGAGTATCCAGATGCTGTAGGGGAGGGTCATTATGGGGTAGGTCAACACCAGAGCCCAGAGGGTGTTCAATATCTTCAATTCTCTAAGTATCAAGAAGAGCGGCACTATGTACACGAGGGTGGGGGTGGACATGAGGTACAGGATATACGCCACGAGCTTCCCCCCGCCGAGTCCGTGGACCCTCATCTGGTATGCTGTCATCGCCGCGAGGAGAATCGTGACGACGGAGTTTATCGCAGAGATGTATATGCTCATCAAGAAGAAGGGCAGGCCCCCGCTCAAGGCCTGGAGGTAGTTGGACGCATCGAGCCGGGAGGGCAGTATGCTGGGCGGGATCTGTATTATCTCGCCTGGAGGCTTCACCGACATGAGGATGAGCCACCCGAGAGGCAGAGCGACGAAGGCGAGGTCCAGCGCCAGCACGGCGTAGTGTAGCGCCTTGGGTAGCTCCCTTCTGGGGATCCAGGTTGGCGCAGGCAATCTGACGAAGGTCCTCGCCGATAGGGCCTTCATGTACGCCAGCGACAGACCTGTCCCTATCGCCGTCATCACCACTATCAACATGGCGGAGTACCCGAACTCCCCGTCTGAGAATGCCTCGTAGCTGTAGTAGGCCAGGTTGTTGAGTATGCGGGGCCCGGCCTGGGCCGTCCCGATATATATGGGATCGAAGGTGAAGAAGCCCGTAAGCGCCGTGAGTATGAAGGCGGTCAAGATCTGGGGCGATACGAGGGGGAGATCCACCGCCAGGAACTTCCTGGGCCCCGCCAGGCCGTCGGCCAACGCCGCTTCCTCGACCGCCTTGGGTATCGCCCTGAGGCCCGAATATATCACCAACACGGCGGTTGGGAGGGAGCGCCAGACGTCGACCAGCACCACTGTCCACACAGACATTATGGGGTTTGTCTCGATCAAGCCGGCCTTCATTAGGTAGTAGCCGAGCCCGTATAGGGGGTTGAGCATCAGGTACCACGCCATGGCGGCCGTGACGGGCGGTATGAAGGCGGGCACCATGAGGGGCAAAAGCCACTTCCCGCCCAGCCGCCTCACGGCGAGGGCTATGGGGATCGCCAGCGCTATCGATATGACGGGCGTGGCGACGGAGTAGAGTATGGTGTTCCAGACCACCAGAGGCCCGTAGGGGTCTTTCTGGAACAGCCAGAGGTAGTTGCCGAGGCCTACCCACTTGAACGTGCCTTCGTAGGTCCTCTCGTAGAGGCTCAAGACGGCGTTGTCGGCGATGGGGTATATGGTCAGGGAGAAAAGGTAGACGAGTGCGGGGAGGGCCAAAAAAAGGATTTGTTTATCCCTCATTACGATATCTTCATTATGCTGAGCCAGGTGTTGTAGATATTCATCTGGGTGGTCTCGGCATCTTGTTGCCCCCTCAGGTAGTTGGCCACTTGGTTTATGAAGTAGGGCCTCATATCGGTGAAGAAGTTGGTCACCCTATTGACCAACGTGAGCCTCTGTAGATCGGTCACGTTGGCCCCCGCCTTGAGCAGAGGCACGAAGGGCTGTAGCCAGCTCATGGAGGGCACCTGCGCGGCGACCTCTATGCCGCTTATGGTCGCCGGCACGAAGCCCACCTTCTCGGCGCCTAGCTTGTACATCTGCGGCGAGATCAAGAACGCTATGAACTCGGCAGCGAGTTGCGGATCCCGGGCGTACGGGTTAATCCCTATGAAAGTGGGCGCCAGGCCGGTGCCGTATGGGTATCTGCCGCCGGGAAGCGGCGATATGGCTATGTCGCCCGCCACCTTGGAGACAGAGGCGTTGTTGTATATCGGTATGAAGCTGGTCCAGGCGGCCACCATGGCGTAGTCGCCGGTGAGGAAGAGATCCCTCAGCTGGTCGTACTCCATGGCCTGCACGTCGATAGGCGGCTGGAACTGCACGAGCTTCTTGTAGGTCCTCAACGCCTGGACGAAGGACGGGCAGCCCACGGTTATATTCACGGCGCCGCTGGGCGTGTATCTGAAGTAGGCCCAGTAGCCCTGCGTCGGCACGGCTCCCTTGGCGACGTCCGCAGGTATGCCCACGCAGGGGTCGTTGAGGGCGTATGTGTAGAAGATAGTTATGAAGCCGTTGAATATGGCTTGCTGAAGGCCGTCGGGGAACAACAAGGCGTATTTAGCCACGTGTTTAGACTGGAGGAACTGGGCCGCGTCTATCAACTGGTCCCAGGAGGACCACGTCAAGGGGTTGAGGTCGAAGCCGTACTCCTGCTTGAACTCTGCCTGCAACGTGGCGTTGTTGAATATAGATTTCCTGTAGACCAAGACGTAGCCGAAGACCATCTGGAACGGCACGCCGAAGATCTTGGTTATGGTCCCGTTTTTAGACAACACAATCACCGAGACCATGGCGCTCATGGGTATGTCGGATCTGTTGAAGAGGCCGCTGTTGAAATACGGCCTGAGGTCCATGAGGTAGGGCGCCAGAGTGGAGGCTTGCGACGGGTAGAATATTATCAAGGCAGGGTCCGGGTTCTTGTTCTGGAGCGCCGTGAGGGCCGTCTGGACCATCTGGCCGAAGGGGACGGGCTCTATAGTTATCTGGACGCCGGGATGGGCCTTCATGAACTCGGCCGCGGCGAGCTTTATGTAGGGCATGAGGGTCGGGTCGCCTGTGGGCACCAATATGGTGAGGGAGCCCGAGAGGCCGGTGGTGGACTGGGCGGCTTGTGATGTGGACGACGGGGATGTCTGGGGCGTTGACTCTGTTGTCGACGGCGCGGGCGGGGCTTGTTGCCGTTGCTGGGAGAGCATCACAGCGACGGCCGCTACGACGATAACAACAACTACAACCGCTACTACCAGAGTTTTGTTGATCGCCATGTTCCCCCCATCGTTTAGTTTTTTAACAGTTGGGCTAGTGGTAGCTAAAGCATATGTTGCCGACGAGACGCGCCGGCAGGAGGGAAAAAGGCTATCCCTTGGGGCTCGCCCCCTTGCCCAGCGCCGACTCGAGCATGCGCTTCGCGGTGTAGTAGCGGCGGCAGTCGGGGCACATATAGAGCCACTCGGGATCGCCCTTGATGCCCATCCTCCGCTTGACCGTCTCTATATGCCTCAACGTGTCGAAGGGCCTCCCGCAAGACCTGCACCTAACTACGTAGTCCACCGCCTTCTCCTCAACCTCGGGCGGGAGGGAGTCGTGCCTCCCCACCGCTATGGCCTTCTCGGGGCAGACCTCCTCGCAGTAGCCGCAACCGACGCACTTCAACGGGTTTAGGGTCAGCTTTATCGCGTCGCCTGTCCTGGAGACGTCGAATGCCCTCTGGGGACATTTGGCGAAGCAGACGCCGCAGAGCGAGCACTTGCTCGGGTCTACATCAACTCTATACATCTTGAGCGCCTGCGTCTTCCTGCCGGTGTAGGCGTCTCTGAACTTCGAGAGCACATCCAGATAGTCCCTCCGCCGCGAGCCCGAGTAGGAGACGGCCTTGGGCGACGTCCTCACGACGGCCCTATCCTCCCCCGCCTCGATCTTCTCGAAGCCGAAGGCCTCGGCGACCTCCTCCACGACATTGAGCCCCGCCTTGGCTCCAGCCGCCGGGCATTTGAGGTCGGGGCAGTACGCCTCCACCTCCCCCGCCGCGGCCGCAGCCTCTAGGACCCATTCGGGGCCCAGAGCCCCTATACACGGCAGTCTGTAGACGTATCTGCCCTCGGCGCTGGCCTCCGCCGACTTGTAGCAGGTGAAGACGACGCGGGACGTGCCGTGGAGCCTCGCCTTGGCCAACGCCGCCGCGATCTCCACGTCGTCGGCGCCGATCCTCACGGCAAACTCCTCCTCCTTGGTCATCGAAGGCTACTGGTAGTCGCGGCCCGCCACGTTGACGGGGGTGCCGGGCATTATGTAGAGGCTGGGCGGGTCGGTGCCGTACTCCGGCCCGAGCGGGACTGCGCCCCTCCTCTTGGCCTCTCTGTATATTATGCTGTTGGGGTCGTCCATGTCGCCGAATATCCTCGCGCCGGCGGGGCAGTTCCTGACGCACGGCGGTATCCTCTCGTACTCCGGCAGGGACTCGTCGTATATGCGGTCTATGGCCAATACGCACTTCTTCGACACGCCCTCCACGGGGTCGAAGGTTATGTTGCCGTAGGGGCACGCGTTCTCGCAGTATCTGCAGCCGATACACATGTCGTAGTTTATGACCACAACGCCGTCCTCCTTCCTCTTGAATATAGCGCCGGTGGGGCACACAGTGGTGCACGCCGGGTTCCTGCATTGGAAGCAACTTATCGGGACGCTGAAGGTCTTGGTGTTGGGGAACTCGCCGACCTCCACGTGCAACACGCGCAGGAAGAACACCGACCAAGGCGCCTTGCCGGGCTCCGGGCCCCACGGGTTTAGATCCGTCATCGGCCCGTAGCAGCCGCTGGAGTGCCACTCCTTGCAGGCCAGCATGCAGGCGGAGCATCCGAAGCATTTGCTTAGGTCCGTGAGGATGGCCAGCTGGACCATGGCTACTCACCCACGTTTTTTTCCTTCTTCTTCGGTTGCAACGCCGATTCGAAGCTGTAGCCCATGCTTCCCTCCACCGTCTGCTGGAACTGGTACCACGCCGAGTTCACCTGGTACCAGCCTATCCCCATCTCGCTCGGCTGCTTGTACGCGTTGTAGTTGAAGACGCCGATCGACCACGCCTCCTCGCCCACTATGAGCTTCGTCGGAGTCTTGAGGATGCTGTCGGCGTTGCCCCAGGCGGACTCGGGCTTGTCGTTGGCCACCCTCACGATCTTCACGCGGAGGTCTCCCCACGCTGTCTTTCCGCTGAACGGGTCCAAGTTCAGCGTCGGGTACTTGCCTTGCTGGACAGCCGCTATGAGGCCGTCCACGGTGTACTGCGAGTTGGGGACGCCGCCGAGGCTCTCGGCCCTCGTGTAGAGATATATGTCGTTGAACATGAAGCCCTTGGTGACCTCCAGCGAGTTCGGCGGTATGCCGAAGGCGCCGGCCCTCGCGTTCCTCGACTTCCAGTAGCCCACAACGCCGGGCGCTACGGCCTCCGTCAGCTTCACCTGTCCCCTCGCCACCTCCCCTCCTCTGCTGGTGAACTCCACCCAGTCGCCGTCCTTTATGCCGTACTGGGCGGCGGTCTTGGGGTTCATCCAGACCACCGAATACGGAATCATCTGCCTCAGCCACGGGTGGTGGTTCTGCCACGTGTGGTAGTACCACGGCGTCGACTTCCTGTTTATGGTGGTTATGGGGTACTGATCGGGCGGCGATCCGTCCGGGGTCTGCCACTCGAGCGGCGGGTACCAGGCGGGTATGGGGTTGTAGGTCATCTTGATTATCTTCGCCACGTTGGTGCCCCACCAGTCGTCGGGCGGCGATGCGTTCTTCCGGGCTAGGTCGAGGTACTTGGGGTCCTTCGTCTTCTCGTACATGTAGTAGTAGTAGGCGTTGTAGCCCTTCCAGAGCTTGTAGGCCGCCAGCTTGTAC
>JBMFIG010000044.1:0-8378 GCA_049976425.1 Thermoproteus sp.
AGCGATAGGTATATATACATGTGATATCCTTCGCGCTATGAAGATGAAGGGAATTGAGCCGATAGTGGCCGCCGTGTTGTTGATAGTGCTGGCCGTCATAGGCGCGGTCCTGCTGTATCTCTGGTTCGCCGGCTACGTGACGCAGGCCACCACACAGGCGAGCCAGATATCGACAACCGAGAGGCTCAGCATCGAGGCCGCTAATCTCACCTATATTGAAACAAGGGGAACGTACTCCTACCTCTATATTAGAAATATAGGCGGGACCAACGTAACGCTCGCCACGGCGTATCTCCTCCAGCCGGGCTCCACGAACCCGATCTGTGCCGTTTCCAGTAGCGGCATCACGATCTACAACGGCCTCAACACAACGGCGACTCAAGCGACGACGCTCTATCCCGGCCAAGACCAGCTTGTCTATGTGAACTTCGGCACCGGTTGTACAATATCGCACGGCTACACCTACGTCATCAAGCTTGTGACGCAACAGGGCACCCAGTTCTCCGTCACTGTTACGGCGAGCTGATAGGCGCCGCCTATTTAAACAGATCTCCCTCTTTTTTCCATGTTGCCGGAGTCTTGGTTGCCCTTCCTGGCCGCATCGGCCTCTCTCCTCTTCTTCGTATTGGGCTACAGGCCCTACCGCCGGGCGGTCTTCAGAGCTAGGCTGGAGTCCCAGATCCCAGACGCGCTCCGGGCCATAGCCGACGCGGTCTCGGGCGGCCTCGATCTGAGGAGCGCCTTCGATGTGGTCTCCACGCTCGGCATATCGCCGATAGCCGACGTCTTCCGCCGCGTAGTGGCGCTCAGCTCTGTGGGCGGGGCGACGGCGGCCGACGCGTTGTGGTCGGTGGCGGAGGAGCTGGGGGTCCCCAACTTCAAGCGCTTCGCCCTCATAGTTGTGGAGGCCGCGAGGTCCGGCGCCAAGTTGCCCGAGGTCCTCGGCACGGCCGCGAGGACCTTCGCCACAGTCGTCGAGTTCAGGCGGGATCTCTCGGCCCAGCTGAGGCCCTACGTCCTACTCTACTATGCCGTGGTCGGGGTCTTCGCCGCGCTGTCGGACGTGTTGGTATACTTCATGTTGCCGCGCCTAGCGCAACTGACGGCGCAGGTGTCCAACGCGGCCATCCGGCCCGCCACGGTAAGCATCCCTGACGCTCTGGCTATCCTCCTCCTCACGGCGATACTGCAGGCCCTCGTCGGGGGGCTCATAGTGGGCCGCGTGACGTACTTCAGCGCCAGGGCCGGCCTCGTCCACGCCTCCCTCGCCACGGCGATATCGGGGGCCGCCCTCCTCGCGCCGCTATGGCTGAGGTAGCGAAGCTCTTGGACGAGTACGAGATCTCGGAGTACGTCCACGCGATGATATTCGTCGACAGGCAGGGCTTTAGGGTCTACAGGGCCGCGGAGCCGCCGCTCAGCGAAGAGGAGAGGGCCCAGCTGGCCCGCCTCAAGAACGCCATACAGAACGTGGGCGACGTGAAGGACGGCGTGTTGAGGCTGACTAGGGAGGGCAGGAGGGAGTACCTCGAGGAGCTGGTGAGGAGGGCATCCGAGGAGTTCAAGCTGAGGCTTGACGAGAGGACGCGGGGCAAGATGATGTACTACCTCACCAGAGATCTCCTGGGCTACGGCCCCCTCGACCCCCTCTTCAGGGATCCCTATATAGAGGACATCCACATGGACGGCCCCGGGCTGCCCATATACGTCTGGCACAGCCGCTGGGAGTCGCTCAGGACGGAGCTCGTCCTCTCGCCGGCCGAGGCCGACGCGTACGCCCAAAAGTTCTCGGCCGTTGTGGGCAAGCCGGTGTCCTACGCAGACCCCATCCTGGAGGGCATGTTGCCGGAGGGCTTCCGCATAGAGCTCGTCATACCGCCGGCCTCCCCGAGAGGCCCCTCCTTCGTCGTGAGGAAGTTCTTCGTGGAGCCCATAACCCTGGTCGACCTGGTGAGGATGGGCACTATCTCCACGGCGGCTGTGGCCTATCTGTGGCTCATGCTGGACTACGGCCGCAATATAATAATAGTCGGCCCGACGGGCGCAGGCAAGACCACGCTCCTCAACGCCTTGCTGTACATGGTGAGGCCCGACGCCAAGATCCTCACCATAGAGGACACCAGGGAGATAAACCTCGTCCACGACCACTGGCAAGCGCTCTTGACGAGGCCCAGCCGCTCCGAGGCCGTCCGCGACGTCTCTGCGTTCGATCTGTTGACGGTGGCCATGAGGTCTAGGCCGGACTACGTCGTGGTCGGCGAGGTGAGGGGGGAGGAGGCGTACGTGCTTTTCCAGGCCTTCGGCTCCGGCCACGCAGGCGCCACCACGATACACGCCGAGACGGTCGAGGACGCCGTGAGGAGGCTCCTCTCGCGGCCCATGAACGTGCCCCCCATGTTGCTCGGCCTCGCCCACGTCTTCGTCCGAATCGCGCGGATCAAGGTAGGCGACCAGGTGGCGAGGAGGGTCGTCGAGATCGTGGAGAACTTGGGGCTGGCCAGAGGGAGGAGGCCGAGGCTCCACACAGTCTTCAGATGGAGCCCCGAGAGGGACGCCTTGGAGCAGGTAGACGACAGCAGGCACTTCGAGGCCATATCCAGAACCCGCTTCGTGTCGATGGACTACCTAAGACGGGAGTACGAGCGGCGGATGAGGCTGGTGGAGCTCATGGCCAAGCAAGGCTTCACCTCGCCCTACGTCGTCGCGAGGGTGTTCTCGTTATACGCCATGGATCCCGACGGGGCGCTCAAGGCGGTCGAGGAGGGCAGGCTATGACCTTCTTCGAGCTCTACAAGCTGAGCGGCATGGCCTACCCGTACCGGCGCTACATGATGCTTTTGGCGGCCGCGCCTCCCGCGTCCGCCGCCGCGGCGGGCCTCGCCGCCTGGCTCCTCACGTCTCTCCCTCTGGCCGGCCTGGCGCTGGGCGCCGCTGTGGGGCTCACCGCGCTCGCCGCCATGGTGCTCTACCCGCTCCACCTGATCTCGGCGAGGAGGACCCACTTCGAGAACAACTTCCCCTACACCCTCGGCGTCCTACTGCCTCTGCTGACCGCGGGGGTGCCCTTGGGGAGGGCCGTGGCGAGGCTCGCCGAGGTGGAGGACGACAAGTACATCGCCCGGGAGCTCTCGCTGGTGGTGAGGGATATGGTAGTCATGGGGTCGAGCCCGGTAGACGCCTTGGTGCACAGCGCCGAGAGGGTGCCGAGCCAGAACTATAGGGAGACCGTCAGCGTCTTGGCGCGCTCCTCCCGGATAACCGAGAGGCTCGACGCGGTCCTCATGGCGAGGCTCGACTGGATGTTGAGGCAGAAGCAGATGCGGGCGGCGTCGCTGGTCAGATCCATCGCAGTCCTCTTCGAGATCTACGTCGTAGCGGCCCAGCTCCTCCCCATCCTGCTCTTCATACTAGCGCTCTCCCTAAGCCCTCTCGGCGCTCTCCAGATCGGAGGAATCTCGCTGGACCCCCTCACGGTCATGGTGCTGGCCGGACTTATATACAGTCCGCTGATAGGCCTTGTGTTCTATATATTATTTGACTCGTCAATAAATATATAGAATTATCAACATCTCCCCATTTAAACATTCTTTCAATTCCATATTCTTATAAATAATTTATTTAAATATTACATTATAGTTATAATATTATTATTTCTTTCTTAAGTTCTCTTCGAATTAGAATATTATACTTCACGTAAAGTTTTTATCCTAGACTTCGGCCATTCTTCTATGTGTCTCACCCGGTCTTTGTTGGCTCGTTTTTACGGTTCTTTGGATTTCTCTCTTAGAGGCCTTCTCCATTTCAAGTCTCTTGCGGCTTTGGGCTACCCTTTCGACAAGGTTCTTCTGGAGGAGCCTTGGAGGACCTACGACGTCTTGACGACGCTGGTGGGAAGACACAACGCAGAGCTGATATTGACAATGCTCCAAAAATGGCTAAACAACAACGGATGCGCAATAGACCCGGAGACGCTGAGGAAATACCTAACAACGAAGGAGCTATGGACGAGCTGAGGCTTAGAGGGGTCACGTTGGTCTACGGCCCCGCCGGAGCTGGCAAGACGACGTTCGCCGCCTGGTACGCCTACGGCAACTACTCCAAGACCTTGTGGGTCTCCGCCTTCGAGGACGAGGCGACCTTTAGGGCGAACATGTCGAGGCTGGGGTACGACTTCGGCGATAGGCTGGCCTACTGGGAGGCCCCCCTCGTTGACGACGTGGAGGCTCTGCTCAACTCCCTCATGGAGACCGTAGCGGCGGCCAAGCCGGAGCTCCTCGTCGTGGATTCCGTGAGCGAGCTCATCTACCGGGACCCCGAGGTGGGGGCTAAGGCTATGCACAACATGCTCTACAAGCTGAGCAAGACCTTCGGCGTGGACGTGATAGTGACCGCCGAGAGGCAGGTGGCGGAGCGGCTGACCTACATCGCCGACAACGTGGTGGAGCTTAGGTACGAGGTCTTCCCCTACGGCACGGTCAGGGAGATGGTAGTCAGGAAGGTGAGGGGCGGCAAGGCCGGCTACGCGGTGCCCTTCGCCATAGCCGAAGGCCTCGGCTTCGTGCCCATAAGAGCCGTGACGGCGGCGGCCCCCGGCGGGGTGTTGAAGACGGGCGTGCCGTGCCTCGACGAGACCCTCGGCGGGCTGGTAGGCGGCGCCGTCTCCGCGTTGATAGGGCCCACGGGCTCGGGCAAATCGACGGTGATGCTTAAGGCGGCCGAGAATTTAAAGAAGGCGGGGAAGAGGGCCTACTACCTCAGCTTCCTCGGCGACGCCGACCTCCTACGGCTTAGATACGACGTGGAGTCCATAAACGCGCCGCTCGACGTGGAGTCCTTCCTCCTCCAGCTCTACATCCTCACGGTGAAGCTGAAGGCCGACGCGGTGTTCATAGACGGCATCGACCTCCTCGCCCGCTTCTTCGAGGAGAAGGTGTTCAACACAGTCCTCCTCAACCTCATAAGGCTCGTCAAGGCCTCGGGCGTGCCCGTGCTGATATCGCTGACGAGGGACTGGGGAATAGCGAACTACCTAGACGCCGTGGCCTATATATCCGAAAGGCGGGTGACTGCCGTCAAGACCCCGGCAGGCGCGGTAGGCGCAGCCCACAGCTGTTGACCTCTCTATAGATTTCGCCGAATATATATAGATTGTCTGTATAAGAATTTACTTAACAAGGTTAACTAGTCTATACTTAAACAACCAGAGATATAGGAACAAGATACATAATATATTCACATCTTCTGGATTTTTGCCGTAGCTGGATGGCATTATATAGTATATATTCGTACATGTCGGCGAACCTTACGTCTATCGTCTCTGCGATTTATTTAGAATCCGCAGATCCCGTCGTCATGCAGGTCGATCTGGCCTCGACGATCTGGACCGCGGTGGGCGGGATATTGGTGTTCCTGATGATACCCGCCATAGGCTTTCTCGAGGCGGGTCTGGTGAGGCGCTCCAACGTGATCAACGCCATGATGAAGGGCATGTTGGCCTTCATGGTGTTCTTCCCGATCTGGTTCCTCGTCTTCCCGTACTACTTCTCCGGCGTGTTGCAGGACGGCTACTTCCCCACCGGACAGGGCGTGGGGATCCCCGAATACGTCTACGCCTTCTTCCTGGGGGCCTTCGGCGCAGTGACGCTTGCCTTGATATTCGCGGGCGCCCCCGAGCGGCTCAAGTTCGGCGGCTGGCTGGCCTTCGCGGTCTTCTTCTCGGCGGTCCAGTGGCCTCTCGTGGCCTCTTGGATATGGGGCAACGGCTTCCTCTACAACCTAGGCCAATACCTCGGCCTGCCGGGATACGGCGTGAGGGACTTCGCGGGCGGGACCGCGGTGCACGCCTACGCCGGCCTCGCCGGTGCCGTCGCCACGTGGCTGTTGGGCCTCTCGATGGCCAAGAGGGCCCGCGCCAACGGGGAGGACCACGCCATGGCGTACAAGGAGGCTGTGGAGTACAGGAGGGCCGAGTTGCCCTACGCCATAGTGGGGACCGCACTGCTCTTCTTCGGCTGGTTCGGCTTCAACGGAGGCTCCACAATATCCGTGTCGGAGCAGACCGGCTACGCGATAGCCAACACGGCCACCGCAGGCTCCCTCGCCGGCTTGGTCTCGCTCCTGCTGGCGAGGAGGGAGGAGGGCCTCTGGGGCCCCGTCGCGGCGATTGGCGGCGTGATAGGAGGTCTCGTGATGATAACCCCACTCGCCGGCTTCATAGAGCCGTGGGCGGCTGTGCTTGTCGGCGTCTTGGCCGGCTTAGTCACGTACTACGGCACTAAGCTCGTGGAGCGGTACATACCCATCGACGACCCTGTGGGCGGCCTGCCGGCGCACGGCTTCAACGGCGTGATAGGTAGCGCCCTGGTGCCGGTGCTCTCGTCTCCGAGCGTCGGAGGGCTGGCCGGCCTCATATACGGCGGCCCGCCGCTCTGGATCGCCGTCCAGCTACTCGGCATGGCCATCGCCCTAGGCTTCGTGGTGGCCACCGCCGCCTTCTGGGTATTAGTGAGGCTGGGCTTCCGCGCCTCCGCCGAGGAGGAGCTGGTCGGCCTAGACACGGTGGATCACGGCGTCTTGAGGCCATGAAGCTGGTGAGGGCCGTCATAAGGGAGGATAAGGTCAACGACGTTCTGGAGGCCTTGGTCGCCGCCGGCTTCACCGGCGCCACGGTGTATAGGGATGTCGGCGGCATGGGCGGGGAGAGCGGCGTAGTGAAGACAAGGGGGAGGAGGTACGAGGCCCTCCTCCCGAGGATAGTCGTCGAGGTCGTCGCCGAGGACGAGGAGGTGGAGAAGCTGATAGGCGTCATCATGTCGTCTGCGCGGACCGGCCGGCTCGGCGACGGCCGCATCTTCGTGTTGCCGGTCCTCGAGGCCTGGCGGATCAAGAACGGAGAGAAGCTAAGCAAATAAACCCTTCCTTTTTATGATCACCCTGGCCGACGTCGTGAGGGCCGTCGACTACAGCAGGGCCAGAGACGAGATCGTCGGCTTCCTCTCGGACTATTTCTCCCAGTCTAGGGCCAGGGGAGCGGTCGTGGGGGTTAGCGGCGGCGTCGACTCCTGCACTACCCTGGCTCTGGCCGCGACTGCGCTGGGGCCTAAGAGGGTGACCGCGCTTGTACTCCCCAGCGGATTCACGCCGAGGCAGGACGTGGAGGACGCGGTCGCCGTCGCGAAGGCCTTCGGCGTCAAGCACCACGTGGTGTCCATAGACCAGTTCCTGGCCCCCTACGCCGCCCTCCCATTCTACGAGGAGAACGACGTGGTGGCCCGCGGCAATCTGATGGCCAGAATAAGGATGTCCATACTCTACTACTACGCCAATAGGCACAACCTGCTCGTGGTCGGCACCGGCGACAAGAGCGAGTTGATGTTGGGCTACTTCACGAAGTACGGCGACGGCGGCGTCGACATACTCCCCATAGGGGATCTATACAAGACGCAAGTGAGGGAGATGGCCAGATTCCTCGGGCTCCCCGAAGGGATCGCGTTGAAGCCCTCGAGCCCCCGCCTCTGGGAGGGGCAGACGGCCGAGGGGGAGCTCGGCATGAAGTACGGCGAGATAGACCTGGTCCTCTACGCCTACGAGATCGGCATCCCCAAGGAGGACATACCTAGGGAGACCGGCGTGGGTAGATCCAAGGTCTTGACCATACTGAGGAAGGTCCAGGAAAACGCCCACAAGAGGGCCCCGCCGCCCATAGCGAGGCTGAAGACCGCACGCCTCTACACCGCCAGACGCGCGCTCTAGGCCTGTCGCCGAGCTACGCCAACTACATAGGCGTCCGGCGCAGACGCGAGCCGGCAAAGGCCTCATCGCGGAAGATCGGCGGGGCGCGATCAACAGGCATAAATATGAAGACGCAGAGCTCAGCGTGAGGCGGATTAGGCTGGATCTCGCCAGGGATCTCGTGGTGGAGTTCGCCGACCGGGAGGCGGCCTTCAAGCGCGTGGAGGAGTGGGCTGAGAGGGGCACGCGCCTCGTGAAGCTGGTTTTCGGGCCGGAGGGTTGTGGGAAGTCGGCTTGGCTTAGGCAGTCTGCGGAGCTCCTAAAGGAGCTGGGCTTCGACGTCCTATACGTAAATCCCCTCCAGAGGGAGTTCCTCGCCGAGGTGGGCGTGTCGGATGTAAGGAGGCGCCTCGTAGAGATCCTTAGGGAGGCGACGGCGGAGGCTTGGGGCAAGGCGGCCTGGGCTCTTATAGATCTGGCGAGGGAGCTCATAAAGGCCGGCAGAAGGAGGGTTGCGTTGCTGGCGGACGACATATTCCAAGCCATCGGCCTCGACAAGGCCGCTATATACGTCAAGGGAATGCTCGGCGTGATAGAGTACCCGCCCGGCGAGTACGAGAGGATCGTCGCAGTAGCCGCGACCGGCG
>JBMFIG010000045.1:0-8209 GCA_049976425.1 Thermoproteus sp.
AAGTTCAGTGCGCCCTGTATTAGGTTGGGTATGACGTAGCCGTAGCCAACTAGGTATACGGTAGAGCCTACTGTACTGGCGAGCTCGCTATTATAGCTGTTGGACGATATTTTGCACACCGGGTATCCGGACAGCTGGGCGGATGCCATCGCCAGATAGTCTATGGCGTAGTCGCTTAAGTAGCCGGGCGCGTTGGGGTTGGCCACCCCCACATCCTGCGATAGGTTGTACGCGCTGTATGTGGTGATCCTCTGCAGTATCTGTTGGGCCATTACGTTCAGCTCTGCTTGCTGGGCTTGGGGCTGTGCCGACAGCGCCCCGGCCACGTAGAACGTGATGGCTATGAAGAACACTATGACGAACCCCACGACTACAAGCTCTATCGACTGCACGGATACAAACCTGTATATATTGATAAATTTTGCGTTGTCCGGCTTGACGGATCGCGGCGTGTCATGCTTAAATAGGCGGCCTTAAGGGCCGTCGTGAGGGAGCCGTTTCCGGAAGAGGCTCTGAAGGCGGCCGCCGAAATTATAGACGACGTAAAGGCCAGGGGCCTCGCCGCGGCGTTGGAGTGGTCGAGGAGGCTCGACGGGGTGGAGCCCAGAGAGGTGGTTGTACAGCCTAGGGGGGATCCGGCCGCCGACGGATCCGTCGTGGAGGCCGCGCTTGAGGCCGCTAGGTCGCTGGAGCGGGTCTACGCCCGTCTACGTCCCGCCGACGTTGTGGACTACTACGAGGGGGTCTTGAGGGCTATCTCGTGGCATCCCGTCGAGAGGGCTGCGCTCTACGTCCCTGCGAGGTACATATCGACTCTGGTCATGCTCGCGGTCCCGGCGAAGGTCGCGGGGGTTGGGGACATCTACGTGGTGACTCCTCCCAGGGGCGTCACGCCCGAGCTCTTGACCGTGGCCGAGAGGCTCGGCGTTAAGGGCGTCGTGAGCCTCGGCGGCCCCCAGGGCCTGGCCTACGCGGCGTTTCAGATAGGCGTTGACATGCTGGCGGGCCCCGGCGGCGTCTACGTCCAGGCGGCGAAGTACGTCCTCTCGCGCTACGTCGGGATAGACGGGATTGAGGGGCCGACCGAGCTGGTAGTCTACGCCGAGGGCGTGGAGCCTAGACGCGCGGTCGCGGGGGCTTTGGCCCAGCTCGAGCACGGCCCCGCTTCTTTCGCCCTCTTCCTCTCCAGAGACCGCGCGTTGGTCGAGGAGGTTGGGAGGATCTACGCGGAGGAGAGGACCAGCTCCATGGGCTCCTTCGAGGCGCGGGCCGTCTCGTCGCTGGAGGAGGCGGCCAGGATAATAGACGAGGTGGCGCCCGAACACCTGGAGGTGTGGGGCGCCCCGCGGCTGGCCCAGATGGTGAAGAACGTCGGCGCCATATCGGTGGACGCCCCAAGCCCGCTCCTCGACTACGTGGCGGGGATATCGCACGTCCTCCCCACGGGCGGTAGCGCCAGATGGAGGGGGGCCGTGACGCCGTTGACCTTCATGAAGCCCGTGGGCCTCGCCTGGCTTCTGGGCGACACTAAGCTGAGGGAGTACGCGGTGAGGCTGGCCGAGTACGAGGGCTTCAGGCGCCACGCCGACGCGTTGCGATGAGTTGCGACGTCCTCAAGGAGCTCGAGTTGGTGATCCGCGAGAGGATTTCGTCTAAAGATCCCAACAGCTATACCTATACTATATATTCCAAAGGCGTGCACTATATAGCGCGTAAGGTCGGCGAGGAGGCGGTCGAGCTGGCCGTGGCCTCCCTCGCCGAGGGGAGGGAGCGGGTTGTCGAGGAGGCGGCCGACCTCGTGTACCATCTGCTGGTCCTGCTGGCGGCCCAGGGGCTCTCTCTCGACGACGTCTGTTCAGAGCTCAGACGCAGGAGGAGGTAGCGCCTTAATCGTCGAGTAGCTTCGACCTCAGCTCGTGGGGCTCCGGCAGAAGCTTGGAGTACTTGGAGCCGAAGCAGGAGCGCGACCCGGTGTGGCAGGCCGCTCCTATCTGGACGACCTTCAGGAGGACCGCGTCGCCGTCGCAGTCCGTGCGGAACTCCACGACGTACTGGTAGTGGCCGGACGTCTCGCCCTTCAGCCAGAGCCTCCTCCTGCTGGTCGACCAGTAGTGGGCTAGGCCGGTCACCAACGTGAGGAACACGGCGATCGGGTCCATGTGGGCCACCATCAAGACCTCGCCGGTCTCGACGTCCTGCACCACCGCGATCACGGTGCCGTCCCTCTGCCGGTAGTTCAGCCCTGCGGCGATCCTCCAAGCCTCGTCGGCTGGCGCAAGAGGCCTAGGCTCCACGGCCCCGCTAGGGATTCGGCCGCCCTAATACCCTCTCGGCGATCCTCTCGACCAGGTCCCTCACCTCTCCGAAGGCCTTCCTCACGTCGGCCTCGGTGGCCCACCCCTCGTAGAAGTTCGTGTGCATGGCGTTTGCGGCGTTCCAGGCGTCCCGGACCCAATCGCCTAGCTCCTCCGCTATCTTGTCCTTATAGCGCCAGAGCTCGCCGTGGGACGTCAGCCTCTTGCCTTCTTTCCAGTAGGCGTATGCCTTGACCGCAAGCGCCGCGGCTCCCCAGATTTTCTCGCTGGCCTGCCTCAAATCGCCGACCCTAAGCTCCTCCTCGGCCGCCTGCAACATCTCGACCGCCGTCTCGGCATATGTCTTAGCCCTTTCGGGAGGGTCGGCGTCCGCCAGCAACCGCTCAAGGACGTAGTCCTCGAGGGAGATCCCCTCGGCCTCAGCTCTCCTCCTCAACTCCTGCACCACCCTCGACGGAAGCACCAGCGCGACCACGCTTGTTGTATGACGTATAAAAAATTGGCGTTTCGGCCCTCCAATGTTCAAGAGACTTCCGCAGTTCTACGAGGAGCCCGACGTGGGGTATCGGGTGTACAGGCTCCACTTCAACGAGAACCTGTTCCTGCCTGAGGAGTACTACCGGCTGGTCCTCGGCGATATGGAGAGCTGGGAGGCCCGTTTCTACACGCAACCAAACAACACGTCGCTGGCGGCGAAGATAGAGGGCCATATGGGGCTTCCGGAGGGCTCGGTGGTGATAACGGCCGGAGCCGACGACGGGTTGCGGATAGCTGTACAGCTCCTCCACTACGCGGAGGAGAGGAGGCTCGTCGTCCTCGAGCCCACCTACAGCATGCCGAGGATACTCGCGGAGCAGCTCGGCGTGGAGTACGTCCAGCTTCCCTACAAGCCCGATCTAGGCCTCGACGTGGACGAGGTAGTCAGGAGGGCTAGAGGCGGCGCGGTCTACGTCTGCTCCCCCAACAACCCGACGGGGCATGTCGTGAAGGAGCTCGCGGAGCTGGCCTCCCGCCTCGACGGCTTGTTGATATACGACGCCGCATACGCCGAGTTCGCGGGCATGTGGAGGCCCGGGCTGTACGAGTACGGGAACGTCGTCGAGGCGAGGACCTTCTCAAAGGCCTGGGGCCTGGCAGGCCTCAGGGTGGGCTACCTCGTCGCCCGGCGGGAGCTGGCCTCGGCCCTCAAGGCGCTCGCCTACCCGCACCCGATAAGCAGCTACTCGGCCAAGGCCGTCGAGAGAGCGCTGGAGCACGAGGACTACGTGCGCAGATCCGTCGAGGAGATGAGGGAGGTGAGGGGCAGAGTCGCCTCCAGGCTACCGCTGGATAAATACGTGGGTGAGGGCAACTTCATAACGTTGAAGCTCAACGACGCCGAGGGGATCGCCGAGGCGCTCTACCGGCGCGGCTTCGCGGTGAGGGCCCTCGGCGGCAGGCCCCTCTGCCGTTCCTGCCTGAGGTTCACCGTGGCGCCTATGGACGTGATGGAGAAGTTCCTGGCGGCGTTGGGGGAGACCATCGGGATAAAGCTTATATAGGCCCCTTCAAGGGAGCGCCATGCCGGAAGCGGACAGTCCCCATACTGTTCGCCGTACCTAATAAAGGCCGCTTGATGGAGCCCGCCTTGAGGCTCCTCGAGCTGGCGGGCATCAGCCTCCTGGCGTCCGACGAGCGCTCCATAATACTCCCCACGACGTGGCCCGACCTCAACATAGTCAGGCTTAGGCCGGAGGACATACCCCAGATAGTGGCGGCCGGCAACGTGGCGGCGGGGATAACAGGGCACGACTACGTGGTCGAGTCCGGCGCCGACTCCGACGTCGTGGAGCTGTTGGATCTCAAGATAGGGAGGGGCTCCATAGTGGTGGCGGCCGTAAAGGGAAGGTGGAGATCGGTGGACGATCTGCCCGACGGGGTCAAGGTGGCCACTAAGTACGTCAATCTGGCCTCCAGGTTCTTCGAGGAGCGGGGCAAGAAGGTCAAGATAGTCAAGGTCTCAGGCTCCGTCGAGGTCATGCCGATGTTGGGCGTCGCCGATGTTGTGGTCGACGTGATGGCCACCGGCACCACTCTGGCCCTACACGGCCTCGAGCCTCTGGGGAAGATCTTGGACACATCGGCGCGTTTGGTCGCAGGCCGCGCGTGGGCAGACCACTACGTGGTGCAGAAGCTCGCGGCCTACATCAAGGGCTACCTAAACGCCCAGAACAAGCGCATGGTGTTCCTCAACGTGCCGGCCGATAGGATAGCCGACGTGATCTCCGTCCTCCCAGCCCTCGAATCCCCCAGCGTGGCCCGCCTGGCGCGCGGCGACATGTACGAGGTGTTCTCGGTAGTCGACGAGGACTATCTGCCCGACCTAATAATGAGGCTCAAGGCCGCTGGCGCCAAGGACGTGGTCATAGTGCCCCTCGACAAGTTGATCAGATGAGGCTGGCCGTACTGGACTACACGGTCGGCAATATCGGAAGCTTGATCTCGGCGCTTAGGAGAGCCGGCGCCGAGGCCTTCGTCTCAAAGGGCGAAGGTCTTAAGGACGCCGACGCGGTGATACTGCCCGGTGTGGGGACGTTCTCCGTGGCGAGCAGGCTGGCCGCCGCCGTGAAGGAATACGCGGGCTCTAAGCCGATGCTGGGCATTTGTCTAGGCATGCAACTGTTCTTCGAGTCCAGCGAGGAGGGAGAGGGGCGGGGGCTCTCGTTCTTCCCGGGCCGCGTGGTGCGGGTAGACGCGGAGAGAGTTCCCCATATAGGCTGGGAGCGCACGTACACAACCGGCGCGTGCGACCTCGTCGAGGACGGCTACTACTACTACCTCCACAGCTACGGCGTCGAGGCCAGAGGCGCGTCCTACGAGGCCGCGTACATAGAGCTGAGGAGGAGGTACGTGGCCGCTGTGTGCGACCACGGCAGAGGCATATATGGAGTCCAGTTCCATCCCGAGAGGAGCGGCAAGAAGGGGCTCGCGGTGCTGAGGAGATTCCTCGGCCTCGTTAAGTCCTAGCCCTTCTGACCTCCTCGCCCTAAAGGGCGGGGTTTGCCGCCCTTATCATTTCTGCGATCCTCCTCGCGATCGCCTCCGGCGGCTCCTCGGCGTTGAGCACGACGTAGCCCCGCTCGGCCGCCCTCCTCAGATATATCGAGCGGACGGCCTTCAGAAACTCCAGCCGTTCGTACTTCTCCACGTATCCGCTCCTGGCGCTGACGCGCGCCACGGCCTTCTCGGGCTCTATGTCGAGGAGCACCGTTATGTCGGGCGCCGGCACGCGGGCGTTGATCAGCTCGATGAACTTTATGTCGACCCCGGCGGCTCCCTGATAGGCGATGCTGGACTCGACGTAGCGCTCGGTCACCACCACCCGGCCCTCGCCTAATGCCGGCGCTATCTCCCTCTGGTAGTGGTCGAGCCTGTCCGCCGCGAACAACAAGGCGTCTACGTAAGGGTCGGCGGTCCCTCCCCTCAGCGCCCAGCTCTTAATCAGCCGTCCTATGGGGCCGTCGCTGGGCTCCTTGGTGGCGTATATGGGCAGGATTTTCCGCAACTCCTCTATCACGGTGCTCTTCCCGCTCCCGTCTATGCCCTCTATCGCGACGAAGAGGCCCACGGTTGGCTCCTCGGGACGCTTTATAAGACCAGCCCGCAACTGTCGATCAGCCGCTCCTCAGATTGTTACGTAAAAAACTAGGAGAGCCCTTTGGCCCGTTTAATCTCCTCTATCAGGAGAGGCACGATCTGTTTGTAGTCTCCGACTATCGCGTAGTCGGAGTTCTGCACTATGGGCGCGTTGGGGTCCGAGTTTATGGCCACTATGTATTTCGACTCCTGTATCCCCATCATGTGCTGTACGGCGCCCGAGATGCCGACAGCGATATAGAGCCTCGGCCTGATGGTCTTCCCCGTCTGCCCCACCTGTCTCGTGTGCGGCGCCCAGCCCGCGCGGACTGCCATCAACGAGGCGGCCACAGTGCCGTTGAGGAGCTTGGCCAGCTCTACCAACAGCTTGAAGCCCTCGGCGGAGCCCAGCCCCCTCCCGCCGGCCACCACCACGTCCGACGACTCCACGGGCGGCAGGTCGGCTATGTCGCGCTCTATTCTCCTCTCGGCGCCTAGGAAGGTCGTCCTCCTGCCGTTGATCTCCACGGCCTCGTGTATTATCTCGCCCTTCCTGTTGACGTCGCGCGGGGGCTTGGGGAACACGCCGGGCCTCACGCTGGCCATCTGAGGCCTCCTATGCGGCGTCTTTATCGTGGCCATCTGGGTGCCTCCGAAGGTCGGGCGTATCTGCATGAGGTCGCCCGTCTTGGGATCTATCTCAAGCGCGGTGCAGTCAGCCGTTATGCCCGTCGCCAACGTGTTGGCTATGAACGCGGCCAGCTCGCGGCCTCTCTTGGTGGCGCCTATCAAGAAGATCTCCGGCTTGTACTTGGCCACGACCTTGGCTATCGCGTTGGCGTATTCGTAGGGTGTGTAGACCTTCAGCTCGGGGTTGACTATAACCACGACCTTATCCGCGCCGTGGTAGATAGCCTCCTGGGCCATCTCGTCGGTGCCGGCGACTAGGACGCCGCCGACGGGCGCGTTTCCTCTCTTCGCGGCGAGATCCCGCGCCTTGCCCAATAGCTCAAGGGCGACGTCCTTGAGCTTCGTGCCGTCGTGCTCTAGGTATACCCAGACGCCTTTATACTCCTCCTTGTTTATTTCGGGCCAGAGCTTGCAGGGCATGGCTACAACAACCCCTCCTTTTTAAGCTCCTCCACAAACGCCTTGACCGATTGGCGCGGATCGCCCTGGAATATCCTCCTCTTCCTCGGGGGGAACGTCGCGCCTGTCTGCGCGGCCACGAAAGTAGGCGAGCCCTTCAAGCCTACACACTCAGGATCCAGCCCCAGCTCCTTGTTTGTGGCTTGCATTATCCTCTCCCTCGCGTTTAGCTTCCGGGACAGACTGATCTCCCTCGGCATTTGGGTGCCCTTAGCGACGGATATTAACGCCGGGAGATCCATCTCGTAGAACTCGTCGACGCCCTCGTCCTCGAGGAATCTCTTCACCCTAATCTTGTTCCCCTGTATCTCGGCGTCGTAGACGTAGTAGACGTAGGGGATATTGAGGTGGGAGGCCACTTGGGCGCCTACGTGGGCCGTCGTGCTGTCTACGGTCTCCTCGCCCGCCAAGATCAACGTGTAGTCGGGCACGTACTTCTCGATCGTCTTGGCTAAAACGAACGAGGTGGCCCAAGTATCGGCGCCGGCGAAGGCCCTATCGGTGGCCAATATGGCCTTGTCAACTCCCATGCCTATTAAGCTCTCCAGCGCCGGTATGCCTGACGGCGGGGCCATCGATATTGCTATGACCTCTCCCCCATACCTATCCCTCAACTTCAGCGCGAACTCGACCGCGTCGCGATCCCACTGATTTGTCGATAGAGGCACGCCTTCCCTAACCAGGGTGCCTGTCTTGGGATCTATCTTTATAGCCGTGGAGAGAGGTACCGCTGCCTTTGTCAACACCACGAACTTCATCGCGATGGTAATATCGGGTTTTTATAAATGTAATTACATATGCCGCAGAAGCGACATTCACCTAAAGGCTAAGCCCCAGGATGTCAATGGGCGGTATCATTACAACGGCATCCTCCAACATCCCTGACGCCCCCTCCACCGCACAAGAGGAATTGAGAAACCCGCGAGGCGGATCCGTTGCAGGCGCGGGGAGGGGAAAAAGGAGGGGTTTTCGGCTACGCCGCCTGCCCCAGTCCCTTGAGGACTAGGCGCCGGACGGCCTCAGACACCGATCTGAACTCGCCCCTCTTCACCATCTCCTCGATTTTCTGGCACGTCACGGCAGAAGCGCCACGACGGCTTTCTTCGGCTCAGCCCGTTTCTGCCGCGGCC
>JBMFIG010000046.1:0-8207 GCA_049976425.1 Thermoproteus sp.
CTCTGGGTCGTCCTGACTTGCGAGGATATGCGAGGGCTCCTCTCGCGTGAGGGGCGGCGGGGCTATATCGCCTCCGGCAACTCGGCGTGTGTCGGCGCGTAGTACGTCGTGCCGTCTTTCGACACCCTCCTCACCTTGCCCTCCCTCTCGAGGACGTAGAGGTGCCACTGGAGCCGTCCCCAGGCAACCCCCATGAGCTTGGCCAGCTGGCTTTGGGTCAAGGCTCCGCGCGTCCTCAAGATCGCTAGGAGCTGCGCCCTTAGAGGATGGCTCCCTGCGTCAGCTCTTTTAACCCTCGGCATGGGCGCGCCGGGGGCTCCAACACAAAAATCTTACGTAGCGCCGGGAGGCCTCGCGAAGATCGCCGGGCTCGGGCGGGGCAATCCATATATAAGTCGGCTTGGGCGCGCCTTATATGCTGAAAGTGGCCGTGGTCGGCGTCGGGGGTTGGGGGAAGAACCACGTGAGGGTTTTCAAGTTGCTCTCGGCGGAGGGCCTGGTGGACGAGCTCTACGCGGTGGATATCGACGAGGGCAGGCTTAGGTGGGCCGAGAAGGTCTACGGGGCCAGGCCGTTGCGGTCTATAGACGAGGCGGTGAAGGCGGATGTGGACGCCGCGGTGATAGCCACGCCGACTAAGATGCATAGGGACCACGCCTCCGTCCTCCTCTCGGCGGGCGTGTCCCTTTTGGTCGAGAAGCCCTTCACGGAGAGCTACCTGCAAGCGGTGGAGCTCCTCGACAAGGCGAGGGGGGTCGTCGTGACGACGGGCTACGTGCTCCGCTTCCACCCAGCCGTCAAGTACCTCAGGGATAGGCTGGGCGATCTGGGCCGCGTGGTGTCCGTATATGGGAGGCGCACCTCGCCCAAGCCCCAACGGCCTGGGGACGTCGGCGTCATAAAGGACTTGACCATCCACGACTTCGACCTCGCCCTCTACGCGATCGGCAATAGGGCCTCCTCGGTGTCGGCCTACGGCCTCGTGGAGGACGGGCAGGTGGTCCACGCCCAGATATTCGCCAGGGGCGACAAGTTCTCGTCTTTTTACGAGTCGAGCTGGACCCCCTCCTACAAGTTCAGGAGGTTCGAGGTGGTGGGCACCGAGGGCACGGCCGTGATAGACTTCTCCACAGACGCGCTTACCTTCTTCGGGCGGGAGGGCGTCTGGAGCCCGAGGCTGTCGGGGGAGGAGCCCCTGCTGGTCCAGGACAGGGAGTTCTTGAAGGCCGTGGCGGGCCGCGGCGGCTACGTCGTCCCCGCCGAGGACATAATCTACACCTTGAAGCTCTGCGACGCCGCCGAGGTCTCAATAAAGCGAGGCCGCGAAGTATACTTGGACGAGCTGGAGGATCTTATTTAGAGCCCTAATTAACGTCCGGTCTCCACAGACCATGCTGGGGGAGGAACTGCCCCTGGAGGATTTGCCGTTCGGCTCGCGCGAGCTCGACCTCGCCATGTCCCACGTCCTGGCGGGGAGGCTCGTCTACGTGTCTGGGGGGCGGGGGAAGACCCCTCTGTTGAGGGCCCTCTCGCTCTCGTTATATAAGGCGGGCTTCAACCCCCTCTACCTCAAGCTGGAGTGGGCGCGCTACGGCTGGGGCGCCGCTGAGTACGTCGAGAGGTACTACGAGCGCCACTTCAAGCTGGTGGGGTTCCCGGCGCCTAGGGACTACGACGTCGTCTTGATAGACGACGGGGAGCTCCTGGCGTACTACCCCAACCTCTACGCCAGGCTCTTGCGCGACGTGGAGGGCAAGGTGAGGGCAGTGGCGGCGCGCGCAGACTCGCTGGACGCCCTGGAGCGCGTGTTTGGGGGCGGCGTCGTGGTGGATCTCGGCGAGGGCTCGGGGAGCAGGCCCAAACTGCCTCTGGGCCTTACGTCCCTGGGGCGTAGGGTGGAGATAGAGATCATCTAGCTAGACGAAGGCGGCGTATCTGATCAGCGCCGGGAGCGGGCTCCTCCTGACTATCACAATGTCCTTGTAGCTCTGTTTGTCGAACACGGCCACTCTCACGAGGTCCTTGATGCCGTTGACGTGTATGTTGACTATGTGGCCGCCCTCCACGTCCTCTACGTCTCCGTCTATCTGGTTCGACGCGAGGTCGGGGAGGAGCACCTTCTTGGACTCTTTGAACATGTCGGCGTCCAGCCGGATGGCCCACATCTTCTCCACGACGACCCTCCCGTACTTCATGTCGGATATCATGTTCTCCAGCTTCCTGGCGTCGTAGTCCAACACTGTCGAGAGGTAGAGGATCTCGTTCCTGGCGAAGAACTTGTGGGCGGGGACCTCGAAGGACACTATCTCCTTGCCCTCGACCACCTCCCTGAACATGCGGCTCATCCTTATGTACTCGATCGGTAGAGTCGACACGGCCTACCTATCGAGGAGGCTTTAAAAAGCTCATGCCGCTAGGGGGAACAACAAGCCGACGGCGAGGCCTACAGCCGCCGACGCTCCTATCATCACGAGCCACTCGCCGAACTCCTCCGGCGTCTTGGCCAAGCCTATCGACGCCGCCAAGACCACGACGCAGAGGGCGTACAGCCCGAACACGGCCTTGATAGACGCCGGTATCAACACGGAGGAGGCGCCGGCGAGGGACGAGGCGAACATGAACAGAGCTGAGCGCAACGAGCGGGCGAGGGCGCGTCTGTGCACCAAGCTCCTCAGAATCCTGCCCGTCGACCTCAACGATATCTTGTACTCTATATCCCTCAACGACGCCCTCTGGTGCGAGTACTCTGCCACGAAGCTGGTCAAGCCGTTTATCGCGGCCACGACGACCGCTATGGACGCGGCCTCCTGGAGGCCTATGGAGTGGCCGCGGATAAGAGCGCCGGACGTCAGCCCCACGGCGGTGATCATCCCGTCGAGGAGCCCCAGGACCGCGTACCTCATCTATCGCCTTCCTCCATCGTGCGGGGGATGTACTCGCCCACGACGACCTCGTCCAGGGAGTGCACAACGCCGCCGACCTTCTCTATGGCTTCCAGCACCTCCTCCACGTCTATGCCCTCGCCCTCCACGACTATCATCAAGCCCAGCACGTCGACGTCCACGTCGTCTACCGTGACTCTGACGGCCTTGACGCCGCGCGTCTCGTACAGAGACTTGGCCACATCCACTATAGAGATGTCCTTTGTGGGTATAGCGGCGTCTATGACTACGCGCCTGACCGGCAAATCCACGACCTATCCAGTTTTTTCATTTAAACGTTTTTTCTCCCTCCACGTGGCGGGGTACGTGCCGGGCTTCATGAGGACTCTGTCGGTCCTCGCGACGAGCCCTCTCTCCATGTTCTTGAGATCGTCGCTAGACACCAGCGCTCTGCCCACGCCGACGAGCTCGCCTTTAAGGGTGAAGTAGGCCACCAGATCGCCCTTGTTGAAGGGCGTCTCGAACTTGACCACCCCGGGCGCCGCGAGGGGGGCTCCGTGGCATATGGCGTCGACGGCCCCGTCCTTGATCCAGATCTTGGCCAAACCTCTGGCTATCTCCTCGATGGGCTTGAGGACCTGCCTCAAGGCGGTGTCGTCGCCGTAGTTCCTCCAGACGTAAACCGCGTCGGCCACATCTTGTAGCGTCACGGCCTCCCTCTCGTCGAAGCACGCGACGGCGACTCTTCTCAGCTCCCTCATGTTGGCGCTCACGCCGAGCACCTCGCCGATGTCGTGTATCAACTTCCTGGCGTAGGTGCCGGCCTCCACGTGCATCCTCAACACGGCGTACCTCCCGTCCAGCTCCAGAAGCTCGAGCGAGTACACGCGCCTCGTGCGCAGTTGTCTCTTCACGGCGGATCTCAGAGGAGGCCTCTGGTAGATCTCGCCGGTGAAGCGCGCCAGGACCGACTTGAGCCTCTCCTCATCCACATCGCCGTGGAATTTGGCCACCGCCACGTAGACCTTGTCGGCTCTCGACAGCGCCATCAAGACCTTGGTCCCCTCGGCCACGGCCACCGGCAATACGCCGGAGACATTGGGGTCGAGAGTGCCCGAGTGCCCCGCGACATCTACGCCGAGTATTTTCTTGAGCCAGGCGACGGCCTCGTGGCTCGAGGGCCCGCGCGGCTTGTCCAAAATCACTAGGGAGTATCTTATGTGCTCCTCGACGGGCCTATCTCCGGGGCTTTTCCCCCACCGAGGGTCGGTCTGCTCGTTAGGCGCCTTTATGTAGATATCTCTGGAACAAAGAGACACATTAAAGCTCCGACACCACGCCTTCGAACTTCGGCTTGACCCGCTCCTTCATATACTGGGCCAAGCCCGCGGCCTCCACCGCCTTGAGGACCTCCTCGTCGCTGGCCCCGCGCTTTATATCGATCTTCTTGTCGGTGGGCTCTATGTGGTTGACGTTGACCCTCCTCCTCTTAACCCCTGTGAGGCTTTTCGGGCCCGTTATGACGACGTAGTTGTCGTCCACGATATCCACGACGACAGCCTTCCTGCCCGCCTCCCTTCCCAAGACCTTGACCACAACTCTCCCAATTTCGATTACCTTAGGCATGTGAGATTCCCTCATAGGACCTATTTTTAAATTTACGGACCGAGCTTAGGTTGAAGCCGGCACGAAGGCCTCGACGCCTCGTGCTCGGATCCCGCGGTATATGATATATATCGGAAAAGGGGCGAGAGGAAAAAAGGAAGGCTCATTTAGGTTGTAACCGGGCTTACTTCTTCTGTTGCTGTTGCTCCTTCTTCTCCTCTTTCTTCTTCGGCATGGCGGTTCGTATTTTCTTAGATTTAAAGTTTTCTCTAAATAATTAGAAAGGCTATTTTATGTAAGTAGCGAGAGATTGCAAATCTAAAAACTTGATTATCATGCTCTAAGAAATTAAAGGGATCATGGCATATGCAAATAAGATCTTGATATTGGCTTATTTACTTATATAAATATTCTATTTGTTAAAGATCTATAATCAATTCGTCGTAACGCCGCACCTCTGCCTATTCTTCTGCTTATAAGACAAGGGGGTTCTAAAAATTGATACCCAGACCCTGGGAGTTAATATTTAAACACAGTCGGGGGCCTCCAAGTGCCTTTCGAGTGCCCGATAGGCTGTCCGGCCGACTGTTGCTATTTCGACTCCGAGGAGCAGATGCCTACCGTCTTCCACGAGGAGGTGTTGAGGCTAAAGGAGGAGGCGTCGCGAAGAGGCGTCGAGCTCTCGTTTAAGGAGCTGGGCGAGTTCAACGGCGTGAGGATATATAGATGGATCGTGAGGGGGTGGTGTCCGTTTTTCGATAAAAAATCTAGAAAATGTACTATACATGATAAGAAGCCTCTAGCATGTAAAATGTTTCCATTAATATTGGATTTAAATACAGGCAATATATATCTTTCCGAAAATTGTATATGGGTTAAACAAAACGGGCCTCGGCCTCTCGACGACTTTCCCCACGAGAAGAACGCGCTCATGAAAGTCGTCGTCCGGCTGAGGCTGGCTAGGCCATGATAGAATTCGTGGTCAGGGGGGAGGAGCTCGGCGACCTAGCGGCCCTCGGGATCTCGTACGGCCTCTCCATAACTTTCAGAAGGGCTCTCGCCGTAGGCCGCTTCGATAAGGAGTGGATAGCCGCCATATTGGAGACCGGGATCTGGGGGGCGTTGCTCCTATCGCCCTGCCCCGACGGGTTGCCTTGTTTCCGGGATCTCGAAGAGGCGGTGAGGTTCTCTGAGTCGAGGCAGATGCCGGTTGGCTACGACGGCGAGGAGCCCGCGGCGGCGCCCTACAGGGTCTCCACATTCAACAAGAACTATCTGAAGCCCAGACGCTGGATCCGTTGCAGGGAGATCTCCAGAGACAAGGCGTACCTCCCGCTGTTCGCCTGCCTGTACAACCTCCTCAAGTTGCGCGCCGACGTGCCCATAGTGGTGTCGGACGTATGCCTAGAGTTCGGCGATGCTGAGAGGCCCGACTTCCAAGTGCTCCCGACCTACATATCGCCGCGGACTCTGGCCGACGTCGTAGACGTGTCGGTCCAGCCGATACCGGCCTCGGCCATAGCGAGGGGAATCCTGTTGGGGGGATATAAGGCGGGCCCGGTCGTGGCAATATCTAAAGGCGCCGACAGCGCCGCAGTCGAGCTCGGGGGCTATCTGGTCGACCTAGACGCGTCCGGGAACCCCTGCGAGCTCTTCTCTAGGGGCGTTGTGGGGTATTCCCCGTCTCTATTTTCGGGAAGATACGTGGTGGATCCCGACCTCTGCGATAGATGCGGCGACTGCTTTATCACGAACTGCGACGCGTTGAGGCAGGGCGAACGCGGAGTGCCCGAGCTGTTGAGCTCCTGCGTGGGTTGCGGCGCGTGCGCCTTGATGTGCACCAGGGGAGCTATAAGGAGAGAGGGGGACCTCTTCAAGGTGTTCCTGAGATGAGCTGGCTCCAGAAAAACTTCAGGGTTATAGGCATAGCCGAGAGCTTCAGGCTGGGGGAGGGCCGCTCGATCTACGCCGGGGTCCTCATGCGTAGGGACGGCTACATAGAGGCGGTGGCCTACGGCGAGGCCACGCTGGGGGGCGTCGACGGGACCGACGCGGCTCTGGCCGTGGTGGAGAGGCTTAGGAGGCCGGACATACATATGGTTATGTTGGACGGATGTATAGTCTCTTTCTATAACTGGATAGACGGCGAGGCGATATGGACGAACACCGGCCTCCCCACGGCGTGTTATGTATTCGAGAAGCCTGAAGGCGACGTCGAGACGGCAGTCAAGAAGCTCTTTCCCGACGGGCCCTCTAGGTGGGAGCGCATATCGAGGCTCGGCCGGCCTGTGGAATTCGCCTATCCCGACGGGGGGCGGCTCTACGTGAGGTCGTGGGGGCTCCCGCCCGGCGACGCCTACCGCGCGGCCCTTTTGACGAGGAGGTACGGCAAGAGGCCTGAGCCGCTGAGGGTGGCCAGGCTTTTGGCCAGCGCGATGAGAGAAACGTTAAGAAGAAAGGGGCTTACAGCCGTCTAGTAGAACAGCCATATTATTGAAAATCTTGTTGGGGTTTTCGCTTTTCTGTACTTCCTCGATCATATTGTATAAAATTGTTAAAGAAAAAACCGTATTTCCTCTTTTTATATAATATCCATCTCATATGGTATATAATATCCAGCATTCTATTTTGCACGAAAAGTTTATAAATATCTATTTTTGTAATGCCATGCCGCAGAAGCTGAAGTTCTACGACATTAAGGCGAAGCAGGCGTTCGAGACCGACAAGTACGAGACTGTGGAGAAGAACACCGCTAGAGGCCCCATGATATTCGCAGTAGCCACCTCGCCCTACACCGGCATAAAAGTCTGGCGCCTCATCGGCAAGAAGAAATAAACAAACAAAACCCCCCAATTTTTCCCGTTCCTTCCTTTAAGGTTTAAATATAGCCACAATCTCCGTCCCAATGTCTTCGCCGTCTATATTCGGCGAGCAGTTGCCTAAGGGGGCTAAGGTGGAGTACGTCGGGGATGTCCCCATAGTGGAGGAGTGCCCCCGCGATATAAGGACCTACAACGACGGCCAGATCTTGCTCTTCGGCAAATGGCCCTACGATGAAGTCGTGGTGAGGGATCCGGGTCTGAGGAGGTACATATGCCTAAAGCCTGTGTATCTGCCGCACACGGAGGGGCGGTTCCAGAATAGGCGTTTTGGGAAGACGCAGATCCCCATCGTCGAGAGGCTCATAAACCTCATGATGAGGCCGGGGCGCAACGCCGGCAAGAAACACAAGGCGTATAATATAGTCAAGAGAGCGTTCGAGATAATATACTACAAAACCGGCAAGAACCCGCTCCAGGTCTACATAGACGCTATAATAAACGCGGCCCCGCGCGAGGAGATCACGCGTATAATAATGGGCGGCATCGCCTACTCGGTCTCAGTGGACGTATCCCCGCAACGCAGGCTTGATTTAGCCATACACTGGATGGCCGAAGGCTCGCGCACCTGCTCGTTCAACAACGCCAGGCCCATAGAGGAGTGCCTGGCCGACGAGATAATAGCAGCGGCCTCGAACGATCCCAGAAGCTTCGCGATTAGGCGCAAGGACGAGCTGGAGCGCTTGGCGGCGGCCTCCAGATAATACCGCACGCCGGAGATCTCGATTTATTAATAGACTTCCTACGAGATTACATGTCGCTGGGCGAGCTCTTCTGGTTTGAGAAGTACCGTCCTCGTTCCTTCGAGGAGGTTGTGGATTTGGAGGAGGTTAAGGCTAGG
>JBMFIG010000047.1:0-8156 GCA_049976425.1 Thermoproteus sp.
GCGGACAGTCTCTCTATGCCCCTATCTGTAAACCACTCCTTGAGCTCTCTGGCTATCTCGACGCATTCCGTACACCCGTATATCTGCCTAATCGAGATCTCCACAGCCCCCTCACTGCGTTGTTTTATATCTTCCGCTCCCAACAGACATCCGACGAACGTAGCCGCGGCGCCATGTTAAGGTAAACATGGCGCAATGGATGTGCCTATAAGGAGACGTCTTTTGGCTACGTCAGTCGGTTAGCTTATCCTAGCCGTCGTGGCGCCTTCAAAGTTAGCTGGAGTTGCGTATGGGCCGCCGCACGACCATACAGGCAATCCGTCTTTCGCCGGAGAAATCCGGCAGGCGTGCTGGATGGCGGAGGCTTTTTATAGCGGTCGTCAAGCCTACGTGCGCCTGGAAAGAGACGTCTTGGGCTTGGTCGTGTTGATCGCTCTGCTGACCATAGCTACGAGGGCCGTCAACTACATGGTGCAGAGCACGGTGCCGCCTCTGGCGCGCGAGCTGGGCCTCACGCCGTCCCTGATAGGCGCCTTGGCGGCGGTCGGCGCCGTCGGCCAGCTTATCGGCAGCTCGGTGATAAACGTAGCGCTGGGCCCGTCGCCGAGGAAAAAAGCCGTAGTCGCCGCCGCATTCGCGATTCCCCTCGTGCTGGCGATGTTCTGGCTGTCGGGGACGGCGGAGCTCTGGATCGCCTCGTTCCTATCCGGTCTGTCCTTCGGAGTGGTTATGCCAAACTTGATAAACCTGGCGTCCGTGAGGCCGGAGTACGCCGAGAGGCTACTGGCGGCATACTCCCTCTCGCTCAGCACAAGCCTCGTGATAGGCCCGGCCTACGAGACGGCGATACTGACCAGGTACAGCTACAGAGACGTATTCCTCTTTTTCCTCCCGCTTGCGATCCTTCTGGCCGCCCTATCGCCGAGGATCCCCATAGTGGGCGCCAGGTCGGCCGACCTCCGCGCTACCTACAGATCGGCGTTGTTCAGCAAAGGCTTCGTCTCAGCGGCTCTCGCCATTACGTCGTACAACATCCCCTTCATCGCCTTCGTGACTTATCTGCCCATATACGCCTCTGAGGAGCTGGGCCTTGCCAAGGCAGTTGCCTACTCGCTCTTCCTGCCCTTCTTCGCCGTGTCTATGCTCACGCGCCTCTATATGTTCCTCAGACCTGTCAGAGACGTGAACAAGGCGTTCGCCGTATCCGTGGCGCTCACCTTGCTGGGCCTAGCCGTCTTCTACGCCTCCAAGAGCTACCTCTTGCTGGCGGCCGCAATGGCTATCCTCGGAGTGCCGCACGGAAGCGTCTTCACGCTGTCGACGATAATGATAGTCAGGACGACATCGTTGGAGGAGAGAAACGCCGTGAATTCCCTCTTCTCCTCCTACCTGGTGATATTGGGCACGGCTGTACCGCCCGCCCTAGGCGCGTCGGCGGAGCTCTGGGGATACGGCGCCATGTGGCTCGTCCTCGCCCCAGCCGTCGCCGCCATGTCGGCGGCTTTCTTCGCCCTCTTCGGCAAAACCAAGGAGTTCAGAGGCCTTACTTGATCAAAAGCCCTATCACGAGGCCTATTATGAAGGTCAGGGATGAGTAGGGGATCATCGCCTTCAACACGCCGAGCTTCTCGGCCGCTTGATACGCCGTGTACCCCAGACTCTGGATAATGCCCATTGCCGTCGACGGCGAGATGTAGCCCACCGCCACCGCCAACAGCAATATGGCCAGCAACACCAAGGCCACGCCGATGAGGCGCCTTATCAGGACTCCTATGAGCAGTCCGAATATAAACGGCACGACCAGAGCCAGTATCTGCGTCACCGATATCATGCCATCAGATGCGCCAGGTTTAAAAAGTCTTAGGGCCTGATGCCGCCCTCGGCGACGTCATTTTCCAAAAAACTTATATATTAACAAATCTGAATACATGTGGAAATTGTCGAGATGGACGGATCGGGCAGGATCTACATACCCGCGGAGATCAGACGCCGTCTCAACGCGCGGCGGTTCAGGATAAGGATAGTCGAGGGAGGCTTGTTGCTGGAGCCGGTGGACGCCGTGGATTCCTACTACGGCAGATTCGGCCCACCTAGATACGCCTCCCTTGAGGAGATGGAGAAGGCCTTAGAGGATGCGGCGCAAGTGGATATACGTTGACGTAAACGTCCTCTACTACTTCTTGACAGCCCATCCCGAATTCGGGGAGGGCTCCCGCGAACTTATAAGGAGGTACTTGGGCAGGTTAGCCACATCCTCCATCTCGGCCTGGCTTCTCTACGTGTTGACGCGCCGGGAGGAGGTAGTGGACGCCGTGAGGGATATAGCCGTCGTGTTGCCCCTAGACCTAGACGTCCTGGCCAGGGCGAGGAGCTTGGAGAGGCCTAAGGACTTCGAGGATAGGCTCCACCTAGCCACTATGCAGATATACGGCATAGACACGATATTATCTAACGACGAGGACTTCGACGACGTCGGCGTAGTTAGGATAGCCCCTCATAAGTCCTCTTGACATCTCTGGGAGTTTGCATGGAGATTAATTTATAAAGTGCGAGCGAATGTACGTCGCGGTGACGTTCGCCTGTATGCCCAACTGCGCCCTCTGTTGCAGGGCTAGCCCAGTGACCGTGTTGCCGCACGAAGTCTACGTGCTGGAGTCGTTGGCGCGCGATCTCGATGTGAGGGTCAAGTTTGCCCCGGCCTATACGCTTCTCGACGCCATAAGTGGCGTAAGGGTGGCGCTCAGCTACCTCATGTTGCTTGACGAAGAGGGCAAATGTCCCTTCCTCAAGGGCACTAAATGCCTCGTGCACGATCTCTACAAGCCTCTGACCTGCAGATCGTTTCCCTATCTGCCCAAGGTGATAAGGTACGAGCTGGATCCCGTCGCCAAGGAGATAAGGATGGAGATAAACTTCGTCATGTCGACGCTATGTCCCGTCGTCAGGTCCGACCTCTCCCCCCGCGAGTTGGTCAAGATGCGCGATATAAGGATCGCGGCGCAGTACGCGCCGAGGGAAGTCCAAGTGGCCAGAGAGACCGTGGAGAAGAGGCTCCTCTACGCCCGTATATTGAGCGATCTCTGGCAGAAGGGGTACGTGGATCTACAAGACGGAGGAAGCAGCCCCTTCTACCCCGTCGTCAACGGGTTCGCCTTCATCAGGCGCTTTAGGCCGGAGCTGACCATAAAGGACCTGCTCTAGCCGTATATCCTGTACAGCATATAGATGCCGACGGCCACGATGATCGCGCCGTAGGCCTTCCTCAAGGCGTCCTTCGGAGCCTTCACCGCCAGGCTCGTTCCCAGATACCCGCCGCCGATGCCGCCCAACACGTAGAGCAACGCGATGAGCGGCATGACGTTGCCGTAGTACCAATACTCCGCGCCGGCCGCCACGCCGAAGGTGCCCACGCTCAAGAGGCTCGTCCCTATGGCTCTGGTTATGCAGAGGCCGGCCGAGAACATGAGGCTCGGCACTATCAAGAAGCCGCCGCCGATGCCGAAATACCCGCTGAGTAGGCCTACGACGAACCCGAAGCCGGCGACCTTGGCTATGACCGACGGCGTGAGCCTCGGGCACCTCCTCGCGGCTTCCGCAACTCTTTCGAGCTCCTCCAGCTCGCCGGCCCTCGCTGGCTCTTTCCTAACGGCCACGTAGACGCCCAGGGCTATCATGGCTATCGCGAAGTATGTTAGGAGCGAGGTGCCCGGCGTTATGTGGCCCAGATATGCGCCTATCAACGAGCCCACGAGACCTACGGCCGCAAACACAGCGCCTACCCTAGGCGCTATATTCCTCTTCTTGAAATGCATATACGAGTTTATAAACGCGTTTATCCCGACCGCCAACGCCGTCGTGCCTATGGCTATATGCGCCGAGTTGGGCAACGCCGAGAGGCCGACGAAGTATAAGAAGAGCGGCACGGCGAGTATCGAGCCGCCTCCGCCTATTAGGCCGAGCGAGAACCCCACCAGCACGCCCGATATCACCGAAAGGGCGTATTGGACCACGCCGATGTCCATAAGAGCCGGTATACATCAAAAATATAAACTTTTTGTCTTATTTATGACATAAATAAAACAAAAATGTTTAATATATAGTATTTTTCATTAAAATAAATTTTTCTTTAATATAAGAAAAAGCATAAAAACAGATAGGTTATCCAAATTCAATGAAAATACAGGAAGCCGTGAGGCTGGCGGTGGAGGGAAACCCCCTGTACTCGTTAGTGTTGTCAACAGGTCTCGCCAACCTCTCGGCGGTTGCGCGCGCCATAAAGCCCCTGGTCGATGCGGCCACCGGGAAGGACGTGAAGATACCCACCATAGTCAAGGCCTTGGAAAGGCTCGAGAAGACCTTCAAATCGACGCCGATGAGGCCCGAGGACTTCAGATACGTGGAGTCGGTGGCCTACAGCGGCATGGCCGAAGCCGAGGGAGGAGCCGTGGATCTCAACTCTATCTACAAATCAGGCGAGCCCTTCGTGGTGCTCAGCGACGGGTCCAAGACCTGGATCCTGGCGCCGGCTCGTCTGTTGGGCCGCGCCGAGGCGGACAGAGGGCTGGTGAAGGTGGTGTTCCCGCGACAAGCGCCGGTAGGCGCCGTGACCTTCTTGGTCCAGCTCATGAGGGCTGTCGGCATAGGCCCGGAGCACGTGCTGAGGCACGACAACCAGATATACATAGTCGCTAAGAGGGAGGATCTGCCGGGCATACTCGGCCTAGTGGAGAAGATGAAGAAGCTGGCCGAGGGGATGTTGAACGTTCAATAAGGGATAACTCCGGGCCCTTCCAACGCCTCCATGGGCGAGCTCGAAAGGAGGGCGACCGGCTTAGGCGGCGCTATCTACAACTCTCTGGCGGGCCAGGCCCCCGCCTACAGCATAGCGGGCGGCGCCGCGCTCATAATGCAGTACGCTGGAGCCGCCGCGCCTCTCGCCATGTTGTTGACCACGCTCGGCGTCATGGCTATAGTCTACTCGGTGTTCGTACTGGCGAAGAGGTACCCCCACGCCGCCAGCCTCTACGCGTACGTCGCCAATACCCTCGGCCCTAAGGCCGGCTTCCTAAACTGGGCCGTCTACACCCTGCTCTACAGCGCGACGCTGGGGCTGGGCTCCGTCGCCATAGCGTTCGGGTACCTCGCGTCCCAGAGCTTGGCCGTCTTGACGGGCATAGACGTAAATCCCGCCTATCTGATACCCCTGCCTCTGATCTTGGCGTTGATCCCGGCGGTGCTCGGGATCAGGCCAAGCATAAGGACCGAGATCGCGTTGACAAGCGCCGAGGTGGCCATACTCCTGGCCTTCGCCGGGCTGACCATATACGCCAACTGGGGGAGGCTCTCGCCACTTCCCTTCACGCCGCAGGGAACCTTCGCGTCGGGCTCCCTGCCCGTGTTGGCCGCGCTCTCGGGCGGCTTGCTCTACTCGGTGACGTACTTCATGGGGTTCGAGGTGTCGACCCAACTGGCCGAGGAGGCCGTGAGCCCTAGGCGAGACGTGCCTCTGGGCACTTTGCTCGCCACGCTCTCCATGGGGCTTCTCTACGTATTGGTGACCTACGCCATAGCGGCGAACTTGGGCTTCTCGCAGAGCGCCGTGGAGAACTTCGTCGACCAAGCCTCGTCGGGCGCCAACCCCATATACGGCATGATCGGCAGATATCTAGGCACGCCGGGGGAAGCCCTATTCGCAACTGCGGTGATCGCGAGCGTATACAGCTGTTATCTGGCAACGCTCAACGCGACCGCGAGGATGATATACGGCGTCGCCCGCGACGGACTAATGCCTAGGAGATATGCCGAGACCAACGAGTTCAAGTCGCCGGCAAACGCGCTCTACCTCAGCACGGCGCTGGCGGCGGCGACGGCGGCGGCCGCATACATCGCGGCATATCTGAGCGGGTACAGAGAGCCGATCGCGCTGGCGTATAACGCTATGGAGTACGCCTACGCCGTGGACTCGCTCTACTACGTGGCCTCGCTCGTGTTGCTGGCAACCGCCGCGTTTAGGATATCTTCGCTATGGGGGAAGGCCGTAGCCGTGGCCGGCGCCGTCCTTCTCGGGATAGCCTTCTACTATTCCGTCTCGAGTCTGGCCGTGCTGTCCATCTTCCTCGGTTCCATAATAGTCATATTAGTATTGGAATTCACTATTTTAAGAAATAAAATTAACTCAATAAAAGAGGTTATATGTCCTCACTGTTAAAAATACATCGACGTTTACCTCACCGTGTCGGCAAGGCTATACGCTATACTGCTCGCCGCGGCCGCCATCCAGTTCATGGTGGTTGTCCAGATAGCGCAGTGGCTCTACCCCAACTACAGCATATGGACCAACTACATAAGCGACTTGGGCAATAGGTCGCTGGCAGGTCCCCTCATATCGGCCCTCTTCAACACATCGGCCGCGGCGCTCGGCGTGTTGGTCATAGTCTCCTCCTACGGGGTGGGCCGTCTGACCGCGAAAAGAACGACCTCGACGGCTCTGCTCGGCCTCGCAGGCCTCGGCGCGCTCGGCGTCGGGCTGTTCCCCGAGGGCTCGCCATACGGCCTCCACACAATCTCGGCCCTCATAGCGTTTCTCTTCGGAGGGCTCGCCGTGGCGGTGCTCGGAGCATATACCGCGATGCCGAAGCCGCTCAGGCTATTGGGCGTGCTCTTTGGGGCGATCACCTTGGCGTCGCTGGCCGCATACATAGCGTTGGGCGAGCCCCCCATCGTGGAGAGGCCGGTGGTCTACCCTATCCTGATATACGCCGCGATATACGGGATATACGTAGCGATAAAATGGGGCTAGTTTAGGTCGTGTAACGGACTAACCTAACCTCTTTTCTATCGGTGCAGAGCTCCTTCCGAACCCCGAAACACCTCACGTCCAGAAAAGGCTCTATTACCATATGCTTCGACGTCACGTACTTCTTCAGCTCCATCATGTGTAGATCTACATACAGCGGGCTAAAAACCGGTCGGAAGGTGCAACGCCTGCACGGACGCTAGGTTATGGATTTGTTGAGCAGATCGACGAGCCTCTGGAGCGCCGCGGCGTCGGCCTCGGGACGCGGGCCGAGCACGTTCATGTTGAAGCTCAGAGGCGTCAGCGCTATGTTGCCCTCCTCGTGCACTATGTAGACGTCGGTGCCCGGCTCGGCCTTCACCAACTCGCCGTAGAGCCAATAATAGACGCCGCCCCGCGGATCCTTCCTCCTATCGACCTTCTGCGAGAACTTAACCTTAGCCGCCGGCGCCATCTTCACCGCGGCCCCCGGCTTGAACCTCCTGGGGAAGTTCAAGCTGATCACGTCGACCCCCTTCGGCATGCCGTGCTCAGCGACGAACTTCACCGCGGCCCTCGCAACGTTCCTAATCGCCGATATAAGCGCGGGGTCCTCCAAGAGCTCCTCCGGCTCGTTGACGTCTACGGAAAACGCGAGAGCCGGTATGCCCAGAAGCGCCGCCTGCATAGCCGCGCCTATGGTGCCCGACGAGAGTATTACCTGGAGCGATGTGTTGTCGCCGACATTGATGCCCGACAAGACCAGGTCTATCCGATCGACTATCTCCAACGCAGCGAGGTAGACCGTGTCCGACGGAGTGCCCGACGTGGCGTAGGCCTGTATCCCCTCGAGCTCCATCTTGGATATGCGGAGAGGCTTGTGCAGGGTTATGCCGAGCCCAGACGCCGATTTAGGAGTCTCGGGAGCCACGACGTAGACGCGCCCCAGATCCTTCACGAAGGAATACAACATCCTCAAGCCCGGCGAGTATATCCCGTCGTCGTTCGTGACGAGTATGTTCATGCCCACATCTTCGGATCTCTTTAAAATCGCCACTCTGTACACCCCTGCGACGGCTCTAATAGGCGGGTTCTTATTCGACGTAGTCGTCGACGGGGGTTCTCCCAGCGGCTGGGGTAATTAACAACGAGGGGGTCATGGATCAACGAATCATCGCCCGCAACAACGATAGGCGCCTAAGTCGGAGGAAACGTTTAAAATCCTCTGCGTATTTGTGAGCGAGCCCGGTCGTCTAGCGGCCAACGGGCCACGGCTATGCGGCCCGGCTACGGATGCGGGGCTCTGGACCCCGTGGCCCGGGTTCGAATCCCGGCCGGGCTACTTATCTTCGCCGTTCTGCTCCCTCGGCACGCCGAAAAT
>JBMFIG010000048.1:0-7968 GCA_049976425.1 Thermoproteus sp.
AATAACGAGGACGGTAGCTTCCACCACGTTCATGCAGTAATCAAGACAGCTATATTTAAACTATTTCAGGTATATTTCTATAGTGGAGTCCTCCACCATTTCCCCCGCCTTGCAGTAGGTCGAGACGTAGTATACGTATTCGCCGTCGCCGACCTCGGCCTTTATCAACCTCGGCGCCGGCAAGGCGAGGCCTTCCCCGCACGGCTTCCAGCCGACTACTCTCTTCAACGCCACTATCTCGGTGCCGGTGCCCGGCAGAATTGATATCTGGCGGGTCCACTGGCCTAGCGTAGTTATGTTGAAGGAGCATTGAGCCGGCTCCCCGGTGTCGGTGCCCGCGGTTATAACTACGACGTCTCCTCTTAGGCTCACCACGACCGGGTAGTAGAGATCCACGTAGCCGGTGTAGTTGCCCGGCTCGGCCCACGCCGTCTGGGCCAGTACTTGCAGAAGCGTCTCGACCTCCCTACACGCCTCGTAGTTTATCTGGAAAACCGCGCCGTTATATACCGTAAATACGTAGAGGGCTGCCGCAATGCCCCCCAGGGCGAGGAGGGCGTAGAGGAGGACTACCGAGGGGATCTCCATATCACTTGACTACGGCCGTCCTCACGTATATCTCCACGAACGCGGCGTTGCCTTGATAGACCACGCCGCCGTTATACACCACCTCGACCGTGCAGGAATCGCCGTACTGGGGCGTCAGCGTTGTCTCCGCCATAGACACAGTCTCGATAGTTACGGGGGAGCCGTAGATATATCCGGGCTTCAAGTTCGTTATGTTCGTGAAGGTCAGCGTTGTATAGTTGACTCCGTAGAGAGCGCTTGTCGATATATACGCGCCGACCGGCTCTGCGGTGGTTTTCTGAAATACGGCTGAGAGGTCTGGCTCTATCTTGACCAAATCACCCGGGTAGTCCGGCGTGAAGTACCATATAGGGTACTGCTGAAGTACCATATAGGGTACTGCCGGGACCAGCGGCAGTCCCGCGAGGTCACCTCGACATAGATCTCCGTGGCGTAGAGGGACCACCTGAAGTTGTAGGTGTTGGCTACCTTGAGCAACTGCCAGGACGGTTGGATGTAGTTGGCTGATTTGAGAAGAGGGAAAACTATGGAGGCGACGAAATAGGTAAGCCCGATTATCAAGAAGAAAAAAAGGAGCGTGGGTACTATTTCTTCCATCAGCGTACCGTTACGGGGTAGAGATCGGACCTGACAGAGCTAGAGCCGGAAGTATAATAGACAGCTATGTAATATGTCTGGCCTGGTTTAAGGTTACTGCTATAACCGCAATGGAACGTGACTTCTTGGCCGGCTCCTACAGATATACCGCCGCTCTGAGATCCCGAAGATGAGCCGCCCTGCGATTGACCGGTAGTACATCCGGATAGCGGAGGGGATTCTTGGCCGTTATCGTAGATCACCACTTTTTCTATCTGGGTTGAGGCGCCCCCGACTTCTCTAACCGTGATGGATACGTCGTACTGCCCCTGCGAGAGCTGGGTTATCGAAGCGCTTTCTATAACTAGCTTGGGATGTGGATTGAAGAACCCGGAGAACATAGCCCAGAACATTAAGACGGCGACGATGCCTATAACAGTCAGCAACACCGTCACAACCACGCCGCTTATTCCAGCCATCGCCCGCATACCTTCTATTTTTGTTCTGTTTATATAGTTTCTCGCCGAAGCGGCATAGTATATAGGGTCTATCGATATCTTAAAAAGTATAAAAACCAAATTACACTAAAAAGATTATGCGTATCCTTGGGCGCTTCATCAGAGGCGGCGGTTCCGAGGAGGAAGAGGAGGAGGGCGGCGGGATTCCTGTTAAGACGTGGCGCGGCGATGTTTCTGGGTCTGTGGTGTCGACCTATAACGTGGGGATCTCCACCATCAAGATTGTGGATATGGGCGCCTCCTATATGTATATTGTCGAGGATCCGCCTGTTCCCGAGAAGTCGCTCAAGAAGTTGGGGGCGGCTCTCGCCAAGATCTCGGAGGAGGTGGAGGATCCCGGGCTCTTTCTCGATTTTAATAGGAGGGAGGAGGCCTCCAAGTACCTGAGGGGGAGGCTGGCGAAGTTGGGCATCAAGGACGCTACTTTGATAGCCCTTGCCGAGAGGGAGCTCTTGGGCTTCGGCCCGCTGGATCCTGTCCTCCGCGATAAGAAGCTGGAGAACGTCGAGTGTAAGGGACCCGACCTGCCGCTGAACGTGGTGCATGCCGAGTATGGGAGGCTCGAGACGAACATGAAGTTCTCCAGGGGGGAGCTGGATAAATTGATCCAGCGCCTTGTCTTCCTTACGGGGAAGACCATAAGCGTCTCGAACCCCAAGATAGACAACGCCTTTCTCCAAGGCGTCGGGCGTCTTACGGCGACGTTTGGCGAGGAGATATCTAGGGGCTCCTCCTTCGTGGTGCGTATCTTCCCCGAGAAACCGTGGACGGTGTTGGGCCTCTTGGAGAGAGGCACCGTGTCGCCCGAGCTTCTGGCGTACCTCTGGCTCGCCGTGGAGTACAAGATGCCGATATTGATAGCAGGGGAGATGGGCTCGGGGAAGACCAGCTACGCCAACGCGATACTGGGCCTCGCGCCTCCGGACAAACGTATAGGCACGGCCGAGGATATTCCGGAGTTCCGCATCCCCCACAAGAACTGGCAGGCCTACTACACCGACGACAGGAGGGGCATCGGCTTGATGGACCTCGTCGCGTTGCTTCTGCGCGCCAACGTGGACTACGTCGTGATCAACGAGATAAGAGGGGCCAGGAACCAGAAGGGCGAGGTGGACGCAGCCGCGTGGTTTCAGGCTGTGGCAACTGGCCACGGCGGCGTCACGACCATACACGCAGATACCGTGGAGGACGTGTTCAACAGGCTCGACCACATGGGCATACCTCCGGCCTATCTGACGTCTCTGGCCCTCGTGGTCTATATAGGTAGGTTCAGGATAGGCGGGAGGATACAGCGCAGGACCCAGTACGTCTTCGATATAATAGATCCCTCTAAAAGGCTGTACAACGTCTTGTTCGAGTACGACCGAGAGGGCGATAGGTACGTGGTCAAGGGCCTAGAGTCGGCGAGGACTACACAGAGGATTATGGAGCTCGCCAAGTGGGATCTGGAGAAGTTCAAGAGCGAGTACGCCAAGCGAGTCGACTTCCTCAGCAGGCTTATGTGCCTTAACAGGAAGAAGCCTATCCAGACCCTCGACGAGCTGGCCGATCTGTTCGCCAGGTTCTACAGAGGATATGTGCCCGAGGTGTCGGACTGCCCGCCTCCCAAACAACAAGAGGTCCGGAAGGCCGAGGGCGTCGCCGCGGACTGGATCCTCAAGTTCAAGTTGCCGCGCGGGAGGAAGGTCATATATTTCGAGCCGTCGCCTGGCCTGACCCTTTTAAACGTGGAAGGTGCCTCGAAGGTCGTCGAGGAGGAGGTGTTCGAGCTGAAGGCTAGGGGTAGCGGCGAGTTGAGGTACAGGGTCGAGCTGGACGGAAAGGTAATAGATCAAAAGGTGGTGCCGTTGTTGAAGAGCGACGCCAGATTGACAACGCCGACGCAGAAGGTCGACGCCTTGGAGGCGCCGCGGATGCCGGCGCCGCCTGCTCCCCAGCCGGGCGGCGAGCGGCTACAGAGCGAGGAGACGGTGGTCTGGGAGGAGACGCGGTTGTTGGAGGAGACCCTCGTGGCCTCCGATATGTGTATTAAGTTCGGCGGAGGGGTCTTGAAGCTCGTCGACGGGAAGATCTATGGGAGGGCCGACTTCGCCTTTCTGGGCGATCTGTCCACATACGTCTCCCGCCAGCACTTCAAGGCGCTTCTTAAGGAGGGCCGTTGGTATCTCGAGGATCTGGGCTCCAGAAACGGCCTCTACATAAACGGCGTCAGGGCGAGCCCGGGGACGCCTGTCGAGATAGCGTACGGGGCAAGGATCAAGGTAGGCAAGGCCGAAGGCGTAGCTGAGCCATGTTGAAGAGGCTTTCCCCGAACCAGGAACTCGCGTTTGTTTTAGGAGTCAAGCTGGAAGAGCTACGGAAGACGGGCCTTCTCTTGGCCGGAGCTATGGCGGGTCTCGGCGCGGCCATCGCCGCCTTCGGGATATTGGTACACCAGACTATGTTCCTCATGACGTCTCTGGCGATCTTCCTAATGGCCCCCGTCCTATACCTCTACCCGGTCTTCGAGCTCAAGAGCAGAGTCGGGAGGCTTGAGGGCGAGATGTTGCCCGCCGCCGTCTACGCCACAATATACGCAGCGGCCGAGAGGGACATGTCCGAGGGGTTCTTCGCCGTGGCTAGCAATCCCGGCGTGGCGCCTACCCTAGCCTCCCTTGCGAAGGGCGTCGAGAGGCTCCAGATCAAACGCCTCATCCCTACCCCCTACGAGGCGTTGGGCGAGACCGCGCGTCTATTCGAGGGGAGCAGAGTTGCCGACTTCCTGGTGACTATCTCGGTGGCCCGCACAATCGGCCTCAGCCAATACATACAAGCGAGGGATCTCTTAAGAAGCGTCCTCTTCGAGCTCAAGACCGCCTATGCACGTCTCGCCGAGAACCTAAAGGTGCTGGGCGAGGTCATCCTGGTGTTCTTCGGGGTTCTGCCTCTCATGTTGTTCATAATGACGTCGATCTTCTACGGCCCCGGCACGTCGATCCAGCTCCCGGCCTACACCTTCGTAGCCATACCCCTGATGACGCTCGCACTGGCCTTTCTTGTGGATTCGGCCTATCCCAAAACGCCGGAGAAGTTCACTAGACTATACAAGCTCTACGGCATCGGCGTAGGCATAGGCGCCGTTGTCGGGGCGGCCTCCTACTTCCTCCTCTCAGCAGTGCCGTTGCCCATACATGTGAGTTCTCAGCAAGGCATTATCTTCCTCCCCGATATCAAGAAAGCCTACGTAATTGCGATAGCCCTCGGCTTGGGCTCCATGGCGGCCACCGCCTTCGTGATACCCAAGTATCTATCCGAGTCCAGCCGTCGGTGGAACATCACCGCGGCCCTTCCCTTCTTCACCAGAGATCTCTCGGAGCTCGTCAAGACCGGCCTTTCGCCGGCGCAGGCGGTAGTCAGACTCATGGAGCGAAAGACCTACAACAAACAGTTCGATAGGTTCATGAAAGGCGTCATGAGACAGATAGCGTCGGGGAAGACGTTCTACGAGGCTATGATGGCCGAAGGGTCCAAGGCCCCCTGGTTCGCCCGGGTTGTCCTATCGGCGGCCGCCGAGGCGGAAAGGCTGGGGGCCCGCCATGAGATCTTCGCAGAGCTGGCCGACACCTCGCGGGAATTGGTTGACATCCTCAAGGCCGCCCGTTCGAACGTAAGAGGCGCTGTCATATTCGGCTTGATGACCATAGCGATTATCGCAGTTATGCTAGGGGGAGTCGTGAAGACGTTGCTCTTCCAAGTCGCCGACTACGCCTCCGGCATAACCACGGCCGCTGCAGGCGGCATACCGGCGAATATCCAACTCATAACGTGGAACGAAGTGCCGGCGGTTCTGAAGTACAGCCTATTAGGCGTGGTCATAAACTCCGTAGCTCTGGGCATTCTGACCGGCAAGACGGGCGAGGGCAACTTCCTGGCCAGCTCTCTCTACGGCTTCATAGCCGCACTCATAGCTACGGCCTCCGTGATCGCGTCTATGTTTATCTAGATCCGGAAGATCCGCCGGAGCGAGCTCTGCGAGGTCTTGAAGTAGAGGGCAACCGCGGTCGCGTTGTCCTTAGTCTTGTTCTCGACGGCTTTTATCAGCTCATCGACATGCCGATCGGGCCTTCGTAGATACGTTGCGTACAACCTCTTGTCTGGGAGAAAGTCGTCGATCCCGTCTGTAACAGCCAGCAACGCTCCGCGCGCCCCAATCGGGATCTTGAGTATGTGGGGTCCTACGTAGCTTTTATGGCCTACTGCCTGTACTATGTAACGGGCACGTTCATCCCTATTAGGGGTTAAATCCGTCACAGTTCCCTTTTCGAAATCCACGAGGTACATGGGGCTGTCGCCTACATTGCCCGCCACGACTGTCTGCGAGCCGACGTCGATCAACGCTACCGAGAGCGTCGTGGCTCCTTTGCCCAATCTGGATACGGCCTCGTGAGCCTCGGCGAATAGATCCGCCAGCCAGTTCTCGTCGTAGTGATCCGTCTCCGCGAAATTCGTGACCACAGCGCATATGGCCGTGGAGCTCGCCACGTCGCCGTAGCTCAAGCCCCCTACGCCGTCGGCAACCGCCACGAGTCCATGTCCTTCGCCCTCCTTCACAGCTACGGCGGCCGAGTCCTCGTTCAACTCACGAGGGCCCTTAATTGATCTTAAATAGCCGGCCAGCCTGTGGTCCCTCTTCCTGCCCAACTTGGCTAGGCTCAGCGAATCGCAGCTCCCAGCATCCTTAGGGGCATCGGAGAGCTCGCCGTAGACTACCTTGCCTGCGAGAGAGAGCATCAGCCTCATAGCTCTACCTTCGCGGTGATGTAGGCGCCTTTCTCGTCGTCGTAGCCGAACGCTATTATATCGCCGTCTCTCAGCTCCTCCCACTGGGACGGCTTGCCGCGTCCCTTCCAGAGCACTTTCCAATTACCGTCTCTATATATCGCAGTCCTGTTCGTGCTTCCGGAATCCCTGATAAGCCATCTGCCTCCGATCTCGGCGATTTCCGCATGCTCCCTCGAGATGTATTTCTGCGGATCGTAGATGTAAAGCCGCTCTCCCTCTATTTTTAGATCTAGGGCTTTATCTTCCGTACGTCCCACGATCAATCTACCTCCTGTCATATATATACTAGTTCCTTTTATTCTTATCTTAAGTCCTACTTTCTCTTTTGTGGAGACTCCCTTGAGGAAGTTTAAAGCCTCTACAGCGTCGGAGAACCTCTTTCTGTAATCAGGCTCAAGCGTTCTGGCTAAAAATTTATCCATTAAATCATCATATGTAGAGGGGATATTTACTTGTAACTCTCCAACTATTTTATCTACCTCATAGCCCTTTATAAATTTATAGGGGTGTTTAAGGGTATAGGCCCATACCAGCGTGGCCCCGGCCGACCACACATCGGCCTGCGGCACGGAAAGGCCTCTCGTCAATTGTTCAGGCGCGGTATAGCCTCCGGGCGACACAACTATGTGCGTAGCCTTCTCGAAATGATAGACAGCCGTGCCGAAGTCCACGAGCTTATATGCATCTCCGCTCCGCATGATATTGCTGGGCTTCACATCTCTGTGTACTACCCCCGCCTTGTGTACTTCGGCCAGCCCCTCGAAGATCTGGATGGCTATATCTCTCAGCTTGTTAGAGTCGACGGGCTCTCTCAATTCCCTGAGGGAACCTCCGTCGAGGTACTCCAGGAATAGGAGAATTGTGGAGATCGCTCCTACACGCCCCCGTTTCACGTCATACAGCCGACATATATAGGGGCTGTTCAACATCTCCAGAATTCGCCCCTCGTGCTCAACGAACTGGATATTCCGCCTAACTTTCTCCTCCGGCTCCCCTGAAATAATCGGTTCCTTGACGGCGACTTTTAAACCGTCTTTCCTCTCGGCGAGCCAGACAATGGCCATCCCTCCTTTTCCGAGTAATTTCTTCACTACGTACTTATCGCCCAGTACAGCCCCTACCTCAAGAAGGCCGCTCATACGTTATCCTCAACATTGATCCTGCCCCTATAATCATAATCCTTAATGCTAGGCCCCATAAAACTATTCTTCGCCTCTCTCCTCCTCAGAAATCCATGGTTCAATTCTCAGTGTGGATAACTTATAACATTATCGCCTATTCATCGTCGTTGCTCTCTTTCTTCTCTCCGGCAACCCAAGTATGCGTCTTGTCTACATCTTCCAACTCTACTCTCGTCTTGCTCCTCGTTTTTATGAAAGTTTTACTCAGGGTTCTAGTTATGAAGTCGCGCTTCCAGAACGCCATGCCGGCCGCCGCGAGGCCTCCTCCCAATATGGCCGCCTGC
>JBMFIG010000049.1:0-7107 GCA_049976425.1 Thermoproteus sp.
GGTAGCCGTGGATTTCGATATACGCGTGGCTCCCGTCGGCCGACACGAGGCCGCCTTCGGGGGGAGGAAGGCCAGGATATTCTTCGCCGCTCTTGTGGCCGCCGGCGCGGCGCTCCTTTGGTACAAGTTCGCCACGGTGTTCGGCCTCGCCTCGCAGGCCGAGGCGTCGCCAGGATATTCCTGGAACCCGCTCTGGGGGCTGATCTACGGCTTCTACGGGCCGTCCGCCTTGCTCTTGATCCCGCTGGCCGTGTACTACCTGCCCAAGACTGAGAAGGCAAGGCCTCTGATAGTCACCGCGTTGGTGGTCCTCGCGGCCGCCATGCTGTCTCAAGCATACGGCGAACGGCTCATGCGCATCGCGTCTCTGCTCGTGCCGGCCGGGGTGGCGGCAGGGGCCCTCGAGCTCGGCCGCAGACGGGAGCTGGCCATCGCCCTCGCCGTATATCTGGCGGGGCCCGCCGCCGCGGGGTGGGCTTGGGCTACGGGCCACCTCCCCGGCCTCTTCGCGCCCGTGGACAGGATAACGCCCCAGAAGCTCTCGGCCTATATGGCGATCCTCTCGCGGCTGCCGCGCAACTCCACGGTCGAGGTCATGTGGAGCCTAGACCTCTGGATGTTGCCGCTCGCCAAGGCCTACAGGCCGGACCTAAACGTGACGGTGGTGGTCTGCAACTGGACGAAAGCGCCGTACTACGTCTACACACCGCCCAGCCCCGACCAGTGGTACCTCCCCTGCATAGCGCGCGCCCCTCCGCCGCCCGGGGTGCTGATAGCCGACTACAACGGCACCGGGCTCTACGCTGGCAGAGGGCCGCCTTCCTAGCCGAAGGCCTTGAGCACATCCGCCTCCGCGCCGCCGTATCTCGGCCTCACGGCCTCCTTCACCTCCCTGCCCAAGGCGTAGGCCTCCTCGGGCGTCAGCCCGGCCACCTCGGCGACTTGCGCAGCGACGTCGCCTGGCGGGCCCATATACCGCTCCGCCGGGGTGCCGGCGAGGATCTCGGGGACTCCGCCGACTCTGGAGGCAACCGGGACGACGCCGGAGGTAGCCGCCTCCAACACGGCGTAGGGCGACGGCTCCTCCCACACCGAGGGGAATAGAAGGGCCCAAGCCTCGGCGTAGAGGCCGGCGAGGGCTTGGCGGGGAATCCGCCCCAGGATCGACACCTCGACGGGGCCGGCGACCTTGCGTAGAGCCTCGGCGGCGCGCCTCCCGTAGCTGTTGGCCAGGAGGAACCTCGCCCTGATCCCCCTCCTCCCCAGCGTCCTGATCGCGGAGAGGACTGCGGGGAAGCCCTTCAAGGGATCGTCGCCGCCTAGGTAGAGGAACGTGGGGACATCCGCGATCCTCCTCTCGACCTCTAAGGGCGGAAGCGGGTTCCGGACCACCTGTATCTTCTCGGAGAGCTCCGGCGCGCCGTCCCTTATTATCTCTGCGTGCCTCCCGGAGACGCAGAGGACCGCGTCCGACTGCGCGATCCATCTCCTGGCGAGCCTCGGCAGCCACCACAAGGAGGCCGCGGCGGCGCATCTGAGGAGCCCCCTCGCGCACTCTATGGAGATGTCGTCGAGGGCCAACCTGCCTCTGTGCCTTTCGTAGGGCGCGAGGACGACGGCGGTGTAGGACAGAGGCGCGTAGCCGTGTAGGTGGACGACGACTCTCTTCCCCAACGCCTTCGCCCTCGGTATCACCGGGTAGGCGAATCTGGGTATATAGACGGCGTCGCTTTCCTTAAGAAGCGCCTCGAAGCGTCCCTTGCGGGCCAGTCTGGCGAGGTTCGTCCAGAGGACCGGCTTGGCGGCCCGCGACAGGAGGGGCTCGTGGACGTACCTCACGCCGGAGGCCCTCTCGGGATCGGCCGTCCCCGTCACCACAGTCACGTCGAAGCGCCGTCTCAAGATCCCCACGATGAGGTGGGTGGCCAGCTCGCCCCCGCCGCCTTCGGGGTAGTAGCGCTCGGCGACCACTAGGAGCCTTTCCCTAGACACGGCGGTACAGCTCGAGGTACATAGGCGCCACCTCTCCCCAAGTCTTTACGGGGGCGCGTCTGACGAGCAGGGCGGGCCCCACGGCCCCCTCGACCTCGGCCTCCAGCGCCCGGGCCACAACCTCGCTCACAAGCGCCGGCGTCCCCATGGCCAGGGCCTCCGCTATGAAGACGCTGAAGGCCTCCATGGAGCTGAGGTTTATGGCGTACCTCGCGCCCGCGAGGACGTCGAGGTAGTCCCCCCTCGGCATGGACGGCTTGACCTCCACGCCCGGAAGCCTGACTAGCCGGCCCCTCAAAGGCCCGTCGCCCACCGCGACGAGCCTCAAGCCGAGCCTCCTGGCGAGCCCGGCCGCCTCCTCAACGTTTTTGTACTTCTCGAGCCTCCCCGCGTATATGGCGTAGTCGCTGTCGGCCCCCCTCCACTTGTGGCGCAATACGTCCTCGTCGACGCCGTTGGGTATCACCGCTATCTTGCCGGCCGAGGCGGGGAAGTGGGCAGTCAGCCTATCGGCCTCCACCTTGCTGACCGTGTGGATCGCGGCGCTGGCCTCTACGACCTCGGCCACCGACTTCCGCCAGGCGAGGCGCCAGAGGAGATCCCTCAGAGGCGTATGGCCCCCGCCGTGGTAGTGGGGCGAGAACACCAGCCTGGCCTTCCCCCTAAGAATCAGACCCGCGTACACCGGCAGGACGGCGTGCGCGCTGTGGATGTGGACCGCATCGGATCGGCGGGCCTCTGCCTCGAGCAACCTCGCAAGGGCGCCGCGCATCCTCGGCACGTGGTAGGCCCCTCCTGGGGCGAACGTGGGCCATCTGACGACCCTTACGCCGTTGATCGCCTCCTCGCGCGGGGCGTCGATCCCAGGCTCGCCGGCCACCACCGTGATGTCGTGCCCGGCGGAGGCCAGCCTCTCGGCCACGCTCCCGACCACGTGCTCCACGCCGCCTACGTGGGGGCGGTACCTCGGCGACACGAACAAGATCCTCATGTCGGCGCAAGACGGCGAATTGGCGGAGGCGGCCGCTCAATGGAGGCGGGAGGAGGGCGGCGAGAGACGGCGAGGGGCAAGAACACGGCCCCCTAGCTCTTCCCCTTCCTCTCTTGAGGCCCTTTAGCGCCTCTCCTCTCGGTGATCGCGAAGTCGACGAGCATGGAGAGGACCCCGCCGGCCAGAGCGTAGTAGGCCCACTCGGCCAGCTTATTCGCGTCGACGGCGTCTCCGATGCCCAGGAAGTAGGCCGCCGCGGCCAGGAGGGCCATGAAGGAGATCACGAAGCCCTTGCCCACATGTGCGAAGATGGTCTCCGGCTCCTGTGCGAGCTTAGGCTGGGGGGCTTGGGGCTCCTCGACCTCCAGCGGGGGCAGGCAGTCGTCTCTGGGAGGCTCGGCCGAGCGGGCCGCCTTGAAGACAGACGCCTGTAGTCTGACCATGGAGGCGGCGAGCGGCAGAAGCGCTAGGGAGAGGCCGCCGAGAAGTAGGAGCATGAGGGCGCCCATGCCCAGGAGGTAATGCGGCACGCCGACGTAGAAGAGCTCGTAGGCGACCCAAGAGCCCAGGGCGGCGCCGGGGGCCAGGAGGAGGGCGCCGAAGAGGAAAAGCGGGAGGGACGGGTTGAGGCGGTAGGCGAGGGACAGGAGCTTGCCGATAATCGACAGGCCGTGCCAAGGCCTCAGCTTCTTCCGCCCGATCCTCTTCCTGTAGGTTATGGGCACCTCGGCCACCCTCGCCCCCTCCGAAAGGGCCTTGGCGAGTATGTCGACCTCCACCTCGAACCCCCGGGCCTCTAGATAGATGCGGCGCAGTACGTCTGTCCTCGCGGCGTACATGCCGGTGAGGGGGTCTGAGATGTCGGTCCCGAAGAGGAAGTTGAAGAGGCGGGCGATGAGCCAGTTGCCGACGCGGTAGATGGGGGGCATCTCGCCCCTCCTGGCGCCCAGGACCAGGTCGTAGTACCTGAGAAGGGCCAGGAGGCGCCTAAGCTCGGAGGGGGGATAGCTGTAGTCGGCGTCGAGGACAGCCACGTAGGGAGTGTCCACGTGGAGGAGCGCCGTCCTGAGCGCCATGCCCTTCCCCCTGCCCATCTGCCTAACCACGGGGATCCCCAGCCTCCGAGCCGCCTCGACCGTCCCGTCTGTGGAGCCGCCGTCGACGACTAGGATCTTGTCGAAGCCCGCCGCCCTAAGCTCCTCGACGACCTTCGGCAGAGCCTCGGCCTCGTCCAGAGTCGGCAAGACGACGGTGACGCACACACCGGCCCTAGAGGGGCGCCTTATAAAAATTCAGCCGTAGAGTGCCGCGTAGGCCTCCTCCACAGGTCCCTTGATGGGGACGCCCGACGAGAAGGCCCTGGCGTAGGCCGCCGCCCAGCCCCAGCTAAGCCCGAAGAGGCTAACCTCGACCGCGAATAGAGCCGAGGCCAGAGCCGCCGCGACGTAGAGAGGCCGGGAACCCATGTTGGCCGCCGCGAAGGGATACACGACGAAGAAATGCCTGTATAGGAGGCCCCCGAACTCCGTCGGGGATCTCGCGGTGAGGAAGGCGCCCAGCAGGCCGAGCGCAGGGATCGCGGCCATCCTGCCCGAGAGAAGAGCCACGACGAGCAGGTACAGGCCCTCCACGGCGACTTTGATCCCCCATGCGGGATTCGCGTAGTGGAAGAGGCTGAGAGCTGAGGCCGGGTTGAAGCCCGGGATCCTCGCCGCGTAGGAGTAGAGCACGGAGGCCTCCGGCGTCAGGAAAGCCAGCGGGGCTAGGAGGAGGACCCAGACCTGTCCCCAGAGGGCCATGGAGAGGCCCGCCAGAAGGCCCCCGTATACGTGGAAGCCGAGGGCCAAGGCGGCCGAGGCGAGGGCCATGGCGGCCCTCTTCCTCCTCGCGTAGTAGATAGTGGTCCAGACCAGAGGAGCCGACATGTAGAACTGGCCGAAGTAGACGGGCTCTGTCGCCAGGAGCGGCCAATAGAGCGAGGCGGGGCCCAGCTCCTCCGCGAGGGCCCTCCCGGCCAGCGCGGCCGTCCACACCACGAAGAACGTCCCGTCGAAGGCCAGCTCCAGCGGGGGCTCCCTGGGCAGATAGGTCAACGGGGCGTACGTCTGCCAGGCGGGTAGCTGGCGGGAGGCGTACCAGAGCGCCTCGTAGTACGGCAGAGGCCTCCCCAACAGAAACGGCAGGAGGAGGAACTTGAACGAGGCGAGGCCGAGGGCCAGGAGGGCGTAGCGATCCAGCTTGACCCCGCGGCCCAGAGCCAGGAAGAGGGCGACCGACGCGAGGCCTAGGGGGAAGCTCAGCGAGAGTGCTATGTAGGATATATAGGCGGCCAGGACCCCGGCCGCGTAGCCCCAGCGCTTGGCCGCGCCTAGGGCGGAGAACGCGGCGAGGAATATCATAGGGCGCGGGCCACGAGGCGGGCCACCTCGAGGTACTCCCTAAGCCTGAACACGCCGGTGGCGTGGAGGATCGCCAGGGAGGCCGCGACGGCGAGGGGGGAGGCGAGGGGCCAGAGCGCCGCCAGAGGCGAAAATACGGCGGCCGCGGCTAGGCCGACGGCGAAAGGCATAGGGGACACGTCGCGGGCGCCCACGACGGCGGGCGGGATCGAGCCGAGGAGCAGGGCGAGCCCCACGCCGAGGTGGGGCACGGCCAGAGACGAGGCGGTGAAGGAGGCGGTCGAGAGGAGGCCCAGCCCCCCGAGCCTGAGCCACCTCTTCTCGACGTTGTAGACGGCCGAGGCGAGGGAGGTGGCGGCGAACCCGACGGCCGCGGGGAGGGCGAAGGCGAGCGGGAGCGAGTAGGGCTGGTAGCCCGGCCCCAGAAGGGATAGGAGGGGCCGCGAGGCGCCGGCCGCCGCCACCACCAGCGGGAGGTTGACCCCGACCGCTATCCGGGCGCCCCTCTCGGCGAGGCCCGTCCCGCCCACGGCCATGACCGGGATGCTCGACGCCGCGAGGGCGGTCGAGACCGAGCCGACCGCCATGACGGCCATGGAGAGGAGGTAGAAGACCCCCGCGGGCTCCGGCCCGGCTATTGACCTCACCAGGAGGACGCCGAGAGAGACGCCGAAGAAGGCCGAGAAGTTGAGCGGGTAGTTGGCGGTTGCCGCCGCCAAGAGGTCGCCCCAGCCGGAAGGCCGGGACCAGCCCAACGCGGGCGCCACGCCGGCCAGCGCTACGGCGAAGCTCAAGGCCGAGGAAAGAGCGAGGACAGGCAGGGGAGGGAGCCTCAATGCGGCGAGGGCGATCTTGAGCGCGGTGCCTGTGGCTATCGAGGCGAAGTAGAGCCTGGCGCGCCCTACGGCGATCAAGCCGCCGAAAGCCGCCGAGGACGCCAGAGATAGGAAGGCCAGGAGGCCGCTCCAGGGATGGCCCAGAGCCGCCAGCGCGCCTGCCGCGGCGGCCCCAGCCCCCGAGGACGCCAGGAGGCCGGCCCAAAAGGCGGGAGGCCCCTCCGTGGGCAGGAAGCGCAGGACGTACTGCTGAAAGCCCAGGTTCAGAATCGCCGAGGCCACGTTGGCCAGGCTGACGGCCGCCGCCACCTCCCCGAGGCCCTGCGGCCCCAGAACCCGCGCCACGACCGCCCAGAAGATCAAGCCTCCCACAGAAGACACGACGCTCGCGCCGGTCATCCAGGTAGCGCTCCCCACAACTCTCTCCACGCCGCCCCCCGCCGGGCCGTATTTAAGCATTCAGCCGACCCCGCGAGGCGTAGGCCGGTAGACTGCCGAACGAGAGGATCCGCTTGTTTCCTCTATACTCGGGCGACGAGCTGGGCGTGAACCTCGACGGGGCTGAGGAGTATATGAGGAGGCCGAGATAGCCGTCGGCGAGCCGGCGCACCTCCTCGACTAAAGGCGGCCAGGATCGAGACGAGGGAAAGCACTCTGGTCCCCAAGAGGCGCGGTCGGGCTCTGCCGACGCGGCGGCCGCCGAAGGCTAGACGCGGCGGACCTGCTTAGCCCCGCGCGGGAGGCGAAGCCCTCACGACCTCACAGTATCCCGGCACCACGGCGACCGCCTACAACGCCCCCGCCCGCCTCCGGCGCCGGCTCCCCGCTTCCAGATCCGTCGCCCCCCAGGTCTGTGCCTACCCAGATTAAGCAGGCCTCCGTAACGCCT
>JBMFIG010000050.1:0-6880 GCA_049976425.1 Thermoproteus sp.
CGCCGAGGTTATGGCCGACAGAGGCGTGCTGGAGAGGAGGGAGGGGGCCGTGAGGCTGGCGCAGCGCGAGGTCGCCGCCCTCTTCGAGAACAGCAGGCGGTTCCTGGAGATTAAAGACGCCGACGCTCTGAGAGACGCGTGGGAGGACGCGCTGTGCGCGGCCGAGGCGTCCCTCAGGAGGGAGAGCAGAAAGGGCGTGTCGGAGAGGGCTCTGCGCAACTTGCTGGCCCACGGCGGCTTCGCCTACACCGTGGTGAAGGAGGTCGCGGTGAGGGGCGGCAAGGTGGTCGAGGCGGTCTACGACGGAGACAAGGTGGCGGAGCTGATCGAGATGCTCAAGCCGCCGAGATGTCGGGAAACGACTGGCAACCAACTCTCTTAATGAAATAACCTCCATATTTCTCAAGGCAACCAGCCCTGCCGATATGAGAAAATCCACGTCAAGGGCTACAACTCCTTCGAGATTGTAGGCTCTATACCGCGGCTCTTTCCGAGCGGCGTAAAAGCCCTCTCCTAGCCAGATCCCCGCCAATAGACAATCCGTTTATCGAGAGGTCCGCTGAACTAGCTTTAATCCGTCTTCTATTGTGTATAAACTCTTTGCCGAAGGTCATGTAGATTTGACTTATCTAACACCTAGAAAATTAAAAAGCGACCTAAACAGCAATATTTTTATATTCTTCACATCGTTTTTAGGTATGAGCGTGAAGTCCTACTTCTACAATAGTGTATACGCTTCCTTTAAGGACAATAGGGTTGAGGACGCGCTTAGAAGTGCGGCGAATTACAGGACCTACCAGACGCCCACAAGCTTTAGACGAATCTACGACAGCGTTATCAGAGTCCTCGATGGAATAATTGCATCGAGAAATGATCTGAATAATAAAGAAGAGCTTAGAAACAGATATAGAATTCTATTAGCTAGGCTCGATATAGCTATACAGTATCAGTCTGCGAGGAGGGAATTAGAGCAGGACCTCTCGGAGGGCATCAAGGCCGCCTTGAGGGACATCTCAAGCTACCTGCAGAGGGGGGATGTGAACAACGCGGTGAGGAGCGCTGAATCCTTAAGGCTTGCTCTCGACGCCGTGCTCGCGTACAAGATCGCCGGCGGAGGCAAACGCGAGGAGGAAGAGGAGTTCCTATGAGCGCCGCGCCGACTCTAAAGCTGAAGTACGTGATCGAGATAGGCTTCAAGCTGGACACGTTCGGGTTGCTTATCAGAAGCGGCAAGGCCAAGGAGATAATGGGGCTCGCCGACATAATGCCCATGTTCATAGAATATCCCTACTTAGTAAACAACACGACGCATGTATTGACGGTGCCCTACATACCGGCTAGCTCCCTAAAGGGCCGCGCCAGATCCCTCCTAGAGATCGCCCTAGGCCTTCCCCTATACACCACCGACGGGAAGATATACCTCCACACGAGAATAGTGAAGAACATCATATACGACGAGGATCCCTACTGCCCCGTCGATAACGTCTTCGGAACCCCAGCCATACCTCCCAACATCGTCTCCGAGGATAAGAAGTTCGTGGTGGAGTGCTGGGCGCCAAGCAGGGCGATATTTAGGGACTTGTTCCCGAGCGTAGAGTACATAAGGCGGCTCTGCGACGCTAAAGGCGGATGCGAGGGGGTACAACTGGCCGACTTCCTCGAGGAGAAGTGGGAGAACAGGATCGACAGGGTCACGAGCACCGCCGATCCTAGGAACATCATGAGGCTGAAGCCGGGCGTCGAGTTCGAGGGCAAGATACACTTCCTGGTATACGACCTCGACGTGTGTAGGAAGCAGATATGCGACGAGAAGTCTAGCAGGAGGAACTTGATAAATAGCCAATATAATGGAGTGCCGGCGCTGTACTACCTCGACATGCTCGTAGACTCGCTCCAGCTAGTCGAGAGGACATACCTAGGCGCGTCCGGCACGAGGGGCTACGGCACGGTAAAGTTCAAGGACATCAACGTCGCGGTGTTCGACATCGGAGGCGAGAAGGTTGACGGAAAGAGTGCGAACGACTTGGGCGGCTTGAAGAATATAGTGAAGGAGCTAAAGCTGACTTGCAAGTGAATGAGAATAGGCTTTGTGTTGCTGAGGTTCACGGCTCCCTTCCACGTGGGCAGATGGTCGCTCTTGGATACCTACGACTACATCCCTTCTGACACCATCTATTCCGCTCTGTATAGCCTATCCGCGGCGACGGGGGTAGAGGCGCCCTCCCGCGTATCCTCAGCGTACCCCGTCAGCCCAGACGCCGTGACCAACAAGGACATGTTGGGGGTGCCGGTGCCCGCCACGTGGAGGATCGAGGCAATAAGGCAAGGGGCAGATAGCAAAAAGGTAAAGAGGGCGCGTTTCATGCCTCTCAGATGCTTGAAGGGCGGGCGGGTCGAGGTCCAAGAGAGTTTGAAGTGCCGCGTTGATGGAGATGTAGTGGATCTCGCCGGGTGGCCTACAGACAAGCTGGGCCTTAGTACGAGACAGACGCGGACGACCCGCGGGACCAGCAAGTCAAGTCCCGCGGACAAGCTGGGCCTTAGAATCGCCGTGCCGCGGAACAGAATCTCCAGGCATATAGAGAACGCAGATCCCTACAGAGTGGCAGTGTTCCAGCCCAAGGTCCCGTACGTGATTTATTATCAAGGCGGCGATCCCAAGATCTTCGATATCTTGGGAAAGCTCGGGCTGGGAGGCGATAGGTCAGCTGGTTTGGGGAAGTTCGAGGTGATTGCTCGGGGCGATGTCGACTTGCCCGATGGCGGAAAGAGCGCGATGCTCTTAGGCGTGGGGAGGCCGCAGGGTTTTACCTCGGCGATCGGCGAATGGGCTGTCAGGAGCTGGAGGTGCACACACGGCATCATAGGCCCCGTCAGCGTGTTGCTGGACGGAGGAGTTTTGGAGGGCAATTTCGAGTTCGAGGATATCGAAAGGACTGATGCGCCTTGCTTAAAGAGGCTGTCGCCGCTTTGGGTATGGCTATCTTGAAGCTGAGGGTCACTACGCCGCTTTTCGTCTTGAAAGGAGGTGCCGTCGTGAGCGGGTTAGACGCGTTCTACAAAGACGGACGCCTCTACTTAGTGGATCCGACAAATCCGGCGTTGATCTCGCGAGCCGCCGCCTTGGAGGATGTGGTGAAGCTCGCCTCGGCAGATCCGGCGCGCTACGCCTACGCCGCGTACCCCGCGCCTCCCGTTCCCCCAATGGCCGAGGTGAAGATAGGGACAGCGCCGCCGGCCTCGACCATCAAGGGCATATTGAGGACTGCATATCTTCTGGCCGTATTGGCCAAAGACAGCAAGGTAGCTAGCCAGTTCCTGCAGTCTGTGCGGGAGGCCTTACAGGAGAGGGTGCACCCCAAATACGCGGCTTCCCGCGGCGAGGCGATAGTGTTCAGGCGCCGCTTCGGGAGGCGCACCTTCGACGTATTCAACCTGGTGCGGGTGAAGGAGGGCGCATTGAACGCGAATTATAGGGTCTATAAGATGGACGTGGTAGAGGGCGGCGCGATCAAGACGTCCATTTACGCCGTGGGGCTGGCCCCCGACTCTGTCCTTGAGTACGAGATAGAGGTCCGGCCCTTCGTCAAGGAGAGCGGGGAGAAAGAACGGTGGCTGACCGAGGAGGAGCTGAAGGAGGCGCTGGACGCATTTGCCCGGGAGGTAGCTACCTTCGAGCGGGAGAGGAGGGGGTATGTGGCTTGCGATAGAGGCATGAGGCTCGGGTTTGGGGCAGGGAGGAGGTGGAAGACCGTGTTGAACTTCGTGGAGAGGCAAGACCCCACGCTGTTCGGCGATATAGAGCGTTATATGTCAGCCAAGCTTAATAGGGTCTGGGACGATAGGACGGTGAAGATGGCCGAGGGGAAGCCCGTGGGTTGGGTCTGTTATGAGTGGCGCTAGCGCCGAGTACAGGGAGTACGTAGTCGCCGCGTTGCTCCACGATATAGGGAAGCTGATAAGGAGGGCTAAGCTGTGTAGCAACGAGCAGGCGAAGAGCCATGTAGAGCACAGCGTCGAGTTCGTCGACAGGATCGGCGAAGCGTTGAAGGCGGCCGGACTGGACGTCGAACTCGTCAAAAGGCTCGTGAGGGAGCATCACGAGGACGGCGGCATAGCGCCGTATGATAGGGCCGCGGCCAAGGAGAGGCTTCCAGGCGACGACATCTCAGGCCAAGGCTTGGCCGTCCCCGGCCGGAGGGAGCAGGAAATCCCGTTGCTTATCTACGACGCAGACGAGAAAGGGCTCTACGTCCCGCCCTGCCCGCTACCGGAAAGACTGGACGAGGCCGAGGAGCTAAGGCCTGCGAGAGAGCTGGACAAAGTCCCCCCAGACAAAGTCTGCCGCTGTTACAGGAAGTCCTACGAGGAGCTCTTGAGGATGGCCGGGGAGCTCAACAAGCTCGCCATGGACTACCGGCAACTCGTCGAGACGTTGGTGCATATCCTAAAGGCGACGGCGTCCTTCGTGCCGGCGGCCGTATACGGCGTCGAGAAGCCCGACACGTCGCTTTACGCCCACTCGATCCTCGCGGCGGCGTTGGCGTCGACAGGCGGCGAGTTCATGCTGGTGTCCATAGATGTGGGCAAGATCCAGGAGTACATCACGCGGGCCAGGACGACGACATGGGCAATGGCGATTCTACGCGGCAGATCTCTCAGGATCACGCTGTTGCAGAAGATAGCCGCGCGGAGGCTGATCGACGAGCTGAACAAGATGCTGGGAGGCGACGTCGTGACCCACGCAAACATCTTGATGGACACAGGCGGCGAGGTAGTGTTGCTGATACCCAAGGTTGAAGGCCTCGACGAGGTGGCCAGGAGGCTTGAGGACGACGTGCTCCAAGAGTCGGAAGGCGCCCTCAGCATATATGTCGCCTACTCGGGACCTCACAGACTAGACGATATAGGCAAATTCGAGGAACTGATGAAGGAGCTCTCCCGGAAGGTACTGGAGAGGAAGCTTACGTACAAGCTCTACCCCAAGCCCTCCGAAAAAGGCAACGCCAAATCTAGGTTCGGCACCTACAGCTTCTACAACGACGTGTGTCAGTTCTGCGGAAGGCCCGCGAGGACGACGGCGATCAATAGGTTCGGCGAGACGTTGGAGCTGTGCGATATGTGTAAAGATGAGCTCTTTGCTGGGCTGGCCGCCAGAAATCTGCAGGCGGTCATTATTGGCAGAGGGCTGTCGGTGGAGCACGAGAAGATGGGCAGATGCGAACTGGCTCACATGTCTATGTTGGGCTATACAGCTGTGGTAGCCGGTGGCGAATGCGACGTAGACGCGCTCGCGGCCGTGGCCGCCGGAGGCTCCCTATACACCGTGAACACTCGGCGCTTCGTCAGGAAGCGCAATAAGGTAGCCTACGGCTTTGTATACACGAACCAATACCTGCCGACGGCGGAGACAGGCGGGGTCGCCAGCCTTGAGGGCCTAGGCGATAGGGCGGTCTTCGCAAAGCTAGACGCGAACTCCATGGGCCTTAGGAAGTTCAAGTCGTCGAGAAGGCCGTCTCTATTTGTCACCTTCTCCACGGCGGTGAGCACGGCGTATGAGCTCTACCCCGCTCTGCTCGCCGGGAAGGGGGCATACAGCCAGTCGCTGTACGTGATATTCTCCGGCGGCGACGACGCCATGGTTGTGGGAGATCCCGCGGCCCTCGAGTACGTCTCCGAGGTGGCCCGATACGCAGAGTCGTGGGGCTTCCGCACGGCGATAGGCGTCAAGATCGAGTCGTACGACTACCCAATATACTACGCGTTCACCGACGCCGAGGAGCGGCTGGAGAAAGCCAAGGAGCTGAACAGAGGGGAGAGCCTGGCCGTCCTCGCCGAGAACCCCCTGGTCTATGCAGACGCCGGCACCCTCGCCGAAATCTATAGAGGCGCGAGGGGATTGGTCGAGGGCCTCGCGGAAGAGGAAAGGATAAGGAACGTAGACCGCGTGACGAGGTTGTTATACAGCAGGTTGCTCGACCTTTACAGAGCTGTGGAGCTCTGCGCGTCCAAGAGAGAATTAGATGGGAGGAGGACCGCCGCCAAGGCGTTGGTGGAGCTGGCATACATCATCAACAGGCGTGGGGAGGAGCTCGGCGAGAAACTAAAGGAGCTGGAGAATATTACTGGGCTCCCTATGGATCCGCAGAAGTTCGCGGAGTTCTACGCACCTCTGTTGCAGTGCAGGGAGACCCAGCAGTTGAGGCGGGCCCTCGGCAGAGGTATAGCGGCCATAAACATAATCCACTTGATGCTCAAAGGCAGGCGGTAGTGTTCTACGTCGTCCTGCCGCCGCACTGTGGCGGCGACCTCAAGACGCCGAGGTACGCCTTCGCCCGCGCGGAGGACCCCGTGGAGGGGCTCGTGCGCTACGCCCACTGCCCCTACGTGGGGCTCCACATCCCCGGCGTCCTGAGGATCTTGATGAGGGGCTTCGCCGCGGTTAGGCTCGTCCCAGTATACGGCGACGGGGCGGCCGAGGTCATCGGGCCGTTGGAGGACGTCGTGAAGCTCAAGAGCGCCCGCTCTATACGGTATAGGCCGCCGGACCGCATATCGGCGATAGGCGCGCTGGAGAGGCTGGACAGAGAAAGATTCGACAAGGGGCTACGGCTAAATTTCAAGGTGGGGACCTTCATTTTATAATAACTACTAGTAAATATCCGTGAGGGTTACCCTCAAGGGGAGCTTGAGGTACGGCAATAGGGATATCGGGATCGACATAGAGCTCGACGTCGGAGGCGCGGTCTCTTTAGTGGGCCCGAACCTCACGGGCAAGTCGCTGGCGCTCTGGTGCATCTACGCCCACGCGGCCAGGAGAATCGGGAGGGCGGTGGAGCGGGAGTTGCCCAATGTAGATTGCCGGGTCGACTCGGCCGAC
>JBMFIG010000051.1:0-5974 GCA_049976425.1 Thermoproteus sp.
CTGTCTTGCCCCAAGTCCAGCAAGAGGCGTCCGGGGGAGGAGTCCCGTTGTCCCAAGGGCCGTACTCGGTCCTCACAGAAACGTCCCAAATCCTCTCGACGTAGGTCACGTTGAGGACGAGGCGTTCCGGGTCCTCGGGGACCCAAGGCCTTCCGTAGACGACTACGGCGAGGGGGTACGCGGCCTCTCTATCGATCTTCTTTACGTCGGCCGTCTGTCTGGCCTCTCTCGTGGACTCTCTCCACTCGGCGCATGTGCCGTTTGCCCATCTGGCGCACCAGCGGCATGTCTCGCGCCAGCTCCACAGCTTCACCTCGTCCGCGAGGGCGGGCCTCGACGCGTTGGGGACTGAGAAGGCGAACCGGTCCTCCAGAGGCCTCAACGGAGGCGGCGCGTAGATAGCCGCGCCAGTCCCCACGTCGTAGGCGTAGCGGCCCGGCGACGCGGAGAGGTCGGCCGCCCGACAGCCCGCGGGACCCCCGCCCGCGGTACACGTCTCGTTCAGAGGCGGCGCGAGCCAGCCCCAGATCCCCGCGGCGCCTAGCTCTCTCCCGGACTGTAGCGTCTTGTTTCCGTAGGTTACGTAGACCTCGAAAGGCGCCTCTAGGTATCTCCAGAACCTTGGAGGCTCCGCGTCGGCTATCCACCAGGCGAAGGCTGACGACGTCAGGTTGCACTCGGCCGCCCGCACCCTAGACAGCCAGACCGCGGCGGGGAGCCCGGCTATGGTGACGTTGGGAGGCGTGCCCGGCTCGCCGAAGCACCACCCCGCCGGCGATATTCGTATAGGCCAGTCCAGCCAGTCGAACACGGCGTACGGCCGGGGCTCGCCGAGGCCTGCCCAGCTCTTGTTGCCTATGTAGAGCACCGCCGGCGCGCCCGGAGCCGCGGCGGCCCAGTCCGTGGCGTTCTCGGCCAGCGCCCCCGCCAGCCCGCCTTGGGGAAACGCGCCGAGGCCTGTCGCCCTCCAGACGCTCCCGAGCTCGGCGGCTAGGCGCCCGTAGGAGAAGGTGTTGTTGTAGCGCAACAGGGCCACGCCCCTCCCCTCCACCAGCAGGAGCGAGAGGGTGCCCGAGCCCTTAGGGGCCTCCCCGGCCCAAGACGCCGTGGCGTTCGCCCACTGGACTACTGCGAAGCCGGCTGAGGCCAGATAGGCCCCGGCCGCGGCTGAGACGTACAGGAAGAGGGCGGCAGCGGTCAAGAGAGCGCCCAGCGCCCTCGCCCTCTTGAACAGCATAAGCAGAAGGCCCAGCCACGCCAGAGGGCCGAACCAAGACGAGGCCCAAGACGCGAGCAGATACAGCGTGTGGAAGAGCATGTAGATCCCGGCCGCGGCGCTGTAGGCGCTCCCCGCTATCTCGATCGCCGGATCCACGTAGCGCCAGGCCGCGTAGGCGAGCCAGAGGAGCGAGGTCCCGGCCGCGGCCGGCGCGGCTAGGGCAGACGCCACGAACATGGCGGTTAGGGCGGCTGTAGCCGCTACCGAGACCGCCTCGAGGGCTCTGGCCGCGGCCTCTGCGGCGGCCTCGGCCGCCTCGTAGACGGCTCGCGCCTCCTCAGCCCAGCGCGACGGGTCGACGTCGGAAACCCCGTAGACGTATAGAGGCGCGGGGGCGTAGGGGGCTATAGCCGACAGCGCGGCCCTCACGGCGAGGGGAGCCGCCCAGAGGATGACGGCGGCGGCGAAGAGGGGGTAGTACCACTCCTCGTCTCCCTCAAGCAGGAGGAGGTAGAGGGAGGAGAGGAGGCCCGCGAGGAAGAGGGCCAGGCCCCAGGGTACGCTCATTCCACGGAGAGGTGCGCCCCGACCTCGTCGAACGCCCTGCTGGCGGCGTAGGTGGCGGCGGTCGCTACGCCCAGCGCCAGAGTGACCACCACAGCGATGGCCGAGGCGCTCCCTGCGGCCTTGACTACGCCGCCCCAGTCCACGTACTCCAGGCGGAGGACGGGAGGCTCGACGAAGGCCCTCAAGGCGTCCGCCCCTCCGGCCAGAGAGGGCGGGAGCGAGGCGGCGGCCCCCAGCAGTAGCGCGCCCCAGTTCCTAGTCCTCTCGAAGGCGACGAGGAGGGCTCCGAGAGGGGCGAGGGCGAGGAAGCCCTGCGCCACGTACGCCGCGGCCTCCGCGGCGCCGAGCGCGGCCAAGGCCGACGTAGCTGCGGTCGAGAAGGGGAGCGAGACCTGGAATAGGCCGGCGGAGTAGGGGCTCGTGATTATGGGTATGCCGGTGGCCGTCGTGACTCCGTAGAGCCAGGCCAGGGTGTCCGAGAGGTTGTCGAAGTACTGCCTATACGTAGCGGCGGCGCACGCCAAGGCCTTTCTGCCTGCCTCGATATACTTGTATATATCGGCCCCTCCTCCGAACTCGGAAAGACAAGCCGCCGACTGGAGGCCCGCCGCCTTGGCGTAGATCGAGGCCGCCTGCCCCACGAGGCCGCCTATCGTAAACGCCAGCGCGAAGAGAAGGGCGGACACGACCGCCCTCTCCGCGGCCCGCCGGGCCTCCTCCCTCTCCCTCGCTCCCCCCACTAGGTAGAGCAACGAGGCGTAGAGGGCGTAGCCGGAGAAGACGGCTACTGCCGAAAAAAGGAGGGCGTCCCCCGGCATTATCAGAACCTCAGCCCCCTAAAGGCGTCGGCTATGCCCTTGAACAACACGTCGGAGAGGAACTGGCTCGCGACCTGCGCCGGATCGAGCCCCGTGCTGACGCCCCAGGCGGAGGCCACCGCGTTGAGGCCGTATATGGCGAGGGCCACGGCGAACGGCGACACGGCCACGGCTATGAGAGTCCACTTGAGCCGGTCCACCAGATCGGCTAGGTAGGACCATCTGGACCAGCTCGACGGCGCCAGCTTGATCATGACTGCGTAGTACAGCCCCAGCAACACCACGGAGGTCCAGAAGGCGATGCCCCACAAGGCCATCAAGGCCCCGAGCGCGGTCTCTATCCCCGAGACGGCGCCGGAGCCCAACACCACGTTCTCCCCTTGGGACACAGCGCTCTGCGCGAGGGCCGGCGCGGCCAGCGAGGCCCCCAGCAACGCGGCGATTCTGTAAGCCCTCCCCATAAGTCCCTTACCTCTTGAGGATTTAAGCTTTTACTTGGTTTGGATATGTAAGTAGCTTTTATACCAATTCATCCCGTATAAAAATTTAATTTATCTATTACTAAGTAAAGAGGGGGGAGACCTCGGCGGTATGTAAACGCGCCGGGACTCTACATACGCGGCTTGAGCCTGGCGTCCAGCGGTATCTTGACGTGGTACTTCAAGCCCCTCTGCCCCACGACCAGCACGCCCATGGCGTACGGCTGCCCCGAGGACGCGGCCGCCTCCGCGGGCGTCGTGGAGGACTGGAGGTAGACCTGGTCCTCTCTGGCGAGCCTCAGATCGGCCGCGGCGTCCGAGAGGTAGATGTAGTTTCCCGAGTATATCAGGACGAAGGACGCCGATCTCAAGACCCTCCTCGGCAGATCGTCGTGGCTCTGGGCCACCAGCCACACGGCGAACCCCCACTTCCTCCCCCCGAGCGCCAGCGACGCCAGCTTCCTCAAGGCGTAGGACTCGCCGCCCGATCCCAGAAGCCTCGCCTCGTCTACAATCACGGCGGTCTTCAGCCTCTCGTGCCTCCTCCCCGCGTGGGCCGCGTAGTGGTAGACGAGCAGAAGGGATAGGTAGAAGGCGAGGAGGTCCTCGTCCCCGGCTATGGAGTCCATGGCGTAGACCACGTGCCGCCTGTCCACGTCGACCCAGCGGAACGGCCTTATCTGAGACAGAGTCCGCTCCACGTCGATCTCCCCGCCCCTCTCCACGGGCTCCACCCCGAACTCCCTCAATACGGCTCTCAGCTCCTTGCTCCTCGAGAGGCCCGCCAGACCGCGCGGGAGCTCTGCCGGCACCTCGACCACCCTCGCCCCGACCAGCCTAGCCAGCTCTCTGTAGTCCCCGTGGGGGTCCAACACGACCAGATCGACGCCGAGCTCCGCAAGCCTCAAGGCCCAGGTGGCGACGGTCCAAGACTTGCCCGAGCCGGTCCCGCCTATGAAGACCGCGTGGGCGCTCGGGAGGGCGTCCACGTCTATGGAGACGGGCCTCCCGAAGCGGTCGAGGCCCAGCACGAGCTCCCTCCCCACCGGGAGGGTCCTCCCGCCGTAGAGCAACGGGAATCTGGCGAGGTCGTGGCTGAGGGCCCTCACGCCTGATCGCAAGATCCAGAAGTCCGCCGCCGCCAGCCAGTCCCTCGAGAGCGAGAGCGAGTGCAGATCTCTGGAGCCGTAGACGTAGAGGAGGACCGGCCTCTCGTTGTACTTGGCCATCCTCTCCACGAACTCTGAGAGCTCCCTTATGCGGATGAGGCGCCTCCCCGTGTCGCGGCCTTCGTAGGTCTTGACGAACTTCTTGTACACCTCCTCCGGCGGCCTGTCGGCGAACGCCACCGCCCACCTCTCCATGTCGGCGAACGCGGCGGCCTCGGCGGAGGCCATGGTCTCGAGCATGTCTCTGGAGGCGGGGAGGGCGGAGGCCTTGGACATGTGGCTGAAGGACAGCGGGATGGCGGGCTCCCTATACCGCGATCTGAAGCGCTTGACTGCCCAGAGCCACGCGGCGGCTCCTAGAAGCGCCCAGCCGCTGGCGAGGAGGGCCATGGGGAGGAAGGCGAGGGCGGCCAGGTAGGGCCACGGCGCGACGGGCTTGGGAGAGGAGAGCCAAGGCCTCCTCCTGGCCAAGACGTAGAACTCCCTCAACGCGGCCTCTATCTGCCCCACCCTCGCCGGGTCGTACCTCCTCGACGTGAACCTCACCAACTTCCAGTCGCCGAGGGCGACGAAGGCTATGCTCTCGCCGGGCCCTAGGGACAGCTTGGAGTACAGCTCGTGCAGCCTCGCCGCGGCCTCCACGCCCAAGACGGACTGGACAGGCTCGGCGTCCCAGAGCCAGTGGTAGAGGCGGTGGGCCGGGTCGTAGGCCGCCTGGAAGCCGTCGCCGTAGGGGACCCTCACGGGCTCCACGGGCCTGGCCCTCGTGTACAGCCAGAGGACGACGTCCTCGCCCCACACGAGGACTGGGACCGCGGAGAGCGCTCCGAGCGGAGGCCAGGCAGAGGCGGCCGCCGCGATGAGCGCAAGCGACGAGAGGAATAGGAGGAGGGACCTCCCGTAGGGGCTCACGGCAGCCCCTCGACGACAGAGTCGAGGGCCTCCTCCAAGCTCCGCCCCTCCATAACGGCGCCGAGGACAGCCCTCCTAGCCCTCCCGCCTCCCTTGGCCCACACCTCGACCAGCCTGGCGTAGCAGTAGACGGGATCTCCGCAGAGCTCCGCCAGACTCCAGAGGTCGGGCCACCTAGGCCTAACGCCCAGAGCCCGCGCGGCCTCCGCGAGCGTCAGCTCCTTGACGGAGCCGGCCGGGGCCTGCCTCTTCCTAGACGGCGTGCAGTCCCCCAGCCTCTTGAGGGCCTCCGACACTGCCGCCCGGTCGCCTCCCGCCGCCCCCTCGACCGCCGCCCTAGCCGCCTCGACGGCCTTCTTCTTGAAGGCCCCCAGCCCGGCCGCGAGGAGGGGGTGCACGCCGGCTGCCATGGCCCTCTCCACGCCTCTGGAGTAGGGTAGGTGTAGGCCTACGGGCCAGAGAGATTTGTTGACGACGGCGACGGCGCCCGCCGCCGAGCGCCACCTCTTGAGATGCCTCGGCTCCAGGACGACTACGTAGCCGTCGGCCTCGGGGACGGCGCAGGGAGGCGTGTCCACGACCGCGTATAGAGCCCTCCCGGCCTCCTCGGGATCCGCCGCGACGGGACTTGAGACGTATAGGGCGTAGGGCATTGCGGAGAGGCTTGCAACGGCCACCGGCCTATACCAGCTGTGCGGTACGGCATAGTTGAATATGACTACATACCTGCAACGGCCGCTGGCCTATACCAGTTGTCCCTCTCCACGGGCTGGAACCCGGCCCTCCTTATCAGCTCCTCCACGTCTTTCC
>JBMFIG010000052.1:0-5364 GCA_049976425.1 Thermoproteus sp.
GTGTGGCGGAAAAGTTTATAAATTTGTATGTAGAAGAGAGACGCCGGGCGGGCTCCCCTGAGCTTCCTGTCTTCAGAGATCTGTCCGCGTGGGTCCGGTCACCGCCCGCCCGGCAAATGTGTGCCGAGGGCTTTAAGGATCGGTGTGGGAAGGGTTTTGGTTGTTGTCGTCTGGGTGTTTTGGCCGACGGCGGGTGTGAGGATCGCTTAGGTGCGGCGGCTAGCGGAGGCTTGTCTTTAGCTCTTCCAGCGCCTTCTCTAGCTCTTCGCTCCACTTGACGCGGGGTTTGAGGGATTCGGCGTATTTGGCTACTCCTTGCACGAGCTTGGCCACGTCGTAGGCCGCCTCTCCCCTACCCCTGTACTTAGAGAGAGCCATGTCCGGATCCGGGCCGTGGTACTGGTAGTCGTGGAGGCTCAGCGCTAGAGAAGTCCACAGCGATATATCGGGATAGCCTATCTGCTCCAGCATCTGGGAGAGTGCGGTCAGTCTGCTGGTGGGGACGCGGGGGACTGCCACGGATTCGAGCCATTTCCTCTCGTCCTCCGACCTGGCCAAAGCCTTCAGCCTATCCAGCTCGAGCTTGAGGAGGGCGGCCATTAGGGCCCTCCACGCTTGGAAGGCCTTGCCGGCGGCGTTTCTGACAAGGCCCTCCCTTAGAAACCTCAAGGCCAGTTGGGCCTCGACGAGGGCCTCCAGAAGGCGGGCAGAGACGTAGTCCTCCGCAGAAGGCTTGGGGAGGGGCCGCTCGAGAACCTCCACATCCATGCGTCCTACGCATCTTAAAAACTTCTACGCCTGGCCTTGGCCCGTCGCTTGTATACAGATCGGCTCCGCAACTGTTATCTCACCCGTATAACTCCTCATGGTTAGATACACCTCGCGGGATTCTTTGAGGGCCGGCGTCCCTCTTGGCAGGATCGGGGCGGCAAGGTCGAGCTCGACAACAAGGGCCGTCTGGTCAACGCCACGTTCGCCAACAACTGGAGCAGGCCGATAAGGGAGTTGAGAGGGTTCCACATATTCGTCTACGCCGAGGATCTCGACGAGCATCTCTTCGCCCAGGACGTCTCGGTGCTGGGGACCTTGCCCACGTTGGGGTCGGCAGGTTTTTGTGGAGGCCGAATACGAGGGGCGTTGGCCCTTCGTCTGGCTTAGAGGCAGGCGCGGCGGCTTGGAGGTGGAGGTCGAGGGTTTCTCCGCCTTGGCCCCGGCGATCTCAAGGACTCGTCGTTGCCGGCCGCCGGCCTCGCGGTCAGAGTGCGCGGTAGCAGGAGGGGGATAGCCGCCGTGTCAATACCCAACGTGGCCGGGGCCAACAACGTGGGGAGGATAAACGAGCCGGTCCCCGGCGGGTTCAAGGCGAGGAACGCGCGGGCCCGCGAGCACGATCCCCAGAACGGGGAGCTGTCCCTGCTCGCCAAGGACCCCGTCGCGGTTATACCCCAGTTCAACCTCGACGTGCCTCGGTCTGAGGCTCCGAAGGTCTGCGCATTGGGGCCCGAGGACGAGAGGCCTTGGCTGTACTTGATGGACAAAGCCGATTCGGGCCTCGCGTAGCAGAGGCCTCAGGGGGCGGGGAGCAACCGGCCGGCGTCGTCGCGGCGTCCTACGAAGGCGGCGAGGCGCGTTTCGTCTTGTCGTGATACTAGACAAGCCTTAGGCCCTCTATCCTTACGGCCACTACTACGAGAACTTCCTCAAGGACGCGGCGGATGTGGGGCGGTATTTCCTGGACGAGTACGACAAGCTCAGGCGGAGGACGGCGGAGTGGCGGGAAGGGCTGGTGGACCCCGCTCTGCCTCAGTGGCTGAGAGACGCCGTGATCAACAGCGCCTATATTCTGTCCGCCAGCACCTGGCTTACGAAGGGCGGCAGGTTCTCCATCTACGAGGCCCCCGAGGCGGCGCCCATGCACGGCACCGTGGGCGGCCTCTGCTACGGGACCGGCTCCCTACCAGTCGTGTTGATGTTCCCCCAGCTAGAGCGCTCCTTCCTGGAGCAACTGGCCCGCCACATGAGGGACGACGGGTACGTGCCGCATGACTTGGGGACCAACAGCCTCGACGCGCCGTCCGGCGGCACGACGGCGCCGCCTCGGTGGAAGGACACGAACCCGACCTTCATACTGCTCGTCTACAGGTACTACAAGAGGGCCGGCGACATCGACTTCGTCAAGTCGGTGTACGGGCGGCTCGTCGCCGTGTACAGATGGATGAGGGGCCAGGACAGGGACGGCGACGGCTTGCCCGAGCTGGAGGGATCCGGCGACAGCGGCTTCGACTGCGCCAAGATTCGGGGGCCCTCGGCCTATACGTCCAGCCTCTGGATAGCCGCGCTCGTCGCGTTGAGGGACCTAGCCGAGGCCGTGGGAGACTCGGAGACGGCCGAGGAGGCCGGCTCGGATCTGGAGAGGGCCAGGGACTCCTTCGAGAGGTCGTTCGACGGCGTCTCCTACAAGGCGTGGGGCGGCGCGCCTGAAGGCGCCGTCTTCGCGGCGCTCGCCGTAGGGGACTGGCGGCTGTAGCTGGCCGGGTCGAGGGAAGGCGCCGCGCGGCGCGACAGGCTGGCCTCCGCCCTCTCGGCCGTGCTGAGGGTCAACGGATCTGCGTCGGCCAACTGTGTGCCGAACGCCTCGACGGGCAGGCTTGAGGTAGACGGCGAGATCTCTGAGCAGGTGGGCCGCCAGCTGACCGCGTCGTGGCCCCGCCTCATATTCAGCGTGGCCGCCTTGGGCTACGCCTCGACCGGCGACGCCGCGTGGCTCTCCCTGGCCGAGAAGGAGTGGAGGAGGCTCGTGGAGCTCGGCATGGTCTGGGACCAGCCGTCCCTCCTCCTCTGCCCCGAGGGGAGGCCGTATGAGGTGTATCTGGACCACTACATAGGGAGCGCCGCTCTGTGGAGCTTCACATATAGATACGCGCTGTCGAGACTACGCGGGGTCTAGGACCCTCTTCGCGGACGGCGAAGGCCTCCTCGCCATCGGCTGGACGCAGGTCCGAGATCCATAACTGTCTACACAGACAGACCGCCGAAGCCGGAGGAAGGGGAAGGACGCTTGGCCCAGATCGGCGCTCGCCGCGGAGGCCGCGCCTGAGGGACACGTCAGCCTAACTTACACAGCCTACGAGCCGCCGGGGATTTCCACAGCCTCTCCAAGGCGGCCGAATACAGCTCTTCGTGGGGGCCGGGACGGGCTAGCTCTCGGCGTATCTCGACAGGAAGATCGGCGCCTCAAGCATCGCGGCAAGAATATGCCGCGAAGAGATCCGCGAAGAAGTGCTTCGGCCCCTCGCGAGGCGCCTTGCCGAGAGAGGCGCAGGGAAGTGCCTAGCGGACTCGCGCAATTGCGGCGCGCCTAATCGCCCCGAGGCCCGAGCACGGGAACCCCAAGGGCCTCGGCTCTCTTCGCCATCCTCTTGTCGAAAGTAGCCAAGGGAAGGCCTAGCCTCCTTGCCGTCAGGATAACTACTAGGTCGTTGTAGTAGGCGAGCCCCGCGCCGACCGCCTTCCTCAACGACGCCAGGTCCTCGCACTCCACGACGACCTTCTCGTAGCCCAGGAGGGCCTTCAAGACCTCGATCCCCCTATCCGGCGCCGCCTTCTTGAAGAACCACACTAGTTCGTGCACGACGACGGTGGGGAGATGCCAGAAGTCTAGGGCGTCGAGGAGCGCCTCGGCCTCCCTATGAAGCGGCGAATCCTCCACTACGTAGTATATCACAGCGTTCGTGTCGACGACAGCCTCACCCATCGGCTACGCCTTGTTCTATAACCCTGTCTATGTCCTCCGGCGCCAGCCTCATCCCCAGCCTAATCCTCGGCAACGCGCCCGCCGCCTTCCTTATCACTATCCGGTCGCCCTCGACCTCCACCAGCAGGCGGTCCCCCTCGCGGATGCCCAACGCCCTCCTGACCTCCGCCGGGATCGTTATCTGGAAGTTGCGCGTCACTTTGACCACCACCATATAGTTTGTATTCCTAGTAGCTTAAAAACCTAACTAGTTACAACTAGGCCGCCCTACGCCAGTAGACCACGCCGTTCGCCTCCCTAGACTCCGCTCTGCCCACGAACTCCAGGTGGACCAAGTGGGACAGGGCCTCGCTCACCGCGAAGAACTTGTTGTAGACATCGAGGCCGTCGAAGGGGCCGATATCCCAACGGACTCTCCTCGCCACCTCGAAGGCGGTCATGGGACCCTCGGCGAGTATGGCCTCTATCTCGGCCAGCCTCTCCTCGTGGTGCCTCTCTATCTCCCGTATCCTCCCGTCGAGGTCGGCTATGGGCTCCCCGTGAGCGGGATAGCCCAGGCCGAGCCCCCTGGACTTGGAAAGGCTCCTCAGATACTCCCCCAAGGGGTCGTAGCCCTCTATCTTGTACCAGTAGGATATGTTGGGCGTGATCTTGGGCAGTATGTGGTCCCCCGTGAAGGCGAACCCGTCCCCCACATAGACTATGTGCCCCGGCGTGTGGCCCGGCGTCCAGAGCGCCCTCAATCCGCAGGGAAGCCCCTCGCCGTCCCTCACCAGCCTCCAGGGAAGGCCCCAGATCTCCTCGAACGCCTTCCTGAACCTAACCATGGGGGCCACCTTCTGGGCCCCCTCCACTAGGTCCTTGGGCACGCCCTGCCGGAGATATTCCGAGAACAGCTCCGACAAGAACCTGTCGAAGTCCGAGGCCACGTGTCTGAACTCGGCCTCGCCTATGTAGTACTCCGCCGGCGCTATATGAGAGAGGAGGGAGAGGAGCGTCGAGTGGTCGGCGTGGAAATGGGTCACGAAGACTCTGGTTATCTCCCAAGGCCTCACGCCGAGCTCCCTCAAGCCCCTCAAGAGGCCCACCGCCGCGTCGTAGGTCGCTATCCCCACGTCGACGAGGGCGTACCCATCGCCGCACCTCAACACGTAGGCGTTGACGTGGCCCAGCTCCATCCCGGGAAGAGGCACCTTGACGCGATCCATGGAGGCCGGGAACCACGCATATTTATAGGCCCCTGGTCTCTGTCCATGTATATAGTGATCGAGAATAATTAGTAAAACTATAATACTTCATAATTGTTCATTATAATAAATAAATTAAAATTACTTAATGAATATTATAATACATATAACATCATCACTACTCTAAAAATATAAATAATTTGCATATAAATATAAACTGATGGAATATTTATAGCACTTCGATCTTCACTTCATGGGCTTGCATCTGGACGCTACGAGCCTCTCTGTTTTGATCTCACTGCTCTTGTTATATAGCAGGTCGAGAGTCGCGCACATATCGCTATATAACATAACCTTCGACCCCGTGGAGGGCGTGTCGAAGAAGTGCGTATTGGCCATAGACCGCATATACGACGAGTCCCT
>JBMFIG010000053.1:0-4686 GCA_049976425.1 Thermoproteus sp.
CCGTATGGGCGGATCATGGGCAAGAAACGGGCTGAGCCGAAGAAGGCCGTCGTGGCGCTTCTGCCGTGGGAGGTGTACCAGAAAATCGACGGTGAGGAGGGGGCGAGTTCGGTGTCTGAGGCCGTCCGGCATCTAGTCCTCAAAGGCGTAGCCGAAAACCCCCTCCTTTTTCCCCTCCCCGCGCCTGCAACGGATCCGTTACTTCGTTTTCGATCCGCCCTCCCCTTCTGCCGTGTTGAGGACCCACGTGATCTTCGTCGCCGCGGCGTAGGCCAGATCGGAGGCGGACACCATGGTGTGTCCCACCTCCGGATATTTTAGTCTTCTGTCGAACCTACTTGCGCCAGCTCTTGCGGATCTGGGCGTATTCGTCCAAGGCCTCGCGCTCGTCGCCCCTCAGATGTTGTCTGTACTGCAGAAGCCACTGCTTGAGGTGGTCCTCCGGCACGTAGACGTACAGGAAGTCGCCCTCCTTTATCTGGCGCCCCACCATAACGTCCCCCGCTATGGAGATGGCCACCTCGTCCCCCACCTTCGCCTCCTGGACCGGGGCGCCGTGGCTCTGGATCTGTTGTATCTTGCCCACCTCCCTCCCGTCTTGCCTCACGAGGAGGTAGCCCGGCTTTATGGTGCCCTTGACCACCCTCACGCCGACTATGACCGGGTCCCTCCTCCTGAAGACGTAGCCCGGGAGTAGCTGCACGACGCCGGGCCTGACCAGCTGGGACAGCGCGGCCTCCAACGCCTTGGCCTTCAGCTCGTTGGCCCACCTAAGGTACTCGTCCACCACCTTGTAGAGTATCTCGCCCCTCACTATCTTGACCCCGCTGGACTGCGCCTCCTTCTCCACCTCGGGCGGGACCTTCACGTTGAAGGCCAATATGGCGCCGTACGCCGGGTCCCTCCTCCTCGACAACGCGGCCTCCACGACGTCTTTATGGCTGGGCGGCCCCACGTCGGCCCTCCTGACGGGTATGTTCGACTGCCTCAAGAAGAGGACCATGCTCTCCAGCGTGCCGAAGGTGTCGGCTTTCGCCACGACGCCCTCCTTGTCGGACTCTATCTTGACCGCGGCGATCTCCTCGCCGACGGCCTTCACGGCCTCCTCCAGAGAGCCCCCGACGGCGATTATGGGCGCCCCCGGCACGACGCCCTCCAGCCCCTCGCCGACTATCCTCACGCCCACGGCCGCCCTCACCTCGTCCACGTACTTGTATCTGTCCTCGGGGTCCCTCATCTCGTCGAGAGGCTTCGGCACTATCAACATCTTGACCTTGGCCGTAATGGGCCCCTGCAGGCCGGCGGTCACCACCGTGTCGCCCCTCCGCAGAACCCCGTCGTATATTATCGCGTCGGCGACGGTCCCCAGACCCCTCTCCTCCTTCACCTCCATGACGACCCCCCTGGCGGGGCCGTCCCGCACCGTCAGCCTCTCCTTGGAGACGAAACGTTGCGACACTCCCGCCAGCACCAGCAACAGGTCGGCCACGCCCTCGCCGGTCACAGCGCTGGTGGGGACTATGGGCACCTGCGTCGCGAAGTCCCTCACCCTGTCGTAGCGGTCGGCCTCTATCCCGAGCCTCGAGAGCTGGTCCATCAGCTTGCCTATCTGCTCCTCGAGCTGGGCCACGGCGTGCCACTCCTGCCTCTCCACCGCGAAGAGGAACGGCCTATTCTCCTCCGACTGCCATCCGTATATCCTGTCCAGCTTGTTGGCGGCTATGACGAACGGGACCCCCCTGGCTCTGATGAGGTTGAGGGACTCTAGGCCCTGCTCCTCGAGGCCCGAGGTTATGTCGACCACGAGGACCGCGATGTCGGCCACCGAGCCGCCGCGCTTCCTGAGGTTGGAGAACGCCGCGTGGCCCGGGGTGTCTATGAAGAGGAAGCCGGGTATCCATATCCTCCCCCGGAGCCTCATGCGGTCCACCAGAGGGCCGGCGAACCTCTCCACCGCGCCCCACGGCACGAACGACATGCCTATGTGTTGGGTGATCATGCCGGGCTCCCTATAGGCCACGGCGGTCCCCCTTATCTTGTCGAGGAGGAGCGTCTTCCCCACATCCACGTGGCCCACGACGACGGCTATCGGCGAACGTATGCCGGCCATGGCGACTACCCCGCCTATCTATAAATTTATACCTCGGACGGCGGCCGAAGCCGCGCCCGCAGACGGGCTGACGTACGAAGCGCCGCGGCCGAGGCAGACGCGGTCTAGATACCCGCTGGCGCAGATCCCGGCAACCCATACGCCGAAGACGGGCCTTTAAGCCTCCAGTACGCCCGGCGCGCCCTACACCCTATATGTATACTACGGAGGCTACACAACGCCCTACGGGACCATAGAGTACGGCTCATCGTCGGCCCGGATGAGCATAGTGACCTACTACACCCCTTGTACCTAGGGAAAACCCAGTTTTTTCCTTCCGTCTCTTAGTCCTTTCGGCCTACGGCGCCCGGACGGGGCCGGCTCGTCCGCGGCCGATCGCCGCGTTGGCGCACGTCCAGGCGCGGCGTCTCCGGCCCTCGGCCAGCTCGTCGCGACGGCCGTCCTAGGCGGGAGGCGCGGCGCCTATTCTGGGCAGTGTGGAGAGGCACTCCTCCTCCACGGGGCCTAGCCTCGACGGGACGATTATCACCGCGGGCGGAGGGAGCCGCGACTCCGCCAGCTCGGCGAGGGGGCCCGCCGCGGCGCCGCCTCCCGGCCAGCCGAGCCTGTAGGCCACGGCCACGAGCCTGTCGCCTGCGAAGACCCCCCTGCCCTCGCGCCTCTCCAGCTCGAGGAGGATCCGGGCGGCCTCCGACGGCGTCATGAACCCCCCGTCGTCTCTTATGTCGAGGAGGAGGAGCGTGTGGAGGCCTCTGGAGAGGTTCTGCTCGGCCAGCTCGTATGGCCTCGTCGAGTAGACCCCCATCCTGGGGTAAGTCACCGTGGCCACCCCGCCCAGCTTGTATATGGAGAGGCACGCCGCCGACATGGCGGCGCATATGGCCGAGACGCCGGGCACCACGACCACCTCGTACCCCTTCCGCCTCAAGGAGGCCACGAGCGCCGCGTGGGCCGTAGCCGCTAGGGGGTCGCCGGGCACCAACAACGCCGCGTTCCTCCCGGCCCTGAGGCACTCCTCCACGGCGGCTCCCCCTCTGTCTTCCAGCTCTTTCCTGTCCAGAGGCCTCGCCGCGATGCCGAGCGCCGCGAAGTCGAAGTAGCTGGTGTAGACATCGGCGAAGACGCAGTCTGAGTCCCCCAGCGCGCGCCTCGCCTCCTCGGTCATGTAGGCAGGCGAGAGGCCCAGCCCGACTAGGTAGAGCCGCGCCATCGCCCCGCGACCAGGACCTTGGTCTCCACGACCGCCGCCGTCTCCCCGCGCTGGTTCTTGACCTCGTGGCGGAGGTGCACGACGCCTCCTCTGTACTTCTCCGAAGGCCTCTTGTCCACAACCTCGGTCTCAACGTATATCGTGTCTCCTATCTTGACGGGCTTGAGGAAACGCGCCGAGGCCTCGAGGAGGGCTATGACAGTGCCGTAGAGGTACTGCGCGAAGAGGCCGAGCGCGAGCGAGGCCGTGAGCATGCCGTGGGCTATCCTCTCGCCGAATATCGTCGACTTGGCGAACTCCCCATCGACGTGGAGCGGGTTCCAGTCGCCCGTGAGCCACGCGAACGCCGACACGTGGGCCTCGGTCACCGTAACTCCGTGGGATCTAAACCGGGCCCCCACCTCGAAGTCCTCGAACGCGAGACCCATAGGCCAGACCACAGATATATTTTAAGCCGACGCCTCGCAGTCTGAAAAAGCTTATCTAGGCCGTCTTTCCGTGGTCTATGGACTGCATATTCTGCAAGATAGTCAAGGGCGAGGCCCCGGCGTGGAGGGTGTACGAGGACGACGACGTCGTGGTGATACTGGATAAATACCCGGCGTCCTACGGCCACCTACTCGTCGTGACCAAGGCCCACTACGAGAGCGTGATAGATACGCCCGACGACCTCGTCGCCAAGTCGTTCGCCGTCGCCGCCAAGTTCGCCAGGATCTGGAAGAAGCTGGGCGCGAGGGGCGTGAACATAGTGACCAACGCGGGGAGGGATGCGGGCCAGATAATATTCCACTACCACGTCCACGTGATACCTAGGTGGGGCGACAAGTTGCTGTGGCACGGGAGGGACGAGATCAAGGAGGAGACGGCCAGGGAGGTGGTCGAGAAGCTTAAATCGGCCCTGGCGCAGGGATAGGGCCGCCCAAAAATCAGGACTGTTTAGCTTGTCCTTCCTTCTTCTTGCTCTTGCACGGCATATATAGGCCGGGCCCGGGTTTTTTAAGGGGGCGGGTCCGAGACGGGTATTAGGGTTATATACCTCCGCCCCGACTATTTTCGTGGAGGAGTGGGCCCAGCTTCTGGAGGAGGCTAGGGAGATTAGGAGGAGGGAGGCGGACTGGCAGTTCATAAACAGCCTTCCGCCCAAGCTTAGGCTGGCCTTGATATATTTTATCGAGGTCGGCGATATATATGTGGCCTCCAGAATAGCCGGGATGAGGGTGGGCGAGTTCGACGAGCTGAGGAGGAGGGCCAAGATCCCGATGGTGTGACCGACGCGATAGCGGATACCTCGTTCTTGATAGACTGGGCGAGGTACAGCAAGCGCGACTACCTGTGGCGGCTTTTTGACTTGGTGTATATCCCGGAG
>JBMFIG010000054.1:0-4369 GCA_049976425.1 Thermoproteus sp.
GGTATACGGCGTAGCCGCCGCCGCCGGGTTACTGCTTGCCAATGAGCTCGCTACGTCGCCGAACATATCAAATAGGCCTTGTGTATGTACAAGCATTATAAATATTAATTTTATTTTAAACGTTTCATATGGGTAAAATATATTTCTAAAACTTTCTAATTGAATGAGATCATTTTCTATATTACTCAATTTTTGATTTGCTAAATCATTCTTTCCCCAGTTTTGACTTGCTAAATCATTAACGAGTTTTGATATATAATTATCTAATATTTTTTCATTATCAGGGCTGTACGGTATTGCTATTGCTATGACATTTATCAAGCCATTATCAAATGTCTGGTGGTCTATGCTCGGTAGCACGAAAAACAATGGGTACTCCGCGCTACGTTTAAGGACGAAGTAGTATGACGTAGTGCTTATCCAGTTCTCTATCGTGCCGGGTAGCTCTATGACCTGGACTACTGGCTGGCTTGTGGATTGGGCCTGGCTTGTGGATTGGGCGGCCGATATATGTATTATGAGTAGCAACGATGCAAGAACTATAACGGCTACCTTTATAGTGTTGGACATAATGGTGTATTGCGGCGTAGTTTTTAATTTTGCTCTACGATGTCCAGCGGGGTCTCAGCTACATTCAATTCTTATGTTGACGGCGCCGGCCAGGTTCACCACGGCGCCTTGCGCCAGCCTCAGAGGCTCTGCTATCCTTTTGCCCTCGACGTATACCCCGCCTCTGCTGCCGGCGTCCCTGATATATATCCCGTCCTCTCCTCTATAAATCGCCAGATGGGCCCTCTCGCCGATGCGGCGCGATATGTAGGGGGCCTTCTCCGGCGGTATTATCTGTTGGAGGTCCTCGCGGCCGAGGAGGGCCGGGAGCGGCACCTCCATGCTCTTCCCGGTCTCTATACAGGTCAAGACGCATTTCCCTGCCTGCTGCGGGGCGGGCGTCTGGGGGGCCGGCTTCTCTGCTGTGGCCTCTAGCTGCTGCTCCTCGACGGGCAGTGTGAGGGTCACCGTGGCCTCCCAGAAGGCCTCCTTGCCCTCGCCGGACGGCGCGGTCTCCAGGAGCCTCTGCGCCTTCCTCTTCAAGGGCTCGGGCGCCGTGGGGGTCTCCGAGACGGCTCTCAGAACCTCCACGCTCACGACGCCGCCTTCAGCCAGCTTCTCCAGCTCTTGGGCCATGGATAGGGTCAGCGTGGCGGTCCTGTCGGGGGTCAGCTTGTCGCTCGTCACCACGTCGCGGTAGGTTCCGGCGTCTGTCGTGACCGTGACCTCGACGCGGTAGTCGGGCGAGGTTGTCTTGAACCTGAAGACCGCGCTGACCACGTCGCCGGCCGCCACGTCCTCCAGCTCCACCTCCTTGGATGCCGGCAACCGCGACACGACGGTGCCTATCTTCCTCACGTCGACGAGCTCGGCCCCCGCGGGCTCCACCGCTATCCTGGGCCTCCTCGCCACCACGGTCTTCGCCCTCCTGAGCTCGTTGGCCAGCACCTGCGATATGTCGCGTATCTGCGATATGTGGTACCAGGCGCCGCCCGAGCTGTTGGCTAGGGCGTAGAGTATCTTCTCGTTGTAGTCGTCTCCGATGCCTATTGCCGATATGGTTATGCCGTACCTCGCCGCGGCCTTGCCGAGGTGCTCGTACCACCTCTCCTCGGTGTAGTAGGGCCAGGGCTCCCCGTCGGTTATCACCACTATCCTTTTGGGGATGTTCTCGGGGACGGCCCTCCTCGGCATGAGCGGGAGGCCCCGCCTGACCCCCCTCAGGTCGTCTATGACCTGGAGGAGGGCTTGGTAGAGCAGGGTGTAGCTCCCCGGCTTTATCTTCTCTATCTTGCCCAACATCTTCTTGGCCTTCTCGACAGGCGTGGGCGGGACCAAGGCCTTGACCTTCTCGTCGAAGACGTAGATGGCGACTATGTCCTCCGGCGCCATGCTCTCGACGAGCCCCTTCGCGGCCTCTATGGCGTGCGCCAGCTTGTCGAAGTCGGCCATTGACTTCGACTTGTCTATCAGTATGGCGAAGGCGGTGTTGGTCTCGGGCGCAGGCCCCCGGCCCCCTGCGCTCAGCCTGACCTCAACATCTAAATAGCCGTCGGGGGTATTGCTGGCATACAGGTCGACCTCTAAATCTCCTAAACGGACCATGATTTATAAATAGAACTATTAATTAATTTATGGCCGCCGCGCCAAACGCCGGGCCCCCCTCGCCGCCTCAGTGGGGCGTCTCGATAGTGGACGCGGCCGGCAGAGAGAGGCTCTACTTCCTCCCGGGGGAGGACATCTACCTACGGGTAGGCGGCGCCGGGAGGATCTCGGTCAGAATAGTGGACCTATCCACAGGCGTGTTGGTATCGGAGAAGTCGTTCGAGGCGGGGGAGGCGGGTAGGTATCTTCTCTGGAGGACCTCGCCTCTGACGACCCCCGGCAACTACAGGGTGTATGTAGACCACGCGGGCTCTCCCTACGTCTTCACGCTCGTCGTGAGGCCTGCCTCTAGGCGGGTTTTCCCCCTGCCGTACGCCGTCGCGGCCGCCGCGGCGGCGGTTGCAGTGGCCGGCGCGTTGTTGTTGACGCCTCCCTACTCGGCGATCTCGGCGTCCGGCGCGGCCGCCGTAGCCGCAGTCGCGCTGTATCTGGCGCTACGCGGCAAGCCGGAGGCCCCGCCGCCTGCTCCCCCGACCTACTACCTCTACCTTCCGGCCGGCGTGAGGATCAAGGTGGACAGGCCGTATATGGTATACGGCCGGGACTTCTTCGCGCGGCTCGGCGTCCCCTCCGACTTGTTGAGGTACATAAGCAGGTCGCACTTCGCCATATCCTACGTCGGCGGGCGCTACTACATAGAGGACCTCGGCTCTAAAAACGGCACGTTCCTCAACGGGCGCCCCATAAAGGGCCTCGGCGCCCAGGCCCTCAACCCCGGCGATATAATTACCATCGCCCAGATCCTCAGCATGAAGTTCGTAACAAGCAAGCTTAAGTAGGTATAGTCTTTCTTCCTACTCCTCTCGGTTCTCGGCTTTATTATACAATTATTAATAAATAAAACTCTATACTAAAAGAATTAGTTATATTCACGATTTTTCTTAGATTATACTGTTCTAACACATTATGAAAATCTACCAAATTTAGCAAGAAGGTTTTTAAATACTACCTATAGTCCTTGTATGGTCAGAACCATACCTACACCGATATTGGCATATAGACGTGGTATATCCGAGCACCAACATGCTTGTGGCCAGTGGCGACGGTGTGGCGAAAGCTAAGTTGCTCCAGGGAACGAGGTATATAGCGAGGATCTACGGGCCGGGCTTCTTCTACAGCACTACGTTTGTTGTTAACGGTAGCGATATTGTGGTGCGGGTGCCGACCGGCCGGCTGTCGGCGAGGGTGGTGGATAGCTTCGGGAGAGTGGTGAGTAGCTGGCCTGTCGAGATCGTCGGGGTGGCTTCTGGCAACGGGACTGTAGGGCCTCTAGAGGTTTTGGCCGGCAACTACGTGGTTGCGGCGGAGGCTTTCGGGAGGAAGTTCGAAAAGACCGTCGTCGTCAAGGCAGGCGAGGCTGTCGACATCGCCGTCCTGATACCTACGGCAAACCTCAGCATAGTGGTTGTGGACAGCTCAGGCCGGCAGATACAGCCCAGCGAGGTTCTGCTAGAGGGCCCGATCTCCATGAGCTTCCAGAAGCCGCCTGCCGAGCTGGAGCTACTCGCCGGAAACTACACCGTGGAGGTCCTAACGGAGGGGAAGAACATAACTGAACAGATAGAGCTAAAGCCAGGGGAGGTGAAAACCGTAAAGATAGTCGCCCCAACAGGAACTGAGACATCAACCACAAGTACGGTGCCTACGGGTACCGCAACAACTACAGTTACCACCACGGCAGTCTCGACGGTTCGATCTCCACCACGTATCTCGCCAGCGCGACGCCGTCCGTCACGGTGGTCCCCGCCGGCCTGAACACCACCCTCTTCATCATTTTGTTGTCGACTAGCTGGACGGTCGCGCAGTCGAAGAAGACTGTCAGCACTCTCCCGAGCTCCTCGGCGACGGGGGCGACGGCGAGGCAGTCGGCGCTCGAGATAAGCCCTATGTAGGCGTCGACGCCCTCCTGCTCCACCAGCTGTCTGTACAAGGTGACCATCTTGTCCGGCCCCCCGCTTTCATCCCGTATGTCAAGCTCTACGCGGGCGCCCAATATGCCGCCGCTGGCGTTTATCTGATCCACCAGCATCTTGGCCGCGTTTATGGCGGGGATGCCGAAGATAGAGGCAGGCCCCGTCTCGAAGCTGACTACGGCGAGCTTGAAGGTGGACTTCTTCGCCGCGGTCGTGGAGGAGGTCGACGACGTGGACGAGGT
>JBMFIG010000055.1:0-4156 GCA_049976425.1 Thermoproteus sp.
CCTAGCCTCGACCTCCGCCCGGAGATCCTCCCAGACGTAGCGGGAGAGGGTGGCCTCGGTGAGGGCGCCGAGGCTGTAGATCCGATACGCGTTTGTTTAGCTGGGCGAATCCGGCCTTGGTGTAGTCGGCGAGGGCCTTTAGGGCCTCGGCGACTGCCTTCATCTCCTCGCTCCGGGCCTCGGCTAGAGCCCTCCTCACAGCCCTCTCCACGACCTCCTCCAGAGTCCTCAAATCAACAGACACAGAGATGTGGCGGCAGTTTTAGAAACCACTGCGAGGCCGTTGCCTATGCGTTATGACCGCCGCGGCGATGCGGCATTAGCACACGGCGGCTCGCGATCTCGGACAGATGTTGGAGGAGGGCCGGCGCTTGTTAGAGGTTGTGGAGCAATGCGCTGAGGGTATCGCCGCGTCTCCTGTCGAGCCGCACGCAACCGGCTATCCCGATCTTTCTGCAAACCTCCACGTTGTCGTATCTGTCGTCGACGAAGATTATCTTATCGGCGCCGTACTTCTCGGCGAAGTGCCTCAGCTCGGCCTCCTTGGAGCAGAAGCGGGGCCTGGCCGCTATTTCGGAGAAGGCCTCGTCTAGGCCGGATAGGGACAGCGCCAGGCGTATCGCGCGCTCAGACTGCATGCTGGCTATCGCCACAGCTCCGCTCCACTTCTCCAGGAAATGCGCCACGTCGGGGAACACGCCTGCCCTAGCCGCCGACTCGACCTCATAAGCCTCCACGAACTCGTGTAGGGCGAGGAAGAGCGGGGTGCCGCAGAGCTCTCTAAACGCCTCGTTTATGCTACGCACGTCGAGGCCGAGCTTGTCCCTGACGGCGCGCCTCAGAGACGCCCAGTCTACGTCCAGCCTCGCTATCACTCCGTCGAAGTCGAGGACGACCACCCTATCTGATCCTCCAGACGCGGCCATCGCTCTCCCTATAGAGGAGGACTCCCATGTCCATCTGTCTAATGAGGTAGTGACCCTCGGGGAAGGCGTCGACGCGCCCCTCCCCGCACCTCGCCGGCCTCCCGAGGCCGAGCTCGAGGTAGACAAAGGCGAGGTTCATGCACTGGTCCCCATACGCTCTGGCGAAGGCCTCCCCCCACAACGGCGCCGTGGTGTGCCACTTGCCGTCCACCTCAGTCACGTAGAACCTCCCATCAGCCCCCTGCTTCAGATCGACCGAGTAGAAGCCGTGAGGCCTCGGGTCCAGGGCTAGGACGGCGCGCCTCCCCACGTCGTCCACCTCAGGCTCGCGGATAGACCTGGCCACCGACGGGGTGCCGGTGATCCCGGAAAGCGATATATGGCGGAGCGGGTACTCCAAGCGCTCCCTCGCGTAGGCCATGACGAGCCTCCCCTCGTACCAGAGGGAGTCGTATGCCACGTCCCTCCCCGGCAGATACCGCTGGAGCAAGAAATCGCCCGGCTTGGCCCTCCCCTGCACGGCGTTGAGCCTTATCCAGTACAAAGCCTCCTCGGGGCTGTTGACCTTCAGGCTCAGCCTGCCCCCGGCGCCCTCCTTAGCCCTTATCCAGAGAGGGCTCCCCAAGGCGTCGAAGGCCCTATACACGTCCTCCTCGTCGCGGACCACCACCGTCTCGGGCACCGGCACGTCCGCCGCGCGCAACCGCTCGGCTATCAAGTCCTTGGAGGGGTATATGGCCCGGATATCGGGCAGATAGAGCCTCACCCCCATCTTGAGGAAGACATCCCTACTCTCGGAGACCACCTTGGCCTCCACGCTCGGGTGCGGGTGGAGGAACTCTATCGAGTACCTCCTAGCCAGCTCCACGAGGAGCTTGAGGAACTCGGGGTCGTCGTGCCTCGGCGACCTCACCCTCACGTCCACGTCGGCGAACATTATGTGGTAGGGGCTGTGGTCGGTCCCTACGATAAAGAGGCCGCCGAGCTCCCTCTCGGCATACCTCAAGGCCGAGACGAAGTTGAAGCCGCCCATCCCGCCGATGCCCGTCACCAAAATCCTAGTAGGCATAGGCGCACTGCCTGTACTTGATTAAATATATATCCCACGGCCCCCCGGCCTCTCTGTCGACGACGCTGAGGTAGAGGTAGGCGCCGCCCCCGTCCATCAATAGGGATGGCGTGTCGGCGCCCAGGACGGCGCGCCTCCCGACGAACCTATGAGACTCCGCCGAGGCGTCGAGCAGCACGAACTTCCCGGCGCCCTCGACGTCGTAGAGCCTATCCATCACGAAGCCGACGATGTACCCCCTATGGGGCTTCTCCGAGTAGTCGTTCGAGGCCGAGAGCAGGAGGTAGTAGTCGCCGACCCTATACGCAGACGCGTTATGCAAGCTGTGCCAAGGCCCCGGCGTACCTGCGCCCGCCGCCAGCCTCCACGCGCCTATAAAGCCTCCGCCGGGCGTGAAGCGGAGGACCCAGAGGCCGCGCGGGTAGGGCAGTATATTGCTCACCAAGACGTCTACGGCGTTGCCGCGCACGTAGACGTTGCTACCGAGGTCGACCTCGGCGGCGTTGAAGGACGACGGGGTCGCCAGGATCGCCAAGTCGGAAAAGCCGGAATCGGGCTCCCTAGACGACGCGAGCCTGACCCTATTCCCTCTCTTCCTGTCAACGTAGACGAGATAGTATCTGTCCCCCCAGAAGAACGGCGCCGCAGTCAAGCCGTCCTCCAACACCACGCCGACCTCGGAAAAGCTTGCGTAGTCCCTAGACCTGTACGCGACGACGGAACACGACCGAGAGCCCTCGCACCGCGAGACGTACATATATATCCAGTCCCCGTACTTGACCGCAGACCCCCACGCGGCGTAGGGAGCAATGCCCCTAAGAACCGGCGAGATCTCGACCGCCTCACATAGGGGAAACACAGAAGCAGATAGACGCCGTTATTTAAGTCCTACGCCTAGCAGGTTGGTAGAAAGCGCGGCGAGATGCCGCGCCCGCGTGATAAGAACCGACAATTATTAAAAACCTGGCTGACTGAGGCTGTGGATCCTCCCGACGCTGCCTATTTGACCCCCTTCGACGTAAAAATATTCGCGCGGCCTATATTCTTCGCCAGGGCTCTGGGTATTCCGGTGTACCGCATAAGAACTGTGCTTGGGCATTTACTTAACCCAAACAAGTACAGAGCCAGCGGCTTAGCAACCCGAGACGCGACAGTTCTCGACGAGGCGGCTAGGGCTAGGATACGCGATATAGGCCTTAAGGCGATACGCCTAGATCCCTCGAGATTCATAAGCAACTGTTATAGACAAGACCTATAATCTTTCGGCAATCGCTAAGGAATTATCGATTCTGCCCTATACAGACAAAATACTATACTCAATAATTATAATAAAAACTTAGTAGGCGTTCTTGTTGCTCGTTGGGCTCGTCGTTGTGTTGTGGTTGATTGATGGATTTGTGGCACTGCGAGAGGGGAGATGTGGCGTTTAACGCAGTTGATTTCGTCGCGCCGACTGCGTCATAGCGTGATGACCACGTCGTCGGCCAGCTCTTTCACGTATGGGTAGTATAGGTATTCGTAGGCGAGGGCGTCGAGAAGCGTCGTCCCGTCTATCCTTTGACATGGATATACCCATTTTAAGGGATCGCCTCTATATCTTCTGCCGGTCTTGCCGGCGGTGGGCGTGGCCGGAGGCTGGAACTGCCTCTGGGGGTTTCTGTAGTGTCCTAGGAACGTCCTTAGTCGGTATATCTTCGCGCCGCAACAGCGTTTGAAGAGGAATGGCCTGGGGTATATGTATGGGTTGAAGCCTGTGAGGTAGGTCACCATATCTCCTGCACCCTCTTGACGAAGTTTTGGAAGGTCAAGTCTCTGGCTCTTTCTAGGGCTTTCTGCGAATAGTATGTCCACTTCTTGCGATTGCTCAGCAACTCCGCTATCTCGTCGACTGCTTCATCCTCGTCGACGTAGCCTAGGCCCGATTTGCCTTCCTGCGCGAGGTCTGTCCAGGCCCCGCCTGACCTATGGACTATCGGGGGGGTTCCGTAGGCCATCGCCTCGGCCACCGCTATGCCCCAGTGCTCGTTTATCGTTGCGTGCAGGAAGGCCACAGATCTCGCGAGGGTCTGTTCTATCGTCCGCCTGGATGGGCTTCTCAGCAACACGACGTTATTCAGGTTCATTTTTCTTATCAGTGAGAGGAGCTGCTCGTAGTACCGTC
>JBMFIG010000056.1:0-4131 GCA_049976425.1 Thermoproteus sp.
CGCGGTTCCCCACACCGCCAGCGAGATTAGGAAGCTACCTGCCCTGTAGTCTCCCGCCTTCCTAGCCGACGATATTAAACTCTGGATCCCCGGGATGTCTATTTCCAAGAGGCAACCGTCGTCCCTTAGGCTTCCGTTTTCATCTATCCAGTTTAGGACAGAGGCCGTGGCGTACAAGTGGTCGAAGATTGTGTGGGTGGGCATCCGGGTGTCTGCGGGGAGCGCGGGTAGATCCGCCGCTATCCACGCCAGCTCGTACGCGGCGTATAGGGCGAAGTAGGCCTCCCTCTCGTCGCCCGCGGCCTTGACCGCCTCGTTGACGCTCTTGGCGAATATCTCTACCCTCTTCTTGAGGTCGTCGAACGCCGGGATCTCCAGAGGGGCCTTCATGGCGGGGTTGAACGGGTTGACCTGCTCCTTGGGCCTCACCCAGTACCTGGCCTCGCCCTCCGGCGCCAGGGCCCACCTGTCGAAAGAGGAGGCCAAGACGTCCGCGGCCTGGACGGCCCTGGCCGTCTTCTCGTCGGGGGCGCCGCCCCCAAGCTTGGTGCCTTGTAGGATCAGGTCCAACAGCTTCCGCGCCTCCTCTTCGTGGGTGGCGCCGCCGAGCGGCTTGTAGCCGAGGGGCCAGAGGGCCTTATACGGGGGGTCGTGGAGAAGGGCCCAGGCCTTCGCGAACCAGTCCATATCTATTACATGGAGCGGCTTTTTAACTTTGCACCGGCGCTGGGCCGACTCCGCTTACCCCCGCAAGCCCCTCCTCCGCCATCCCGGCAGTTGCGCTTTGGCGGTGGAAGGTTTATATATTAGGTCCACCTAAAGATTATGGCTAGGAGGATTCTCTGGATCCTGGCCTTGACCTCTCTACACCCCGGCGTGGGCCGTTCTGAGGAGGCCTATGTCGACCTGCCCGTCCAGAGGGACGAGTTCGGCCTCCCCGCCATATGGGCCTCTAGCCTAAAGGGCGCGGTGAGAGCTAAGGCGGAGGGCGGGCTCTTCAACAACTCCATCTGCGTCGACGCGTCTAAGGTTGAGGACTGCGCCGAGGTGATAGCGGCCTTCGGCCCCAAGCCAGAGGCCGCCTCTGAGCACTCGGCCGCTGTGTCTTTCCTCGACGCGAAGCTCTTCGCAATCCCGGCCCGATCCCTCAAGGGGGTGTGGCTCTACGTGACGTCGCCGCTTTTATTCGGCTTCGCGAAGCTCTACGCCGAGGCTCTGGGAGAGGAGCTCAACTTGCCCCAGCTCCCCTCGGTGGCCTCTGGGGAGGTCGCCCTCTCCGACAAGTCGTACGCGGTTGGGGACCACGCGGTGATCAACGAGATCAAGCTCAAGGTGTCTTCACAACAGGCGCCCCGCCTCGACCTTGAACCGTTCAAGAAGGTGTCGCAGATACTGGGCGCACAGCCCGGCTTCGCTGTGGTCAGCGACGAGGATCTGCCTAGGATTGTCAGAAGGAGCCTCATGGTACAGTACAGGGTAAGGCTCAAGCAGGAGACCAAGACGGTCGAGGTGGGGCCGTGGAGCGAGGAGTACATCCCGCCCTTCACGGTATTCGTGACCGGCATACACTGCAGCGGAAGGGCTAGGACCTCGGTGAAGGTGAGGATCCCCTCCAAGGATCCCGCTAAGAAGTTCGAGGATGTTGAGAAGTCGCTACAGCAGTTCGACCCCTGTAGCTATGTAGAGTCTAAGGCCAAGGGCCCGTTGTGGATCGGTGGGAAGGAGACCGTGGGGAGGGGCCTCGTGGAGGTCCTATGACGTGGCTCGAGAAGGCGCTGGCCTGCGTGAAGTACGTCGAGGCCTACTGCGACAAGGACGCCAGGTCGGCGTTTAGGACGAGGGCTAGGCAGATCCCCTCCGAGATCTACTACGTCGGCTCGGCCTACGCCTTCGCCATACTGGCCGCGAGATCCAGCGAGAGGGACATATACGCCGGGGGGAGCTTGGAGGAGAAGGTCAAGGCCATCTGCGGCGATCAGGAGAAGGGGACGGAGAAGAAGGGCTACGCCCTCTACGGGGCCTGTCTTCTGGAGGCGTTTAGGGAGCTGGGGATACCCACAGGCGGCCTCGCCGAGACTTTAAAGTCGCTGGACGAAAGAGGGGCTCTCGTGGATCTAGAGCTGGCGGAGTACGTGGACTGGCTTAAGAAGCTGGCCGAGGCAAAGTTCGAGGCCAAGGGATGAGGGCCGAGTTCGAGCTGACAATAGCCACGCCGCTCTCTGTGGGGTGGTATGAGCCCGATATAGTCGACAGGAACTTCTACATAAGGCCGACGTCCGTCAAGGGGATTTGGCGCTGGTGGGCGAGGGCGTTCGCGCTGGGCGCCTTGTACGAGGCCGGTTGCCCCGATATGGGGAGGGCTTCCGAGATGGTCGCCCGGTGGGGCTTCGGCACGACGAGCGCCGCGTCGAGGTATAGGCTGACTGTAGAGGTGTTGCAACAACCCAAGGTAGAGAAAGTCGCCAGGAAGCAGAGGAGGGGAATTCAAAGACTGGACCTAATCGCCTTGAACCGCGAGGTGGAGTACGCCGTAGGCGGCCGCTTCAGGCTGGCGGTGGAGGGCGAGGGCGAGTATTTCGACCTCTCGGTGAAGATACTCGCCGTAGCGCTTACTCTATCGGGGCTGGGGAAAGGGGGCAGGAAGTCGCTGGGGGTCCTCGACGTGGTAAACGCTAGGGGGAGGGCGCCGCAAGAAAAGGATGTCAAGAGCTTGGTCGAGGGCGTCCGGAGCCGCATAAAGGTTGACTGCAGGGGCTCCAAGCCTCCGCTACCGCCAGCACCGGCGGTGGCGCGCGACGTCTTCGAGGTGTATACGGCACAGGCTGACTTCTCCACAGTTCACAACTTCTTCTTGAGGCCTAACAGAGCCAGGTCGCTGGTCGGCAACTACGCCGCGCCGGACCCCATGGATCACTTGGCGTGGTTCTTCGGCCTGCCCAGGTCGCAGAGGGGGACCGGGTATCTGCCGCCTCAACAAGACCAGGAGCTGAGGAGGGCGTCGGCTGTCTTCGCGGCGGCCCACGGCCGCGGCCACGTATACGGCGGGGGGACCTACGTCTCTATCTTTCTGTCCGATGACTGGCCGCGCCAGCTGAGGTGGGTGGGCGCCTCGGGAACGCAACCGTTGAACATAACCCATAACGAGATAATGAAGGCGCGCAACCTCTTCGTCTCCCTTATACAAAAGGCCTGGAGAGCGCAGAGGATATGGCCGTGAGGCGGCCCCCGCCTTGGGAGAGGGGATCTCGGCCGCCGGGCGGCCAGGCGCCGACCCGGACTAGAGGCCCGCCGCCTAGGCGCGAGGAGGCGAGGGAGGAGGGAGGGCCTAGGAGGGTCGACTGCGTGGCCTCGGGGTACAACATAACGTCGTGCGTCATAAGGACGATAATAGAGAGGTACCAGGCAGATCCAAGCCTCGAATTCCCGCAGTTGAGTAGGGAGATAGCGCTATCTCTGAAGGACTACAAGCTGGACCTAAACTCCGTGAAGAGCTATCTGGCCTATTTGGAAAAGGCGCTCGGCTCGACGTACCCCGCCTTGTTCCGCGTCGACGTGGAGATCGCCACGCCGCTGGTGGTGCACGTCAGGAATCCCTACATGCCTCTCGAGATCGGGCTCGCGTGGCACCCGATACTCAACGTGCCGTACATCCCGGCGACCTCGATCAGGGGGGTCTTGAGGGCGCATGGGAGGGAGATCTGCGGGGTCCAGGCTAGGCAACTCTTCGGCGACGTGGGCCTCCAGGGCGCGTTGGTCGTCACGGATGCCCTGCCCACCTCCGAGCTTGCGCTGGGGGCCGACGTCATCACGCCGCACTATAAGGAGCCAGACTTCAGGGAGACTAAGGCAGGGCCGATCCCTCTGGTGTTTCCGGTTGTGAGGCCCGGCGCCACGTTCGCCTTCTTCGTGGCTTCCGACGCATTGAGCAACAACTGCAAGGCCGATCTATACTCGTTCATAAGGGACGCGCTAGCCGAAGGCATAGGCGCCAAGACGAGGGTGGGCTACGGGACCGTAAAAGTGAAGTGACGGGGCGCATCACCCGCGCGCTGGGCATCTCGGCGGCTTGAGCATCTCGATCAGCTCCGCCACCTTGTCTCCGTCGTAGACCGCCTCGACCACCTTGCCGCC
>JBMFIG010000057.1:0-4059 GCA_049976425.1 Thermoproteus sp.
GTCGGCTTTGAGGAAGGCGGTCTCCAAGGGGCTTATAGACCTAGACCAAGAAAGCATACCGCCCGACGTCCTCAGCAAGCTCAAGGTCGGCATGAGCGACTTCATGGAGGCCATGAAGTTCGTCCAGCCCACTGTGCTGAGGGAGGTCATCATAGAGGTGCCCGAGGTCCACTGGAGCGATATAGGGGGTTACGAGGACATAAAACAAGAGCTGAGGGAGATCGTGGAGTGGCCAATGAAGTACAGGGCTTACTTCGACGAGCTCGGCGTAGAGCCGCCTAGAGGCATCCTGCTGTACGGCCCTCCGGGCGTAGGCAAGACAATGTTCGCCAAGGCCGTCGCGACGGAGTCGGGGGCCAACTTCATAGCGGTGAGGGGGCCCGAGGTGTTGAGCAAGTGGGTCGGCGAGTCCGAGAAGGCTGTGCGGGAGATATTCAAGAGGGCCAGAATGGCCGCCCCATGCGTCGTCTTCTTCGACGAAATAGACTCCATAGCGCCCGCGAGGGGTTCCCGCCTAGGCGATTCGGGCGTCACCGACAGGATAGTCAACCAGCTACTGGCGGAGATGGACGGGATAGGGACCTTGAGGAACGTCGTGGTGATGGCGGCTACTAACAGGCCCGATATATTGGACCCCGCGCTTCTTAGGCCGGGGAGGTTCGACCGCATAATCTACGTGCCTCCGCCCGACGAGAAGGCTAGGTTGGAGATACTCAAGGTACACACCAAGCGCGTCAAGCTGTGCGACGAGGCGGCGGCGAAGGACGGCAAATGCAAGAAGGAGGACGTGGTGGATCTAGCCGAGCTGGCCAAGAGGACCGAGGGCTACACCGGCGCCGACATAGCGGCGTTGGTGAGGGAGGCCGCCATGCTCGCGTTGAGGGAGACCATAAGGGAGAGGGCCGGATCGGCCAAGCCGGTCTCAAGACAGCACTTCGAGGAGGCGCTTAAGCGGATCCCGCCGTCGTTGACGAAAGACGACGTGCGGCTCTACGAGGAGATGTCGAAGAGGATAAAGAGGGCTGTCGCCGTCGGTATTTAGGCGCCGCGTTCGTACACCTCCCTCTTCTTGAGGTACTCGTCGACCCGCGAGATCTCCCTCGCCGGCACGCCGGCCACGACGGCGCCCGGCGGGACGTCCCTCGTCACGACCGCGCCGGCGGCCACCACAGCGCCCTCGCCGATCTCGACGCCCGCCACCAGAGTCGCGTTGGCCCCTATCACCGCGCCCCTCCTTATCACGACCGGATCCAGCCTCTTGCTGGGCGGATACTTGTCGTTGGTTATCACCGCGTTCGGCCCTATGAAGACGTCCTCCTCGATCACGGTGCCGTTGGGTATATAGACCATGGACTGTATCCATGCGTTCTTCCCTATCCTGACCGCCTTCTCCACTATCGATCCAGTCCCTATCCTCACGCCGTCGCCTACGACGGTCTCCTCCCTAATCAGGACGTTGTGGCCTAGCTCGACCCCGGAGCCCAACACAGCCCTCTCGTAGATGACCGAGCCGCTCCTCAAGATAGACCCGGCGCCTATCCTCGAGCCCTCGCTTATCTCGTCGAGCGACTTGAAGTCGCCGAGTATCTTGGCCCTGACCGGGTACCCCACAACCACCGCGTCGACGAATGCCCCCTCGCCGATTGTCGAGGGCCCCAATATCACGGCGTTTGCGTCGACGTACTTAGCCCTCACCACCGCCTTTGCCGATCGGAACCCCATGGCTATACGTCAACTATTTAAGGATAACAACACGAACTGGAGTGGCCGACCTAGCCCCCGAGGACATACTACAGGACGTCTTGAGGGAGCTCGTGGAGATAAGGAGAGGGATGGCGTCGCTCTCCAAACAGCTGGCGGAGGCGGCCGCCAGAATAGAGGCCAGGCAAGCCCCCCAGCCGCCTCCGGCGCCTCCCAACGTGGAGATCGCAGTATCCAAGATGCAGGAAGCCGCGGAACGCATCGACGCCGTGCTCCAGAAGGCCGTGGAGGAGCTGGCGTATCAGAGGGAGATCTTGCTGGAGGAGCTCAGGAAGAGGGACGCGCTCTGCGAGGCCTTGCTCGAGCGCATAGCGTTGTTGCAGGGATATCTGGAGAAGATCCAGTCGGGCCGATAGGCTTGCCGACCGCGGCGGCCGGCTGTAAGTGGCCGTAAACAATATAAAGCCGTCGAGGGGGCCCTTCGTGTTTAGGAGGGAGGACGCAAAGCGCTTGGAGGACGCGATAGCGAGGATAGACGCCGCGTTGAGCTCCCTCAACGCCAGCGTGAGCGAGCTAAGAGGCTCCATACCGCCCGATCTAAGGGGGAGCCTTCTGGACATCAAGAAATCTGTAGACGGCCTTTCCAACGTCATTTCGAGAAGCGTGAAGGATCTCGTCGACGGCGTAGCTAGGCTCAACGAGATAGTGAGGGGCATGAACGACTTGACGTCGCGCCAGAAGGAGTTGCTGGACGCCATGGACCAGTTGAAGGCCGCGGCGGCCCAGGTGACGTCCGCCGCCGACTCCCTCACAAAGTCGCTGGGCTCCATAAACGAAGTCCTAGCCAAGCTGGGCGAGGCGACCTCGACCTTAGAGGCGGTAAACAACGCGACGGGCCAGATCAGAGCCATAGCGTCGTCGATGCTGGAGCTCTCCAAGGACCTCACGGCGAGGTTGCAGGACTACGAGAACAAGCTGAAGCAGTTGGCCTATAAGGAGGCCGAGATAAGGACTAGGGAAGAGGCGCTCAAGAAGAGGGAGGGCGAGCTGGAGGCCCTCGCGCAGGACTTGAGGAAGCTGGCGGCGCTCTCCACGTCGGCCCAGCCGCTCTTCGACGACCTCAGGAACATGTTGGGCAGATACGCCTCTATGTTGCAGGAGCTGGAGGAGCGCGAGAAGGCGCTGAAGGCCCGCGAGGAGGAGATCATGAGGCGCGATCTGGACCTAAAGAAGATGCAACAGGAGCTGGAGGCCAAGAGGCTTGAGCTGGAGCAGAGGGAGGCGAGGGTAAGGGAGCTGGAGGTCAAGGGCAGGGAGGCCGAGGCCAAGCTCCAGGAGCTTGAGAGGAGGAGGGCCGAGCTCGAGAAGATCGAGCAGGACATAGAGGCCAAGAAGAAGGAGCTGGAGGAGCTGGTGGCCAAGTACAAGAACATAGAGGAGGCGCTCAAGAACAAGGAGGCCGAGTACTCCAAGATAGAGGACTACGTCAGGAGGAAGGAGATGGAGCTGATGGACGGGCTGGCGCCTTTCGCCAGAAGGCTCATAGAGGAGGAGTCGCGCCTGGCGCAGTGGCAGAAGAGGCTGTTGGAGCAGGAGAGGGAGATCCTCTCGTTCTACAGATCGCTTCTGTTGAGGGAGGCAGCAGTGGCCGAGATAAAGAACAGACTGGATGAATGTAGAAGGAGGTTGGAGGAGCTGGAAGGCAAGAAGGTTTAAGCATCCGGGCAACGCCCCCTTTCTGCTCTCCGGGCGGGGGCACGGGCTGCGGGATCGTCCCGGGGGACTTCCCGCGGAGGGGCTGTCCGGAGGGTTGACGCCGCCCCTTCGGCAAGCGTGTTTAGACGTAACGCCGCCTCCGTTGTCCCCTCGGAAGCGGGCATCTAGGCCGCGAGGCTCGGCGAATCCGGTCCTCCGCCGCTCTATCCGCACCGCGCTACAGGCCGTTTTGCTATTGTGTTCACTTTCGGCATATGCCCAGCGCTCTGCACACCGGCTCAAGCCTCATCAGCGCGTCAAGAGCGCTTCCGGTGAGCTGTATCCGTTTTTCTACTCTGCTCCACTTCTCCACGCCGAGGGTCTTCAGCACCGCCGTCGTCCTAATATAGTCCGCCTCGCGCCCTCCCTCGGCGTCGGCGTGTATGTTTACGTAGCCGTAGATCGCGCCGTCGCTCTTTTTGAGGAACCTCGCCTCCTTCTCCACAGCAACTCCGCGGCCGTCCTCCTCCACGACGGCCCTCACCCTCACTACTAGGTGCTCCTTCCTCTCGCCCTTCTCCTTCGAGGCCTCCACCTCTTCCACTCTGATCCTCAGCCTCCTGCCCTCTACCTCAACCTCCTTCTCGAAGGGCGGCCTCACCG
>JBMFIG010000058.1:0-4019 GCA_049976425.1 Thermoproteus sp.
CCTCAAAACCACGGCTTTTGTGGATAGCTGAAGCGCCTGCTCGCTGAAGAACATGGCGAGGTCGTTATGGCCTCTGCGCAACGCTTCCCTAGCGTACTTCAGCATAGCCAAGCCCCGTCTCTTGAGGATCTCCACCTCTTCAATAGAGCCCATAGGCGCCGCTACCAGTATGTCCTCTTCTAAAAGTACCGCGGATCTCCACGATAGTCATGTACAATACTTTATCTCCTATAATAAGTGTTTGCCAGCGCCTAGGGTTTCATTGGCCTACAGACTTCGTCTACTTCGTTTCTTAACCGGATAATTTCCGGCGCATTTCGGCGGTGGTTCTCCGTAAGTCTAGCAGTATGCCTTGTAGAATAGTTGGATCTCCTAGACTCAGACAGGTGATGATATCGTCAGGCGCACTTTATAACCCAGGTAGCGGACGCCTGGCAAATCCCTGGCATCTGAGAAGTGAGGGAACCGAGGACAACATGCGGCTGAGGATCTGAGAGGTTGATATCCGAGAGGAGCGTCCCACAGCCCCCGCCGTCGGCGCCGATTTCCCCGGCAACGTCGGGCGGGTTGCCCCGTCCGACGCCGCCGGTTTATCCCCGCGTCGCCTCCGCGGTTGGGCCGCGGAGGCTTAGGCCGGAGGCGGTCGAGGGCTGTGGGACGGATCCTATCTCCTCCATATTTAAAACAGTAGTTTTGTATTACCTATATCATACATTAAGAATCCGACGGAAATTGGAGATATAGTGCGAGAATTTCTATTTATTCCTCTATTCTCTATATTTATCGAGATCTCCGGCGCTTCCCGCGTCGGGCACGTTTTATATAGGCCGGGGGCGCCGGGATGCCGCGATCTGCCTCGCCGGAGGCGCTACGTCGGCGATCAGCGACGTGCAATATCGTCAGGCATCGGCTCGCGGAGGATCATCACTCCGCGTAGTGTGATACTCTTGTATTACCAACAATATTTATAGCTATCCTCTTCCGAATTCTTCTTATGTCGAAAGAAGAGCAGGTCAAACTGCGTAGATCCCTCACTATGTTGGACTACTTTATGCTTTCGCTGACCGGCATGGTGGGCTCCGGCTGGCTGTTCGCGGCGCTCGGCGCTGCGGGATACATGGGGCCTGCCGCAATACTGTCGTGGATAATCGCCGGCATCATGTTCATATTCATGGTCTTCTCCTTCGCGGAGCTCGGAGGTCTTTTCCCGTTCAGCGGAGCCCTCGCCCGCTACAACCACTACACGCACGGCGTGTTGAGCAACTACCTCCTGGCCTGGGCCTACACGCTTGGCGCCATAACGACCCTCTCCGTCGAGGCCGTGGCCATAGTCGAGTACGCCAGCTACTACGCCCCCCAGCTCTGGAACTCTGACCTAGGAGTTCTGACGCCGCTGGGCGTCGCCGTCGCCGTCGCGCTCCTCCTCCTGTTCTTCTTTATACAGGTGGTAGGCGTCCACATATACGGATGGTTCAACCGCTTCATAACCGCCTGGAAGCTCATAGTGCCTCTGACCACAGTGGTGCTCCTAATAGCGCTCTACTTCCACCCCGACTACGTCGTGGGCAATCTGCCCGGCGGATTCGCGCCGTACGGCTACGAGGCCATCTTCTCCGGCATGATACTGTCCGGCATAGTCTGGGCCTATCAAGGCTTTAGGCAAGGCCTCGAATACGCCGGCGAGGGCAAGAACCCGCAGAGGGACGTCCCGCTGGGCGTCATAGCGGCTATACTAGTCACCATGGCCCTCTACGTGTTGCTCCAGATAGCCTTCATAGGGGCCGTCAACTGGCAGGCGGCCGGCGTCAATCCCGGCGACTGGAAGGGCCTCGCCCAATCGGACTGGTCGGCCCATCCCTTCGTCAGCGAGGCCATGGCGACGGGCATACCGATATTGGCCGGCCTGGCGTTGTTGTTGCTCAGCGACGCCGTGATCTCGCCCGCCGGCACGCTGGCGGTCTACGTGGGCACGGCCGGCAGGAACCTATACGGCATGGCCAGGATGGGCTACATACCCTCCGCCTTCTCCAAGATACACAGCGAGTTCAGGACGCCTTGGGTAGCCCTCTTGACCGCAAGCGTCATAGCCATGGTGTTCCTCGTCCCCCACCCCGAGTGGTACGCCGTCATGTCCTACTCGGTCATAGTGACGCTCTACGGCTACCTCATGGGCGGCTTGACCAACCACGCCTTGAGGCGGCTGGCGCCCGACCTCAAGAGGCCGTTCAACCCGCCTGCCTGGCAGATCTTCTATCCGCTGAGCTTTCTGGTGTCGTCCCTCTTGATATACTGGTCGTCCTGGCCCTACGTCGACGCCGCCATAGTCAGCATGTTGATAGGGCTGCCGCTCCTGCTTCTGGGTCCCTACAAGGAGGCCATGAGGATGTCCAAGGGCGAGACCACGGCCTTCTCGATAGCGTATTGGGCCCTGCTCGCAGTCGCCGTCGCGGCTTGGCACCTCGGCTGGCTCTCCGGCATGGGCCCGATCGAGTCGTTTATCGTCTACTGGCTGGCCCTAGCCGCTCTGCAGATAGCCGCCTTCGCCTATCTCTGGTCCAAGTCGAGGCATCCCGACGTCAAGGCGGCCAGCTGGATACCCATATTCAACATAGCGCTCGCGGCCGTCTCCTACTTCGGCTCCCTCGGCAACCTCTCCAGCCCCGCGATACCCTACCCCTGGGACTCTCTGGTCTGGGCCGTCATAACGCTCGTGATCTACTTCTACGGGGTCAGCGTGGCCTACGAGACGCCCGACCTCAAGGAGGTGAGGACGAGGGGCCTCCCCGTCGAGTGAAAAAACCTACCCCTTTTTGAAATAGTTCAAGATCCCCTCCACGGCCATCCGGAATAGGTGGTAGTGGGCTCTCCTGGCCTTAAGCCCCTCGTAGGCCCTCCTCAAGCCTTGGTCCCTCTCGGCCAGAATCGCCTCGAGCTCCTCGGCGCCCAGCCCCTCCCTCGCCGCCTCCTCCGCGCTCCTGCTCCACACCTCCAGCTGGGACAGGTGGCGCTCCAGCATAGAGACGGCGCCGGGGAGGAGGTCGTAGTGGGTGTAGGCGATGTACCTCGGCCCCCTCCGGATAAGCTTCTTGACGCTGTCTATGTACAGATCGAGCCTCAGAGGCTCCATGGTGGTGGGGATCACGTAGTCGAGATCTCTCAGGTATATCCCGGCGGCGTCCCCCACGAACAGAACGCCCCAGGGCTCGACCAGGAAGGACTGGTGGTGGCTGGCGTGACCCGGCGTGTGTATCACCTCGACCGACACGTCCCCCACGGCTATCCTGTCGCCGTCCTTGGTCTCCACAGATCTATCCGCCGGGATCTCTAGGGGGCGGCCGTAGAGCTCCCCCAGCCAGCCCATGGCCGCCCGGGCCGGAGCCCATATTATGTCGGGGTTCGGCAGAACCTTGGCGCCTCTAGGATGTACGTAGAAGCGGGTCCCCCCGCCCAGCCCAGCCACGGCGCCTGCCCCTCCGTAGTGGTCAATGTGGACGTGAGTCAGGAAGACGGCCTCGACAGACTTCCCGAAGGAGCGGAGCGCCGAGATCAGGTCTGAGGCCGACACGGCGGGTCCCCCCTCGAACACGGCGAGGGACCTCCCCCCATCGGCGACGTAGACCGACACGAGGTCCGAGAAGCCGCCCGGCTCCAGATCCACGCGGTGTAGACCGTCCAGCACCTTCACGACCTTCACGGTATTGTGCTACTACTCGGTAATAACATTTCCATACGATGTCTGCGCCGAACCTGTCTCGCCAACTAGTTATGGAGCTGGCCGGACATCGGCGGGGAGCCGGCCGCGTAAAGACCTACCCTTCTATCAAGAAGGCGCTTGCCTTCGACAAGGCGATGGGCGCGTCTGTCGTAGCTCGCCGTCATATGACGAGCGCCGGATATGGCTTGAGATCCCGCGTCCTAACTGCCGAATATCGCGTTGAACCGATCCATGAGGAATTGGTGGACCACGTTCGTGGGGCCGCCGGAAAGGCGCCACGTCTGGCCGTCGAGGGCGAGCGTCC
>JBMFIG010000059.1:0-3617 GCA_049976425.1 Thermoproteus sp.
GAAGGCCGGCCACAGCTAGGCGGAACTCCTCATCCTCACGCAAAAGACGAAGAAACTCCTCCTTAAGGCCCACGTAGATATGTAGTTCCGGTTTAAAAACTGCTACGCAGCCGGGGCGCGGGGGCGTCTTTTCGCGGTCAGGGAAATGTGGTATAAAAACGCCCGGGTCCAGCCGTATATGGAGCAGGTCGTCAGGCTGGCCCACGGCGCAGGCGGCGTGGAGACGTCGCAGATCCTCGAGGCGCTCCTATTCTCCAGGCTCGAGGAGAGGCTGAAGCGGGTGGAGGGCGGCGTCGGCGTCGACTTCCCCGACGACGCGGCGGCCGTCCCCATAGGCGGCGGGAGGTATCTGGTGATCACGGTGGACTCCTACACCGTGAATCCTCCCTTCTTCCCCGGAGGCGATATCGGGGTCTTGGCGGCCTCGGGCTCCATCAACGACGTCTTGATGATGGGGGGCCGGCCCATCGCCCTCCTAGACGCCATAGTTGTCGAGGAGGGGTTCCCCATGGAAGATCTGAGGAGGATTGTGGACTCCATGCTGGGCGTTCTGAGGGAGGAGGGAGTCGCGCTTATAGGCGGGGACTTCAAGGTGATGCCCAAGGGCCAGCTGGACAAGATAGTGATAGCGACGGTCGGCGTGGGCGTAGCCGAGAGGCTTATCCTCGACAAGCCGAGGCCCGGAGACAAGATACTCGTGTCTGGCTATCTCGGCGACCACGGCGCTGTCATACTGGCTAGGCAGATGGGGATAGTCGAGGAGGGGCAGGGCGGCGGCCTCGCGAGCGACGTGAGGCCGTTGACGAGGCTTATGCTCCCCCTGGTGGAGAAGTACGGCGAGTATATCCACGCGGCGCGGGATCCCACCAGGGGCGGGCTGGCTATGGTGCTGAACGATTGGGCCAAGGCGTCCGGCACCGTGATAGTGGTCGACGAGGCCGCCGTGCCGGTCAGGCCGCAGGTCGCGGCGTACGCCAACATGATGGGGATAGATCCCCTGGCCCTCGCCAGCGAGGGGGCCGCCGTCCTGGCGGTGGACCCGGCCGTAGCCGACGAGGTGCTGGAGTTCATGAAGAGGCTGGGCTTCAAGGACGCGGCGGCGGTGGGGGAGGTTAGGTCGAGCGAGAGGTACAGAGGCTACGTCCTATTGAAGACCGTGGTGGGCGGCTTGAGGATTCTGGAGCCCCCCAGAGGCGACCTAGTGCCGAGGATATGTTGAGGCTTCAGTTCAGAGGAGTCGAGCTGTGGAGGGCCGGAGGCCTCGCCGGGGTGGCCGTCAGAAGCGGCGGCAGGACCCTCTGCATCGACGCGCTGGACGTCGAGGGATGCGACTACCTGCTCTACACCCACGACCACCCAGCCCACTTCCCCGGGGCAGTCAAGGAGTTCTACTCCCCCTTCGGCGGCAACAAGGTGGCGCCCGGCGGCGCGGTCGAGCTGGGGCCGTTCGAGGCGGCCGCGGTGCACGCATACAACGTGACCAAGACCCTAAACGGCGCGCCGGTACACCCCAAGGGCTACGGCGTGGGCTACGTCGTCGATGCGGGGGGAGTCAGGCTGTACCACATGGGCGACACCGACCTGATAAGGGAGGCGGCCGAGGTCAAGGACGTCGACGTGCTCCTCGTCCCCATCGGCGGAGGCACCGTCATGACCCCCGAGGAGGCGGCCGACGCCGTCATGGCGATAAGGCCGAAGATAGCCGTGCCCATACACTATTCGGAGAAGAAGCACTTCGTCAAGTTCAGAGACGTGGCCCACCCCTACACGAACATAATCGCGCTCTAGGAGCCTTTATATACCGAGCAGTCGACGCGAGGCCTATCTGGATCGATGTTTTGAGGAGGATATATCCAGAGGCGGCCGGACGCTACAATACGGCGGTCGGAGGCCCCAGATATTAGTCAACTTAGGGCTGGCCCTGCCGTCCAAGGACATAGACCATCGTCGAGGAGTTCAACCCTCTCGAGCTATCACGCCGGCTGGCCGAGGCGCTGGGGCTCGCGGAGGAGAGGTTCGAGGCGTTAGGAAAGGCGACAATGTAGTGCTCCACTTCTTCGTCCCTCTAGAGGCGGGCATGGTCGCGATAGAGGTCATGTCGAGGACGCACCTCGGCAAGATATCGGAAGGCCCTCTCCTGAGGGAGGTGCGCTTGGTTGAGCGCGACGGCGTGGGCTACTGGACGCTGTCGCTGGAGGCCTACGCCGTGTTGCAGGCGGCGAGGCCCGACGGGCCTAGGGACGTGGACGTCGCCCGCTTCGCGCTGGTGGCCGACAGGGTGGACTGGGGCAGAGCGCGGCGGCTGGCCGAGGAGCTCGGCGTTAAGGATAAATTGATGCTGTTCGAGGAGCTTGTCGGTGTACGAGCCGATACTGCGCTACGTTGAGACGGGGGACCCCTCCTACCTGGAGCGCGCGGCGGAGTCCGCGCTCAGGACCGGGGCGTACCTAGAGCACGTCTTGGACCTGGCGTTGCTGACGCCCCCGGAGTCCCTCCCGCCGTCTGCGAGGCGCCTCCTGGCCGGGGTCAAACACGTCGTCGAGACGGCCGACTGCGGATCGTTGCCGGAATATCTCAAGACGCCCTGCTGGATAGCGAAGCGGAGGGCGGGATGGGTCGGGGTCGAGGCCGAGAGGGCGCCGGAGGTCGAGGCCCTGGGCGTCGAGAGGGTCGTCTACGCCTTCTGCAAGGCGTTGGGGGTCGCGGTCCAGCCGTAGAGGCGGGAGTTGCGGGGCAATCTCGGCAGGAGCGCCATGGCGACCGCCGCGGCGTTTAGGTCGAGCCGGGTCACCCTGCCGCCCGACAGAAGGCCGACGAGCCCCTCTCTGTAGCCCACCGCCGGCCTCCCGAAGAAGGACTCGGCGAGCGCCCCCAGCTCCACGCCCGAGAGGACGCCCCCCAGGAAGACAGACGGCACCTGGAAGCCCGGGCCCAAGCCCAGCGTCACGAGGCCCGAGGCGTCGGCGACGGCGGCCACCGTCACGTCGAGGTACGCGCCGCCCGCCTCGACGGCCCCCGCCTCTATCCCCACGCCGTGCACGGCACCGCGCACCGCCGACAAGGCGCGCCTCGCCCTCTCGACCGCCCCCCGCACCACCTCGCCAAGGCCCACCGGCTGTTGCGGAAGCCCCGGAGGCCTGTCCACGGGCACGGCAGAGGCCCTTATGCCGAACATCCGGTACGCCGCCTCGACGGCCCTCAACTTGTTGGGGTTCCTAGACGCCACCGCCACGATCACGGGAGGGGAAGCCCCGCCCTTAAAAAGGATGGCGGCTCCTGAGATGCGGCGAGCCCGCCTCCGTTAGTCAGCCTCGGCGCAACGCAATATTTATAAATAGAGAGGAATTGCGTATTTATGAAAGGCCTAACATCAATAGAACTGGCAATACTGCTGGCGATAATAATAGTGATAGCGGTTGCGGTAGGCTGGTACATGTACACCACATTCCTAGGCGCTACGCAGGCACAGGCGAAGTTGGCGGTAACTTCAGCTGTGTTTCACACGAGTGGTGAGTTGGCTAATAAGTTAGTTATTAATGTGACAAATCCCGGCCCCTCATCTGCTCCCGTGCAATCCGTGACGCTCTCTGGTGTTACTTGCACCATCAGTAATGTGG
>JBMFIG010000060.1:0-3486 GCA_049976425.1 Thermoproteus sp.
GGCCCTATAGACGATTACAATCCTCTTGACGCCTAGGAAGTTCAGGAGGGCGGCTATGGCGTTTCCTTGGTAGAAGTCGGTCGGGACGAGCCTGAATATGTAGGGCTTAGGCACGGCGAGCGCCGGCGATGTGGAGGACTGGCTGACCACGATTATGTGGTTCTGCTCGGCGAAGCTCATGACGGCCGAGACCTCCGAGCTCGCCATAGGCCCGACCACGAACCTAATGCCTTGCGAGTACAGCGTCTGGAGCTTCTGCAGAGCGGTGTTGGGATCAGTCGCGGTGTCCTGCACTACGAGCTGGAACTGGATGCCCTTATCGGCGAACATCTTGTTAGCGTCCTGGACAGCCAGCTGTACGGCGCACTGCGAGCCGAGGCCGTAGCTCTGAAGGGCACCAGTCAGAGGAAGCACCGCGCCTATGGTGACGACCTTGGCGCCCGTGGCTGTCGAGGTTGCCGACATCGTCGCGGCTGTGCTCGTTGCCGAAATCGTGCTGGCTTGCGTGGTGGAGGGGGCGGGAGGCGGCGCCGGCTTTTGAGACGCGTAGTACGCAGCTATCGCCGCTATTACTATCACAACTACGACTATTCCTATTATCAGCCCAGTTCTCGAGGCCATGGCGGTTTCAGTTATACGTGGTATAAAAGCTTTGAACTATATAGACCTAAATGTACAATATAGCTGGCAATATTTTTAAATTGGGCGACCTTCTGCGCGCTATGTTCAACACATATGATTTCGTAAACAACGTGTTGGTGCCGGCAATCGTCTACTCCAACGTCTACGCGCTGGCGTCCATAGGGCTGTCCATGACGTACATAACTACGAAGATACCGTCGTTCGCCCACGGCGATCTCGCCGCCGTCGGGGCATACGCCGCCTTCTACCTTCTGTATTTTCTCTACGGAGGCCTCTGGCCGGGCTCGGTCTACCTCGCCATGCCGGCCGCAGCGCTTGCAGGCGCCGTCGCGGCGTACCTCTCCTACGTCGGCGTTTTTAGGCCGCTCATAAGGCGCGGCGCCAGCATCACAGTATTGATGATCGCCTCGTTCGGGCTCCACTTCTTGATATTCGGCATATTGGCCATCCTCGACAGCATCGCCCAGACGGTCTACGGCTGGAACACCCGCAACTTCTTGTTGAGCCCCGGCGAGATACGGATACCGGGCCTTACACAGAGCCAGATCACGGCGGTCACCTCCACGATAGCCCTAGTACTGGTCCTCGCCGCCCTCTACTACCTCTTGAACAGGACAAAGTTCGGCGTGGTGATGAGGGCCAGCATCGACAACGCCCCTCTGGCCAAAGCACTGGGGATAGACGTGGAGAGGGTCTACGCCCTCTCTTGGCTCATAATAGGGGCTGTGACGGGGATAGCCGGGATATACATGGCAATGATATTCCCCGTCACGGAGGAGCTCGGCTGGCTCAGGCTACCCCTCATATTCGTCGCCGTAGTTGTGGGCGGCCTCGCCAGCGTCTACGGCGGGGTTATCGGCGGCTACATCGTGGGGTTCAGCATGGTGCTGGGCTTCAACTATATCCTGAACCCCTTGGGCCTGCCGTCGGAGTACGAGCTCGCGATACCGTTCGCCATAGTAATAGCGATGCTCCTCATGGCCCCCCAGGGCATAGCCGGCCTAATAGCAACTAGGAGGAGCAGGATATGACGAGGGACGTAACGATCAAGACCATAGCGCTCGCCGCGATACTCGCCGTCGTGGCGGCGCTCGCCTTCTTCGCCCCGCTTCCCCGCGACGTCAAGGTGCTCCTGCAGAACCTCTCCATATATATTGCTATATACGCGATATTCGTCATCAGCCTAAACCTAGAGGTCGGCTACCTCGGCCTTCCCCAGTTCGGGCAGGTCATGTTCTTGATAATCGGCGCGATAGCGGTGGGCGGCATAGCTACGAAGCTCATATTGCTGATATACCAGTCCTACCTCCTCAAGGCCATAGGAGTGGCGCCGTTGAGCAACATAGGGAACTACTGCATGTTGTACCAATACTCCGTCGGGTCCCTCGTCAACCAGCAACTGGCCCAGAACCCGGCGCTGGGCTTCGGCTATTTCCTCCTGGGGATCGCGCTGGCCATGGCGCTGTCCGCAGCCCTCGGCGTGTTGTTCGCCTACCCGGCCATAAGGCTGAGGGAGGACTACCTAGGCATACTCCTGCTCGTCAGCGGCGAGTTCCTAAGGGTCGTGACCTACTACGCCACGCCGGTCGCCTGCGGCGTCAACGGAGCCGTGATCCCCGACCCGTTCGCCTGGGCCTCCGGCGAGACTAGGACCTTGGTGTTCTTCGCCGCAACGGCCATATTGCTGTTCGTCACCTTCCTCGTCTTCGACACAATAGGCAACTCGCCCTTCGGCAGGACCCTCAGAGCCATACGCGACGCCGAGACTGCGGCGGCCGTCTTCGGGAAGGACATCGTCAAGTTCAGGATAAGGGTGTTGGCCTTCGCCTCGGCCTTCGCCGGCCTTGCCGGCGCCCTCCTCGCCTACTACTTCGACTACACTATATTGGGGACCTTCCTGCCGACCTACACGTTCATAGGGTGGACTATGTTGATCTTGGGAGGGCAGGGGAACAACGTGGGCGCGATCGTGGGCGCCGTGATATACTACGCCATCCAGACCGTCCTAGACATATACAAAAACGCCTTGCAGGCGGTGCTCCACGCCGACCCGACCTACCTGACCTACGCCATATTCGGCCTTGCGATAATATTAGTGCTGATGTACAGACCCCAAGGCATAGTTCCAGAGAAGCCTGTAAAAACTGTAGATTTGTATACAATAAGGAAGGAGGTGTTAAACAAGAAAGATTAAATACAACCTCTTTTCAGAGGCTATGGCCTCCAAAACTGTTTGGATAGCGGTAGCGGTGGTGATCGTGGTTATAGCGGCGGTAGCCGCGCTCATGTACAGACCAGCCACGCCGTCCCAGCCAACCGCCACGAGCCCCACGCCGACCAGCGCCGCGCCATCCGGCACGTCGACGACCCAAGCAACTACGACTCAAACATCCACCTCGACCACCGTCAAGGTTATCACCATAGGCGCCGAGGTGCCTCTATCGGGATCGCTCCAGTTCATGGGCACTAGCGGCCAGTGCGCTATACAGCTGGCTGTCCAGGACGCTAACAAGATGTTCGCCGATAAGGGCATACAATTCCAGCTAGTCGTGCAGGACTCCGCCTGCGATCCCAACCTAGCTCTGCAGAAGCTCCAGACCCTATACTCGCAAGGAATTAGGTTCGTCGTGGGCCTCACTTGCAGTAGCGAGCTTTCGGCCGTCAAGAACTTCGCCGAGCAGAACCACATCTTGATCACGAGCATATCCACGTCGCCGCTACTGGCGGTGCCCAAGCCCTATCTCTTCAGGCTTCCGCCCACCGACAACGCCCAGGCTAGGGCTCTCGTCGCCCTTATGCATATGTTGGGCATAAAGAGGATTGTGATTGTCTATAGGTCTGATG
>JBMFIG010000061.1:0-3468 GCA_049976425.1 Thermoproteus sp.
AAAGAAATTTCTACGGCCTAGGCCTATCCATGGAGCTGTACCTCTTGGTGATCTACGACATATCGGACGACGACCTCCGCCTCAAGGTGGCCGACTTCCTCAAGGCCAAGGGACTAGTCAGAGTGCAGAGATCGGCCTTCATAGGGCCGGGGAGCACCGCGCTTAAGAGAGACGTCGAGGTGGGCCTGGCCTCTCTGGTCAGAGGGCGGGCCGGGGTCAACGTGCAGGTTTTCCTCCTCACGGGGCCTTGCTACAAGACGCGGTCTCTGATCGGCGACGTGAGGTACGAGTGGGACGGCGGCTTGGTGATAACCTAGACGGCGGCCGCCTAGCCCCACTTGAGCCTCCAAGGCACGTAGTCCAAGCCGTCCCTTATGGCGGCGGCGAGGGACCTCGCCTGTCTCTGGACCTCTTCCCTGAGGGAGACGGCCGTCTTGACCAGCTCCTCCAACCTCCTCCTCTCGTCGCTCAGCGCGTTCGGCGCCTTGCGGGCCAGCGCGAGCACGGCCTTGTCCACGGCGGGTCTGAACTCCTCGACCAGGTCGTAGACGAGGGCCGGCTGGGCCCGGCGCGGCTTGTGGAGGTAGCCTATGTGGGGGTTGAGGCCGACGAGGTGGAGGGCCCTCCAGCACTCCTTCTTGAGGAGGCCGTAGCCCACGTTGAGCGCGGCGTTGACGGGGTCCCTAGGCCGCGGGTCGTACCTCTTGAGCCTCCTCTCGAAGCCCAGCTGGGGCGGGACGAGGGTTTTATAGGCCTTCCAATACGCTCTAGACCCGGCGGCCTCCAGGCCTCTGATCTCCGACACCGAGGAGGCGGAGTTCATGGCCCTGGCGTAGCCCAGCACGGCCTCGGCGGCTCTCTCAAGCCTCCTGTCGCCGCGTAGCTTGGCGTAGTGCCGGAGGAGCGCGGCTTGGTTCTCCAGCTTCCCCTGGGCGAACTTCCTCGCCAGCTCGACCCGGCGCTTGACGTAGGCCGCCGCCTGCCTCACCCAGAGCTCCACAGGCGGGGCGTAGGAGGCCGGGACGAGCCTGGCGACGGGCCTCCACCCCGGCATAAAGACCACGTCTATCCCGAACTCAGCCGCCTTGACCAGAGCCTTTGCGCTTATCGCCGCCCCCGGCACCGCCACCACTATCGAGTCGACGTTTGGCGGAGGCGCCTCCGCCTTCCCGTCCCTTTTCAGGAGAACGAAGACCCCCCGCCGGAAGTAGAGCCTGTCCCCCCAGCCGTCCAGCACCAGCCACTTCACAGTAGTTGTAGAACGGGCACTGCTTTGAGCATTTCTGGGCCTTTCCGGGGTCCGCGCCCGACTCCACGATCTTCGCCTTCCTGTCCCTCGCCTCCACGGCCTCGAGCCTCAACGCGTCGGAGAGGGGGACGACTTGGTAGTAGTACCGCAGAGGGCTCGGGCTGACGTAGAGCAGGACTCCGAAATCCACGGGGAAGCGGAAGACGGACTCCAGGGCGAGCCCGTAGGCGGCGAGCTCCACCCTATGCCAGCGGGCCGGCGGCCCCACCTTGAGCTCCACCGGTATCAGAGGGGGGAGCACGGCGTCTACGTAGCCGGGCGTGAAGCCGAGGCGGTGGCCGTCTACCGGGAACTCTGTGTGGAAGGGCACTACATACGCGGCCAGCGAGTCGCCGGATAGGCCCTTGGCCCTCCCGCGCTCCAGCGCCCCGCCGAACACCAGCGCGGCGTGGTCCCATATAGGCCAGGCTATCTTCAAGACTTCGTCGTAGGGCAGAGCCCACCGGCGGCTTGCGTAGAGGCCGTGGACGAACTCCTCGAACCTGGCCCTCATGGAGTCGAGGAAGTCGACGCCGGACATCACCCCCGCCAGCGCGAGGATCCTCGCCGCCGAGACGGCGCCGGAATAGACGGCGTGGACCAGATACCCCACCTCGACCTCGGGAGGCGGCTCCGGCCTCACCCTCGCCACTCTCTTGAGGTACACGTCGCGGCCTGTGGGGCATATGCCGTAGGTCGCGTCCGATATCGAGATGAGGACCTCGGAGGTGTGGAGGAGGGGCGGCTCCGCCCACCTCCAGCCCCTTAGCTCCTCCGATACGTGGCGGGGCATGCCGGCGGCGTACTCCGCCAGCCTGGCGGCCTCCTCAAAGGTAAAAAACATTGAGTAGTAGAGCCATGTGTATATAACGCCTACCGACGTCAAGGACTACTTGTTCTGCCCCGCGGTCATCGCGTTGAGGCGTATAGGCGTCGCCGAGCCGCCGGCGGAGCGCCTAGCCGACAGGAGGGGGCTCCCGCCCGGCGTCGCCGCCCGGTTCGTCGAGGTCAGGGCCGAGGTGCCGCTGGAGAGGCGGCCGTTCAGAGGCGTGGCCGACTACGTGGCGGTGGATAGGTGGGGCCTCGTGGTGCCCGTGGAGGTCAAGTCGTCGTCGGGCCCCCCGACGGCCTCCGAGATCTACCAGCTCGCCGCCTACATGTATATGGCCGAGGCCCTGGGCCCGGTGAAGTACGGCCTGCTGGTCAAGGACGCGGTGCACGAGGTGGCCTACACGGAGGCGCTGGCCGAGTCCCTGTTGCGCATAGCAGGGGAGATCGCGAGGATGTACGAAGGCGGGGATCCGCCGTATGTCTCGGGCAGATGCGCCGTCTGCGGATACGCGAGGCTCTGCCCCTACCGATGAGGTTCCTCAAGGCCGCCTTCGATCTGACCCCGCGCACCGACGTGGTGGCGCAGGCCCTGACGTCGCGCGTCGCCAAACAGGCTGTGTTGAGGTGGGCCGGGTGGCTGCCTGCCGAGGGGAGGGAGCCCGAGAAGCCGGTGAAGTTCTCGTTCCTCTTCGCCGGCGGGAGGGCCCTCTGGGGCGACGGCGAGGAGCCGGTGGTCTTGAAGGCGGGCGAGAGGTACCGCTTCTATCTGATCGCCGACGTGGATAGGCTCGGCGACGAGGCCGCGCTGAGGCTCCTCGAGCCGCCCGGCGAGGTTCGGCTCTACCTCTCCAGCGCCTCCCTCGAGCTCGTCGAGGCCGAGATAGCCGAGGCGCAGCCCCTCGGGAGGGGCAGATACGTCACCGTGAGGTTCAAGACCCCCGCGCTCCTGCAGTACCCCAAGCCTCCCCGCGTCAAGGCCCCCTCGGTCCAGACCCTCTACCCCCAGCCCCGCCTCCTCGTCTTGAACCTCCTGCAGAGGGCCAGGAGGTACGGCGTCGAGGCGCCCCTCTCGCTCTACGTATACGCCCCCTTCGACCTGGTCGAGTCCAGCCACTCCGTGAGGCCCGCCGCCGTCTACGTAGGCCCGCACCACGCGGTGGGCTTCGTGGGGGCCGCCACGTATAGGGTGGAGGCGCCCGAGAGGAGGTGGCGCTGGCTGGCCCAGCTGCTGGGCCTCGCCAGATATATCGGCGTCGGGAGGTCCACGGCCATGGGCTTCGGCTGGGTCGACATAGAGGTCCACGGCTAGTCCCACAGCCGGCGTCTTCGAGGAGCGGCGAGATGCCGTC
>JBMFIG010000062.1:0-2897 GCA_049976425.1 Thermoproteus sp.
TCCAGCAATACGGACTTCTGGTTGCCCGAGTACTGATACACTATCATCAGCTTATAGAGGCCGGGCGACAGCGTATAATCGCACCTCACGTAGAAGTCAGTATCGGCCGGTATCTGTTGCGATCCAGTTTTTTTGTTCATTGCGTCCTGGATAGAATTGTACGGACCGGTGCACTGCGCAAGCTGTTTTCCAGACGAATCATATAAACTGGCGCTCACATACTGGATGTTTACTCCTGTCTTCACCGCAAAGACAGCATAGCTACCGAACGCATGCGTGTTGTACGCGTCTAGCGTTATTGACGGGACGTTTACGGTCCCCAACATCGGCTTCACAGCAAGCCATATCGCCACGGCCACTACGACCGCTATTACTATCAGTATCACCTGGCCGACCGGGACGTCGCCCTTCATTTTTCTCTTCAATTGCATGACCGTCATTTTTGACTTAGAGATATTGAATTGACCTGGATGGTGATGGCTCTGGAGACGCGTTGCCCCCTCAAGACATACGTGATCTTGTCGCCCGGCTTGACGGGGCCTATCCAAGCGGCGCAGTAGAAGACGGCCTGCTTGCCGCGCCCGTGCGCCTGGCCCTGTTGCCCGTGCATCGTGCCGTGCTGAGCGCATGCGCCGTTGGCCATCACTGAACAGCCGAACATGGCCTTGGCCCCCTGCACGGACACGGCCCTCGTGTCGTTTAGGCAGAGGTAGACCTGTCCGTTGAACACGTGTACGGTCGGGAGCGCGTAGAGCGATCTGTACTCCGATATTCCGTACGCCGCGGAGGCCACGTCTGCGACGAGCGGAGACGCGAGCGTTATGAGGACGGCCGCGACGGCGACTGAGAGGACGAGGATCAATACCTCCTCGATCATCCCGTCCCGTTATACGTCTCGAACACGATCACTATGTTGGGATCGACGTAGCACCCGGGCCCCGTGTAGTTGGGCATCGGGACGCCGTTCACCACGACCCGCCCTCCTTGGACCACAGCCGTTAAACACGCGTACTTTACTGAAGCCAGCTCCTGCGCGAACTGGCTGGCCCTCTCCGAGGCCTTGCCCTGCGACCACGTCCAGTTTAGCAGTACGAAGAACGCAGTTATCGCGACTAGGAGCACCGCCAGTATCACCGGCGTTGTCGAGACCCCTCTCATGACGTGGCGTCTGTCCCGGACAATATCGAAAAGAGGCAACCGCCCATCTACATTTTTCCTAAACTCTCGTCTACATTTTTCCTGATCAGGAACTGTGTATACGAAAATTCAGGAAAAATGTAGATGGTAAAAAGACCGGGTTTTCAGCGCCTCCTCCTCCAGACGACCGCGCCGGCGATCGAGGCGGCGGCGGCCGCGGCTACGGCGGCTATCGCGGTCCAGTCGAGCTGGTAGACGGCCGTGTACACGCCCGGGGCGTTGACAGCGGAGGAGGGAGACCAGCCCGCGAACACCCAGAACAGGCGGTACCTCTCCGGCGGCGTTTCGAGCAGATAGCCCTGCGGTAGCCATCTGTCCTCCTCGCCCCACGGGTATTGGAGCGTCACGTGGTATTCGTAGGCCACGTTGGCTGTCACCTTCGCCGGCCCGTTGACCGCGTTGGGGAGGTTCCAGGAGACGAAGTATATCCGCGTCCTCCCGTCGTCGTAGAGCAGTGCAGGAGCCGTGACGTTGGGCGGCCTCGCCCCGGCGTCGACCCAGACCGACCGCGTGAAGTTAGGCGCCGTGTAGTTCACGAGGTACTGCTTCTTGTATACGGCAATGTACGCGCCGGGGCCGACGGTCCTGGCAGGGGCCGCGACGCCGTCCGACCACCCGAGGAACACCAGCCGCGTCCCGTTGCCGAAGTCGACGGACGCCGCCGTCTCTATATACGCCGTAGCGCCCGGCGCGAGCCACACAGACGTTTCGTTGGGAGCCCCCGAAGGGGTCAAGGAATACACGTAGAACAGGGAGTAGTTGACGTATTGGGCGTAGACGTAGGCGGGCAGGCCTATGAAGACGTTGCCCTTGTACGGCGCAAGCGGCATGCCGTTGGGCCCATACGCCGTGTAGCCCAGCAGGACCATCTTGGTCTGCCCGACCACCGTCGAGTTGACTATCTCAAGCTCGTAGAGCGGCGCCACCGCCGTCGGCCCTTCTATGTCGACGACGAGCGTCGCCAGCGGCGGGTACGTCCTGTTCCCCACCAGCCACCCGGCGAGCCTGGCCTTGATATCGCCTATATTGCTGGCAACCTTGGCCGTCAGGGGGGCCGAATACGCCGTGGGGCCCGCCGCGAGGGGCGGGCCAGCCGCCGGCGGGACGACCCCCACTGTGTAGTACATCTTGTAGACGAACGTGTTGCCCGCTTGCTGTTGCGGCAGGCAGATCCAGCCGCTGCCGTTGACCGTTAGAGGCACGAGCGGCTGGCCCTTGGGCACGAACACGGCAGTCGACCCAGTCACGTTGTAGGCGATCGCCGCGCCCGCCCTCAGCAGGCCGTATGGACAGCCGAGGACCGTGGCGTTGACGACCTCGAATATGTACGGGTGGATGCCGGCGTCGTCCTGCACCGCCATGACCAGGCCGTCGTAGTCGAGCGCTATGGACCGCGGGTCCTGCGCCGGTATCTCGGCGGCCAGCCTCCCGTCGTAGTAGACGTACACCTTGTCGAGGTAGCCCACGGCGACGACCCTTCCGTCGCCGGAGATGGCGAGGACCGCGGCGCCGGGCCTTATGGGTATCCACTTCCCGCCCCAGTAGAGGGCGTCGTACGTGGCGAAAGCCAGGACTCCGTTCTCGCTCACCGCGGCGGGCGGCGTCAGGCCGTACATGTCCCCGTACCCGACGTACTTCGCGCCGTCGACGATTATGTACGGCCTGTCGCTCTTATAGAGCGCGGCTGTATGGCCGTAGTA
>JBMFIG010000063.1:0-2864 GCA_049976425.1 Thermoproteus sp.
GCGCCCTATATAGCCACCCAGTTCTTCCCCAAGACGGACTATGTAGCGAGCCTCCTCGAGACCTTATTGTTGCTGGTCCTCGGCTATTTCGCGAGGCCGCTCGGCGCCATACTCTGGGGCCATATCGGCGATAAGATGGGGCGCAAGATAACGTGGTTCGTCGTGTTGTTGGGCATGGGGCTGGTCACGGTGGCCATCGGGTTCCTTCCCACATATGCCCAGATAGGCGTGGCGGCCGCAGCGCTCCTCGTCCTATTCAGGATACTCCAGGGCATTTTCCTAGGCGGCGAGTGGGCCGGCGGCTTGACGATAACTGCAGAGTTCGCCCCGCCTAATATGAGGGGGCTCCTCGGCGGCGTCGCGCAAGGCGGCGCCGGGCTTGCGTCGGTCTTCGCCGCGGCTGCGGTCGCCCTCGCCACAGTGTTCGCCCCTACAAAGGACGCCATGATGGCATATGGCTGGAGAATACTTTTCTGGTTCGGAGCAGTGCCTCTAGTAATTGCCCTCTTCGTGAGGTGGAAAATTAGAGAAAGCGAGATCTGGCTGAAGAAGGGCAAGCCGGCGGTCGAGCGTATACCGTTCTTGGCGCTCCTCAGGAGATATTGGCTCTTCGTAATAATAGCCACCTTAGTGATATTCGGAGAATCGTTGATATACTATGGATCCATAGGCTATTTCGGGACTCTGCTACCGTTACTGGGCTACGGAAGAGAGGGCGTGATACTCGCCTCGCTGTCTGCTGGCCTAACCTGGATGTTGCTCGGCCCCCTCTTCGGCCATCTCAGCGATAGGCTAGGTAGGAGGAGGTCGGTACTTGCTACGTATTACGCCATAGCCGCCTTGACGCTCTACCCCATCTGGATACTTATAGCGGGCGGGCAACTTGCGAACTTAGTCATAGGGGCGGCTCTCATGGGCATGGTATTCTCGTCACAGTACTCCGTCCTGCCTGCGTGGCTGGCCGAGACCATCGAGACTAAGGTCAGGTTCAGCGGGATAGGCTTTATCCTAAACCTAGGCGTTGCGTTCAGCTCCTTCGCACCCTATATAAGCACGTACCTCCTGAAATCGATAGGGCAAACCTACGGCACCGTCACCGCCATATCGCTGGTGACGATAATAGGCGCCCTAATAGCTTTGGTGTTCGTCCTACTGTCTAGGGATAGGTGTTGCCAAGAGCTCCTATGAGCGAAGAAATAGACTTAAGGAAATATTCTTTTTCTTCATATAATGAATTATATTCTAATTTTAAATGGAATATACCTGAATATTTTAATATAGGCTATGCTATTATAGACCGTAATGTGGAAAGAGGATTCGGCGACAGGCTGGCGATCTACTACCTAGACGACGAGGGGAACAGATACTCGCTCACCTTCGGCGATTTGAAGAAGCTGTCGGACGGATTGGCGAGCTCCTTAAGGGATATGGGGGTCGGGAGGGGCGACGTCGTCGGCGTGTATCTGCAGCCGCGCCCCGAGGTCGTGGTGGCGCTGAGCGCTATCTATAGGCTGGGGGCTATAGCTCTCTCCATCTCGCCGCTTATAGGCACGGAGGGGGTGGAGTACCGGCTGAGGCACAGCGGCGCCAAGGCCTTGATAGCCGAGGGGGCGAGGAGGGACGTCCTCGACGCGGTTAGCAAGATAGAACACCTAAAGGCCATATACGTGGTAGGTTCCGAGCCCAGAGGCGGCAAGGAGTATTCCCTCGAGGATCAGTCGAGGTCGGGCCGACGTATCGACGCGGTCGCTACCAGAAGCGAGGATCCGGCCCAGCTCTTCTACACGTCGGGCAGTACCGGTCCTCCTAAGGGCGTCCTACACGCCCACAGATTCCTGCTGGGGCACGTGCCTACATATCAGCTGTACTTCGAGATGGCCCCTCGGGAAGACGACGTGTTTTGGACCAACGCAGACTGGGGCTGGATAGGCGCCCTTGGCGACGTGGTCCTGCCGTCGCTCTACTTCGGGAGGCCCGTCGTGGCCTACAGGAGATCCCGCGGATTCAGCGCAGGCGACGCCCTTAAGGTCATGGAGGAGTACGGCGTAACCGCCGCGTTCATAACGCCGACGGCCCTGAGGATGATAAGGCGGGAGTACCCGCAACCCCTCAAGGACTTCGGCCTAAGGTTGAGGGCGGTCAGCACGGCGGGGGAGGCTCCGGGGAGGGAACTCGTCGAGTGGGCATCCCAGGCGTTTAGGGCGCCCGTGAACGAGTTCTACGGATGTACCGAGACGAACCTGGTCGTTACAAACAACTCGCTCTGGGCCAGGCCTGGCTCTATAGGCAAGCCGGCGCCTGGACACGTAGTGGAGGTGGTGGACGAGGAGGGGCGGCCGTTGCCGCCGGGATCCGAGGGCCTAATAGCGGTCAAGTTGCCGGATCCCGTCGCCTTCCTCGGGTACTGGAAGAACCCCGAGGCCACCGCGGCCAAGATCAAGAACGGGTGGTTCATAATAGGCGACGCTGGGGTCAAGGACGGCGACGGCTATCTCTGGTTCAAGGGGAGGGTCGACGACGTGATCAAGGTGGCCGGCTATAGGCTGGGGCCCGAGGAGATAGAGGAGGTCGTGGCGAAACACCCGGCCGTCCTCGAAGCCGCAGTGATAGGGAAGCCGGATCCCGTCCGCGGCACGATAGTCAAGGCCTTCGTCGTGCTTAAGCCGGGAGTCGAGCCCAGCGAGGAGCTGAAGAGGGATATCCAGAACTTCGTGAAGAGCAGGCTTGCGGCCTACGCGTATCCCAGAGAGATCGAGTTCGTGGACCAGCTACCTAGGACGGAGACGGGCAAGCTCAAGCGCTACGAGCTTAGGCGCAGGGAGATGGAAAGAGGGAATGTACAGGGCGGTTGAGCTCGGCCACGT
>JBMFIG010000064.1:0-2636 GCA_049976425.1 Thermoproteus sp.
AGAAGTCCAGGTATTCGTCCAATATTCTGTCGAGCTCGGCGGCCGCCTTGAGGCCCTTCTCGGTCAGCGTGACGAAGCCGTCCCGCTCGGCGACCAGGCCCCTCTCCTCGAGAAGCGAGAGGTACTGGACAAAGCGGGGGTAGGAGAGCCTGCTCCTGTAGTACAGCGAGGTCCTCCTCGTGGGGCCGTCCAGCAGAGCCAGCAGTATCCTCGCGATTACGTCAAGGTCGTACTTAGCCATGCCGCGATCCGCCGCCTCGCTTTGATATATCTATAGAGCCCTATAGCTCCCGGCGCCGCTAGGGCGAGCATCGACGGGCCGGCGACGAGCGCAGACGCGGTTGCGGCCGCGAGGGACGACGCGGAGGCGTAGGCCAGCCCGCGGAGCCTCCTGGCCTTACAGGCTCTGCCGCTACAGGCGGCCGTATATATCGCGAGGGCCAGGAGGGCGCCCGACGCCGCGCCCAGAGCGCCGGCGGCTTCCAGCCACGGAGTAGCCCACGCAGAAGGCTCCGTAGAGGCCGCCGCGCCGGCTGGCTTGGCCGGGATCTCCATAAATACGCGCGTAGCGTTGAGGGCGCCCGCCGGCGCGTACAAATACGCCGTGTAGTTCCCTATCTTCAGCAGATAGAGGTGCATGGTCCCGTTCGGGGCCGGACAGATCTGGGCCCAGGAGCCGTTGAGGACAGCCGCCACGACCGCGTACGAGCCGCCGACCTCTCTGGGGACCTCCGCCTGCACCTTCGGCGCCGCGACGGCCGTGGGGGCGACCTCCGCCGCGGGGCGTTGGGAGCCGCCGGCCAAGTGGAGGGCCAGTACGGCCAAGGCGAGCGCGGCGAAGGCCGAGACGAGGTAAAAAAGCTTCACGTCCCCGACCCCGCTCAGCTATTTAGGCTTAACTCCCCCGTCTTTACGAAGCTGGAGTTGTAGGCGGCGATCTTGCCGGGCTCCACGAGGTAGTAGACGTCTCCTATGTACAGGACTCTGAGGATTGGCGCGTCTGCGATCACTACGGCCCTTACGTCCAGCCGCCCTTCCGCAACGGATAGGACCAACAAGAACGGCTTCGCCCCATACACGGGCAGGAAGGCCAGGCCGTCTCTGTAGAGGAATGCGTGATAGTCGCCGAGGGCTAGGCTGTACGCGTTGGTCACCGTCACGTTAGAGGCTATATACGGCGAGGCGGGATCCGACACGTTGTAGAGCAGTATCTGGAGGCCGAACATGCCGCTGGAGCCGACGCCGAGAAGGAGGCCGGGGGCTACTGGGTGGAGGTAGCTGGTGAAGCCGGGCGCCTTCAGGTAGCCGAGCACGCGGGGCCTCGTCGGGTCCGAGAGATCCACTGCGAAGAGGGGATCCACGGCGCGGTACGTCACCACGTAGTAGACTCGGCCCACGAGCCTCCCGGCGCGCACCGCCTCGCCGGGGGCCAGCCCCGAGACGTTGGCGACGGGCTCCAGCGAGGGGCCCAAGACGTAGAGCGACGCGCCTCCCGTCGGCACGACCTCCACCGTCAAGATCGGCGGCGGACACGTCGGCGTCGGCCGCCCGCCCTCCACGACGCCCCACTCGCGGCCGTTCACGTATATGGTCGAGTTAGGCACTATTACCATTAGTAAGTAGCAGGGCATCGGCAAGACCTTCGCGACTGCCTCGGTTGTGGCCGCCACGAGGTACTCGCCCAGCTGCGCCACGGCGAATTGGTCCGTCAAGACGCCGGGTATCCTGCCGACGCCGGCGAGGCGTATCGAGAGGCCGTCGACCTCTAGGGCGTATACCGTCGTGTTGGCCTGCGCCGAGAAGCTGGAAAGGGCCTCTAAGGCCGAGGGGTCGAGTGATCTCAAGGCCTTGTAGAGGCCTACGTAGTCGCCCTTCGCGATATATCTCTCCAGCTCGTCCCGGACGCCCGGCGGCAGGAGGCCCTTCTTGGCCTCCACGGCCGAGGCCAAGACGCCCAGCTTGTCGGGGCCTTGGAAGAGGTAGAGCTTGTGTCCGTACATGTATATGCGGTAGATCTCGCCCGCGGCGAACGCCGAGTAGTTGAGGCGGCCGCTCGACATGTCGACGGCCACGACGGCGACCTCGCCGGCCGGCTCAGACGCGGCGAACATGGGCAAGACGTCGAGGAGGGAGCCGTTGACGTAGTAGTGCGGCGTGAGGGGAGCGGAGACCACCACGTAGGCGTAGCCTCCCTCCAGCCTGGCGCCTAGAGGCGTCCCCTCTACGCTGAAGCTCAAGATCCGCCTAAGCCCCGCTGAGAGCAGGGAGATGTGGGTGTAGCTCCCTTCCTGCCATATGGCGAGCACGTTGCCGCCGTGGACCAAGAGCTGGCACGGGCCCCCGACGGTGTAGCTCCCCGCGATCCTGAGATCGGGCGAGACGAGGTAGAGGGCGCCGTCTGTGCATATGTATATCCAGCGCCCGTCGGTCTTGACGAAATCGCCCTCGTCTATGCCCTCCACCTGGACGTTGGTCTGCGAATACACGCCAGCCGCCGACGTGGCTTGGGCCTGGGTAACCGACACGAGGGGGGTCGCCGAGGGCGTCCGGCCGAACACAGATGCGGAGCTGAATACAGATGCGGCCTCGGTCAAGTTGACGTAAACTACGTGGGGAATCGGCATGACGGACGGCAC
>JBMFIG010000065.1:0-2544 GCA_049976425.1 Thermoproteus sp.
GTCCAAGAAAGCCGCGGAGTTGCGCCAGTATTAACGTCTCGACTGCGAGGACTCTTTCCTCGGCCGAAGTCGTAAGGCCGATTGCTCCGCTCTCTAAGCCCAGCGCCGCCGTCCTCTCTCCTCGGCCGAGCAATCTAGACGTCTCGTGCCCACGGCAACATCCTCGGCTACGGCCGGACGTATCGGCGCGAGGCGTTCTAGGCGGGGCCGAGTTGGGGGGCGGAGCAGTCTAGGTCCGGGAGCTGGGGCCTCGACGCTATTTGACGAAGTAAAAGCCCTTGACCTTGACGCCGAGCTTCCTGGCCGCCTTCGCCAAAGCCACGTCGTCGGTCAGAAGCGTGCACCCGGTCTCGAGGGCCAGCGCAAGCGCCGATAGGTCCGCCTTGCTGAGGCCCGGCGCCTTCTTGGCCAGCCCCTCCGCCCTCCTCTCGTCCACGTCGACGACCTCCACGCCGAGTATCTCGAGCGCCGCCTGCGCCCTGGGGTCCTTGAGCTCTTCGAGGATCTGTCTGGTGGTCAGCAGACGTCCTTGAAACGCTCTCATGTCGCGTCCGTGGAACAAGGCGCTGGCGTCCAGGACGTAGCAACTCACGGCGACAGGAGCCTGGAGAGCACTCTGTCGTAGTAGTCGTACTCGCCGAAGACCGCCAGCCTCAGCCTCCTCGCGCCTTTCTTGATCGTGAACGACCTGCCGCGGAGCCCGCCGTAGCCGTCGCAGGTCAGCTCGGCCTCCTGAGCCGTCGATATCTCGAGAGGCTCTTGCGGCACCACCAAGGGCCTCAGGTAGAGAGTGTAGGGGGCTATGAAGGATATGACGAATGCCTCAAGCCTGTAGTCCACCACGGGGCCCCACGTCGACACGGCGTAGCCCGCCGATCCTTGAGGCGTGGAGACTATTATCCCGTCGGCGCGGCCCCCTATTATAGGGGCGGAGGCCGTGATCCTGAAGGAGAGGAGCTTTCTATAGTCTGCGTTGCGGATCACCACCTCGTTGACGGCCATACAGCCGCCGGCGTCTATGGTCGGTAGCTCTACAACGTTCAGATCCCGCGAGAGGACCCTCCTCGCGACCTCCTCCAAGGACGCCTCGCCGATCCTCGTGGTTCTGTAGAAGTTTATACGCCCGCCCCCCACGTGGACCACCAAGGAGTCGAGCACGCAGGGGTGCCGGTGTATCGCCTCCAGAAGAGTGCCGTCGCCCCCGACGACTACGGTCACGTCGGGCCGGCCCGCCGAGCAGTCGAGCTCCGAGGCGCCTAACAACGACTTCAGCTTCGCCGCGAAGTCGGCCAGATCGCTACGGTAGGCGAGGGCGATCACGTAACAACAGACTCGCTATATAACATTCGACTATTGGGGATCGGGCAGAGCCCTAGCTATCTTATCGATAAGGGCCAGGACCTTGCGGTAGAGGCCCGTCCTCAGGACCTCGTCGACCCTCGCCGCGTCCACCGAGGCGTAGCCGTGCACTATCACGTTCCTAAAGCCCACGATCGAGCGGTATAGTCTTAAATCCTCGGCGTCGAAGACGCCGCGTCTGAAAAGCGATGCGCCGGCCTCTGCGTATGTCTGGGCAGGCTCCCCCAACAGAGATGCGGCCCTCTGCGCCGCCTCTATCAGCGCTTGGGATTGAAGCTGAAGGGCGTGAAGCACCGCCATCAGGTCGTCCCAGTCGGCCAGATCGTAGCCTCTCTTGACGACTCCGTCGAGATACGCGGTGAGCTTGGCCGCGTAAAGCCCTTATCCTCGCCATATCGACTCCAGCGCTGTCTCGAGAAGGGCCAGCTTCCTGGAGTCTATCTGTTGGTCTTGACAGATATTGAAGTACCTATATACCTCATCCCAATCGGCCACGTACAGCGGCACGCCCCTCAAGGCTTCCAGGACCAGAGGGCAAGGAGTCCTCTCGTTGACGATCAAGAGATCTATGTAGTCTTCCGGCAACGAAAGCCTCTTGGCCAGCTCGGCCAACAGCTCCCCCAACGCCTCCAGGCCCACGTCCGATATCGCTATGTCCAGATCGCCCGCGGAGCCCCCCGAAGTAGCCGAGCCGAACAAGAAGGCGAACCTCACGTATCTATCCCAGGGAAATCCCTTGAGGACGTCCAGCGAGACCCTATACGGCCCGCCCACGGATATCTCCACGAGGATGTTTAGGGACGTCCTTAAGTAGATATAGCCCTAAGGCCCGCCGCGTAGGCGGACAAAGCTTAAAATTCTGTATGCATCTAGCATCGGGCGGGGGTGCCCGAGCCAGGTCAAAGGGGCAGGGCTCAAGACCCTGTGGCGTAGGCCTACGTGGGTTCAAATCCCACCCCCCGCACCATTCTATTCTTCTGGATGCGCTGAACGCTCGGCGGCACCGTTCACATTCGGCGCGCTTTACTTAAAGCAATACTGCTTGAAGTCGTTCGCCAGCGTCACCGATGCAAAAGATAAATCGAGGAGGCCGAGCGGCGGAATTCTCCGCGCTACAAATTCGATAAAAACGCATGGCGCCTCTGTCTACAGTTCAGCCGATATCTCAGCTCCGGGCCAACCTAA
>JBMFIG010000066.1:0-2457 GCA_049976425.1 Thermoproteus sp.
AGGAGGCTCTCCACGCTCACTTCCTGCGATTTGCGAAAACCCATCCAACACTGACTTGTTAGCGAGTGGTACTAGGTGTTCAGTGAACGAAAGCGACGTCGGCCTTAGGCGTGTTGCGTAACCGCTGGCAAGAGCTATCGCGTACATGTCTTAATTGCATTTTGTTATACTTTTCACTTTAACGTCTCTGCCTTCTCGTATATTCTGTCTGTGTTCCAGTATTGCCAGTTGCCCCAGCGGCCGAACGTGGCTATCCCTATATTCGTTAGGTATTGTTCAATCGTCGCGACGTCCCTGCCGTGTGTGAGGATGTAGATGGGGTAGCCGTACCTATGGAACCAAGCCTTAACGATCTCTACGGCCCTTTCCTCAACTACGCCGAGATCGGAAAGGCCCCTTAAGACATCGGCCTTAACCCTCTCCAGATCCACCGATGTGTTGGAAGGCACAGTAACCTCCGCTATTAGGGCCGAACGGCCGGATGGGACATCCTCCCCGTAGTTCGAGATCCAGGCATAGCGGTGGAAGACGTAGCGCCTATCCGGCACATACACCCAGTGGTGTGGAGGAGCCGCCTGCCTAAGCCCGACGCCCACCACCACGACCGAGTTGTAGTCCAGCCTAGACGCAGCCTCAAACACCTCAGAGGGAGGCTCTGGCGCAAGCATATGGACAAAGTCCCTCAAGGGGAGCGTATTGAATATCCTATCCGCCTTAAGCCATCCGTTGACGATAAACTCAGATCTAGCCCTTCTCACCTCCATAACCTCCTCCTTAACGAACTTCACGCCGAGAGAAGCCGCCCTCTCGTATGCGGTACGCCACTGTTGGTATATCCCTCCCCTCTTTGGATAGTAGAAAGTGGACTGCTCGGCGTAACCAACCGTGGGGAGCCCCGCCACGGCCTTCACTATATCCTCAAGCGAAGGCAACGGGAGGCGGCCTGGTATATAGACCCAGTCGGCTGACATCTTGTCAAGAGGCCCCTTCCATATCTTCTCATTGTAGGGAATTAAGTAATCCCTAGCAACCTCCTCCCCAAAAGTGCCGAGGATCCACTGGAGGAAATTCGCCGGCCTCTCGCCCCTCTTGTTCATGAGGGCCCTTATGAGGGAGATGCCGTACCTCGCCCTCTTCTCAGGAGGCAGTACGTACATCCCGTTCTCGAAGGGATAAGGCACAAAGAAGCCGTCCAGGAGGACGTAGGCCGACCTACTGCGGGAAACCCACTCACTCCCCATAGAGATTATGCCCTTAACCACCTCACGCCTCCTACTAAAAACCACGTGGCTACCCCCCACGTCGAAAAGATAGGAACCCACCCTAGCCGATGCAAGAAGGCCGCCGTCGAAAGCCCTATCGACACAGACAACATCGGCGGCCGGATAGAGAGATCTCAGACTGATAGAAGAAACAAGACCCGACCACCCACAACCTAGTATAGCGATTCGCGTCACAGCCCAAATCCCACGTCCTTCACGAATAGTTCCGCCTCCTCAACGATATAGCGACGGAAGCTCTCAAACTCCTTTATATGGGCATCATAGTTCTCAACGAAGTTAATTACTCTGTCGACTAGCTCCCTGAGCTAACTTTATTGCAGATATCGTAACAATCTATCTTATACTTATGCGGAACTGGATAGTCCTCATAATAATACAGCCCCCGTGGTTATTCACGAGAGGCACATTCCACATGGCAACATCCTCACGGGGCGGTCTATCTCTGCCCAGATGCCAACCTATGTCTATGAATACCTTAGTCCTTGACAATATATTCGTCATCTTTTCCTTACCTACATTATACAGCTCGTACACCTTGAATCTGTCTCTCATTAGCTTAGCCAACTTATATCCTACGGTGTTTGACTTCCGCTTATTCCATGCTATCACGTTTTCCTTCTTGGCTAGTAAATTAACATCCAGAGTAGATTTAATGAACTCTTCTTCCAAAGGCTAATGTAATAATATAATATCACTCCAGGAAACTCCATATCTTCTTAGAAATTCCACAACATATTTTGACTGGGCCAAATAGAGATCAACGTTACCAGGTAATTTAACTAATCTATTGGGTAGAGGAACATAATAGATCGGCGTCCTTAAATCGATCCATGAATGTTCGCCTCCAAGAGCTAATATACTTACCTTATACCCTTTATCAAGTAGACCATCAGCTACCTTAAATATAGCTCTGACACCGCCAGCAATACCTGTGTCCCACGCAACAAAAATAATCCTCAAGAAACCTCACACTCCAAATTAATTTGCTAGATTTATATGTATATAAATAATATCTGCTTTAACGCAACTACACCTAATCAAGAAGGCTTAACCAAAGATTACTCATCGTTATGGTGATGATGGAATGCATTAGTCTGTTCTAATGAAGCTCTCAAAACCAAGGTTAGAACCATTGCGCTTAAAAAGGCCGTAGAAGAGCTTGGTGAAAGAGGAT
>JBMFIG010000067.1:0-2444 GCA_049976425.1 Thermoproteus sp.
GTCCAAGAAAGCCGCGGAGTTGCGCCAGTATTAACGTCTCGACTGCGAGGACTCTTTCCTCGGCCGAAGTCGATAAGACCGATTGCTCCACCACCGAGCGACCGACCGCCGCTACCCGGCGGTCCCTGTTCGCTTAAGGGCAACTTACCTTTGCCAGACATAGTGATACGGAAAAGCTTCACAGCCGAGCAGACGACCGGCCAGGAAAAAGAAATTCCCTAAGCTCGGCAATACGCGGTTTAAGGCAACATGGGTTTATTTGACGACATCGTCGAGGACGTAGGGACGTCGCTGATTTCCGACACGTCTGAGAGAAGAATGGCGCCGGGGGTGGGATTTGAACCCACGCCCCCTTGCGGGGACGGACTTTCTGGGCCTACTCCAGGCCCGCGCCTTGGGCCGCTCGGCCACCCCGGCCGAACTCCGCCTACGCCGAGATATTTAATCTTTTCCGTGCCGTCGGGCCAGCGCTCGCCGTCAGAGGTCACGACGCGGTGTGGATAGGCCCGTATGGGCAGGTGAGAACGTGCAAACTTTGTAAATATTATAATTGTATTTGTAAAGCTTGTATATTTATAAAATGGTATCTAATACGATGGTTTGTGGATGAGTGTTTTGTAAGAGCGTTGGCTGAATTGCGTGACGTAATTAGGAATGCGCATATCCTTGAGGAGTGGCAGTTGGTGAGCAGAATCTCCTCGGTCATTAGAGTGTTTATCGAGGAAGGTAAAGAACGCGGGTGCGATGGAGCTACGGCGGCTAGGGAGTACATAATAAGAGCTCTCGAGGATGCGGGGATCGATAGATACCGGATATCCAGGGGATATCTCCACGGCACTAGGGATGACGTGTTGCAAGTGCTCTACGAGATCTTCCCGAACCTAGCTGCGCCGGGGAAGACGGCGGACCTAGCGCGGCCGCGGCGCGAGGTCTTTATGAATGAGAGCGCCCGGCCTTCTTGGCGGGAGGAGTGCTTCCCCGAGGCTTTGCTGGAGCTGAGGGAGGTTATGAGGAACGCACGTCTGCTCGACGACTGGCAATTGGTCAGCAGACTCGCCTCGGTGGCGCGTATGTTCATAGACGAGGGCAGGCAGAACGGTTGCGACGGGGCTTCAGCCGCCTTTTACTATATCTCGAAGACATTGGACGACGCAGGGATAGACAGATACAGGACATATAGGGCGTACCTACACGGCACTAGAGACGACGTGTTGCAAGTTCTGTACCGGATATTCCCCAATCTGGCCCAGATAAGACGTCCGCTATCGGTAGAGGAGGCGGAACGCGGATATACGGAGGTCGGCACGACGCCGAGTTACATATATCGAAGGAAGGTTAAAACAAAGAGCAGAGGACGCTCCATCAGAGTTGCGCTTTTAATAGCCTTATTTGTAGTTCTAATTGCTTTAGTTGCCTATATGCAATCTCAAAACAACGCGCCTAGCTGGACCGCGACTACCGTCAGCGTTCCGACGTGGACTGCGACTACTATCAACGTCCCGACATGGACTGTTACTACCGTCAGCGTCCCGACAGTAACGCCCATCGAAATAACTACGTCGTATTACACGTCCACCGCCACAGCCCCACCCTCTGCGTCTGTTACATCCATACAGGCTTATACGACTACCTCTACGGCCCCCATCGACGATCCTGTTGGCTTTGTCCAGGAGGCCTTAGCGACGCTTAACCAGATACGCTCCTCGATGGGCATACCGCCCGTCAACTTGACGACGCTAAATGTAGCGGAGTTCAGGGCGCAGTACATGGCCAGACACGATTTCCTCTCGCACTACGACCGCGAGGGCCGCCACCCGATATACTACTACACGAAACTAGACGGCGGCAAGTACGCCGTCGAGGAGAACGGATGCGCGTGTTGGAGATGCAGAGCGATTACGGCAGACGGGGGCAAGGATATGGTCTCGTTGATGATATACAACGACTCGTCCTCGCAGTGGGGCCATAGGGACTCGTTGCTCGACCCCTGCAACAACTACGCCGCTATTGCGGCAGCCAGGAACGGGGACGACGTGTACGCCGTGATCTACATGGTGGCGAAATGGGCGAACTGGGCGGACCCGCCCACCTATAGCAACGGCATCTTCTACGCGAAGGGCTACGTGATGTTGCCGCCGCCGGAAAAATTACCGGATGGGAGGCCCTACTACCCTATACTCATCTACTGCGACGTGCCGAATCCCAGTTATTATTATAGGCGCTATTACAACATCGGACAGCCGTGTGCCGGGGTGTTGCCGCCCAACACGAACACCTACTATTCTAACCTGGCCACGATACGTGCCGATGTGTACAATATCCAGAAGACCCAAAACGGCTGGCTTGTGGAGGTGGAGTTTAGATATACCCCGCCTCCCGGCGTGTTGGCCACGGTTGTTATGTTCACAAGTCCCACTGGCGTGAGCTGGACTCCTATGTCGCCG
>JBMFIG010000068.1:0-2395 GCA_049976425.1 Thermoproteus sp.
GCCGCATACGCCGGCGGGTTGAACTCCACTTTTACGAAGACTGCGGCGTCTCTGGCCCTAGCCTCGTCGTACCAAAGGCCTATGTAGCCGGGGGATAGGTTGATCGACCTCCTAATGTCGTATATGCAACTAGCGCCTGTATAGCTCGCGGCTGCGAAGCTGGCTGAGTATATAGGCCACTGCGCCCTATCCCCGACGTATACGTTGACCGTCAGAGCTGGGCAGCTGGACGAGCTCCAGGGCACCGACGCTATCATGTCGAGCGTCAACACCGAGTCGTAGTAGCCGTCGGCGAGCGCGTACGGGCCGAACAGAAGGGTCTTGGCGGGCGTCGGGTAGTACCCGGCCACGTTCTGGCCTCTATACGCCGCGGCCGGGCCTAGGTAGTAGTTGCCGCTGGCCAGCGCTATGGGATTCTTGGCGAAGCCCAACGTCGCGTTGGCGCCGACCATGTAGCTCCCGCCGATGTTGGGGACGAAGCAGAGCTCGAGCGCGATGAACTTATCGGGCCAGCTGAGCGGTATCGAGTTAGTGAACGTGACGTATCCGTTCCTGACGTCGGCCGTCCAGGTGCCCAGCAGGCCCTTGACCGTCTGCAGGCTGGGATCCGTCTCGTAGACGTTTATCACGGCCTTGCCGACTATCTGCCCGACCGGCGCCGCCGTTGTGTAGACGTACCACGCAGTCCTCCAGATATACGTCGCGTTGAACCCGACCGACGCAAACGTGGGGTATACGCCGAGGCTATAGCCGTCGTTGGCAGGCCTCCTCACGTTGAGGCAGTACCTCCCGCCGGCATTCATCCACCCCCTGGTCTGGTTGAAGATAAATGCGCCGTCCGGGTTCACCGGATCCGGCCCAGCGACGGAGTGCGGCACGGCGCCGTGAACAATCTCCTTCCCGAACGGCCGCGCGGACGGCGGGCTGACCCACGTAGAGGCCGCCTTGACGGCCCCCGCCTCCCGGCCGGGCTGGAGGTAGCTGTAGGTCGACACGACCCCCGGCGGGGCCTCCAACAGCTCCGTCACGGCGCCGCCGACCGCTATCCTCAAGACGCCTCCCCTATAGCTCTGGGGGGCTCTAGCGCCGAGGGCCGACCTAGGGAGGAAGACCACCGCCTCCTTGAAATCCCAAGCGGGGATCCTCACAACTGTGTTCCCCTCGGCCCAGTACGCGTCCTCCCACGTGGAGACGTAGGCTATGTGGACCGGCCGTATCTCCCTGCCGTCGAAGTAGGCCAGAGGCGGTATGGGTCTGTCGGACTGGATCAACACCGCCACGTAGTCGCCGAGAGGTTGAGGCGGGCCTAACGCCATCTGCGCCGGGAACACTTGTGCTGAGGCATATACAACAGCTAGAACGAATACGAGAACCGGTATAATCCAGCGACTCTTTTCCATGATGGTGAAGAACTGGTTTATTTTTTACTTTAACAATAGGCTAGTTAGTTGCTTGATGGTCGATATACCACGCCGTCGCCGCCATATCGTGCTTGTGGCTCCACAGGCGGCTCTATTCGGCGAAAATACCCAATGTCCGAGAAGCCGGCGTTGCCTTAAGGGCTACTGGAAATACGGTATTGCGTCGTCTTGCGGAGAAGTACAAGTCGGGGTGGCTAGGAATAAAGCTACTACGCCCGCGGAGGTGAGAAGTGCTTGCATCTTGAGGGGACGAAGTGGCTTTCTGGTTCAACGAGCGGGAGGGCGTCGTGAAGGTGAGGAGGGTGGATCCGGTGGAAGAGGTCGCCGAGCTCATAGCTTCGCTTCCACCTGTCGAGGGCCTCCGCCAGATAGGGTTGGGAAATAAGTCGACGAGGTGCGCGGCGGATAGCTCGGTGCCGATCCGCACAGTCCCGAGGGCCGATGCGGGGCCTCTCAGGGGCCGGCGGGCGTCGTGCCGGCGAACGCGGCCGAGGAGGCGCTATACGTCGTAGTCAGGGAGGCGGCTACGTCGTCGGGCTACCACGACCCTCAGGGAAATGCCAGCATCACCAAATCTGGAAGCCCGCGTGAGAGCCTTCGATAGGGTGCTCGGCTTGTCCGCCGTGAGGCCTATCGACGCGGAGACTATAGAGGTTGCCGAGAGCCTCGCAACGGGGTACAGGCTCATGCCCGACGACGCCGTAGTCGCCGACCTGGCTCTACAGAAGAGAGCGCCGAGCCTTTACCTTTGACAGCGGTTTTAAGGCGTTGGAGGATTAATAGAGATGGATGGTAAACATAGCCTCTGCAATCAATCTAAAAATAAAGTAATATAGAAAAAATAATTATTTTTATTTAAATATATAAAGTATTTTCGGCTTTTCGCCGGGCTTGAGCGGCAGTAGCAATACGCCGAGCGCCAACAGCGCTGTGTAGGCGAGCACCGAGCCGACAGCTATCTCTATCTGCGAGAG
>JBMFIG010000069.1:0-2318 GCA_049976425.1 Thermoproteus sp.
CTGGGTCTTCTAGTTGTTGGTGTTTCTGTGTTTGGGTATAACGTCTTCTGGGGCGAGTTCGTCCACTGCGATGTCGGCCCCTGCGCCTATCCCAACCCCGAGGGGCGCTTCCTCTCGATCAACTCCACCTCTATTGTCTTCGACACGTCGGGCGACCCCTCGGCCATGGGGTTCTACGTAGTGGCGGTCGAGCTGGGGAGGCACTCCTCTCTGGAGATCTCGGGCTGGTGGTCGTACCAGCTCCCGCGCACGATGGCCTACGTGGTGTCGGACGCGGGGCTCTCCGTCATGGAGTGCTCCACCGGGGGCGGCCAGACGTGCCGCGCGTCGGGCGTGCTGTCCCCCGGGATCTACTACATAGTTCTCGTCGACGCGTGGGCCCAGCAGACGGTGAGGGTCGCCGCGGCGGACGGGGCGCTTAAGCTGGCCGATGTGTCGCCTCAGCGCGTGGCCTGCGCCTTGTGGCGCGGCGGGGTGCTTGCGGGCCAGCGCATAACATACGCCTTTGACTGGCCCTCCCGTCCCGGCGCCTCTGTTTCCCAAGATATCGCCGAGGGGGCGTGCGGCCCTCCTGCTCTTCAAGAGGCCCTCGCCTTCGCCGCGGTTTTCGGCCTCAACGCGTCCGAGGCGTCGCTTCTCACGCGGCCTTTCGGCTACAACGTCACCGCCGTTGAGAGGAGGTACGGCACGGCCGTCTTCCGCCTCCAGCCCGATCTGACCTACGTGGTGCCGCTCGTTTTCGACGTCCAGCTCGGGGGGCAGGGCCGCCTTCTGCTCGTCAACCCCAGCGGCGCGGCGGCCGCGTGGCGCCTAGAGGTCCACGTATCCAACAAGTCGGGCGCCGGCTCGCCGAGGGGGCGCCCCGCGGCGTCTTTCGACGTGGTGATGCCTCCGCGGTCTGTGCGGGACTTCTTCCTCTACGGCTCGGCCCGGGAGGGGGGCTTCTACGTGGTCTCCTACAGGCTGTACGTCCTCAACAGCTCGGCGTCGTGGGGCAACTACACGTTCTACGTAGGGGGCAGGCCGGCGACGCAGAACGGCTCGGTCCTCAACTTCCTCTGGGGGCTGGGGGAGCGCCTCGCCGGCGCCTTGGCCCGAGACCGCTGTCTCGAGGCGCGGGGGGCCGGGAGGCAGTGGGCCGCCGAGAGGCTGGGCCTGACGGGTCTGGCGACCGAGGCCGACGCGGCCGTGGGAGGCCTCATGATACTCAGCGGCGGCTTCACGGTCTATATCAAGTTAGGCAAGTCGGCGGCTGAGGCGGGCTCGGCCGCGCTCAAGATCGCGAGAGGGCTCCAGGCCGCGGCGAAGGCCGCCGCTCTGGCGGATCTCCTAGCGCACGGAGCCCTCCTGGGCTGGGACGCGTATCTGGACGCGGCCTCCGGCCGTCTGCCTCTGGAGGAGATCGCGCAGGGGGCCGTCCTCGCGGCGGGCCCCGCGGCGGCTAGGATCAAGCCCCTGGCCGCGGCTCTGGCGGGAGGCGGCGCGGTCATGCTCTATCTGGGGAAGCCCTTGGACGCGGCGCCGGCGTTCGCGGACGAGCTGAACCGCACGGCGTCGGTGTACGGCCCCTACGCCGACTGTTTTATAGACGGGGCTCTCCAAGCCTTCTCCACCTACGCCCAGGAGGTGGAGGCGGCTCGTTGGGTGGGCATCGCCTCCACCTTCGCCGATATACCCAAACTGCTCAACAACAAGTACTGGCTCGGCTACAGACAGCTCGCCGCGGCGGCCGCCTTTCCGTATAGCCATGGTCCTATAATACGGTCAGAGGATGTAGTTAAGATTCTCTCTGAGGGAAAGCGGGCCATTGCTATGAATCATAGGCGTTTTGGTTTTACTCAGAGTGGAGATCCAAGATTTATGCAACTGGTGGTTGAGTCGTCTCGGTTGAGAATATCTCTGAAGAGTGTAACTCCTATCGATGTAGTTTTAAGAGTGGGTCAGTATACCGTGAGGGTTTATAAATTTGAGGATAAGGACCTTACGTTTGGCATTTTTAGCGGTGACGAGCCTTTGTTGGGGGTGTATAACGATATGGGGAGGGCTCTTTTATTTTCCGCCTACTTTGCTAGAAGCTCTGAGGTGACTAGGTATGTCTCGAAGTCGTACACGGTCTATCTGCTACGCCTTAGGGACGTCGACGTTGTCGATAAGTTGGGTATGCATCTGCACGATGTTGTTAAGGATATCGCCGCCTCGTTGTTATACGCAGTTGGCGATGCTGAGATGGGGCGCATCGCTACGGAGGTCACCATAGCGGTTCCGAAACAAGCCACTATTGTGTCGCTGGCGGATTATTTGAGGCAGTCGCTGGGGAT
>JBMFIG010000070.1:0-2109 GCA_049976425.1 Thermoproteus sp.
GGTGAGCCCCGCCGCCAGGGCGCTGGTAGACGCCGCCATCCTCTACCTAAGGCGGGGCGGGAGGATTAAGTCCCCCGCCCTTGTGGAGGCCCTAAGGAAGGCCGCCGAGGAGATCCTCAGGCTGGCCGCCCCCCTCAGGCTTTTGGCCAAGGCAGTGGGGCTGGCGATAGCCCGCGCCAGGGGGGTCGAGGTAGACGAGGAGAGAGCCGTAGCGCTCGGGATACAGTGGCTGAATACGCCGAGGTGGTGGAGGAGGCCGGTAGGCGGCTGACCGCCCTCCGGGCGGGGCCGCGCGGACTTCAGACGGCCGAGGAGGAGCAGTACGTAGTGGTGTTGCCGACGCTGGACGAGAGGGAGGGGCTGGCCAAGACCCTCGACGAGCTGTTCTCCGTGGGGGTAGGCCCGGGGCAGATCTTGGTAGTCGACGGCGGCTCCCGCGACGGGACCTGTCTCGAGGCCGAGAGGAGGGGGGTCAGATGCATACAGCAGAGTGGGAAGGGCAAGGCGGACGCCGTGAGGACCGCCTTGAGGGTCGTCGACGCCGATGCCGTGGTGATAATGGACGCCGACTATACATACCCGGCTAGGTACGTGCCCCAGCTATTGGCAATGCTGGAGAGGTGCGACGAGGCCATAGGCGCCAGGGCCCGCCCCGAGAAAGGCGCCCAGAGGGCCGTGTTCAGGTTAGGCAACAAGCTGTTGACCGCCTGGTTCAACGTCGTGTTCGGCACCAGGCTGACCGACGTCCTCAGCGGCATGTACGCCGTGAGGAAAGAGGCGTTGGAGGGGATTGAGGAGGCGTCGAGAGGCTTCGGCATAGAGTCCGAGATAGCCGCCCACATCGCCTCGACGGGAGGCGAGATCTGCGAGACGCCGATAGAGTACAGGAGGAGGGTCGGGAGGAAGAAGCTCGGCGTGAGGCACGGCGTGTTGATAGCCCTCGACATGCTCCGCCTCTCCCTCAGATACAACCCAGCCTTCCTCATATTCGCCGCCGCGGCCCTCCTCGCGATCCCCGGCTTCTCCATAGCCAGCTGGGTCGGCTACGAGTGGATATTCCTAGGAGTGAAGCACTACGTCTGGGGCATAATCGCCATAGCCCTAATCGCCGGCGGCACCGCCTCGGCGGCTCTCGCAGTGCTCGCCCTCTACCTCAAGAGGATGGAGATAAGGCTACTTAAAGCTGTCAGAGGCGCGCGCACGGCCCGCGGCAAGGCCACCGCGCAACGAGGGGACATACGGCGCGGCGGGGAAGGGCAGGAGGCGCGATCTGAGGCCGGCCCGTGTTAGGCACTGCGCTGGCGCTCGCCGCGGCCCACTTCGGGTTCCCCCTCGTCTACTATATACAAGCCAGGAGGTGGCTTAAACAGCCCTGGGGCGTCCAAGCCGAGGAGGGCCACACGCCATATATTACGGTGGTGGTGCCCACCCACAACGAGGCCCCCCTCATCGAGGCCAAGCTAGAAGACATAGCCAGACAGGACTACCCCCCAGACAAGCTCCAGATAATAGTCGTCGACTCCGCCTCCACAGACGGCACCCCCGAAAAGGCGGAGCACTGGGCCAGACAGAGGCGAGTTGCAGTAGAGGTGTTGAGAGAGCCCCAGAGAAACGGAAAGGCACACGCCCTCAACCTAGCCCTAAAACACGCCAGGGGAGACATCGTCGTGATAACCGACGCAGACTCGCACTGGCCCGACCCCCAGACCTTGAGAAAAGCGGTGAGGTGGCTCTCCGACCCCACAGTAGGCGCCGTCACCTGCCTCAAGAAGCCCGCAGGCCGCAGAGGCGTAGAGGCCACCTACCGCGACTACTACAACGTACTGCGGCTGGCCGAAAGCAAGAGGTGGGCCACGCCCGTGTTCCACGGAGAGCTGGCCGCCTTCAGGAAAGAGCTGTTGGAGAGGATAGGCGGCTTCCCCAGAGACGTGGGGGCAGACGACAGCCACGCCGCGGTCAAGATCGCGGCGCTGGGGTACAGAGCAATAGTCGTCGACGACGTAGAGGTCTACGAATACGTCCCCAAGCGGTACTGGAGGTGGAGGGTGAGGAGAGCCCAGCACCTCATACAGAGCTTCGCCGCCTCGCTGAGGCTTAAGGTCCCGCCCC
>JBMFIG010000071.1:0-2085 GCA_049976425.1 Thermoproteus sp.
CTGATCGTGCTTTTGCTCATATCATTGGTTGTAAACGCCCAACAAATAACTACGCTAAGTACCTCCGGATTCTCTATGCCTGCGCCGCTACCGAGTCAGCAGTTTCCTGCCGCTATTGTAGATTTCACGGGTAGGGTAAGGCACGAACTCTATCTGAATGATATGTACTATATCGCGTTTGATCTGACCCAGTACCAAGGGACCTACCTCGTTGTAATTAAGCAAGTTGGAGGCCCCGGAAGCCCGGTCGAAGTAGCCTATGGGAATGTACAGGGCGGATACATCTATGGTTATCCTATGGAGATAGTCCAGCCAATATATGAAGGCCAGACGTACACCTTCGAGATAGATCTCTACAGCCAAAACGGCGCGTTCGTGGGATCCGTCACGGTGAGCTACGTAGAGAAGTGGTGTCCCGACGTGACCATAGACGGCGTACAGCTGACCCCCTCGACGCCCGTAGGCGGAGGCAACGTGCAGGTGGCCGTGACCCTCACCAACAACGGCGAGGAGTCTTGGAGGTACCATGTAAGCGTCTATTCGCAAGGCGGGGCCCTCACGAAGACCTCGCAAGACGTCACCATAGGGGCCGGCTCCACGACGACGGTGACGTTGACGGTCCCCGTGAGCGCTACCTACACGGCCACCACCGATACCATGGTGATCGACGTCTCATGCGACAACGGCGCCTGGCACTTCACCAGGAACTACCAGATAAACGTAATGCCGGCGAGGCCCGGGCCCTTCGTGATATCGGCCCCGACAGTGCAGGCCAGGTTGGGCCAGCCCGTCACATTCACTCTCTCCTTGACGAACCAGGGATCCGACGCCCAGCCCATATCGCTCACCTTCAGCACCGGCTCCGCTAGTTTCAACCTGCCGTCTACGCTACCCGGCGGCACCACGACGAACGTGCCCGTCACATTCACGCCCACCATGCCGGGCGTCTACAAGGTGACGGTGACCCTCACGTATAAATCGCCGATAACCGGCCAGACCTACCAAGACACGGGCTCCTTCACAGTTGAGGTGTACGCCGAGCTGGCCGTCAACGCGGTGGACCAGAACGGCAACCCCGTCCAGATAACCCCAAGCATAGCCGGCAACAATACTTCCGTAGCCTGGCTACTCCCCGGCACCTACACGGTCTCCGTCCCCCAGACCGTCAACCTCGGCGGCGGGGCCCGCTTGGTCTTCGTCGGGTGGCAAGGCGGCGGCACCTCGCCGTCGATGACGGTGGCGCTGAACGGCAACACGCAACTCACCGCCGTGTATAAGGAGCAGTACCAGGTAGTGCTCGATCTCTCGCCGGCGCTCCCGTCCCAGACCTACTGGGTAGACGCCGGCTCCTCCTTCACGCCACAAGCCCCGTCGCACGTGGATATAACCCAGGACTCGCGTTGGGCCCTGGAGGGCTTCCAAGCCGCCGGGCAACAGATAGGGCCGGGCCAAGCCGTTACTGTAACCGGACCCCTCACGATAAAGGCGGTGTGGGTCAAGGAGTACAAGATAACCGTGTCCTGCGGCCAGGTGGCCTGCATAAACGGGCAGAGCCAGTACGTGCAGTGGGCCCTGGAGGGCTCCACCTTATCGATAACTCTGGCTCAGACCGTAGACGTCAACTCGCGCACGCGCTGGGTCCTTTCGGGATCGCCCACGATCTCCTTCACCGTCACGGGGCCGCAGACCATAACGCCGAACTACGTCGAGGAGTACTACGTGAACTTCGGCTACGCGGTGAAGACGGCGTCCGGCATATCGAGCACCACGATAGTCACCGGCGCCTGGATAAAGTCAGGCGACGCGGTCACTATACCCACCAACCAGCTGGAGCCGCCCGGAGGCCCCGGCGTGAAGTACGTCTTCTCGGGATACCTCGTGGGCAACACGCCGATTAGCGGGCCGCAGAGCGGCCAGACCATCACAGTGACGGGCCCCGTCGACGTATACGCCGTATGGGACAAGTACTACTACCTAAACGTCACCACGCCGGTGGGGACCGCTCAGGGCGGCGGCTGGTATCTCGCGGACAGCTACGCCACGGTGTCGGTAGGCCAGACGACCTATGGCTTCCTAGTATATCAA
>JBMFIG010000072.1:0-2065 GCA_049976425.1 Thermoproteus sp.
GTAATGTGTCTTAATGTTAATGTTTATTAATTAGCCGTACCCGAGGCGCGTGGCTCGGGTTTTCATACTGGCGCTGGACGGCATGCCGTACGGCGTGTACGAGCGTATGCGGGACGAGCTGCCCCACATAGCCGAGGTGGCCGACAGGGGGTCGCGCGGGGTTATGCGGGCTGTGGATCCTCCCATCACGGTGCCTGCCTGGGCCTCTATGTTCACGGGGCGCGACCCGGGGGAGCTCGGCATCTACGGCTTCCGCCACATGCGGCGCGGCTCCTACGAGGGGTACGTCGTCACGTCTCGCGACCTTAGGGAGCAGTACGTCTGGGAGCGGCGGGGCCTCCGGTCTGTCGTGGTCGGCCTGCCGCCGGGGTACCCGCCGAGGGAGTACGGGGTGTGGATCTCGGACTTCCTGACGCCTAGGGGGAGGCCTTGGGCCTATCCGCCGGAGGTCATGTCGCTCATCCCGCGGTATGTCTTCGACGTGGAGTACCGCACGGACCGGAAGGAGGAGGCCTTCAAGGCGCTTGTCGAGATGACGGAGCTCCGCTTCGCGGCGGCGGAGCGGCTTATGGAGGCCGTCCAGTGGGATGTCTTCGTCCTGCACGAGATCGGCACGGATAGGGCCCACCACCTCTTCCAGAAGTTCTGGGACCCCGAACACCCTCTCTACGAGCCTGGGAATCCCCACGAGGACAAGATCCCCCGCTACTACGGGCTGGTGGACGAGCTGGCCGGCCGCCTCCTCAAGCGCCTGCCCCGCGACGTGGAGGTCCTCGTCGTGTCGGACCACGGGAACCAGGCGCAGCGGGGGGTCCTGGCCTTGAACCAGCTTCTGGCCGAGTGGGGCCTCCTGCGCTTCTCGAGGGAGCCGGGGAGGGGCGAGGACGTGGAGGCCGTCGTGGACTGGCGGAGGACGAAGGCCGTGGCGTGGGGCGGCTACTACGCCCGTATCTTCATCAACACCGCCGACCGCCCCCAGGGGATCGTGACGGGGGAGGAGGCCGAGGATCTGAGGAGGGAGCTGAGGAGGAGGCTCCGCGCCCTCAAGGCGCCGTGGGGCTATATCCAGAACGCTGTCTACGAGCCGGGGGAGCTCTACCGGTCGGTGAGGGGGGACTTCCCCGACCTCATGGCCTACTTCGACTCTCTGCGGGTTAGGCCGGTGCAGACCGTCGGCTACGGGTCGCCTTGGCTTGAGGGGAACGACCGGGGCCCCGACGACTCTCTCCACAGCTTCGACGGCTTTTACGCCGCCACCTGGGGCGACAAGAGGAAGAAGGACCTCCACGCCTTGGACGTGGCGCGGTTTCTTGAGTCTGTGTTATGAGGTGTCTCGACATCGGCTTCGTGGCCTGGCTGACCGGCCTGCCGGCGGCTGGCAAGACGACGATCGCCCAGCTGGCGGCGGCTCGGGTGAGGGAGGCGGGGGTGAGGGCGGAGGTGCTGGATGGGGACTGGGTCCGCTCCACGATAAACACAGACGCGGGCTTCTCTAGGGAGGACCGGCGCCGCCATCTTCTGCGGGTTGCGTGGGTTGCGCGCCTCTTGGCGAGGAACGGCGTGGCCGTCTTCGCCGCATTCGTCTCCCCCTACAGAGACGTGAGGGCTGAGGTGAGGAGGATCGTGGAGGAGGAGGCGCCTTTCTTCGAGATCTACGTCAAGGTATCCCTCGAGGAGGCCGTCAGGCGGGATCCCAAGGGCCTCTACAGAAGGGCTCTGGCGGGGGAGATCAAGAACTTCACCGGCGTCGACGACCCCTACGAGGAGCCGGAGCGCCCCGACCTAGTCCTCGTCAACGAGGGGGTCCCCGTCGAGGTGAACGTGAGGAGGTTGCTGGGGTTTTTGGCGGATTTGGGGGTTCTTCCGAAATTTTAAGAGCAATGCTATGGGTCGGCGTTGGGCGTCTGCCTGGGTGCAGACATCGTCTTGTTGGGCCCACAATTTTGGGTATTAGACAGGTCGGCTCGGCCCAGCTTGGTGTAGGGCTTCCATATGAGGAGATAGGGCTCTTGTCTGGGTCCCTCTGTCTTCTGCGTCGCCTGTCCGTGGGCGGGGCTTTGCGCGG
>JBMFIG010000073.1:0-1824 GCA_049976425.1 Thermoproteus sp.
CGGCGTATGCGGCCGTCTATAGGGCCGATATATCCGGAAGCCGATTCGCTGAGAACTACATAGACAAGCTCTACCCCGAATGGCGCGGCTCGTTGCTACGCGGCTTCTACTCCGAATCGCTCAGGTCGTGCCCCACAGGCGGAGTCGCCGTCAACGGCACGGCCCAGTACGTTGATCTCTACGTAATGACTGGCGCGGGCATTAGCCCGCTAGATTTCGTCCACGTCTATCTGATAGGGGCTAGCTCGTCCAAGCTCCAGAGGATCCAGCTCTTGATAACGCCGCCTAGCGCCTATCGGGGTTACTCCATATGGTATAAGGAGCCTAGGTATCAAGAGCCTTGGCTGGTGTCCATGTTTTTCGACGCGCTGTCTGTGGCGAAGGTGATCGCCGACTTCTTCGGAGCGCCCATCTACGTCAGCTATTCCCTAGATCTAGTGCTTGCGATCAGAAACGCGGCTTGGTCGGACTCGACGGCCGCCGTTACATCGAGCGGCGTCTATATCACATGGCAGAGCGGCTACGCCGAGAGCTTCAGATACGTGGGCATATCCATAGACACCGACGTCTCGATACAGCACCGGGTAAGCATACTGGAGGTCGATTCCGACATGCTTTGCGGCTGGACTATGTTAAACGCCACGGTGCCGCAGATGAAAGACGTAGCGTACATCAGCACGACCACGCTCCAAGGGTTGAGGCACTGGATCTATAGAATGAGGTACAGCTACGACGTGCCGCTTACATCTACCAGCGGTTAATCAAATAAAAATGAATCGTATATTCTTCCTACTTCTCTCAATATTGGTTAACGTATCTCCCGTCCTGCTGTATAGGCCTATCGTGGCCGTTTCCCCAGATCCGGGGTTTAGAATCGGCGTCTCTCTGATGGCGCTAGGCGCCGCCCTATACCTCCTGTTGCAGATATCCTACTACGCATGCGCCTTGCCGAAGCGCTACGTCGCCGCGTCTCTCCTGGTGCCTGTCTTGATATACCTGATGACCGTTCCCGGCCTCTCCCTAATAGGCATCGCCGCGTTGGTGCTTATGTTCGGCGTGGCCCTACACATGGGCATCAAGCTTGGCGTGTTCGAGGACTGGTTCGAGGCGCTTGTCTGGCTGATCGTCTGGAACCTCTTCACCGGCTTGATAGGACTAGGCGTCGCGGCCCTTGCGCCCCACAACCTCCTTATGCCTCAAAGCGACATCTGGCTGTGGTCCAGCGAGCCGCCGGCGACGCCCGCCGAGGTCCTCACGCTGTCCGCCTCCGGCGCAGTCTCGACCTACATAGTGGGCCGCCTCTGGCGTAGCCTAAACCGATGTAGCGCTTAGGCCGTCGGAACGAGCTCGCGCAACACAGTTCGAGCTGCTAAGACGTTCGACCGCCGATGTAAGCGCGGTGCAACGGCCGGCGTGCGGTATCAACTCCTTTCGTCAAAGTTAAGAGCGGATAGCTGTTTAGTGGGCAATGCGAATCGCTAGAAATAACTATATATCGGTGATATACGGCGTAGTTGTAGGGCTGTTGTTGATAGAGATATCGTTGGTGTTGGCGGCTCCGTTCGCCGCGCAGAGCTGGTATCCGTTCTTCACGGTGGTTGCGTCCGCCGGCTATAAGACTATCTATCCAGGATCTGCCCTGATCGCGGCCATGTTGGCGCTCGGGCGGCCTCGGCCTTCGTCGTGCCGAGGAGGTACTACGGCGTCTTCATCGTGGCGTTAATCATAGTTGCTGTGGCGGCCGTGGCGATCCTAGGCTCCCTCGTCTCCTGCGCTGCTTGTAGGTGGTGGTTCTGTAGCGAGGTGCGGAGTTGCGGCTTGGAG
>JBMFIG010000074.1:0-1531 GCA_049976425.1 Thermoproteus sp.
CTTTCGTCCAGCCGTCCGCCGCGCTTTCTCCGCGAATCTCAAGAAGAGGATTGAAAGTTAAATGGTTGATGGGCCATGAATGGTCTCTAATGGTCTGAATCTCAAGAAGAGGATTGAAAGTTCATGGGAGTTTTGCCATTTGATGTGGGCACTCCCATTCAGAATCTCAAGAAGAGGATTGAAAGAAGACCTATCCCCGCTAGAAACGCGTCACCCTATCGTGTCACCCGAATCTCAAGAAGAGGATTGAAAGTTAAATTACGGGGATCTCCCTCTCGCATGAACGAGAACGAATCTCAAGAAGAGGATTGAAAGACGGTTGAGAGGCGTGAGGCGGCCGACGGGCTTATAGAGTACGGAATCTCAAGAAGAGGATTGAAAGTAAGGGACACTTGCGGCAAATTACTTCCGCCGGATATTTGGGGGAATCTCAAGAAGAGGATTGAAAGCTACCACTACCGGTTCTACGGGCACAGAACAGACCATATGTGCTTTGAATCTCAAGAAGAGGATTGAAAGAGACATATGATATGTTCAGCACCGCGTCTCTGTATATATTCGCCGGAATCTCAAGAAGAGGATTGAAAGTCCGTCATGCACAATTTCCACTAGGTACTCCTTCCAAGGCTCCGGAATCTCAAGAAGAGGATTGAAAGCAAACAAATACCGCGCATCATCTACGCGAATTCCTCTCTCGGAATCTCAAGAAGAGGATTGAAAGATTGTGGTTCTCCCATCCCATAACAATTTTGTCGTTTATCTGAATCTCAAGAAGAGGATTGAAAGCGGACGCATTTTGCGCGCCCATGCGCGTACGCACGCGGAATCTCAAGAAGAGGATTGAAAGGCTATCTACAGCAGGTACTTGCGCTAAATAGAGTGCCACGAATCTCAAGAAGAGGATTGAAAGGACGTCGCAATGTTCTACTACCTACGCGCATTCGAGCTACCGGAATCTCAAGAAGAGGATTGAAAGACGGAGTCCGATCTCGTGCACTTCATGCTACGCGATCTATTCCTCCCGAATCTCAAGAAGAGGATTGAAAGGTCGATATCACCATAATGTTGCCGCAGTTCTGGCGCTGAATCTCAAGAAGAGGATTGAAAGCGACATGTCGAATATACCGTTTTCATTCGTCATGACCGCCTCGGCGAATCTCAAGAAGAGGATTGAAAGTGATAGAACATCCAGCCGTGGTTTAGCACCTCATACCTGACGAATCTCAAGAAGAGGATTGAAAGCGGCCTGTATCTGCGTTTGATCGGCGGCGCGAGGTCCGAATCTCAAGAAGAGGATTGAAAGCTCTAACCCCATCCCTTTTTTCCGTCGGTCCGTCCTCCGTTCGAATCTCAAGAAGAGGATTGAAAGCTATAGGCGGAGGGCGGCAACCAAAGCGTCGCCCTTCGACAAGGGAATCTCAAGAAGAGGATTGAAAGTGCCTCTGCTCCAAGCCACGAGGGCCTTCACAATTGTGGCGGGAATCTCAAGAAGAGGATTGAAAGTATTTTTTCCTCTCCCTTCTTACCACTC
>JBMFIG010000075.1:0-1430 GCA_049976425.1 Thermoproteus sp.
GCCCTGCGTATATCTTGGCCCATGGGAACAGCTCCTCGTAGAATCGACACTCGGCCCTCCTCATCCTGTCCATCCACTCCCTCGCGGTGACGTTGCCTATGGTTGCGTTGCCGACGGCCTTCTCGAAGTAGGGCTCGAGCATGGAGTAGTCCGGGCACCAGTAGAGGGGCTCCACCGGCCGCGGGACGTCGAGCCAGTCGAAGACTACGTAGGTGCGGTTCTGCCCGAGGCCTGTCCAGTTCTTGACGCCCACGAGAATAGGCGTCCACCAGCCTCCGACCGCCCAGTCGCTTCCGTTCCTCGCCAGAGAGGAGAAGAGGCCGAGGGCGTATTTCAGCGTCGTGCTGTTCATCAGAGGGACGGGGTACGCCGACTTGTTGAGCTCTACGAGAGCCTCCCTCACCTGGCTCAGATGGACCGTCGCGTTGTACCTCAGAAGCGCCAGCCCGTCCCCCTCGACCGCGAGGGCGGCGTAGAGCGTCCCGTTGGGGGCGGGCGTCTCGTTGGCCCATCTGGCCGTCTCGTTAGCCCACTGCAGAAGGGGGATGCCCTGCGCCGTCGTGTAGGCCCCCGCGACGGCGGCTACGTACAGGAAGAGGCCCAGCCCGAAGAGGAGCGCCCCTATCTTCCTAACCCTCGGGAAGAGCATGAGGAGCATGCCGAGGAAGAAAAGCGCGGGCGTCCAGGCCTCGGCTATCTCGCCGAGCCAGCGCATTACGTGGTACGTCATCATCATGCCTGCGGCCACGTTGTAGCCAGTTACAGCTATGTGGAATACGGTGTCGGCTATTTCGTAGATCCTCATGGCGGGCGCGACGACGGCTAGGGAGGACCCCGCCGTGAAGGGCGCGAGGACGGCTCCTAGGACCATGGCGGCCAGCGCCGCGGACATCGCCGACGCCGAACCCTCCACGGCGTATGCGAAGCCCAGCGCGGTCTCGTGCGCCAGATTCACGGCCTCGCCCATCCTCCTCACGCTCTCGTCGAGGATCTGCCCCACGTCGTAGTAGCCGTAGAGGTAGACCGGCGTCGGGGCGAAGGGAGCGACGAGGCGGAAGGCGAAGCCGACGACGAAGGGGGTGAGGAGGGCGAGGCCTAGGGCGAATAGGGGGTAGTACCACTCCTCGTCCCCCTTGACGAACAAGAGGTACAGGGCCGAGAGGACGCCCGCGACGATTAGGGCGTCCGTTACGGGTATCATTCCACGGATATCCTCTCCGGTATCTTGGTCATGGCGTAGGTAATCGCCGCCGTCAAGGCGCCGGCCAGCGAGAACGCCAGCGCGGCGGCCGCCGCTATGTCGGCGGCCGGCACGACTGCGTTCAGCACGGAGCCGAAGTCGAGCGGGTTGACCGACACCTGTACGTTCCTCACGTAGTCGGCGAGCCCGGCCAGCGTCGGGGGCATGGCCATGTCGAACGCCGCGATGA
>JBMFIG010000076.1:0-1325 GCA_049976425.1 Thermoproteus sp.
TTAATCGCGTAATCCCCAGCATAGAACATACCCGGGAACCTACTCCAGTAAGTCTTGATATAACGCTCGGGATCGCCGTATATCCCGTGGAGCATGCCGGGCCACGGCTTCCTTATGACGAGGTAGCCTCTGATCCCCGGCGGCAACGGGTTGCCCTTGTCGTCGACGACGTCTATGTCGTAACCAGGCCTCGGCGGGCCGTTCGCGCCGGGCTTCATCGGGAGCAGATAGAAGCCGGGAGCTATATCCAACGGCACCGCCCCGGTCTCCGTCATGCCCCACGTGGAGCCCACGAATATCTTCTCGTTGCCCAGGACCCTATACATCCACCAGAAGGCCTCGGGGTTCTGGGGTTCGCCCACGGTGAATATGGCCCTGAGAGTCGACAGGTCGTGTTTCCTGGGCCACTCCTCTCCGTAGCGCATGAACATACGTATAGCCGTCGGCGATGTGAAGAACACGTTGACGCCGTACCTCTCGATTATCGACCACCAGCGGTCGGGCTGCGGGAAGTCGGGGGCGCCCTCGTACATCACCTGGGTGAGCCCCATCAAGAACGGGCCGAAGGCCACGTACCAGGCGCCGGTGCCCCAGCCTATGTCGCCGGTGCACCAGTAGACCTCGTCGTCCTTCACTGCGAATACCTGCTTCATGTCTGCGTATATGGACACGGCGAAGCCGCCCGTGTCGTGGACTATGCCCTTGGGCTTCCCGGTGGTGCCCGAGGTGTAGAGTATGTGGGAGGGATCCTCGCTCTTTACGGGCAACGGCTCTACGTAGGCGTTCTGCTTCACGCCCCTCAGAGAGTCCTCCCAGAACCAGTCCCTGCCCTCTGTCATGGGCACGTCGTTGAGGCCGAGCCTCCTCACGACCAAGACGGCCTCGGCCCCAGGCGCCTTCTCCAGGGCCTTGTCCACGATATCCTTAAGCCTCACCACCTTCCCCCTCCTCCAGAAGCCGTCCGTCGTTATGATCATCCTGGGCTTAAAGTCGGCGAGCCTATCCGCCAACGCGTCTGCCGAGAAGCCGGAGAATATCGTGGTGTGGACCGCGCCGATGCGCCATATCGCGAGTATAGCTATCAACACCTCGGGGATCATGGGCATGTACAACGCCACGTGGTCGCCCTTGCCTATCCCGAAGTTGCAGTGGAGCATGCAGGCCACTCTGTTCACCTCTCTCCATAGGTCGTAGTAGGTGAATTTCCTTCTGTCTGTGGGGTATCCTGTCTGGTCTACCGGCTCTCCTTCCCATATCAACGCCAGCTTGTTCTTACGCCAAGTCTTGACATGCCTATCGATAGCCAGATAGGAAAGGTTCAGCTC
>JBMFIG010000077.1:0-1229 GCA_049976425.1 Thermoproteus sp.
CCGTGAAGCGGGGGTATAGCTCCTATCATGTGATCGACGAGAGCATATCGCCGATCGTGTGGCATATAGAGAGCCATAAAGATTCCTTGACGCGGAGGGGCGGCCTTCGGGGGGATTTCTGGATACATTACGACAGGGCGATGAGCTTCTTTAGGCTGAGGAGTCTGGGGGCCGGCGTCTCCTGGCTAGCCTACACGGCGGCTATGGCGAGGCTCTCTCTGGCGAGACCCCTCTCGAGGATACCCGCGACGCTCTACGCCGTCGTGAGGGGAGTGCTAGGACGTTAACAGATACCTCAAGTTCTTAAGCGCCGAGAGCATGTACTTGGTCCTGTATCTCAGAAAACCGCCGAATTCTCTGCCCAGCGCCTTAGCGAACTGGTAGTGGGCCGCCGCCACGTAGATCTTGGTCGCTCTGCCGGGGGCGGAGCCGTGGTGGTAGTGGTGGCTTGCGACGATCCAGGGGACCTCCTCTATGCCGGACAGGTGGGCCAGCACGCCGAGGAGCGTCTCGTCGCTGATGAAGTTCCTCAGCCACACGTCGACGCGCGACAGCGCCCTCCCGACCCTCTCCACTACCTCCCTGTCGAAGAGCTTGGAGAACGCCACTACCTGCTTAGGCCCTATGAAGTAGAGGGATCCTCCTCTGAGGAGGCCGCGCCACGAGCCGTCGTAGACCTTGTAGGAGTACACCGGCCTCCCGGCCGCGGTCCCCGCCGGCCTGCTCCTCGCGAGGAAGTTCCGGGGCGATCTCGACCAGGCCTCCTCGTCCAGCACGGTGTAGATCGGGCTCCTCCCCCTCAGCTCTCCGTGCGCCTCCGCCAGGTGGGGCTCCACGACGTTGTCGCTGTCGACGACCAGCCAGTCCCCCGTATACGTCTCGAAGTCCCTCAGCATGTAGAGCCACGTGTCGTTTCTATTCCTCCAGTTCCCCGTCTTTATCTCGACGCCCGGCGGCGCGATCCTCTCGACGATCTTCCTCTGCTCCTCTCTATACACATTATCCAGGTAGACCACGGCCGCCTTAGGCCTCAGCGCCTCCACGTTCTTGAGAAAGTACAGCTCGACCTCGTGGAGCCTGTAGAACGGCAAGTACGTCGCCAGCAACATGGCGGCCCTCTTACGCGTTATTTTAAGCTTTCTAGGCGGTTGCGACCACCGCGGCCCTAAAGGGATCGGCGCCTTACTTCCCCGCTAGCTCTAGTATCTTCCTCTCCAGCTCTCTATAAG
>JBMFIG010000078.1:0-1162 GCA_049976425.1 Thermoproteus sp.
TTGAGATTCTATAGCGGCTAGGGTCGAGATAATATGAACGAGAACGAGTGCATCACTTTCAATCCTCTTCTTGAGATTCACGTCGGCAGGCGACCGGTCTGCGGACGCGTATATACGCCTTTCAATCCTCTTCTTGAGATTCCCGTCGTCGAGGGAGATGGTGATCGAGTTTATGTCGTACTGACTTTCAATCCTCTTCTTGAGATTCGCCCCGTTAGCGTTACGTATCCCTGCGCGCTCATGGCCTACCGAGCTTTCAATCCTCTTCTTGAGATTCAATATCGCTATCATCTCGGCCTTGCCTAGGCCGGGGGATATTCTTTCAATCCTCTTCTTGAGATTCCTGGGCGCTCTCCGGCACTATATCGGAGTCGATGAACAGTATGTCTTTCAATCCTCTTCTTGAGATTCAGGAGCTCGTCGGCAAGATAGCGGTAGGATTGGGTATACAGTACTCTTTCAATCCTCTTCTTGAGATTCTGGGTTCTAGCCCATCCCCCTTGGCGCCCCTCTTCTACTTTCAATCCTCTTCTTGAGATTCCGACGAGGGACTTGATCATCTCGACGACATCGCTCAACGTGCCGCTTTCAATCCTCTTCTTGAGATTCCCAGCTGGAAAGGCGCTCCCCGAGTGGGCTAAATACGCCGCAATCTTTCAATCCTCTTCTTGAGATTCTACCTGTCCTAAGAAAAAGGACCTATGTATGCTGAGGATATATGTCTTTCAATCCTCTTCTTGAGATTCAAAGACATGTTTGTGAGCGGAAAGAACATATTTATAGGATACTTTCAATCCTCTTCTTGAGATTCAGGAGCGTGCCTAGGATGGTGTTTAGGGGTACGTTTAAGGATAACTTTCAATCCTCTTCTTGAGATTCCCGCGGCACTTGGGACAGGTCGCCTGCGCAGGTCCTGAAGGCTTTCAATCCTCTTCTTGAGATTCCTCGGCCCGCCTCACGATGAGGACCGTGTCGACGAGCCTCACCTCCTTTCAATCCTCTTCTTGAGATTCGAGTTTCCGAAAGACATTATGATCTTCGGGAAAAACGTGTTTGTCTTTCAATCCTCTTCTTGAGATTCAACCACTGCACGGCGTCGTCTGTCTGCGGCCAGCTCGGCTTTCAATCCTCTTCTTGAGATTCGACGACCCCCCTAAGCGTC
>JBMFIG010000079.1:0-1161 GCA_049976425.1 Thermoproteus sp.
GGGTCCTGCGGGACCCACTGCACGGCGCGGCGGAACTCGGCGTAGTCCCTGCCCCTCAGCTTATAGATATCCCGCCCTCTATATAGGGCCTGGCCCGACGTGGGCTTCTGGAGGCCCAGCACGACTCTGCCCATTGTCGTCTTGCCCGAGCCGCTCTCCCCGACGACCAGGATCGCATCGCCGTCGTGGATCGCCAACGATACGCCGTCCAGCGCCTTCACTACCCTCTTCTTCATTAGGCCGGCGCTCTCCTCGAAGTAGACCTTGACGTCCCTAAGCTCTACGAGGAGCTCCATAGGAAGCACGCCACCTTTCTATTATCAACTGAGCTCAGAGCGGGCTCCCTCTCCCTACAGACGTCCTTGACATAGGGGCAACGGGGCCAGAAGGGACAGCCCCTTATCTCCTCCACCATGCTGGGCGGCTCGCCTCTTATGGGCTTCACCGACGCGACGTCGGCGTAGAGCGACGGTATCGACGATATGAGGGCGGACACATAGGGGTGGAGGGGCTCGTATATCACGCCGTCGGTTGGGCCGACCTCCACGACCTTCCCCGCGTACATGACGGCCACCCTATCGGCCAGGGAAGGCATTAGGGACACGTCGTGGGTTATGAACACTATGGCTACGCCGAGCTTCTTGTTCACCTGCTTTATAGCCCTCAGGATCCCCGCCTGCGTCACCACGTCGAGGGCAGACGTGGGCTCGTCGAGGATCAACACCTCGGGCTCCAGGAGGAGGGAGAGCGCTATCAAAACGCGTTGCTTCATCCCGCCGGACAGCTGGTGTGGATAGAGCTTGAGTACCCTCTCGGGGTCGAGCCCGGTCATGGCTATGAGCTCCCTGGCCCTCCGCTCGACCTCCGACCTGTCGCCCAGCCCGTGCGCCTTCCCTGTGTCGAGGAAGTGATCTAGGACTCTCATGGTTGGGTTCAACGCGTTCTGGCTGGCCTGCGGCACGTAGGCGATGCGGCGCCATCTGTACTCCCTATCGAACACGGACTGATCCAGCGACAGTATATCCACCCCATCTAGGACCACCTTGTCCGACACGAGGCGGGCCGGCGGCTTGAGTATCCGCATCACGGCGTGCGCCAACGTGCTCTTGCCCGAGCCGCTCTCGCCCACAAGCCCCAGTATCTCGCCCCTCTCCACGTCGA
>JBMFIG010000080.1:0-1079 GCA_049976425.1 Thermoproteus sp.
CCAGCTCTACCGCCACGGCGCCGCCCCTATGAAGACCACGGAGGAGGGCACATCGTCCAGCTTGAAGAACTCCTCGTTCGTGAAGGCGAGGCCCTTAGCCACAGCCTCGCGGAGGCCGGGCACGTCGGGCAGGCGGGGCCTGGCGCCCGTGGCCACTATGATCTTCTCGCCCGTCAGCTCCAGGCCGCCGACCTTGACCGTCCTCGGCCCCGCCAAGACACCGCGCCCCTCGACGACCTCCACGTCGTAGTACTGGAGGATCTCCTCGTACTTCTCCCTCCGCAGAGCGGCGACCACCTCCTTCATGTGGCCCATCAAGGCCTTGAGATCCACCTCGACCTTCGCCGAGAGGCCCTTGAAGTAGGGCCGCTCGACAGCCCTCTTGAGCCCGGCCGCCCTGATCAAGAACTTGCTGGGGACACAGCCCACGTTGACGCAAGTGCCGCCGAGAGGCCCCTCGTTGACAAGAGCCGCCCGCGCCCCTAGCTGGGCCGCCTTGACTGCCGCCGCGACCCCCGCGCTACCGCCGCCCAGAACGACTACGTCGTAGCTGGCCATATACCGCCCGAAATCCGTATTAAAATAGGCCTGCGCGAGGCCTCCGCCGAGGCGCGCAGATCTCCTGCGATATTCGAGCGACGACGCCGGGCACCGACGCGAGGGCTCTCTGGACCGCCAACGCGCAGGTGGCGCAGTGCATCCCCAATATCTTCAACACGGCCTCCCTGCCGCCCTCGATCCTCAGCTTGACGTCCACGCGTATGCCGACCGCCCGTTAAGTATATTGAGCGATCGGCGGCGCCATGTTTATAAGGCTCTGCGCGCCGGCGGCCGTGAAGGCGCTTATCCATGTGGATAGGGAGGACTTGCTCACTATGTCCATAGCCCTCTCCAACGTCGAGAACTTGCTGGAGGCGGTGCCGGGGGCGGAGGTGGCGGTCGTCGCCAACGGGAGCGCCGTGTTGTTCTTCGTCAAACAGTCGCCCGCCCATATTAGGGAGAGGCTGGAGGCCCTCGCCGGGAGGGGCGTCAAGTTCTACGTCTGCGCCAACTCCTTGAGGGCCCACGGGATAGACGGC
>JBMFIG010000081.1:0-934 GCA_049976425.1 Thermoproteus sp.
GGCGCAACTCACAGCTGTGGGATGCGCTCTAGATCGCCACGGCTTTCCTCGCGGAGGGAAGTGGCACATCTATCGCCTTCAGAATCCTCTCGACGATCTCTTTCCTGGTCGGGAAGCCCAGCCGCCTGGCGTGCGCCGTTATCTCCACCACCCTTCCTCCTTGGTTGACGGCCGTCACGGAGACCGCGGCCTTGACGGCCCTCCCGTCCAAGTAGTAGATGACCTCCGGCGACTTGGTGCTCCTGTCGACGGGAATATAGAGCGCGTCGAGGATATCGCCTCTAAAGACGCCGTTGATCAGGACGCCGCCGGGCTCCTTTATGACCTCCACTCTACCCCCGGCCTCCAGGGCCAGCCTCCCCAAGACCACCGCCCTCTTGAAGTCGACGCTTTTGAGCGGGCCTCCGTTGGAGTAGAAGAAGTCGGCGGCCGAGATAGAGGCCTCGAGGAAGAGCTCCTCGTCAGGCAGAGACGAGACGGCCTCCTCCAGCGTCCTCCTGCCCTCCAGGACGTCGACGACTATGTCGGCCCACCCTCCGTACTTGATGCCGAGGGGCAGGCCGTGCGGCTTGAACCTCACGCCCTTCAGCACCTTCTCCGACTCGCTCCACTTCACGTAGTTCTTGAGGAGCGGCCTCCCGTCCTCGTCCGCCGGGATGTAGACGTTCCAGACGCCCTCCTGCTTCATGGAGAAGGCGTCGACGGGGTTAACCGCGGCGTCCCCAATCGCCTCTGCCGCGGCCCTCCTCGCCTCAGCGTTCACCGCGTCCTCGCCGGGGTCCTTCCGCAGGTAGAGCGAGTCCGTGTCGCCGTATAGAGGCCTGAACCTGGACCACAGCCTGTCGAAGATGTCTTGCGAGACCCAGAATATCGCGGCCGCCACGTATTCGTTCACGAGGTTGCCGAAGGGCTTAGAGAAGACGCCGTATGCCGA
>JBMFIG010000082.1:0-890 GCA_049976425.1 Thermoproteus sp.
CTCCACCGCGAACACGGAGTCGTCCCTGACGACTACATCCAGCTCCACCTCCCCCGGCTGGCCGTAGACGTAGCCCTCGGAGTCGAAGTAGACCCACCTCTCCACCGAGAAGCCCGCCTCCTTCAGAAGCTCCCTAACCCCGGCCCTAAACGCCTCCTCGCTCCACACACCCCACCGCGCCCCCAACGCCTCTATCCTAAGACCAAGCCTGCGCTCCACCTCATCAATCCTCTTCTCCAGCCTTGCCACGTCGCCCTTCAGTGTAGCAACGTCGCCCTTAAGAGTAGCAACGTCGTCTTTCAGCGTAGCGACGTCACCTTTAAGAACCTCCACGCCGCCCCTCAAAGCGGCCACATCGCCCCTCAGCGCCGCTATTTCCCCCTCCAGTCTGGCGACGTCCTCCTTTGTGGCCAGCTTCTCCCACGGCGCAACCCTCGCCAGCGCCTCGTAGAGGATCTGCGGCCTAGCCGTCAACACCTCCACTAAAATCTCCGGATGCTCCAGCAAAACACGCCTCACCTCCTCAGCAATAGACACAAAAAACTCCACGCACCACTATAAAAACATAACCACCAGCCCGCGGGCAGGCGCCGAAGCCCACACGGCGAACAAAACCAACCAAACCCAGGCCCGACAAGCGCCGGCAACCCGCAACAGACAGGCGGCGCCAGACGCAAAAAACAGGAACGACACCTCCAAGCCAAAAACCTACAGCCGTGCGTAAGGTACTTAAATACCGCAACAATCCCTTACGTGGAGTATCTCTCCGTGGCGATCGACAAGTCTCTCGAGCTTGTTGTGAAGAAGCTTGAGAAGGGGGGAAGCTCAAGCCGGAGGATCTCGCCGTCTTGACAATCGCAGTGGTGAGAGACCTAAACAAGAGGATCGAC
>JBMFIG010000083.1:0-747 GCA_049976425.1 Thermoproteus sp.
GCGCGCCGGGCTCCTCCTGCTGTCGGGGGGAGCCGAATCTCAAGAAGAGGATTGAAAGGGTCGTCACGCAACTGTCCCACCTCCTGCCGAACCTCAAGCCCGGAATCTCAAGAAGAGGATTGAAAGCCACGCCGATGGCGAACATTAGCAGGCCGCCGAAGAATAGCAGAATCTCAAGAAGAGGATTGAAAGGCGCGAACGTACAAAACAGCTGTAGCGGCGGCTCACAGATAGCGTGAATCTCAAGAAGAGGATTGAAAGATCCGTGACGAGAGTCCCCTCCTGATCCTCCCTCCTCCTTTCGAATCTCAAGAAGAGGATTGAAAGGCGACCATAGCAAATGCATTTTCTTGGGTTGGAGATCTTGTAGAATCTCAAGAAGAGGATTGAAAGTTACTGTTGCTATTATTGTTGATAGTGCTGCTGGCGGTGGTGAATCTCAAGAAGAGGATTGAAAGCAAGCCCCTCCCCCGGCTCCTGTGGTGCCGCCTCCACCTCCAGAGGAATCTCAAGAAGAGGATTGAAAGATTCCAGCAACTTCGCCGTTGTCTCAGGCGGATACGTCTTTTTGGAATCTCAAGAAGAGGATTGAAAGTCGTGTTCGTCGAGTCCATGAGCCAGATAATTGCGTAGGGGGAATCTCAAGAAGAGGATTGAAAGTGGTAAGCATAAAATAGTGTGCCCTTTTTACCGCATGCCGAGCGAATCTCAAGAAGAGGATTGAAAGTGGACGGCCCAGACCACACA
>JBMFIG010000084.1:0-682 GCA_049976425.1 Thermoproteus sp.
GAGGACTGCCAGCAGTTGCCCCCTCTGAGGCATGGTGACGTTGTCCTGATAGCCGAAGATGGCCCAGCCGCCGTAGCCTGTGTGGACGGTCACGCCGATCTTCTGCCCCTGTAGGGCAAGCGCCGTTATGTTGACCTGCTCCCAGTACGGCTCGTAGACCGGTCCTTTCCTGTACGGCCCTACGGCGAATACGAGGACGGCCACAGTTATCAGAAACGCCGAGGCGAGTATCAACAAGCCGTTCCTGTCCATGGGCTTGCGGAGTTAACGCCTATAAAAAGTTTAGCTATTTCCGGCCCCTCCCCGCCCCTCAGGGCGGCTCATCGGCGCCCTCATCCCCTGCCAGGGGTCACCGTCTCCTCGCCCGGCGGGGATCATGAGGCCGGCCCGGGCCAGCGCGTCGGGCCTTGAGGCGGGTCCTTCGGCCTCCAGGACCTGCCTTGACCACTCCTCCAGCGTCTTCTCGTCCACCGCGGAGAGGGCTTGCTTGACCGCCTCCGTATACCTCTCCTCCAGCTCCTCCGCGGCCTTCCTCAGCATATTCAGCACCGCTACGACGTCTCTGTGGACCCAGTGGCCTCTCGGGCAGAGCCCCATCTTAGGCCCCAGCGGAAACGACATCTCCTCGCCGTGTATTGGACACGTCTTGGAGTTTCTGTACGAAGACACCAGCACAAGCTTC
>JBMFIG010000085.1:0-649 GCA_049976425.1 Thermoproteus sp.
GGGGGCGTAGCGAGGAGTTTCTAGGCAGGGCCTTGAGGGAGCTCGGGGCGCAGGAGGAGGTGTACATAGCCACGAAGATACATGGCGACTGGCTGAGGCGCGTCGACATACTGGCGGCGGTGGAGAACCAGAGGAGGAGGCTGGGGGTGGACGCCATAGATCTCTACCAGATACACTGGCCGGCGTGTTGGCACAACACGCCGATTTGTGAAACTATGAAGACTCTAGAGGAGCTGGTCGACAGGGGCCTCGTCCGCTACATAGGAGTCAGCAACTTCCCCCTGCCCCTTCTGGAGTACGCCAGGACCTGCCTCTCCCGCACCGACGTGGTGACGTCTCAGAACCGGTACAACCTAGTGGAGCGCGAGGCCGACAAGGAGCTCCTGCCCTACCTCAGGCGGGAGGGCATCGTATTGATAGCATGGAGCCCCCTGGCCAAGGGGGTGCTCACCGGGAAGTACACGCCGGACAGCGTCCCCGCGTTTGAAGACGTGAGGCGCAACGACCCGCTCTTCACGCCGCAGAACCTCCGCGTCGTCTGGCCTGTGGTGGAGGAGATCAGACGCGTGGCGAAGGCATATGGGAGGACCCCGGCCCAGGTGGCGCTAAACTGGCTGATTAGGGACCCCTGGGTGTACCCGATCCCCGG
>JBMFIG010000086.1:0-643 GCA_049976425.1 Thermoproteus sp.
GGCCTGGGCGCAATACTGGCGGACGACATGGGCCTCGGCAAGACCGTGCAGGCCATAGCGTACATACTGGGGAGGGGCCGCGGGCCGTCGCTGATAATATGCCCCACGTCGATCGTGGGGAACTGGAGGAGGGAGCTGGAGAGGTTCGCCCCGTCCCTGAGAGTGATGGTCCACCATGGACCCTCCAGGCTCTCCGGGGAGGAATTCGCCGAGGAGGCGAGGAGGCACTCGGTCGTGCTCAGCACGTACTCGCTCCTCCCCAGGGACATAGACGCGCTCTCCAGGGTCGAGTGGGACGTCGTCGTGCTCGACGAGGCCCAGAACGTGAAGAACCCGTGGACCAAGCAGGCACAGGCCGCCAGGAGGCTCAGGGCCCGCCACAGGGTGGCGCTCACCGGGACCCCCGTGGAGAACAGACTGTCCGAGCTCTGGTCCATCATGGACTTCCTGAACCCTGGCTACCTGGGGAGCCAGCGGGAGTTCCGCAGGAACTTCGAGCTCCCGATAGAGAGGTACAACGACCGCTCCAGGGCGCGCGTCCTCCACAGGCTAGTGGAGCCCTTCGTGCTCAGGCGCAGGAAGGAGGACAGGGACGTGATAGACGACCTCCCGGACAAGTTCGAGGCGAAGGTCTACGTGAACC
>JBMFIG010000087.1:0-636 GCA_049976425.1 Thermoproteus sp.
CTAAACAGTAAGTCCTTCCCTGAGTACCTAACCCAATCAATTATGAATGAGGTATCGGCAATAGCGTCAGTTGACATTTGGAACCCTCGCCCTAATCCTAACCTCATTAAACTCCTCAACACTCATACCAGCTATCCTAGCCGACACATAGATGTCCCCAGTCTCTATATAATGAATGACTGCCAACCTGACTCTAGGCGGCAACGAGTTTATGAAGTTCCAATCAGCCTCAGCCCTCCTAATCCTCCTAGCCTCCTCCTCCCTATCCCTAAGCTCCTTAATGATGTCCCCAGAACCCATTATTAATTTACTTAGTCCCGCCCAGGTTAAAAACCTACGGCAGTAAGCGCTTAATCAATTCATTATCAACGGCCCTAGGCGACTCAGCATAGACACTAGCGCCCAAGCCAAGGACCTCCCTAAGGACCCGCTCACCGTCAGTCTCGGCATTAACGACATTGATTAATAACGCATAGTCAACGGAGCCAGGCCTAATTGGCAGTAACGCACCATCAGCACAAACAACATCCACATTAGGCAGGGCCCTCGGGTAATCAAGCACGGTGCAGGCTATGTCGAGGCACACGTATTGATTGGCCAAGCCCGAAAGCAGGCCAGCACCAACGCCAACCCCAC
>JBMFIG010000088.1:0-636 GCA_049976425.1 Thermoproteus sp.
CTGGGGTTCTAGTTTGTAAAGGGTAGTTTCAATTCTTTTCTAGATTCTACTGGCGCAGATTATTTGAGCTATGGGCCTGGTCTGTTACGAAGAAGTTTCAATTCTTTTCTAGATTCTACCCGTGAGGAGGGGGCTGAGGAGGGAGTACGTCCACATGCGCGTGTTTCAATTCTTTTCTAGATTCTACTCACTATTTGTATGGCGGAAGCATTGCTGGAAGCACTATCAAGTTTCAATTCTTTTCTAGATTCTACCCCAATAGCAATTTAAGGCATTGTTTACATCTTGCTCGGGTTTCAATTCTTTTCTAGATTCTACTCTGCTCTAACTGCACTGGATAAGAATAAAGTTATAGGGGTTTCAATTCTTTTCTAGATTCTACGTCACCACGCCTGCCTGCTCGCCATCTTGCAGGCATATGAGTTTCAATTCTTTTCTAGATTCTACCCACCCTATTTGGATAAACGTAAACTCTTACCTTTCCGTGTTTCAATTCTTTTCTAGATTCTACTGAGCATTTTTATTCGGGATCTTGGTTTTCTCCTCTTTATAAATATTTCTGCGCCGACTGACATCTACATCCGGTGTGTGGGAAGGCCGCCCGTATCCGCACGGCGCGTTTTACAGACTCTTGGG
>JBMFIG010000089.1:0-611 GCA_049976425.1 Thermoproteus sp.
AATAGCTTTCAATCCTCTTCTTGAGATTCTCCGAATAAGGTGTCTGCGGCTGTTAAGGTGCCGGTGTCCTTTCAATCCTCTTCTTGAGATTCACGGGTTCTTCCGCACACTTTCCTTTGCTCATGAGAATAGCTTTCAATCCTCTTCTTGAGATTCAAGACGAATATCAGAAGCTCCACAACCAATGTACACCACTACGTCTTTCAATCCTCTTCTTGAGATTCGGATTCGTTTATGCCTCCTGGGACTTATGTGCTCATACCCTCTTTCAATCCTCTTCTTGAGATTCTCTTGAATGAGGAAGGATCCGCTAAGGCCTAGATCTCCGGTGCTTTCAATCCTCTTCTTGAGATTCAACTGCATGACTGTGCCATTGCCCAGGTCAATGTAGTACGCTTTCAATCCTCTTCTTGAGATTCCTCAGCAACCATTACAGCAATCGATGCCAAAAAATAGGGAACTTTCAATCCTCTTCTTGAGATTCACGCAGATGATCGAGACGCCACAAGCCAAGGCGTTATTCAACCTTTCAATCCTCTTCTTGAGATTCTGTCCCATATGGAGGCGCTACCTATACTCGCTCCTTTCTATTTTCTTTCAATCCTCTTCTT
>JBMFIG010000090.1:0-545 GCA_049976425.1 Thermoproteus sp.
ACGGCACTATGACGTAGTCGACCGCCGCCATGAGGCCGAGGATGTTGCGCCGCGTCTGCTTGCCGAACTCGCCCACCACCTTGACGATATCGGCCAGGTCGCGTTTCGCGATCTCGTCGGCGATCTTCTGCGGCGCTACTGCGAATACGGCGATAGCCTGCCTCACCTCCGGCGGGAGGCGTGTAAGTGCGTCGAGCAACTGGCTCCAGCCCTTCCTAACATGTGCCCCCTCGACGACGGCGAAATAGACGCGGCGTGGGAAGTCCGCCTCGATCTTCTTGCGTAGCGTCTTTCAATCCTCTTCTTGAGATTCACAGAATCGTACAGATCATCCCCCAAGCGGAATAGCGATTCTTTCAATCCTCTTTTTGAGATTCAACATCGACGGTCCAGTCAGCATTTTCTACATTCGTCGATAAGATTCTTTCAATCCTCTTCTTGAGATTCCGCGGTTAAATTGCACATCGCGTTCGCTCAACTGTGAAAGCAACTTAGCTTTCAATCCTCTTCTTGAGATTCCAATACCGGCGACGTAGATGTTGCTG
>JBMFIG010000091.1:0-540 GCA_049976425.1 Thermoproteus sp.
TTTGTAGATTCTTCTAGAGCCCCCCTCACGGGGGGATGGGCTAGAACCCAGGACTGTTTCAATTCTTTTGTAGATTCTTCAGGGCTGGGCGATTATAAGGCGTGGGAACTACTACAACTTGAGGTTTCAATTCTTTTCTAGATTCTTCATATAGGCAAGCACCTACATCGATTTTGAAACGGCTAAAGTTTCAATTCTTTTCTAGATTCTTCCGCGAGCCATAGACGTCGTCCGCATGGCGCTGGAGTGTCTCGTTTCAATTCTTTTCTAGATTCTTCAAGATCTCGCTGGCCGCCGGGCTGGCTCTGGCACTGTTCAAGTTTCAATTCTTTTCTAGATTCTTCAAGTAGACGAAAGCATATTGAGAAAGTTGATTGGTACGGCGTTTCAATTCTTTTGTAGATTCTTCACTGTCCGCTGTTGCCGGCATTTTGCCGTCAATTATTGGTAAGTTTCAATTCTTTTGTAGATTCTTCTTAACGATATTCAACGGCTCGCAGAGGAGTATAGCGAGGTTTCAATTCTTTTGTAGATTCTTCC
>JBMFIG010000092.1:0-531 GCA_049976425.1 Thermoproteus sp.
CTTGAGATTCCTACGTAGACGATATCACAATACAACGCTTGTTGAAGAACTTCTTTCAATCCTCTTCTTGAGATTCGAAAGGTAGGCGGGAAGGAGATCCCAGTCGGAGGAGGCGGCTTTCAATCCTCTTCTTGAGATTCCTACGAGGTGACCAAGAGAGGCTCCATCCTCGTCATCATAAACAACTTTCAATCCTCTTCTTGAGATTCTGGATATATGTCGATCCCCAGGAGTGCTTGGAGCTGTGTCTTTCAATCCTCTTCTTGAGATTCGTAGAGATTTTGCGCGATAAGATTATGGAGTCTGAATATGTACCTTTCAATCCTCTTCTTGAGATTCCATTTCTTTTTTCACGTCGGTACGATAGAGATTTTTCTCCTGTTTCTGAATCTCAAGAAGAGGATTGAAAGTCAGCCCAAACGATATATAGACAGCCCTCGCCGGGCCAGCCACGGAATCTCAAGAAGAGGATTGAAAGTACGATAGATAGACGCGCCTCGACAGTAACCACAACCAACACCGAATCTCAAG
>JBMFIG010000093.1:0-527 GCA_049976425.1 Thermoproteus sp.
GGCGGACGAATATTGGGAGGCGTATAACGCTCAAGGTTTCAATTCTTTTGTAGATTCTTCTCTTTACGTCGTCAGGCAGACCGAGGGCCTGTATGGCGTTCTGGTTTCAATTCTTTTGTAGATTCTTCATACCTCATTGACCCCATTGTCAAAGGGTTGATATCATTCTTGTTTCAATTCTTTTCTAGATTCTTCTTACAAGCGACGTGTTATTTGCACGGCCAGTAAGAGTAATTGGTTTCAATTCTTTTCTAGATTCTTCAGTGAGGATGGAGTGGAAAGATGGTATTGGCTTATTATTGAGTTTCAATTCTTTTCTAGATTCTTCTGCGCCTATGGTTATGAAACGGTGGCTAAGTATGCCAGTGTGTTTCAATTCTTTTCTAGATTCTTCGGCGGATATAGAGTATTCCAAAATGGTGAGGGCTCAGTCGGGTTTCAATTCTTTTGTAGATTCTTCGAATTGTCCAGCGGCTTGACGTGGTTCGTCACCGGCAATAAGTTTCAATTCTTTTGTAGATTCTTCC
>JBMFIG010000094.1:0-526 GCA_049976425.1 Thermoproteus sp.
AAAAAAGACAGGCGAGAGATATCTCGTCAACGGGAAGATAGAAGCGGATCGGTTAATTAGTACGCTGCCACTTAGAGAAATTCCCCACATGCTAAACCCGGCGCCTCCTGAGGAAGTTTTTAAGGCGGCGGATAGGCTAGACTACAACTCTGTCGCTGTGGTGGGGGTGGGGGTAAGGCGGCGCGCGCCTGATCAACACTGGGTGTATGTGCCGGATAGGCGCTACGTCTTCCACCGATACGCCTGGATTTCAAACTACCTCCAAAACCCACCGAAAGATAGAGCCGCGGTGATAGCGGAAATTACCATACCCCCCGGCGCCGAGATCGACAGGGGATATCTAATACAGAAGACGTTGGAGGGCTTTGTCGAGCTCGGCGTGGCTAGGGAGGGAGATGTGGAGGTTGTCGACGTGTGGATACATAAATACGGTTACCCCGTCTACAACTTAACACATAGAGAAAGCCGCGACACAGTGGAAAAATACCTAACACAGCTGGGAATAGCCACTGTAGGCCGGTGGGGC
>JBMFIG010000095.1:0-520 GCA_049976425.1 Thermoproteus sp.
CACATCTACTTGGACCACTGGATGAAGGCCGGCTTGGGGTAGCCGGGGAAGACGGGCGTGTCGGGGCCCAAGGCCGTTGTCAAGTCCGTCTCGTACAGCCTATTTAGAATTAACCGCGCCGGCGGCGCTTTACAGGAATTTCCTCAGCCTCTCCACAAGCCTCAAGACGGCCTCTCTATGTAGCTCGAACCCATCTTTTCCCATGAAGTTGTGGTGGTAGTTTGCGTGGAGCCTCTCGGCCAGGCTGAAGCCCACCACAAGCTCTCTATCCTTCGTCTCCTCGTACAGTCTGTCTATGGCGACGGCGTAGTCCCGGTGGCTGTAGTGCTCCCAGCCCCGCTTCTCGGCCAGTGCGTTTAGGAGGGCGGCGACAGCGCCCCAGTACTTCTCGCCGGCCTGCGCCAGATCGCCCTTACGATACAGCTCCTCGGCCTCCCTAAGGTACTTCTCGTGGAGCGCCAGATACGCCTCGACGCGCTGAGGCGGGTCCAGCCTCGCCGCCACAAGCTCTATGAGGAAC
>JBMFIG010000096.1:0-505 GCA_049976425.1 Thermoproteus sp.
GGTCCCTACTTGGAGTTCGCAGTGTTGGAGACGGCGGTTCTGGGCGTGGTTAGACACTATTCCAGCATCTCCACCAAGGCTGCCCGCGTGAAGAAGATAGCGGGGGACAAGATCTGCCTCTTCTTCGGCGCCAGGTCGTTGCACCCCGCCATCCAGCCCATGGCGGACCGCGCGGCATATATCGGGGGTTGCGACGGCGTGGCCACCGTCATGGGGGCGGAGTTGATTGGGATAAAGCCGTCGGGCACCATGCCGCATGCCTTGATGATTATATTCAGAGCCGTGGCGGGCGACCACACCTTGGCGTGGGTCTGGTTCGACAAAACAGTCCCCTCGGAGGTGCCCCGCATAGTACTCGCCGACACGTTCCTCGACGAGAGGGAGGAGGCTCTTCTGGCGGCTAGGTTGCTGGGGGAGAGGCTCCACGGGGTGAGGCTGGACACGCCGGGTAGCAGGCGGGGGAATATTAGGAGAATCGTCGAGGAGGAGAGGTGGGCTCTTGACC